>JAESPD010000027.1 GCA_016756855.1 gamma proteobacterium endosymbiont of Lamellibrachia anaximandri | reverse complement strand
CTGCTGGAGAGATTGCGCGACTTCGAACAAGATGTCCTGCGTTTCATGGAAAATGAGATTGTTCCTTTTACCAACAATCAGGGTGAGAATGATCTACGTATGACCAAGGTGCAGCAAAAGATCTCTGGTTGCTTCCGGTCTATGGAGGGGGCGAAGATCTTTTGTCGGGTTCGCAGTTACCTGTCAACCTGCCGTAAGCATGGCATGACGGCTACCGATGCATTGGCATTGCTTTTTAAAGGACAGAATCCAGGCTTTATGAAAATGGATGAGGCCTAATATCCATGGGCATGGCAGAATGGGCTGAATAGTTACACCAATCTTTTCATTTCCAGGCGGCCGTCGTTTCCATTTTTGTGACCCTAGTGGCAATGAATATGCTGTTTGGTCAGATATGTAAAATCGATTGGGATTGACTTCTGTGCCCCTGGCGCTTGGCCTTCTTACATATGCACCTTAAAAATTTCCACTGGTTTGCCTTTTTTGTGCTGTCGCGGCCAGACTGCATATCGACCTGCTGCAGTCGGCTCCAAGGCACGGCGGCTGATGATCTCTGCCGCCTCGCTGGAGAGTGACAGTATCGGCAACTGGCGCCGACTGCCCTGCACCACGAATTTTCCACACTCATGTAGATGCTCAGCGATCCAGGATGGTGTCTTGCCATTGACCAGACTGAATCGACTGTAGTCCCAGAGCAGCAACTCCTGTAACCGGGGGTCTCCAGTCAGCATGGGCTCGAGGAAATCTACGACCAGACCGAATAACCGGTCAGGCTGCAGATTTTCACGAGCCAGTCGCTCACCCGTCGCGACTAACAATGCATCGAAACAGGCAACGATCTCATCGTCAAAATAGCGCGGTACCAGCCACATCAGTGTATGAGCCAGGTAGTCGCTATTCCAAAGACGTTCCAGCAACTCCGCGTAGAGCTTAAACCGCGATAATTCCTGAAAAGTGAGCAGTGGGTGTGAGAGCACTTCATAGGGCGGCTCCCTGTCCCAACGATAACCCAACGGCCCCGCCTGCATCTGTAGGGGTGTACCAGGCAGCATTTTCAAGGCGCCCAGCTGAAGATGGCCAGGATGGAGCCGAAATACACGGTTCAGGGAGTCACTGCATTGTGCTGCATCCTCTCCCGGCAGCCCTATGATCAGGTCGAGATGGACCGGGTGTTTTTTCAGTTCGACCAACTCACGAATATTCGCCAGTGCCTTGGGGATATCCATCTGCCTGTCGATGGCATCAAGCACCGGCTCGCTCAGGGTCTGCAGTCCGATCTCAAACTGGAACTTCCCTGGTACTGCCTGGCGAAATACCGCCATTGCCTCGGGGGAGATCCGGTCCGGATTCAGCTCCAGATGGAAACGCAGACTCTCCGGCGTATGGGCGAATCGCTGCAGAAGCTCTACTGTGCGCTTTTTTCCGAGATGGAAACTGCGATCGAGCAGTTTCACTGTTTTGGCCTCAAGCCCCTCTAGCATCTGGAGTTCGGTTTCCACCCTCTTCACAGGAAATGCACGCAGCCTGTCGGTGGCACTGGTGCAGAAGGTACAGCGATAGGGACAACCACGGGAGGTCTCCCAGTAAACCAATGGCTTGGTGAAATCCGTCAAACCCAGGGCAATCGGTGAGGAAATCGCCTCCACCGGCAGCATCTGTATCAGATTGGTCTCTATCGTTCCGCCTTTGCGCCAGATCAGCCCCGATATTTCGGAAAGATCACCCTCGCCGTAAAGACGCCAGCGCACCAGATCACGAAAAGCAGCTTCACCCTCCCCGTCCACAATGAAATCGATTGCATCCACTCTGCCCAACAACTCAGCGCCTCGCGGTCCCGCTTCGGGACCACCGAAAACAAAAAGCGACTCCGGCAGAAGCTGCTTCAGTAACCGTGTCAGTCTGATGGACGCCTGGATGTTCCAGAGATAGGTCGAGAATCCGATCACCGCCGGCGCCAACGCCACCAGCGATTCGATCAGCTGCTGGTGATTCACATTGACCAGCGGTTCAAACAGGTGGATCTCGTCGTGGAAAGGCTCGCCGCGACAGAAAGCGGCAATCGACTGCAGCGCCAATGAGGAGTGGCTGTAGCCTGCATGCAGGGTCACCAGTGCAATCGCTGATGTCTCGGGTCGGGTTGTGGTTTCCAGGTTTGGCATAGTGCGGTGAAATATACGTGACCACGCTATTTCTGAACACCGTTCAGGCTCCGTTCAGTTAACAGCCTCCACAATCTCCAACAGAGATCCTAAATCGCCATTCGAGGATGACAAGGGTCACCGCTCAATCAGGAGGGATAAAACCATGAGCACCCCAAGCAAATTCAACCTATCAGATTCAACCGGCTTGCAGCCGTTTTCGGCACTTGTTTTGGCCTGGATGTTGCTGTTCGCCATCCCGACCCAGGCAGCCAACACCCCTACCCTCAAGCTCTTCCCCACCACGGTACTCGAGGACATTCGCCACACCGGCAGCGTTGCCAAAGAGATGGAGAGCGGGTTGCAGGAGGTGATATCCCGTCTGGATCAACAGCAGCAACTGATCATCGACAGTAAATGCGAAGAGGCGGATGACGATCCCGGCTGTGCCCAGTTGAACAAGCAACTTGGAGCAACCTATCTCGAAATGCTGAACATCATGGAGAGCAACCTGCCCACCATGGAGCAGGCGGTGGAGACGACCCGCAAGAGTCTGGCGAAACGTCTTCGCAAGGAGTTGGGGAATGGCATGACACCCTGGTCCCTGCAGGAGAACCTGCTCGGCGGGCAGTCCGGCAAGCAGGCATCACAGACCCGGCCCAACCTGCGTGGGCGCTCCGGCATGCGGCTCAGCGACCGCTTCAGCCAGTATTACAAACTGGTCTCCAACAGCTCATCGTCGCAGGGTTCATCCATGGCGGTCATCGCCTCCGACATATACCTGGACATGGAAGAGACCTCCGATCTGATCGCCCGCACCCGACAGGAGATCAGCAGAGCCACCCTCATGGGCCAACTCAACCAATCCTTCGGCACCATCACGCCTGAGATGCTGGAGGTGGTAAACGGGGTCAAGGGCATCCTGTTTGGTGATCCGGAGAGTGAAATGCCCCTTGCGGCGCCTCCAACCACTGCAGACAGCACAGCGTACCAGAGCCCACTCAGCCTCTAAGGGAGAAACACCATGAATAGCACAAAAGTACTGATCACAGCGGCTCTTTTTGCCACCGTTTCATTCACCGCCGGTTGCGACACCCAGCCGGTAAAGGCCAACGCCTGCATCCCGCCACAGGGTCACGACCTGGATGTCGCCGTAAGCCAGTCGAAGAGTGATTTGAGTGATGTATGCAGCTTCCAGTTCGATGCCTACCTTGGGCGTCTGATGAATATTGCCGAGAGCGATCCAAAACCTGCGAACAAAGAGAAGTTCAGCGAATTTCTACTCTGGTCAAATCAGGCGGGTCTGTTGAGCAAGCAGCAGGCAAAGTCGATCTACAACCGCTATTTCAACGTCAAATATGTCTCCCTGATGGGGGACTACAACAACTGCAGCCTGACCTGTCCAAAACAACAGGAGGTGCTGGCAAACATGGAACGGGAGCTACTCGACAAGGAGCGCGGCCTGGTAAAGATCAGCCGTGATACCGGTAGTTATCAGCGCGCTGACCGACTGCTGCAAGAGACGGAACTGGTGCTGGAAGCCACCTGCACCGCCTGCAGCGCTAATTAGCGCGGGAAGAGAAGCGATGAAAAGGGGGTATCTCAGTCGCTTTCTGAAGGGGGTTCTGCTGGGTTTGTTTATCACCTTGAGTCTTGGCAGCCTGCTATTGTGGCTGCTGTCGGCCCAAAACCTGGTGACAATCTCAGCCGAATCCCTGGAAGGCTTGCAAAACCTGTTTAGCTGGAGCAGCCGCAATATGGGCATGGCTATTTGGCCTTTCACCCTGGTATTCCTGCTGTTTCTGCTGAGTCTGCGCACCCTGCGGCAACGCATTACTGCAGGACAATCCATCGACAGGATCGTCCAGGCGGCACACCTGACCGATATCTGGATCGGGCTGTTTTTCGGCATTGGCGTGATCTGGACCGCCATCGGAATGCGCAGTGCCCTGCTCTCCGCTCTCGGCAATCCTGAGAGCGCAGCGCAACTCGGTGCCTTCGTCATTCTTCAACGATTGGTCGATGGAGGGATCCTGCTCGCGCTCTCCACCACCATATTCGGCGGCATTGGCGGCTATCTGATGCGTGTCGTCAAGGCAGTTGCCGTTGGTGGTGAGCTACAGCGCTACTACAGCCATTTGGCCGAGCAGCACAACACGGCAGTACAGACCTCATTGGATCGCATCGACAGCCACTTGCAACAAATCAGCCACCACCAAGAGAATCGGGATGAACCTCTGGCACTCACAAATCTACAGCGCTGATCCCCATGCAGGATCTGGTGGCACGGATGAACTGCAGGCCGATGTGATGCGCTTTATGGCAATTCTCGGCTTTTGTCTGATGGCGATCTTTGCCTTGGTGCAGTCACTGCCGCAGGCCGCTTCGGAAGAACCCAAAATCGTTGAAGAGAAAGCCGACAACAGTCGATTGGAACAGGTGCAGCAGACCCTCATCGCCTCTCTGGAGCAACTTCATACAGATCTCGAACAACAACAGCAAAAACATCGCAGGATTTCTGACGAACAGAAGGTGCTGACGGCACAGTCTCAACAGAAACAGCAGCAACTCTCTGCATTGAATCTAAAGATTAAACAGCGTCGGAAAGATCTATCGACCCTGGATCAGCAGTTAAAGAAAAAACCTCAAACCGTCACTCCTATCGAGGCGCAGGAGACAGACACCACTAAAGATGAAGAACCAGGATTTGAACTGAGATTCTCCTCAGATCTGGCTTTAAAACACCTTGTTCAAAACGAGAGTATTAAACTCTATGCTCTAGGCCCGGAAACAACCTGGAAGCTTACTTTTTCCAATGGAAAAAACGTGTTTCATGTTTCGCCCTCTCCCCGACGCTACCATGAAATGATGCCTGAAACAGTACCCGGTGATGTCCTGCAGGCCTTCCGACAACGGCCCGTCACTTCAGCAGGAACACAGGTCGTTTGGGGCGTGGAACTGCCCCATCTGTTGCAGGGAAAAATTCAACAATTAATGCAGGAGTCCAGTGGTGGTCTGCTCATTATCGATGCCCTGGGCCGTGTCAAACTGGAAAGGAGACAAGGGAATGTTTAGATCAATCTGTCTTACTCTTCTTCTGATAAGCCTGAGTGGTTGTGTCACCCAACCGACCAGACTCGCATCACAATCCACCCTTGACCAGTGGGTTGAGCAGGATCTTATCCCCTATCTCAAGACACAACTCCGCCAGCATCCCCGTTTCCAGGGAGAACCCATACTGTTGGGCAGACTGAAGGACGGTGCGATTCAACCAAAAATGGACCAGCTGACACGGGACATCCGCGACAAAATCAACGCCGAACTACTGGCGACTGCGGGTATCCATCTGGCCCGACAACAACGGGACAAGCATTGGAGTCACCAGGATAGACCCACTAAGCCCTGTGATGGTGAACAGCCGATCCACTATTTCATCGGCCTGGACCTCAGACTCGACAGCAGTCGGCAGTTGAATCTGACCCTCAGGGCATTGGATCTGCAACAGAACAGCTGGGTCTCCGGGTTCAGCCGACAGTGGCAGGGAGAGGCATCCCGCCAGCAGGCGGAATTGCTGCGCACTGTGCATCTGGATGAGTCACTTCGAGGTCTGCGAATGCTGCCTTTTGTTCAGGGACAGCCGGATCTTATGGCCAGACAACTGGCTGATGACCTCTACTGCCGTCTTAAACAGTTGCCTGTTCAAAATCCCAAACTTCATATTCAGCCTTATGAAGGTGGTGAAGCGCAGTCGCGTACAACCATGGAACTGCTCACTCACTATCTTGCCCGTTTTGGTGATGTTCATATTGAACAAAAACAGGCTGATGCCGATCTGACGATAAAAGGAAAAACTCACCGGATCTCAGGAAATCTGCAGCAGTTCTGGATTCTGGCCCAACCTGCCGAGGCTGCTTCGGCATTGCCGGATATCAGTGTCAGTACCTATCTTCTGTCTGGTCCCGCACAGGCCACAATCGCCGAGGCCGTCCCTGCCCAGAAAAAGAGGCCGGAGAGAGTGGCAAAAAGTGCCGGCGTCCTCCAGATCATCACACCGAGAAAACTCTCGCTTTGCGGCACACGCCATCCCTGGCGCTCAGGAGAGCGCGTGCTCAATGGGCAGGCGGTCATTCCCAAGCAGGGGTGCTTTGCCTTGGAGATAGCTGCGTCTGCGCAGAGCCGGGGGTTTTTCTTCAAAAAGCGTGGCGACGGTGCACTGTTTCGTCTCGCCCCATCAGAGTGCCAACATCTTGGAGTGAGATCTTCCCGGAATTCCAATGGAAAGACCCTGCGCCTGCCTTCACGGCACCGGCGAGGCGTGGAGGGCGTGCTGCATGGTGATGATCAATCCGAACGGGAGACCTACTACGCGATAATCACCAATGATAATCGTAGCGCGGGGGTGGTCGCCGCTCATCTCGCCCTCCTGCCGGAGAGTTGCCACGGTTACGAAGATCCTCAACTCGACGCTGAAGAACTCATGAGTTGGTTGCAGAAGCTTGATCAGCTGATGCTGGAGCACGCTTCGAACGTTGCATGGACATCAAGAGATATTACATTAATTAATACTCATAACTCATTGATTAATATTTATTAGGAATGAGAGATATCATGGCAAGACTTATTGGACTTATTACAGGTTTCGGGGTGGCAGTTTTCCTCCTGGGGCTGGTTTTCAATCCGACACCGACTCGGCAAATCTCCAGCAGCACCCTACCCACTCAAATGCCGTCGCAAAGTGTTCCAGCAACACCCAACCTATCGGATGAGGCAGCACTCTCCACCCCAACGGCAGGTGACCACGAATTGGAAGATCCGCCAATCCCGGTCGACAGACCCACCACGACTGAAGAGCCACCAATATCCAATATCGAGCTTCAGGCAATCGACCAACAATGGCAGCCGTTCTGGAGCCCATTCCACAGTGAACGTTCCGCCAACGGATTTGCCAGTCGTATTGAACGCCTGACAGGACGCCAAATGCGTGTCCAGCAGATCGAATCGGGCAGATATCAGGTGGATTTTGCGCATTGGGGTGAAGCTGACCGCACCATCGCCCTCACACAAATTGCTGCCGCAAGCGGCCTCGAAATAGAGCAGGCATCCCATGACCCAGATAAATAGGAATAGAATCCTCCTGCTCTGCCTGCTGGCTGGAATGGTCTTTTCCCAGCTCGTCAGCAGTGCTGCGAAAATCAGGACAACAACCCTTTCAGAGAGTTGGAAAAACTACCTGTCTCCCGCAGACAGCAGAGAGCCGAGCAAACGCTTCCCCTATCTGCACTGTTTCCGCCGGGCCGCAGCAAATCACGGCCTGCCATTGACCCTTCTGCTGGCAGTCTCACGGGGTGAAAGCGATTTCGATCCTGCAGCCCGCTCCCACGCAAATGCACATGGTCTGATGCAGATCCAATGGCCGGGCACCGCGAAACATCTAGGAATCAACAGGATTGCAGACCTCTACAACCCCTGTCGAAATGTGGATGCGGGCACCCGATACCTCAAAGAACTGCTTGCACGCTATAACAACGACCTGCACTTGGCACTGGCTGCCTACAATTATGGCCCCGGCCGGATATCCAAAACCGGGGAGGACATACCAGACGGCGCAGAGTGGTACAGCCGCTATATCTATCGTCACCTCACCTATGTGACGGATATCAACCGCCGCAAATCCACCGAACCACAACAGCCCTATTCAACGGAAAAGAGACGGGCGCTCATCGAATTCAACCGCCCCTACCGGGTCGAGGCCTATGTGAGATCGCTGCAGAAGCGCTTTCCCGACCTGCGGTTTGACTGGTTCAAACTGCCCGAACAGCGTTTCAGGGTCGTTGTCCTCTATGCGGATGAGAGCGAGCAGGCTAAGACACTCTCACAGCTGCGACGCTCAGGAATAATCACCGACTGACCGTTCAAAGAAGCAAAACGTGTGAGGAAGGCAAGGAGTTGTTAACTGTTTTGAAAACCCCGGACAAAACACTCGCGTTTCCCCATTTCTCGCGCTATGATTCAGCTGTTTTGTTGTGCGCTTGGCACACTAATAGAATTACTAAATCACTCTTTGTTTTCAACAGCTTAAATCATAGGGATTCAACATGTTCGACCTCAGGAAGACACGTATCGGCGTGCTTGGCCTCGGTTACGTAGGACTGCCACTTGCAGTGGAGTTCGGAAAGAAATTTCCTACTATTGGTCTCGACATCAACGAGGCACGGGTTCAGGAATTGAAAGAGGGCCGCGACAGCTCTCTGGAAGTGGAGCCCGAAGAACTCGTAAAGGTGCCCCACCTTACTTACACCAGCAATCTGGATGACCTCAAAGAGTGCAACGTCTTTATCGTCACAGTCCCCACCCCGATCAACGAGCATAAACAGCCAGACCTTTCGCCGCTGATCGGCGCCAGCCATGCGCTGGGCAAGGTGATCAAACCCGGCGATATCGCCATCTTCGAGTCCACAGTCTATCCAGGTGCCACCGAAGAGGATTGCGTACCGATCATGGAAGCGGATTCCGGCCTGACCTTCAATAAGGACTTCTTCGTCGGCTACAGCCCTGAGCGCATCAATCCCGGCGACAAGGAGCACCGCCTGCCCACCATTAAGAAAGTGACCTCAGGCTCCACGCCCGAGGTGGCGGATTTCGTCGATGAACTCTACCGCAGCATCATTACTGCTGGCACCCACAAGGCCAGCAGCATCAAGGTTGCCGAGGCAGCAAAGGTCATCGAAAACACCCAGCGCGATGTGAATATTGCCCTGATCAACGAACTGGCACTGATCTTCAATCGTCTCGGTATCGATACCCTGGAGGTACTTGAGGCTGCCGGCAGCAAGTGGAACTTTCTCCCCTTCCGCCCCGGCTTGGTTGGCGGTCACTGCATCGGTGTCGACCCTTACTACCTGACACACAAGGCGCAATCGATCGGCTACCAGCCGGAGATCATCCTTGCGGGTCGCCGGCTCAACGATGGCATGGGCGCCTATGTGGTTCACTCTGTCATCAAGATGATGATGAAACGCGGTACCGCCTCCACCGACAGCAAGGCACTGGTTCTGGGCCTCACCTTCAAGGAGAACTGTCCGGATCTTCGCAATACCCGCGTGGTGGATATAGTTGCAGAGTTCCAGGACTACGGCACTTCTGTGGACGTCTATGATCCCTGGGTCAATCCTGACGAAGCCGAGCACGAATATGGCATTCGCACCATCGATACGCTAAAGGAAGGGCACTATGATGCCGTTATATTGGCCGTGTCACACAAAGAGTTTGCCGAGATGGGCAGTGAAAAGATCCGCTCCCTGTGCAAACCTGACGGTGTGCTCTTCGATGTTAAGAACCTTCTGCCTGTGGATGATGTCGACGGTCGTCTGTAAGCAGTAAAACGACCTGGAATACAGACTTTATGAATAGCTACGATAAGCTCAAACAACACATGGAAAGCAACCAGTCCACTTGGCTCGTGACTGGCGTTGCCGGTTTCATCGGCTCTAACCTGTTGGAAACCCTGTTGAAGCTCAACCAGTCCGTTGTCGGCCTGGATAACTTCTGTACTGGGCATCGCTACAATTTCGACAAGGTGCAGGAACAGGTCTCGGAAGCTCAGTGGAACAACTTCACTTTCATCGAAGGTGATATCCGCTCTCTGGATGGTTGTAAAAAAGCCTGTGAGGGTGTTGATTACGTGCTGCATCAGGCAGCCCTCGGATCGGTACCCCGCTCCCTGGATGATCCGATCACCACCAATGAGAACAACATCACCGGCTATCTGAACATGCTAGTGGCGGCTCGTGATGCCGGCGTCAAACGGTTTGTCTACGCGGCCTCCAGTTCCACCTATGGCGACCACCCAGGTCTGCCCAAGGTTGAAGACAAGATCGGCAACCCGCTCTCTCCCTATGCGGTCACCAAGGTAGTCAACGAACAATATGCCAGCGTATTTGCCCGTTGCTACGATTTCAAGACCATCGGCCTGCGCTATTTCAATATTTTTGGGCAACGTCAGGACCCTAATGGGGCATACGCAGCCGTCATACCCAAGTGGGTCGATGCCATGATCAAGGATGAAGAGGTCTTCATCAATGGTGACGGTAAAACGAGCCGGGATTTCTGCTATATCGACAACGCCGTACAGGCCAATCTGTTGGGCGCAACCACAGAAAACCCTGATGCGGTCGACCAAGTCTATAATGTTGCCGTCGGCGACCGTACTACATTGACCGATTTGTACGAAGAGATCCGTATACTGCTGGAAAAGCGCTTTCCTCATCTCAAAGAGTCCTCTCCTACCTACAGGGATTTCCGCGCCGGGGATGTTCTGCACTCTCTGGCCGATATTTCCAAATCAGAAACATTGCTGGGATATGAGCCGACTCACAAGATCGGACCCGGTCTTGATGAAGCGATGGACTGGTACGTCGACGATCTAAGCTGATCCCAATTTAGCGCTAGTTTACGAAAAGGAACTCCCCAATGAAGGTATTGATAACTGGCAGCGCCGGTTTCATCGGTTCAGCTCTGGCACTGCGGCTGCTGGATCGTGGTGACGAGGTCATCGGCATCGACTGCCTCAACGACTATTACGACGTAGAACTAAAGAAGGCTCGCCTGGCCCGTACCCTGGATCACCCGAACTACACCGATCTGCGGCTCGAACTGGAAGATCGCCAAGGCATTGCAGACTGTTTCGCCAAATACAAGCCCAACGGCGTAGTCAATCTGGCAGCCCAGGCGGGAGTTCGCTACTCCATCGAAAATCCGCTGGCCTATGTTGATTCAAACCTGATGGGCTTCGGACACATTCTCGAAGGGTGTCGTCATAACGGCGTCGAACACCTGGTCTACGCCTCCAGCAGTTCTGTCTACGGCGCCAATACCTCCATGCCCTTTTCGGTTCACGACAATGTGAATCACCCGGTGAGTCTCTATGCAGCCACCAAAAAGGCCAATGAGTTGATGGCCCACACCTATAGCCATCTCTATCGCCTGCCCACCACCGGCTTGCGCTTCTTCACCGTCTATGGACCCTGGAGCCGTCCCGACATGGCAATGCTCAAATTTGCCCAAAAGATCATGAAGGGCGAACCCATCGATGTCTTCAACTATGGCAAGCACCAACGGGATTTCACCTACATCGACGATATCGTTGAAGGCGTGATTCAGGTGCTGGATCGTCCGGCCCAGCCAAATCCCGACTGGGACAGCGATCACCCGGACACCGCCAGCAGTAAAGCGCCCTATCGTCTCTACAACATCGGCAGCAATAACCCGACAGAGCTGATGCGCTACATTGAGCTGCTGGAAGAGAGTCTTGGCAAGAAAGCCGAACTGAACATGTTGCCACTACAGGACGGCGACGTGGTTGCCACCTATGCCGATGTGGACAGCCTGATTAAGGACACGGGTTACAAACCTGACACCAAGCTTGAAGATGGTGTAGCGGCCTTCGCCAAGTGGTTCAAGGAGTACTATGGCCACTAGCAGATTTTGCCTGATCCGCTACGCTTGATCAGGCCTACTGTGAGTTGGTAGGAATCCGGGTGATTATGGCCTGGAAAGAACGGAATCTGGCAGGTATGCCGAGGCCGTTTTTTATGCGCAAAAAAAAGCGGGTGAGAACCGATCCAGGAGGCTAAAAGGATCGAGTTTGCTCACCCGCAGACTAGCGCTTATCCACGGAAACGACCAATCCGCGTGTAGCTGGAGGCAATATTAGCCATTCTTAATTGACTCCAATATGACGCAGATCAATAAACCCTGCATTTCACTAAGGAATTGATCTGGACGAAACGTCATCAAAGTCCCTTAATTTTCATCCTGTACGCCGCCGAAGAGTTCCAGCAGGCGAGGCAGAAAACGGCGAAACTCCAGGGCCATCAGGGAAAAGTCGACATCAAACCGCGCAATATCATCCTCAGCCACACTATCAGCGGCCTCCTCCTGGATGATATCCAGGAACTTTATCCGCTTTAGCGCAAGATCTGATTCAATCATGCAGGAGAGCCGCTCATTCCACTCTACCGCCAATTTGACCACCTGTTTTCCCGCATCCAGGTGGTTGAGCACTTCCTGTGCACCCAGATCATGTCCCTTGCAGCGCACAATCGCCTTCTCGTCTGAGGCATCCTGGAGTTCACAGCTGTCCTGCAGGAGAAAGTCTCCATACTGTTCCGGGCGGCGCACCCACTCGGTCATCACGGAGGGCGGAGCGACTGCAACATCCAAAGGGCGAACCGGCAGGGTTCCCAGGGTCTCCCGGAGCAGTCCCAGCAGTGCTTCCGCCTTGTTGGCCGAGGCAGCGTCGACCAGAATCCAGCCGCTGGTCCGGTCGATCATGGCGTAGATCCTTGCCGATTTGGTGAACGCCCTGGGCATCAAATCCTGGATGATCTCCTCCCGAATCTCGCCCTTCTCCCGCCGGGAGACCTGGCGTGCTTCCGCCTCTTCAATCAATATGGCTTTCTCTTCAACCATCTCCCGGACCACTGACGCGGGCAGTACCTTCTCCTCCTGCCGCAGACAGAGCATGATGCTGCCGTTCACTTCATGGGCCAGACGCTCCGATCGCCTGCCCAGCGGCGATGTCCAGCCGAGTGTGGCAGGTTCCATGCTGCCGCAACTTCGAAACTCCCGTTCCGCCAACTGTATCTGCAGCTCTTCCTCCGACAGCGCGAAGGGTTTAAGAAGTTGGTAGATACGAAGATTTTTAAACCACATATGAGCACGCCAGACTGGTGAATGGGGAGGCGGATTATGGCGGATGTTCTCAGGCTTATCCAGCCTTGCTTTTTGAAAAAAATCGACCCATGGTTCTATTAGACGGCAGAGAAAATCACACCTTATTGGAAAACCAGAATGTCTATCGAACCGAAAAAAAACCTCAGCGACAATGGCTGGAAAACGCTGTTAGAGGTCGCCCATGCATCGATCCGAAACGGTTTGGAGAAAGGCAGATCATTGCCTGTCGAGGCTGCAGATTACAGTGCAGAGTTGCAGGCAATTCGCGCCAGCTTTGTGACATTAAACAAGCGTGGTCGACTGCGCGGTTGCATTGGACACCTGGAGGCAATGAAGCCACTGATCGAGGATGTGGCGGAAAATGCCTATTCTGCCGCCTTTCGCGATCCCCGATTTCCGCCGCTGTCGCCCCATGAATATGACGAACTCGTGATCCACCTCTCTGTGCTTACACCGGCTGAACCCCTCCCCTTCGAATCCGAGAGCGACCTGATTCAGCAGTTGCGCCCTGGGATCGACGGACTCATCCTGGTGGACGGGATGGCCAGAGGCACCTTTCTTCCTTCTGTCTGGGAGTCACTACCGAAAGCCGAGGATTTCCTTCGGCATCTGAAACGCAAGGCCGGTCTGCCTGAAAGCCACTGGTCGGAGACCTTGGAGATCCATCGCTACGAAACCGAGGTGTTTCCTAATTAATGCATAGGCCGCTTCAAGTTTGCGGAACCGGCGGCTCACTCCTTCGTTGCAATCCCGGATTGCCCGATCCGCAAGCTTGATCGGGCCTACGGCCCAGCCCCCTTGCGTAGACACTTGCCGACAGAACCGGTGCGACAGGCCACTCCATCGACCCAAATCGTTTCATCAAGCCTGGCACCTTCCAGTGCCGCGCCCTGCATTCGGGCACCACGCAGGTCGGCAAAACGCAGATCCGCATTGGTGAAGTCGGCCTCTGTCAGATCAGCACCCTGAAGATTTGCGCCGATCAGAGAGACTCTCTCCAGCAGCGCATAACTGAGATCCGCATATCGAAGATCGGCATAACCCATATCGGCCTCACGGAGATCCGTAGCAGTCAGTTTGGCCTTTCGCAGCACCGCACTGTTCAGCGTCGCCCCTCTCAGGCTGGCCGATCCCACATCCACAGCCAACAAGAGGCAACTACGCCAATTAACCCCTGGTGCAGCGGGTAAATCACACTGGGGATCATCCATCCCCCTGGGCATCCCGGACCAGACTGACAGGCCGACTACGACTCCCAAGACCAGCAGACTGACAATCATAGCCAGTAAGGGAAATTTTCGTGTTGATCTATCAGCAGATAAAATATCGGTTTGATCACGCACTTCCAGAGTTCTTTGCGCAGAGGCATCACCGCTTGCTGCCCGCAGTTGCAGGGGAACCACCTCCGGAACCTCTCCTATGGGTTTCCAGTTACGGCGATCCGCACTGATCTCCACATCCAATCCGATCTCTTCCTGAAGCAGCATGCGCCGGATACGCCCGCTAGGGTAGGGACCTCGTTTGATGCCCTCACTGCGCAGAAACCAGAGGTGGATCTTGTCTACTGTCTGATCGGTCATATCGTCCATTTTTTCCGGGTATTCCGTAGGATTATCGGCAACAATCCTGAGGAGTTGAATAGTTTTCACTGCCAGAAACATTCGTGTGGCATATACTTTTCCCAACGACGATTTCAGCAGAATCACAAATGCGCATATCCGGTTCCAATATTGTCCTGCCGCTACCCAACGTACTGCCACGGGAGAACCCTATACAGAGCCTCAAACCGGGACAGATACTGCAGGCGACGGCACTGAGCGACACCCAGAACAGCCAGCTCAAACTACAGATCGGTGTGACCCGTTTGATCGCCCAAACCCAGGTGGCGATAAAAAGCGGTCAACAACTTACACTGAGCGTTGAAAAGGGCGGTGAGTTTCCAGAGTTACGCCTGCTCACGACCCTAAGCCGGGAGCAGCTGCAGGCCAATGCACTGAAGATGCTTCTCCCCCGCCAGCAGCCACTGGCCCAACTCTTTGACAAAATTGCCACCCAACTGTCGAATACCAGCAGCAACCCGGCGCCAGGAAATGTACGCCAGGCAATCGATGGATTGGTCGGTCGCCTGCTCTCCACCGACCAGCCTCAATTCCAGCAGCAATTGCGGACAGCTTTGCAAAACAGCGGTCTCTTTACTGAAGCCCATCTGTTGCAGGGCAGCGGCAACCCCGCCGACCTCAAACTCAACCTGCTCAGACTATTTGAACTGATCAACACTCCGCTACCCGGGAAGGGCCTGAATCCTCAGCAATCCGCCACCGCACTAACAGCTTCCGATAGTAGCGGCACTCCATTACCAGCCGATTCCCCGCTGCGGTTTCTACTGGATCTACTTAAACAACTGGACAGCGGTCTGGCCCGTATCCAATCCAATCAACTCGCCTCTCTACCGCAAGAGGACCCGACACGACAGACCTGGCAGTTTGAACTACCTATCCGACATAACGAACAACTGGATGTTTTCCGGATTCGGTTACAGAAGGAACCCGGGAAGAGCGGCGAAAAAGAGGATGCGGTTTGGAGTCTGACCCTGCGCATGAATCTGGAACCACTGGGTCCCATGCGTGTACAGCTACGCCTGCAGGGAGAGGCAATCTCAAGCGTACTCTGGGCAGAGCAGGCGGAAACAACTTCACTGATTCAAAACAATCTGGAAAAACTGCGCTCCGCCTTGGAAAAAGCCGGTTTGGATGTCACAAAACTGGAAGCACATCAAGGCAAAAGTGACAGTGATGAGCAACTGCCGCGCGGTCTCTCCCTGCTGGATGAAAAGGCATGAAGGAAGAGAAAAACAGCAAACCCGACCTGGCCATTGCCCTCAATTACGACGGGGAGAACGCCCCAAAACTTACTGCCAAGGGACGTGGTGAACTAGCTGAACGCATTCTGGCACTGGCGGAGGAACACGATGTACCGCTTCACGAAGATGCAGAACTGGCCGCCCTGCTGTCCCAGGTCCCATTGGGTGATGAGATTCCTGAGGCCCTATATCGCGCTATTGCAGAGGTGATCGCCTTCGCCTATATCCTGTCGGGGAAGCGACCGCCGGGATATGAGTAAACCTTTTCAATGACTCAACAACAAGAATCATTTGCAACCTGGGAGTCACTTTCAGACCGGGTGCGAATCAATCAGGCCGTCTCTGACTGCGATCATCACTCTCTTTCTGCTCTGAACGTTCCTCCTCTTTTTTTTCAGCTCGCTCATAGCGATCGACAACTTTGGAAAGCGCTTCGGTGCGGGTATGTTTACTGCGCCAGGTATCCTTTTTCACCGAGTGGTTCTGCTTGCTGGCAGCCACGACCGATTCCTGCTGTTTTATCGCCCCATCGAGTTTGGCGATAAAGGCACGGTACTCCTGCAGATGGACGGCAGAGATGCCCTTACTGGACGCCTGTTCAAAACGCGTCAGATACTCCTGGTGATACTGCTTCAACTGCGTCAGCTTTGTCTCCTCTTCGTGCAGTGACTTTTTCGATCTTCCAAGTTGGCGCGCAGCAGTCTGCTCCCGCGACTTGGCGACTCTTTGAACAGGCTTCAAACGTTTTGATGGTGACATTGTTATTTTTCCTTAAGTCCTTTTCTCTAAACACGACCTGCCGGTTGCAGGGGCAGATCTCCCGGCATTTCCACTTCCGCTTCAGAAGGAAAAAGTGCCTCCAGCGTATCGAGACTCTCACGCAGGTTAACGGGGGTACGCATATCCTGACGCAGAAACTCGGTCAGGGCCGGCATTGCTGCAATGGCGATATCGATCTGTTCGTCACTGCCCTGTTCATAAGCCCCAACACTGATGAGATCGCGATTCTGCTGATAGAGCGAGTAGAGATGTTTGAATGAGCGAGCCGCATCCTGATGACCATAGGTGGTGATCTCATTCATCGCCCGGCTGATGGATGCCTCAATGTCAATGGCAGGGTAGTGCCCCGCTTCCGCCAATCGTCTGGAGAGCACGATATGCCCATCCAGTATCGCCCGTGCCGCATCAGCAATAGGGTCGTTCTGATCGTCACCCTCCGCCAGCACGGTATAGAATGCAGTGATTGAACCGCCCCCTTTATCACCGTTACCTGCACGCTCCACCAGTTGCGGCAGCTTGGCAAATACCGAAGGGGGATAACCTTTGGTGGCGGGTGGCTCATGGATCGCCAGGGCAATCTCCCTCTGTGCCTGGGCAAAACGGGTGAGAGAGTCCATCAGCAACAGGACATGCTTGCCCTGCTCCCGGAAGTATTCGGCGATGCTGGTGGCCAGCATGGCACCATGCATGCGGCGCAGTGGTGGATTGTCCGCCGGTACAGCCACCACAACCGCCCGTTTCAACCCCTCTTCACCCAAACTGTTTTCAACGAACTCTTTTACCTCGCGGCCTCGCTCTCCGATCAGACCCACGACGGTCACATCTGCGTTGGTATAGCGGGTCATCATGCCGAGCAGCACACTCTTGCCAACACCTGATCCTGCGAAGAGACCGAGCCGTTGACCCCGCCCCACACTCAGTAACGCATTGATTGCCCGTACGCCAACATCTAGAGGTTCACGAATGGGCGTTCGCGCCAGAGGATTGAAGGTCTGTCCGGTGAGGGGACGGCGCTCATCGGCATGCAGCCCCCCTTTTCCATCCAACGGACGTCCTGCACCATCAATGACCCGGCCTAGTAGATGGTCACCCACTACCGCCTCACATACGCTTCCCGTTGGAATAACTCTCGCGCCCTGCTCAAGTCCCCGAATATCGCCAGTCGGCATTAGATAGAGGCTCTCTTCGCCAAATCCCACCACCTCGGCCTCAATATGTGTGCCGTTGGAGCTAACCACATCACACTGTCCACCGATTGCCGCCCGGCAACCAACGGATTCAAGGGTCAGTCCCACCATGCGTGTCAGACGGCCTTCGACCACCAGGCCGCGTCCTTCCCCCATCCGTTTGGCATGGTCACGAAGTCTGCTGACCCAGATATCACTCCGGTCAGCTTTGGGTGGATGAGAAGGCATCTACTCCACCTCCTCTTCATCGATGGTGCGCGTACCCGCCAGCAGCGGGGCAATCAGGTTGGCAAGTCGCGACTCCAGGGTTGCATCGATCTGGGACGTCTCGGTCACCACTTTGCAGCCGCCGCGGTTGATCACCGGATCTTCAATGATTTTCCAGCCAAGATCGTTCTCGCCCAGCGAATAGATATCCCGAACCAACTCGGCATCTTCCGGGTGGAGCTGAAGACGTACATTGCGTGAAGAGACCGGCAACAGGGCAAGGGCTTCTCGCACCACGCCCACTATCTGGCCGGGATCGCTGTTCACCTCACGGCGCACCAACTGCCTGACCATTGAGATCACCAGAGTCACCAGCTCATCTTCGACCTTGTTGTCCAGGTTCCGTAGCGGCTGATCTAAAGTGGAGAGCAGCCGATCCATCTGCATGGCATATTCCCGCAGTTGATCCCGCCCCTGCTCCAGTCCCTCCCTGTGACCGAATTCAAAGCCCTCTTCCTTGCCCTTTTCAAAACCCTCTTCGTAAGCTTGCTGTTGAACTGCCTCCAGTTCAGCCGCTGTGGGCGGCGCATCCGGTGGCTGAATCGATTTCTGAAACGTCTGCGAGCTTCCACCTCCCCCCACGTCGGGTGGTAACCATTGGCGAACCGTATCCGTCTCTTTGTCGGACAGAATCTTAGAGGAACTCTTCACCACCACCTCCAAGCATAATCTCACCGGCATCGGCCAGGCGACGCGCTACCTGCAAAATCTCTTTCTGCGATCCTTCCACATCACTGAGTTTAGCGGGTGCTGCTGCTTCCAGATCATCCTTGAGCATTTCAGCCGCCCGCTTGGACATATTCTTGAAGATCTTGTCTTTGAGTCCCTCTTCCGCACCACGCAGCGCGAGCAGCAATTGTTCAGAAGCCACTTCGCGCAGCAGGGTCTGAATACCCCTGTCGTCGACATCGATCAAATTATCAAACACAAACATGTTGTCCTGAAGCTCCTGACCCAGATCGGTATCAGTATCCATGATCTGCTCCATGACCTTGCTCTCCACCGCGCCATCCAGCAGATTCAGAATCTCTGCAGCGGTTTTGACACCGCCAAGGTTGGATGTTTTGACATTGGAGGCGCCTGAAAACTGCTTCTCCAGTATCTCGTCCAACTCCTGTAGTGCCGCAGGCTGGATGCCATCCAGGGACGCAATGCGCATAATGACATCAGTTCTGACCTTCTCCTGAAATTGGCTC
The DNA here is from genome assembly GCA_016756855.1 of gamma proteobacterium endosymbiont of Lamellibrachia anaximandri. Classification (GTDB taxonomy): domain Bacteria; phylum Pseudomonadota; class Gammaproteobacteria; order Chromatiales; family Chromatiaceae; genus QGON01. The sequence continues at coordinate 29,627 of JAESPD010000027.1, read as the reverse complement.
AGTACCTGTGCCGCCTGATCGGCATCTAAAAATGAGAGCACGATGGCGATAATCTGCGGGTGCTCCAGCCGAATCAATTCAGCAATGGAACGGGGGTCCATCCATTTCAGCTGTTCCAGGCCCTTGCTGTTTCGGCCCAGCAAAATCCGGTCGATCACGCCACCCGCTTTATCTTCACCGAGGGCATTGGTAAGCATGTTGCGGATATATTCGTCGGAACCCAGTCCAAGGGCGGTCTGTGTCTCGAGGGTGGAGACAAAATGGCGCATCACCGCTTCCATCTGGTCGGTGGTGACGTTCGTCAGACTCGCCATCGCCATACCAACATCCTGCACCTCTTTCGGCCCCATATGTTTGAGCAGTTCGGCGGCATCCTTTTCGCCCAGAGCCAACAACAAAATAGCGGAGCGCTGTACGCCGCCTATCTTGGCAATCGCTTCCGGCTCTTCCACAGGGGCTGCAGCTGGCTTTATCTTTTTATCCGGCATCTTCTGCAATCCACTTCTTCACGACCTGCGCCACACGCTTGGGATCATTTTCGATCATACCGCGCGCGGCATCGATAGTTTTTTCATAGCTGCCAGGGCCTGGCAGCTTTACTGTTTCATCCCCCTCCAGGGCGAGGCCTTCACCCCCGGCGCCCTCCAGGGTGCCTTCGAGCCCCCCTTCACCTGCCACGCCACCACCGGCAACACCTTCACCTTCCACCCCAGTCGTCACAACCTGTGCGGTGAGACGATTCATCGTGGGCTTCAGTACACCGAAGATCAACAGCAGCACGAGCAACACACCACCCGCCTGCCGCACCGCATCCCAGAACCAGGCCTCTTCCCAAATCGCCAGTTCAGGCAGTGGTTCAGGGGGGGCGGGGATAAAGAAAGACTCATTGAGCACTTGTACGCTGTCGCCACGCTGAATTTTGAAACCAACTGTCTCCTTTACCAGATTGGTGATGCGGGTGATCTCTTCCGGTGTCCGCTGAATCCGTTGCGGCACCCCGTCCTCACCCAGCGCGACCCTGTCGTTGACCACCACTGCCACCGAAAGCCTACGCAGGCTATTACTGGGCAACCGCGTATGACTGATGGTTTTGTCCAACTCAAAGTTACGGGTGGCGCGCTTGCTGGTATTAATCGGGCTCGCAGCCTCTCCTTCACCCCCTTCTCCACCTGCCTGCTCTGGCGCATTTCCTGCAGCGGGCGGCTGATTCGTCAGTGCGCCGGGAACTCCCTGTATCTCGCTCAATCGACTCTGCTGTTCATTGATCTGCTCGGAACGCAGCGCACTCATATCCGGATCGTAACTCTCCTGGGTCTGTTCAATCACCGTAAAATCGACTTCGGCCGCGACCTCAGCCCGCAGATTATCCTGTCCCAACAGGGGCGACAAAATATCTTCGATACGCTGTTTGTAATGCGCTTCCAACTCGCGGGTATATTCAAACTGGCTGGTGGACATGGTCATCTGCGCGGATTTGCCCGCACCACTGAGTAGTTTTCCTTTGTGATCCACTACAGTGACTTGGGCTACATCCAGTTCGGGTACGCTGGACGCCACCAGATGAGAGATCGCTTCCACCTGACCTTTTTCCAGCGTCCGTCCCGAATAGAGTTTGATTACCACCGAGGCGCTGGGCACTTTGCGCTGCCGCACAAACACCGACTGTTTGGGTGTTGCCAGATGGACGCGGGCCGTCTCGATATTTGCCAGTGTGGCAATGGAGCGGGCCAGTTCCCCTTCCATCGCACGCTGATAACGAGCTGCCTCGACCATCCGGCTGGTGTTGAAACCGGCATCCTGCTGCAATAGTTCAAAACCGAGAGAGTCACTATGCGGCAAACCCTGTCCGGCAAGTTTCATCCGCGCCTCCTGCAGATCTGCGGATGGCACCATCACTGCACCTGAGGATTGATCCACCTGATACTCGATGCCTATCTGTTGCAGTGCCTGAACGATCTCCATCGCATCTTTCTGCGCCAGATTGCCGTAGAGCAGACTGTAGTTCGGCGCCTGCGACCAGAGCACCACTGCCACACCCAACGCTACGCTGGCGGCAATGCCGACCATAACTGCGATTTGGCGGAAGATGGGGTTGTCCTGAAGACGCTGGTTGACTTCCAGTGCCTTACCCGACTCATCAGTTGTTGCAAGTGCCATGATTACGATTCCGGCTTGATTAATCTGACTTTTCTTTCAGTTGCGTATTTTTTTGTGCTGTAACAGCTAGATAGGCATATTCATTACGTCTTTATAGGCTTCGACCAGCTTGTTTCTAACCTGTACCATCGCATCGAAGGATAGGCTCGACTTCTGCACTGCGATCATCACCTGAGCAAGATCCACATCCCCTTCACCGGTTTCAAACGCAGTGGTAAGCGCCTTCGCCTCATGCTGGGTCTCATTGACCTGATCAATGGAATTTTTCAGCAGGTCGCCAAAGTTGCTCTGCCCTGCCTCTTCAACCGGCTTTGGGGCATTTTCTGCTTGGGCGGCCATCACCCGCATCTGCGCCAAAACCTGGTTGATATCCATGTTGCTCATCGTTCACTCCCCACTCAAATCGATCTATATATCTGTTCTATGCAGATTCCGCACCAATCAACCTGCCCGGCCGGGAATCGCCATGCCAGCATTGCGCATGCGGGCTATCTTGTAACGCAACGTGCGCTGACTGATACCCAAACGCTCCGCCGCCTGCTTGCGGCTTCCAGCGCCTTCATGGAGGGCATCCATGATCATCTGCTCCTCAACTGAACGCAGGTCCTCCGGCAGTCTCCCTGCTGAAGCTTCGGCTGCTGGGGATACACTGGGTGCTTCAGCGTCATCTGCACTCTCAAACGCAAGGTCTTCAGCCTCTATCTGTTCGCCGTTGTAGAGGATCAGGGCACGCTGTATCAGATTCTCCAGTTCACGCACATTCCCGGCCCAAGCGTGGGATAAGAGCTGAACCTGAGCCGCTTCACTGAACGGCGGCACTGACTGTCCCGGCAGCAGGTGCTGGGATAAAAGATGTCTGGCCAGGGGAATAATGTCCCGTTTGCGCTCCCGCAACGGCGGCAGGGTCAGAGGAAAAACATTGAGCCGATAGAAGAGATCCTCGCGAAAACGACCGGCGGAAACCTCCTCACGCAGTTTGCGATTGGTGGTGGCCAGAACCCGCACATCGAGTTCGATCATCTTGCGCCCGCCAAGGCGTTCAACTTCCCGTTCCTGCAATACGCGCAGCAGTTTTGCCTGTAGCGCCATGCTCATCTCAGAGATCTCATCAAGCAGCAGAGTACCACCCTGAGCCTGCTCGAATTTACCGGCAGCGGACTGATAAGCACCGGTAAAGGCACCCTTTTCGTAGCCAAACAGGACGGCTTCCAGCATATTCTCCGGGATAGCCGCACAGTTGATGGCAATGAATGGGCCATCGCGCCGTTCTGAAGTCTGGTGGATATAACGGGCAAACACCTCTTTACCTGTGCCGCTCTCCCCGTTGATCAACACCGTCGCTTCACTGTGAGAGACACGACGAGCAAGCTCCAGCACCTCACGGCTGCGCAAGTCCTCGACAATTGGACCACGCTGTAATTTGTCCACGGCAGTCAGGATATGCCCCGCGACTTTACTCACCAGCACCTCCGCCTCGAAGGGCTTGATCAGATAATCCACCGCACCATCACGCATCGCATCTACCGCCTTTTCGATCGTTCCGAAAGCGGTCATCAGCAATACAGGCAGATTGGGATATCCCGCCTTGATCCGGCGTAACAGGCGATGCCCGTCCATCGGGCGCATCTGCACATCGCTCACCACTATGCCTACAGGCTCCTGACGTAATATCTCCAACGCCGCGCTGCCCCCTTCCGTCGCCCTTACCGGATAGCCGGCAAGTTCGAGGGTATCAATCAGTGCTTCACGCAGAGCAGGATCATCTTCTACGATGAGAACAGTTGCCTGACTCATGACAATCTCCTCGCCTCAATGAGAGGACTTCCGGCACCTAACACCGGTAATTCAACGGCTATCTGTTGTTCTGTTTGTTGGAGAGAAACCAGAGGAAATGCCAATTGGAAGCAAGCACCTCCATTCAGGCTGTCGGTCAGACAGATCTCGCCATGATGACTCAGCATCAGGTTCTGCACCACAGCCAGACCCAGACCGGTTCCCCCTGCCCGATTGGTAAAGAAAGGGTCAAAAATCTGTTCTCGGATTTCGGCCGGGACACCGGGACCGTTGTCACTGAAGAGCAATTCCACATCATCTGTAACCCTCAGCAGCAGCGTGATGCGCCTTGCGCCTTGTTGTAATGCGTTGTCCGTCAAATTGCTCAATACGCCGAGCAGTGCATCGCGGCGGCCTTTTATCACGGCTGCCCCAGCACTGAGATCCTCTATCTTGAGTGTCACCGCCACATCGTTCAGTTCCGGCCTGATACCCTCTGCAAATTCACCCAGCAGCTCTGACAGGGAGATGAGCTCTTCGCCTTCCGATGAGCCTCGGGCAAACATCAAAATGTCGCGAATTTGGCGTTCCATATGCTGCAACCGGGAGCGCAGTTTGCCGGTAAATCGTTGACGTTGACCGGATGTCAGATCGTCGCGTGAGAGGTGGGAGGTGTAGAGCAAGGCGGAACTGAGGGGTGTACGCATCTGATGAGCAAGCTGTGCGGACATCTCTCCCATCGCCCCCAGTCTCTCCTGGCGGTTCAGGCGCTCCTGCAGCTTGCGGGTTTCGGTGACGTCGAGCATGACCAGGATACGCCCAGGCGCTTGCTCAAGGTCACAGGATGAGATGCTGAGAATGCGACCATTGCAGAGACGCAGGTCATCCCCTGAATGTTGCGGGATCTGAAACAACCGCCGGCGCAACTCACGCCAGTCATCCCCTTCGTTGATGGAACCCAGCAGACGCCGTGCCGCCGGGTTGAACTCCTGCACACACTCATCGCCATCAAGCACGACCACAGCCGCTGGAAGCGTTTCGAGCAGACGTTCCAACCGGTCGGCAATACGTTCTTTATCCGCCAATTGAAGGGTGCGTTCACTACGCGCAGCGGCCAGTTCGCTGCTCAACTGTAATACCTGATGCTGCAACTGCTGGTATGAACCGGTCAGCTCTTCAGATAGTTGATTGAACAGATTGAACGCCGCTTCGAGAGATTGTTGACGTTCAGGCGTTGAGGGGCTTATTGGCACGTTTTATGTCTCTGCAGTTGAATGTCATCTTGACACCCAGATACAGAGCAACAACCGTGCCTATTTTATTATTTGTTATATTTCAATGGGTTGTAGATTCCATCATCAAGGAACGTCAAATTCCCGTCGACTCATGCTGGCGTTGAAGGCCATATTTACGCAGTTTTTCCACCAATGTCGTGCGCCGCATGTGGAGTCGCTTGGCGGCATGCGCGACGACACCGCCCGACTCTTCGAGGGCTTGCTGGATCAGACTCTGCTCCAGGTTGCCAAGATGGGCCTTGAGATCGATGCCGTCATTAGGCAGTCGTGGTGCGTGCAACGTGGTGTCCGGCTCATCTCCAGGGATTGTCACTTCGGGCAGTTGCACCGTATCGAGCACTCCACCCGCAGGCCGGAATTTGTCCGGCAGGTCGCCCACGTCGACCACCCCATAGGGATAGAGAATTGCCAACCGTTCTATCAGATTCGCCAATTCCCTGACATTACCAGGCCATCGATAGTGACTCAGGGCCGCAACAGCTGCGGGAGTCAAACGTACCGACCCTCGCTTCTCATTCTCTATGCGATGAATCAGATCGTTGACCAGTACCGGAATATCCTCCACCCGATCCCGCAGTGGTGGCATTTCTATGGGAAACACATTCAGACGATAGAATAGATCTTCACGAAATCTGCCCTCTTCAATCGCTTCCTCAAGATTGCGATGAGTCGCCGCAATGATGCGGACATTCGCGTGCAGTGTCTTATTGCTGCCGACACGCTCGAAAGTACGCTCCTGCAAAACACGCAACAGCTTGACCTGCATCGGCATACTCATGTCACCGATCTCATCAAGAAACAGGGTACCGCTTTCGGCCATCTCGAAGCGTCCCTTGCGGGCACTGATTGCCCCGGTAAAGGCTCCTTTTTCATGGCCGAAAAGTTCGCTCTCCAGCAGATCGGCAGGGATCGCGCCGCAATTCACCGGCACAAAGGCCTTGCCACGGCGATGGGAGTGAAAATGAAGCTTTCGCGCCACCACCTCTTTACCTGTCCCCGACTCACCCAATATCAAGACAGTCGCATCAGAATCGGCCACCTGCTCGATCATGCGATTGACCTGCCGTGTCGCCCGACTACTGCCGGATAGACTTCGAAACAGTTCGACCGGCCGCGCAACGACTTCGCCCTTTTTGTGAGCTTCCTGATAGACCTGGGCCTTGTGGATCAACCCCATCAGGCTGTCATATTGCGTGGGGAGACTCAGCGAGCCAATTACGTTTCCACAACCCTCGAATCCTCGCCACAACTCACTCCCATCCAAAATAGTCTGAAAGAGAGGAATCTCGGGGTGCAATTCGTTCAGCTTGTTCGCAAAATTACTGAGGGTATCCCGATCCAGATCCGGGCCGACCAAAACAGCAGAGCATGCCTCGGTTGCCGATTTGATATGTTGATGGATATCCTCCGGGTTATTGGCGAACAGAACATTCCCGTCCAGAAAACTGAGAATATGCTCCAGATATTTACGCCTCTCGGGATCCTCATCAACAAGATAGACACAGAGTCGAGGAAACGCAGGAGTTAGTTTTTCCGCCGCTTCACCCATTGCACTCCGACTCCATTAAGATGAATTGATGAATTATTGAGTTGCCGCCAGAAAATCACTGGTCACCAGATATAACTATATTCAGATTATTGATTATTCGGACACAAATTTAATTTGATGCCAACCTTTGACGCAGAGTTAAGCAGTAAATCAGTAGAATGTCAAAAATATGTCACACTAAGAAACGCCACTAGGATAAAGAGTTATCTCGTTAATTTTAAAGTGCAATTCGCCAACAAACAGCATCATCCAAATGTTGGCGCAGTGTGAGTAATCGTGGTGCGCAGGTTGCGCCCTATGTTTGTCACATTCAGAAAAGCCACACCCCATGCCAACTATTACCGCGAATCCCGAAACTCTGGTTCGCGAGATCAGGTCCGCCTGTGGCCCCTGCTATAGGCAAACTGGGCAGATCAAAAGCCAGAGACGTTGATTCACAGTAGTTCAGGTAGTTGATACCGTCCGAAAAATACTCTTTACTATCCCCCAGCGCAGTATATTGCAGTGAGTTATTCCATGCCCAAGCTAACCCTCTCTTTCAAAGGCCGTATCATCGATGTCCACCATCTTGCCCAAGGCGACACCCTTATCGGCAGGGATAGCAACTGCACGTTTTTCATCGACAGCCTGGCACTGGCACCAAAACAAATACTCATCCATTTGGATGAAACAGGCTCGCATCTCATAGCGCAAGATAAAAACCATCCGGTTCTCATCAATCACAGGGTCGTTGAAACAACCGATCTTGTGCATGGGGATGTCATTCAGATCGGCAAACATACCCTCTCCTACGCCGAAGACACTCTCGAACCGGGAGGGAACCTGCGTACCGAAGCAGCCGATATCACTGAGGAAGAGAAAAAGACAGGGGACGAGGATGAAATCTGGAACATCTTTCCAAATATCGACCCGGCTACCGCTACTGATTCCTCATTACCGCATGAAGGCATGTTACAGATCATGAGCGGCGACCATATTGGCAGGGTCATCCCATTGAATCATAATCTCACCCGTATCGGGCATGCCGGTAGCGACTGCGCCATTATTGCTCTGCGCAACGACGGCTATTTCCTGTCCCATCTTGAAGGCCCCGTATCACCCAGCATTAATGACGAAAAAATTGGAGAAGAATCACGTTTGCTACAGGATGGCGACCTCATCCATGTCGGCGGGACCGAAATGCAATTTCATCAAATAGGGAGCCAGACACAATGACCACTTCAGGAAAATCGGAAGAGCGCCGCCGCTTCAGGCGTGTCCTTTTTGATGCGCCAATGCGCATATCGGTGGGCGATAAATCATATGAAACAACATTGGTCGACCTATCGTTAAAAGGGGCGCTGGCGGTCTGCCCAGCTGACTGGAGCGGCCAACCGGATCAGTCCGTTGAGTTGGATATCAAACTTGGTGATACGGAGACACGAATCAGGATGCAGGCCAGTCAAGCACACATTGGGGACGGTACGATCGGTTTTCTTTGCAACACCATCGATATGGAGAGCATCACCCATCTTCGACGCCTGGTCGAACTCAACACCGGCGATGCAGAGCTGCTCGAAAGGGAACTGGAGGCGCTGGCTTAGTTATGTAGTTGCCCGAACTTAAAGTAATACATAGATTGCACGCTATCATGGTAACGGCTTCGTTGGTGTAACATGGAGCACGCAACCAAGCCCATCCATTTCACTGGGTCTTACTGACCAAACACTAGAGTTCGGGAATGAACATTTTAGGAATTTCAGCGTTTTATCACGATAGCGCGGCGGCCCTGGTCCAAGACGGAAAGGTCACAGCAGCCGCCCAGGAAGAGCGTTTCTCGCGCAAGAAGCATGACGAGCGTTTCCCGCAGCACGCGGTTCGCTTCTGCCTCGACCATGCGGACCTCTCCCTCGACGATGTCGATCATGTGGTTTTCTACGACAAACCCCTGATCAAGTTCGAGCGTCTGCTTGAGACCTATCTCGCTTACGCGCCCAGCGGCTTTCGCTCTTTCGCTGCGGCTATGCCCGTCTGGCTGCGGGAAAAACTCTTCCTCAAGGATCTTCTCAAGAAGGAACTGGCGAAGATCGGGGAGTGCAAGCCCACTGAGATACCCAGTCTGCTGTTTACTCAGCACCACCAGTCTCACGCCGCTTCCGCTTTCTATCCCAGCCCCTTCGAAAAGGCCGCTGTCATGTGCCTGGATGGCGTCGGTGAATGGGCCACTTCCACGGTCTGGCTCGGCGACGGCAAGAAGCTCACGCCTCAGTGGGAGATCGACTTCCCCCACTCTCTCGGCCTGCTCTACTCCGCCTTCACCTATTTTACCGGCTTCAGGGTCAACTCCGGCGAGTATAAGCTGATGGGGCTGGCGCCCTACGGGGAGCCCGTCTATGTCGACCTGATCCTCGACAACCTGCTCGATGTGAAGGAAGACGGCACCTTCCGCATGGACATGAAGTATTTCAACTATGCCAACGGCCTGACCATGACCAACGAGAACATGGACAAGCTGTTCGGCGGATCGCCCCGTACTCCGGAGACTCCGGTGACACAGCGCGAGATGGATATCGCCCGCTCCATCCAGGCGGTCACCGAGGAGATCGTGCTCAAACTCGCCAACACAGCGCACAAAGAGCTGCAGACCGATTACCTCTGTCTGGCAGGCGGCGTGGCCCTCAACTGCGTCTCCAATGGCCGTCTGTTGCGGGAAGGCCCGTTCAAGGATATCTGGATCCAGCCCGCAGCCGGCGACGCCGGCGGCGCCCTGGGTGCGGCCATGTCTGTCTGGCACGAGTATCTGGACAACGAGCGCACGGTCGATAAGCACGACAGCATGCAGGGCTCCTATCTGGGTCCCCGTTACGCCGACGATGAGATTACCGCCTATCTGGATTCAGTGGGCGCCAAGTATGAACGTCTGGATGACAGTGAGCTGATGCCCAAACTGGCCGGGATACTGGACAGCGAAAATGTGGTCGGCTGGATGCAGGGGCGCATGGAGTTCGGACCCCGCGCCCTCGGCGGACGCTCTATCATCGGCGACCCCCGCAGCAAGAAGATGCAGTCGGTGATGAATCTCAAGATCAAGTATCGCGAGTCGTTCCGCCCTTTTGCCCCCTCTGTGGCCCACGACCGCGTCTCGGAGTTCTTTGAGTTCGACAGCGACAAACACGTCAGTCCCTATATGCTGATCGTGGCGCCGGTGCACGAGGATAAGCGCATCCCGATGAGCGAGCAGCAGCAGCAACTGTTCGGCATCGAAAAACTCAACGTGCCGCGCTCTGAGATCCCCTCCATCACCCACGTGGATTATTCCGCTCGTCTGCAGACCGTACATCCGGAGACCAACCCGCGTTATTACGATCTGATCAAGAGCTTCGAGTCGAAGACGGATTGCCCGATAGTCATCAACACGTCGTTCAACGTCCGTGGCGAACCCATCGTCTGTACGCCGGAGGATGCCTACCGCTGTTTTATGCGCACTGAAATGGACTATCTGGTGATTGAAAACCACTTGATGTCCAAGTCGGAACAGCCCAAGTGGGAAAAAGACGACTCCTGGAAAGACGAATTCGAACTGGATTGATCTGTAACAATGGAACACACAATACCTGAACTCGACAAAAAAGGACTGCGGGAATTCGGCCTGGTAACGGGCGGCATCATCGCAGTCATCTTCGGTCTCTTCTTCCCCTGGCTGCTGGATATCAGTATCCCGCTTTGGCCCTGGGTTCTGGCTGGGATATTGGCCGTCTGGGCACTGCTGGCTCCCAACTCGTTAGGCCCCGTCTACAAGGTGTGGATGAAGTTCGGCCTGATGATGAGCAAGATCACCACTCCGCTGATCCTCGGCATCATTTTTTTCCTGGTGTTCTTCCCGGCAGGTCTGATCATGCGGCTGTTCAATGACCCCATGCGGCGCAAGTATGATGCGGATGCCAAATCCTACCGCATCGACAGCCACACGCCCGACAAAAAGAGCTTGGAGAACCCCTACTAATGATCGACCTAATCAAAGACCTTTTCGGTTTTATGAAAGAGCGCAAGAAGTTCTGGCTTGCGCCCATCATCATCATCATGCTCCTGCTCGGCGTTCTGGTGGTGCTGTCTCAGGGATCTGCCGTCGCGCCTTTTATCTATACTCTGTTTTAAACCGCTGATGCTGCATGGAGTCCGGGGGGGGAGATCCCCGCTCTGTGCATGATCAACAGTTAAATCACCTCCAGCATGGCTGGGGGGGTGATTTAACTGAAGTGTTCGTTGGAATCAGAGAACGAAACGAAAGACTGGGCGGGGATTAGCGGTCTTCTACCATTGAGCGAACTTTCACGGATTTTATTGCTTCTGCAAGCAATTTCCCGGCTAATTGATGACCAACGTCATTGAAATGACCAGGTAGTATATCCAGATCATTGGCTTGCCAAAAAACTCGGAATGAATCTTCCAACGGGAGAAAATCGATCCCCTCATCCTGAGCAAACTTTGCAAGATCCTTATCGAAATAGGTGTGGTCGAATGTATCGTCCACCCGCTTATAATCTGCTTCGATCTCCGGCTTCAGGGTTGCAAAGGGAAGGTTCATCAACAGAAACTTCGCACCACCCTTTTCGACAAGCACCTTGATCTCGTGCAGCATGCGTTTATTGAGAGCGTAAGCCCTTTCGAAATCAGGAACTGGGGAATCCGTGGCAAGGCTCAGAAAACCTTTCTTTATCAACAACTCTTCCTGGCTGCTAACATCGCCACTCTTGGCCTTCTTGGAAAATGCACCTCTCAACTGGTTGTACTGTGTAGCCATCAAGCTAACCAGTGCCGATGATTGCTTCATCGGGTTAATTGCCGATTTCAAAGCGTAACTTCTGGTCTCTGTAAAAGAAGTATCTATTGTCAGATTGCCATCTGCATCAAAGGTGGCAAATGGCCGTATAGTGTCATGGGTCAGATCAGGGTCCATATCCCGGATATCGTTATAGGGAAAAAACACGACGACAACCAGGTCGGGTTTAAAATCCATGACCTCTTCGCGAATAAAAAGAAATTCCTCTGTCGTGGTGGCGCCGGAACGACCGAAGTTCATCAGCTCGACTTTTTGGCCTTCATCATTCAGCAGTTGCTCCGCCTCCCTGGTGAAAGTTACCTCTTCCTCCACCTGCAGCGCTTCCACAAAACTGTCCCCCACTATGGCAACACGATAGACGCCTTCGTCTTTCTCTTTCTGCCACTCCCTGTCACGCCAGCCATAGCTGTTGATTACACCTTCGGCATGGCCACCCTCCAGTTCGGCCCAGTAGTCACGGCCAGCCGCAAGTTTCCAGCCATAGAGGGGATGCGGTTCAGAATAGCCGGTATGTGCATCCAACAGGTGAGTAGTTCGCAGGACTACTTCAAGCACAAGAAGGGTAATCCCAAGCCCAATCGCCATTGCAAGCACATTCTTGAAAAAACTTCGCATCGAAAACCTCTTTGTTGACACATCTACGGCCAAAGAAACCCGGAAATTATCCGTAATAAACTATCCGGCTGCAAGCAAGTGGTTATTTAAACCACACCCCATGCCAACCATCAGCACTAACTCCGAAACTTGAGTTAAAAGAGATTTAGATTGCATCGAGCACTTCAGAGAGGCGTTCCACCGGCACGACCTCAATCCCCTTGACCAACTGTTTCGGCACGTTGGCTTTGGGTACGATTGCTCTTTTGAAGCCGTGCTTGGCCGCTTCCCGCAGGCGTTCCTGACCATTTGGCACCGGCCGGATCTCGCCGGTCAGACCCACCTCGCCAAAGGTCACCAAGCCTGTCTCCAATGAATTGCCGCGAAAACTGGAAAGCACCGCCAGCAATACTGCCAGATCCGCCGCGGTCTCGGTGATGCGCACCCCGCCGACCACGTTCACATAGACATCCTGGTCGAACATGCTGATGCCACAATGCCGATGCAGCACCGCGAGCAACATGGAGAGACGGTTCTGTTCCAGGCCCAGGGTAACGCGCCGAGGATTGGCCAGCGGACTCTCATCCACCAGTGCCTGCGCCTCCACCAGCAGCGGCCGGGTGCCCTCCCGAGTCACCAGAATCACACTGCCGGGCACCGCTTCTGTATGTCGGGAGAGGAAGATCGCCGAGGGGTTGCTCACCTCTTTCAGCCCCCGCTCGGTCATGGCAAACACACCCAGCTCGTTGACCGCGCCGAAACGGTTTTTGATAGTACGGATGAGGCGGAACTGACTGCCCGCCTCACCCTCGAAATAGAGCACGGTATCCACCATGTGCTCCAGTACCCTGGGACCTGCCAGATTGCCTTCCTTGGTGACATGTCCGACCAGAAAAACCGCAGTGCCGCTTCGCTTGGCGAAATGAACCAGCTGCGCGGTAGCCTCTCTGACCTGGGAGACCGAACCCGGAGCGGACTGCAACTGTTCAGTAAACATGGTCTGAATCGAGTCGACCACCATGACTGCCGGTTTCTCTTTTTCCGCAGAGGCGATAATCCGCTCCACGCAGGTCTCAGGCAGCAGGCGAAGCTCATCCACCGGCAGTCCAAGACGCTGCGCCCGCAGGGCGATCTGGCGAGGCGACTCCTCCCCGGAAACGTAGAGCGTCTGCATGGAGACCGAGAGCTGTGCCAGCGTCTGGATCAGGAGCGTGGATTTACCGATACCCGGGTCTCCCCCCAGCAGTATCACCGAGCCGTAGACCAATCCTCCGCCAAGCACCCGATCCAACTCTTTGCTGCCTGAGGGGACACGGATCTCCTGGTTCGCCTGCACTGCGGCAAGGGAATATATCTCAGGACTCACTGCGCCGGAATAACCTGCAAAACGGCCACTGCCCGGCCCTTTTTGCGCTACTGCCATCTCTTCCAGAACATTCCATGCCTTGCAGTCGGGACACTGCCCCGCCCATTTGGGAAAGGAGCCTCCACAAGCGCTGCAAACATAGACCGATTTACTGTTCTTCTTTATTCCCTGTGCCACAACTAATCCTTTTCCACATCGATGAAATCAACACGACCGGTAATACCACACAGCAACTCATAGGCAATGGTGTCGGACGATTGCGCAATCAACTCCACCGGCAAACCTGCGCCCCAAAGCACAACTTCCTCTCCAATCTGCAGGTCCGGCAAGGCCCTGGCATCGACGCAGATCATATCCATTGAAACCCGACCGATCAGGGGCAGCCGTTGGTTGCGGATCAAGACCGGCGAACCGGGCTTTGCATGGCGGGGATAGCCATCACCATAACCCACACCAATCACCGCAACCGGCATCGACTCAGGGCACTCAAAGGTACCGCCATAGCCGACACGGTCACCGGCGTTGCAGTGGTTCAGCGTCAATACCCGGCTACTGAAGGTCATCACAGGTTGCAGCCCCTCATCCGTTCCGATGGAGCGCTGAAAGGGAGAGACACCATAGAGCATGATGCCAGGCCGGACCCAGTCACGATGGGTCTCTTCAAAGGCCAGCAGACCCGCTGAATTGGCGATCGAAAGATCAGTGTAGGAAGAGAGTGTAAGCCTGTCGAAGCGTTCGCACTGTTTCAGACTGGCCGGATCATTCCGGTCATCCGCGTTCGCCAGGTGGGTCATGAGATGCAGATCACCCACCCCATTAACCTTCTGCAGCCGCGTTGCAGCTTCACTAAGCTGACTCGGCGAAAATCCGAGGCGGTGCATGCCGGTATCCACTTTTAGCCAACATTCAACAGGGAAGTTGAGTTGCGTCGTTTCAAGCAACTCAACCTGTTGTAAGTGATGGACAGTCAGTTGGAAACCGTTCACGGATGCAGACTGGACATCCTCCGCTGAAAAGACACCTTCCAGGATCAGGATCGGCTTTTTTACACCAGCCTGTCTCAGCCGCTGCGCCTCTTCGATGCGGGCCACGGCAAAACCATCCGCTGCCTGCAGCGTTGCAGCGACTCGCTCCATGCCATGACCATAGGCATTGGCTTTGATCACCGCCCAGACCCGGCTCTCTGGTGCAGTCTCACGAACCCTTTGCAGATTATGTCGCAGTGCCCGATGGTCAATCGTTGCCTGCGGAACAAAGGCCATCAATAACCCTCGTCGCCATAGCCATCATCGATGTAGTTTTCGAACTTCGTATATTTTCCGAGAAAAGTGAGACGCGTGGTACCGATGGGGCCATTACGCTGTTTGCCGATAATGATCTCCGCCAAACCCTTGTCCGGACTGTCTTCATTGTAGACCTCATCCCTATAGATGAAGACGATCAAATCCGCATCCTGCTCGATGGCCCCAGATTCACGCAGGTCTGACATGATGGGACGTTTATTGGTGCGAGACTCCAGGCTTCGATTGAGCTGTGACAGCGCCATGACAGGCACCGACAACTCTTTGGCCAATGCCTTGAGAGAGCGGGAGATCGCAGATATCTCATTGGTGCGGTTATCCCCCTCACCCGGTGCCTGCATCAGCTGCAGATAGTCGAGCACGATCAACCCCAGATCGGGATTTTCCCGCTTGAGGCGCCTGGCGCGGGCTCGCACCTCGGTTGGCGACATGGCAGGGGTATCATCGATAAACAGCTTGGTCTCCGCCAACATACTGACCGCGGAAGTCAGGCGAGGCCACTCGTCATCCTCCAGCTTGCCGGTACGAACCCGCAGCTGATCGATGTGTCCCAGGGAGGACATCATGCGCATCGCCAGCGAATCCCCCGGCATCTCCATGCTGAAGACGGCGACCGCTTTTTTTCCCTTGATCGCCACATTCTCTGCAACATTCATGGCAAAAGTGGTCTTGCCCATGGAGGGCCGGCCGGCGACGATAATCAGGTCTGCGGGCTGCAGCCCTGAGGTCATTGCGTCAAAATCGGTGAAACCCGTGCTTTCACCGGTGATCGGTTCGTCCTGCTGGAACAGCGCCTCGATCCGATCTACTGCCTTGGTCAGCAGTGACTTGATCGGACTGAACCCCCCGCCGCCTTTGGAGCGCTGTTCCGCAATCTCGAAAACCTTGCGCTCGGCATTATCCAGCAACTCTGCCGAGTCCCGGCCCTGTGGATGAAAGGCGCTATCTGAAATCTCCGTACCGACGGAGATCAAGTGCCGCATCACAGAGTATTCACGCACGATACGGGCGTAGGACTTGATATTAGCCGCGCTGGGAGTCTCTTCAACCAGACGAACCAGGTAGGGCAGACCGCCCGCATCCTCCAAGACCCCTTGTTGCTCCAGGGTCTCGGCCAGGGTAACTACGTCAAAAGGCTGGCTATTCTCTGCAAGCGAGGCAATAGCCCCGAAGATCAGTCGATGCTCCTTGCGATAATAATCATCCTGCACCACCAGGTCTGCTACCTGATCCCAGGTAGCATTATCGAGCATCAGCGCCCCCAATACCGACTGTTCACCCTGAATCGAATGTGGCGGTACCTTCAGGGCTTCAGCGGCATGATCCGGATAATCGGCAATCTCTTGTGGATAGTCGGGTTCAGACATTTGTCTCACGCAGGCTGTAATCGGGCTGACATCTTACCATCCAAGGCGAGCGATTTTCAGTACGCCACAAACACGAATGCCCCGGCGAGTGCGTGACCGGCCGGGGCAGTGCTAAAACGCCGAGAGAGCTTACTCTTCGGGAACGATCGTCAGCTTGATAACCGCGTTGACGTCGGTATGCAGATGGATGTCCACCTCATATTCGCCAGCAACACGATAGGGGCCGTTCGGCAGACGAACTTCCTGCTTCGAAATCTCGCCACCTGCAGCCTCGACAGCGGCTGTAATATCGGCAGTACCGACGGAACCAAAGAGCTTGCCCTCATCACCCGCCTTTTGGCTGATGCTGATGGAGAGCGTCTCCAGCTTCTCTTTGCGGGATTCGGCTGAAGCCAGCTTTTCGGCAGCATCCTTTTCCAGCTCAGCACGACGCGCCTCAAAAGCCGCCAGATTATCAACAGTAGCCGGTACGGCACGGCCGGAAGGAATAAGGAAGTTCCGACCAAAGCCTGACTTCACGTTTACTTTGTCACCCAGGTTTCCCAGGTTATCAACTTTCTGCAACAGAATAATTTCCATTGTTCTCACCCTTAAATAAGGTCAAATGTCTTTCTCAGCCGGTTTTCATTTCTTTGCAAACCGAACACGAAAATCTACCCAGATGTCCATCAATCCAATGGTCGTCAAAACCATCACGAACTGTGGCATCAAAACAATCAACAAAAAGTACAAACCAACCAGCCAGAGCCGCCCCGAAGATCGCCCAGCCAGGCTGCCATGCGCCACCGCCAGCCCCTGCAGAAACAGAATTGCCATCAACAGCAACCCCAGGTAGCGTGCCAGCTCAGGCGTCTGTTCCGCAGGCACCAGCAGCACCACCAATACGGGGATACCGAGCACCGCGAAAGCTTTCTGCAGCCGGAAGCGGTGAAACTCCTCCTGGAACCCTCCCGGGTTGAACAGCAGGGCCTGCCACCATCGCGCCAGAAAGAGACTGAACGCCAGTTGCAGGAAGATGCCGGCCGCAATCACTCCGGCCATCCATCCCGCCATGCGTTCGACCACTTCCCCACTCTGGGTCGAGTCGAACAGACCGGCTTGCTCAAACTGCTCAGCCAGCGGCTGAAGCTGCTCTTTCCACTGAGCCACCGGGTCGCCGAACATCAGGTACTGCGCCACAATGGCCAGCACTCCGAAAGCCAGTGCCGTCTGAATCGTCAGGCTTAAAGAGCGATTGCGTCTCAGCATCACCCCCAGCAGACAAAGCGGTAACCACTGGAGTAACAGAAAACCCAATGACGGCAGAGGATTACCAAATGCAACCCACATCATGGCTCCGCAAGCGATGGTCGCAAACAGACTGATCTTCAGTCCTGCACTCGCCCCTTGACGCAGAGTCACGAGACCCACGGCCGCCGCACTCAAAATCCCAAGCAGGGGCAGTATCAAAGAGAGCATCGCCAGCACGGTGGTTACCATCACCGCCTGGGAAGGCCCCCGCATCACAAAGGATGCCAACCCCTTCATTCAGACTTCTCCTGCTGGTTAGTCAGATACCTCAGTGCGCGTCAGTGTATGGCAGCAACGCCAGGAAGCGAGCCCGCTTGATGGCAGTAGCCAGCTGACGTTGATACTTAGCCTTGGTACCGGTAATCCGGCTCGGCACAATCTTGCCGCTCTCGCTAACGTAGGCTTTCAGCAGATTGAGATCCTTGTAATCGATCTCTGTGATGCCTTCAGCAGTAAAACGGCAGTACTTTTTACGACGAAAATAACGCGCCATAGTCTATATCCTCTTGATAATCCTGTGAGTTATTTTGCGTCCGCAGAAGCTTCTTCGGGCTTCTCGCCCGTAGACTCGCTGGGTTTATCACCCGCAGACTCTCTAGGCTTATCACCGGCAGACTCTCTAGGCTTATCACCGGCAGACTCTCTGCGCTTATCACCGGAAGACTCTTCGCCTTCATCCTGGGACTTGGCCAGGTGCGAGGGCTCAGTGACGGCTTCATCGCGACAGATAATCATGTTGCGCAATACCGCATCATTGAAGCGAAATGCGCTCTCAAGCTCATTCAGTGCTTCTCTGCCGCACTCTATGTTCATCATTACATAGTGCGCTTTGTGGATTTTGTTGATGGGATAGGCCATCTGACGACGCCCCCAGTCCTCCAAACGGTGTATCACACCCTCTGTGGCTTCGATACCAGCGCGATAACGCTCGATCATGGCAGGGACCTGCTCGCTCTGGTCCGGATGGACCAGAAACACAACTTCATAGTGCCTCATTGTTTCTCCTTTCGGTCATAGGCAGCCTCCCGCATTTGCGGTGAAGCAAGGAGTGGCACCCGGATATCGGGCACCGGGAAAACCGCGCATTTTACATAGAGGGGGGATTCTCCGCAACCAGCGCAATTTCTGCAGGTTAGGGAGCAGGAGAATAAAGCATAAAGATTCCCTCTCCTCCGCCGCTCCATTAGTATGCAAACAACTCCAACCGCTAGAATACAGACAATTCCAACCGCAGGAACCTCAAGCGCGATGTCCGATTCCGTCAATGACTGGGTACGCCGTCTCCATACTGACCCACTACCGGCACTGAGGCACACTCTAAAACAGGTTAGAGAGGTACTGAACAGCGTTTCAGGCAGTCACGCCGCCATCAGTAAACTGATAGAACGCGACCCTGGATTCAGTCTGGCCATCTTCCGACAACTCAATGGCTTACCGAACAAATCGCGAGAGCCCGTTACAAAAATCGCCAATGCCATCCCCTTGCTCGGTATGGAAGCCATCGAACGCACGACTCGTGAGTTGCCGGTTCTTGAAGATCTGCTCAAGGCTCCACCGAGACACGGACTCCTCGATTGCTACAGCAGAGCCGCACATGCCGCCATCTATGCTGCAAATCTCGCAGAACGTTTGGGACATCGCCATCCGGAAGCATTTGCCAATGCCGCGCTGCTGCACGATATTGGCGAAATGGCGCTCTGGGTCGCAGAGCCCGACACCATGAAAAATATGCAGGCGCGCATCAGACAGGGTGACGGGCACGAGGATGCCGCGCTGGAAGTACTGGGATTCACCTTGGAAGAGTTGAACTTGGGACTGGGCAACCGTTGGGAACTTCCAGAGCTGGTACAAGAGTCCCAAGGCCTCTTCAGCAGCTATCAGCCACGCCCTCTGACAGTGATGATGGCTGCTGCTGTTGCCAGAGCCACGGCCTCGGACTGGAACAGCCATGATGCCAGTGACAAACTGGAGCTGCTGGCTGAATTCATCGGCATCAGTGAAGCACAAGCATCCACCTACCTGCATCAACTGGCTGTAACTGCAGCCAACCAGTTGCAGTCACTTCCCCTGCCGCTACCTGCATTCAGGTTGCTCCAGACCGGCGTAACGAGGAAGGTAAAACCCCAGCTGCCAGTGACAAAGATCGAGCAACCCCAGGGAAATCGTCCGGCAGTGAAACCTCCTCCCACTGACGGCAAATCACCACAGGCAAAACCAAAAACCAATCCCTTACAGGCGCTTCTGACCCGCACCCTCCATGCCCTGTGTGATGAGCACGGTCTGGAGAGGGCTATGTTCGCCATGCTCTCCCCAGACCGAAAAACACTGAAGGCACGATTTGTCGTGGACAATAGCTACGGCGCTTCATTAAAACCCTTCGAGGTCGACCTGCACTCCCCCAATCTCTTTTCAATATTGATAAAGAAACCCCAAGCCTTGTGGCTGAACCCGGACAACCTGGTAAAATACCTGCCTTCGATCCCGGAATCGGTCGTTCGAGTCGTCTGCAGCAGTGGCTTTTTCATCATATCCATCTTCATCAAAGACAAGCCAATTGGTGTATTCTATGCTGACGCGGGCTGCGCTGGCGGGAGCCTGAATACGGATCAGTTCAATAATTTCAAAGCCAGATGCCGTCGTGCCATGCAGGAACTGACCCGCTAAATGCTTGATTCAGATCATTGTTCAGCCCGGACGAGCCGATAGGATACGTCGGTTTAGCATAGACAACTTATCCACTTGTGACTCAACAGATCGCCTATACAATCGGCAACAGCCGTTACGTCAGCATCACTGACCGTTGCACCCTGGAGTGCGCCTTCTGCCCTAAAACTCAGGGCAGCATGCAGGTGCATGAGTTCGATCTCACCATGAACCACCGTCCTGGCGCAGAGGAGGTAATCGACGCCATCGGCGCTCCGGAACAGTACGACGAGGTTGTCTTCTGCGGTTTCGGCGAGCCCACCCTGCGGCTGAATGTGTTGCTGGACGTGGCTCGTGCAGTCAAGGCCCGGGGCACACGTGTGCGGGTCAATACCGACGGACTATCCAACCTTGTACATAAAAAAGACACCCTGCCGGCTCTGGGTGAGTGCGTCGATGCCCTCTCTGTCTCGATGAACGCACAGAATAAAGCAGTCTATGATTTACACTGCTGCCCCAATCTGCCGGGTTCTTATGAGGCGATGTTGGAGTTTCTGAAAGCCGCCCCGCGCTTCATCTCCGAGGTTACCGCCACTGCCATCGACGGACTGGAGGGTGTGGATATACAGGCCTGTGAAACCCTTGCCCAGGAACTTGGCGTCAACTTCCGCCGGCGCGTTCTGGACCGGGTCGGCTGAGGCGATGACGTTAGCGGATCAAGTCAACACCTTCGGTCAGTATCTGCTGCACCGCTACGGTGAACGAGTGCACAAGATCGCCATCGATGCCGCCTTCACCTGCCCCAACCGCGACGGTACCAAGGGCATCGGCGGCTGTACCTTTTGTAATAACGTCTCCTTCAGCCCTAATGGCCGCCAAGCCAAGCCTATCGCCACACAGATAGAAGCCGGTCGCAGGGTTATCCGAAAGCGCACCGGTGCACGGAAATACATCGCCTATTTCCAAGCGTACACCAACACCTATGACGAAATCGGTCGGCTCAAACGGCTCTATGATGATGCGCTGGCAGAGACGGATGTAGTCGGACTCTCCATCGGCACCCGTCCTGACTGTGTGCCGACAGCCGTGCTTGAGCTGCTTGCAGGATACCAGGATGAAGGCGCCGAGATCTGGCTGGAATTGGGTCTGCAATCCGCTTTTGACGATACCCTACAGCGGGTCAACAGGGGGCATGGTTTTGCGGAGTACAGGAAAACCCTTCTCGCCGCCCGACAGCTCGGCATCAAGGTCTGCACCCACCTGATTGCCGGGCTTCCCGAAGAGTCGGCGCACCACTGCCATGAGTCGCTACACCGGGTGCTCGAATTGGGCACCGATGGACTCAAGCTACATCCTCTGCATGTGGTAAAAGGTACTCAATTGGCCAACACCTGGAGAGCGGGTGGCTATCAGCCGATGGCTATGGATGAGTATGTGTCTATTGCTGCAGATCTAGTGGAGATGACACCCCCTGACGTTGTCTGGCACCGCCTCACCGGCACAGCCACCAGAGATATCCTGCTGGCTCCCGCATGGTGCGCGGAAAAATGGCGCGTATTGAACGCAATCGAACAGGAATTGCGTCAGCGCCGTACCAGCGGCCGACAAGTCGCATAGCAAATATTTCACTCTGAGGAATCGAATATGGAACTGGTCTGCCCTGCCGGCAACCTGCCTTCACTCAAAGCTGCCGTGGACAACGGCGCTGATGCGGTCTATATCGGCCTGCGGGACGATACCAATGCCCGCCATTTCCCGGGCCTGAATTTCAACGAGAAGCGGGCTACCGACGGCATCGTCTATGCGCGTCGCAAAGGCGTTCGGGTCTTTTTGGCAATCAACACCTATCCACGCCCGGATGGCTGGGAACGCTGGCAGGCTGCTGTGGACACTGCCGCCCGTCTCGGCGTGGATGCGCTGATCTGCGCGGATATCGGTGTACTCGACTACGCCAGTAACCGCTGGCCGGATCTCAACCTGCACCTATCGGTACAGGCCTCAAGTACAAATTATGAGGCACTGCGTTTCTATCAGGAAAACTTCGGCATCAAACGTGCTGTGCTGCCCCGGGTACTCTCCCTCAGCCAGGTGAAAAACGTGGTGGAGAACAGCCCTGTCGGCATCGAGATTTTTGGTTTTGGCAGCCTCTGCGTGATGGTGGAGGGTCGCTGCATCCTCTCATCCTATGTCACCGGAGAATCCCCCAACACCTGCGGGGCCTGCTCTCCAGCCAAATTCGTCACCTACAAAGAGACCCCTCAGGGCATGGAGTCCCGCCTGGGCGATGTCCTGACTGATCGTTATGGAAAAAAAGAGCAGGCAGGCTATCCAACCATATGCAAGGGGCGTTTTGAGGTTGGCGAGAATACCTTCTACGCTATCGAGGAACCCACCTCTCTCAATACGCTGGAGCTGCTACCTGAACTGCAAACAGCCGGCATCGAGGCAATCAAGATCGAGGGACGGCAACGCAGTCCTGCCTATGTGGCGCAGGTCACGCGAGTCTGGCGCCAGGCAATCGATGCCTGTAAGCAGAATCCTGACAGATTCTCCGCCCGGGCCGAATGGAATCGTGAATTGGGCAAGGTGTCGGAAGGCGCCACCACCACTCTCGGCCCCTACTATCGTCCCTGGCAGTAATCACTATGAGCAGCAACCCACGACTCTCTCTTGGTCCCAATCTCTTTTACTGGTCGCGTGACGATATCTTCGACTTCTATGCAGAAGTGGCGGAGATGCCGGTAGACATCGTCTATCTCGGTGAAACGGTCTGCTCAAAACGCCGCAGCCTGCGTACCGAAGACTGGTTTGATCTGGCCGACCGGCTGAGCAGCGCAGGAAAAGAGGTGGTGCTTTCCACCCTGTCGCTGCTGGAGGCGGAGTCTGAGATGCTGACCCTGCGCCGTCTCTGTGAAAATAGCCGGTTTATGGTCGAGGCCAACGATATGGGGGCGGTACAACTGCTCATCAAACAGGGCGTCCCCTTTGTCACCGGTCCGACAGTCAATATCTACAATCCAGCGACCCTGCAGGTATTGGCAAACAAAGGCCTGAAGCGATGGGTAATGCCGATTGAGCTCTCCAAGGAGACGCTCGCGGAGATGCAGGCCGAACGACCCGAAGGGGTGGAAACTGAAATCTTTGCCTTTGGACGGATGCCGCTGACGCTTTCAGCCCGCTGTTTTACCGCCCGTTCACATAATCTCCCGAAGGATGACTGCCAGTACAAATGCCTGGATTACCCCGACGGCCGTCTCCTCTCCACCCAGGAGAAAAAGCCGTTCCTCGCCCTGAACGGCATCCAGACAGTCTCCTCCCTCACCTGCAACCTGTTACCGGAAACTGCGGAGATAAAACGGCTTGACGTGGACGTCCTGCGCATCAGCCCGCAATCTCAACATACCGGATGCATCGTCGAGGCATTCCACCAGGCATTACAGGACGAACCCCCTCCCCCGCTCGACCGTTATGTTCCCCTGGGAACCTGCGATGGTTACTGGCATGGAGGCGCGGGGATGGAAAGATTGAAAGGTTAAAGGTTAAAGGTTAAAGGTATTCAGAATATGTGTCGGTGTTTGTTATGTGCAAGTATTTTATGAATTTTAATAACGACAACGTTTGGCTTATCCGGTGGCACGGCCTCCTTTTGCCTTTAACCTTTAACCTTTAACCTTTTTAGCCTCATGCCCCCCATCGGTATCTTCGACTCAGGCATTGGCGGCCTCTCTGTGCTCAGCCATATCCACGAACTGATGCCGACGGAAGATCTGCTCTATGTCGCAGACAGCGGGCATCTCCCATACGGTTCAAAAACCAGCGGATACGTAGTGCAACGGGCAATTGCCATCACCCGTTTTCTGGTTGAGCAGCAGGGAGCAAAGGCAGTCGTCGTCGCCTGCAACACAGCAACCGCTGCCGCAGTTTCTCTCCTGAGGAGCGAATTCCCCGTCCCTATCATCGGCATGGAACCGGGGGTAAAACCAGGCATCAAAGAGAGCCGTAGCGGTGTGGTGGCAATTCTCGCGACAGAGGGCACCCTCGGCAGCGAAAAATTTCAGGCACTGCTGGATCAATACGGAAACGGCGCAGAAGTCATCGTCCAGCCCTGCAACGGCTGGGTGGAACAGGTCGAACACGCGGAACACGATAGCCCAGAAACCCGGCAGATCGTGGCAGACCAGGTCAAACCGCTGCTCAAGCGGGGAGCCGACACCCTGGTTCTGGGCTGCACCCATTTCCCCTTTCTCAAAGAGGCTATCGGAATTTATGCCGGCGAGGGGATCCAGGTCATCGATACGGGACTTGCCGTTGCCCAGGAACTCAGGCGACGTCTCCGATCAAACAACCTGCTTGGAATGGCGAAAACCGGCGGCAACACACAATTCTGGAGCAGCGGCTCACCGGAGCGAACCGCAAGATTGATCTCCCGACTCTGGGGAGACCCCAACCAGGTCAATCCACTACCCGTTTGATTCTACGGTCGGCGGCGCCATGCGCACCATTAAGCTTAGGCAGCCAGCAAGACGGAAAGATCGTCAGGCCAATCTTTCATAGAAAGAGAGACATTGATCCATCATCGGCCGAAATGCCTGTGGAACAGGAAGCGCATCCAGATCCACGGCCGCCAGCATATTTTTCAGATGCACCCCGAGGTCGGTATCCCCTTCCATCAGCAGATGCCGCTGAAAAAAGAGCGTGTCTGGATCTTCTCGACCGGTAATCAGCAGCATATAGTCGTAAACAGTCCCACTGATTGTGAGATTCGCAGGCTCACCTCCATTCACACCAGCGATGAGACCGTCTCGCAGAGAGAGGGCATAACTCAAGCTCGCATCGGTCACCTGGATGCGTACAATCCGGTCTTCCAGGAAGTCCAATTCACCCTCTGCACGTTCAGTGGCAAAAAGATAATTCAGCATCTTGCCCAAAACCAGGCTGTGCGCTCGCTCAGGTACCAGACGAAGCGGCAGGGAGAGAGGTCTTGGCAGACGCGGGCGTTTTGCTATGGCTTGCATCATGAGTAGTGCTCATTCAATGTGATAATTACGCTTCCCTACAAACTGAAGGTATGGAGATGTCAATCATTCAGATCATACCAATAGTCAGTGCAATCTGCGAGAATCGCTTTTTATGAACATAGCAGCGGAAAATCCATTCGATCTGGATCAGAAGAGCGCTTACACGGCCTGGCGGGAGGCAAAACTCAAGGACTATCCTGAGTCCCTTGGGGATCTGGTAGTGGAGATAAAGGATCCACGAAACCTGAGCGAATCTGAATATCAGGAGATCCACCGTCTCTGCCGCAAGGCTAATATGGCCATCTGGGCCGGCCTCTCCGGGCACGACTCTGACAAGAATATAATTCGCGATTTGGGCCGCCGTTTCGGATTGGAACACCTGGACCACAATATGTGCGCGGATGAAGACGCAATCACCTCGCTTACCGTCCAGTCGGATGCACTGCATCAGGGATATATCCCCTACACTACCCGCCCGATCGCCTGGCATACTGACGGATACTACAATCCACTGGATCATCAGATCCACGGTCTGCTGCTGCACTGTGTCAATCCTGCAGCGGAAGGTGGTGAAAATGATCTGCTGGATCACGAAATCGTCTATCTGTTGGTCCGCGATAAGAATCCCGACTTCATTCGCGCCCTCATGCATCCCAGGGCAATGACGATTCCAGCCAATATTGTAGAAGGGAAAGAGTTGCGCCCAGCCCGCAGCGGCCCGGTTTTCGCAGTCTACCCGAATGGCCACCTGCACATGCGCTACACAGACCGTACCCGCAGTATCGAATGGGGAGAGATTCCCTTGCTGGATGAAGCCGTGGATTTTCTCAAACAGACCCTTAAAACCAGCACAGCTTGGCACTACCGGGGAAAACTTCAGGCAGGTCAGGGACTTGTCAGCAATAACGTCCTGCACACCCGGAGCGGATTCGAAGATCACGGACAGCAGCGCCTACTCTACCGCGCCAGGTATTTTGACCGAATCAAGGAAACCTGAACAGAGGCAGGTTGAAGAGAACGACCAATCTGTGCCAACATCCGCCCCCCTGCAACATATATCCCGTACCGGGCAGAATCATGAGTACAGAATCCCCCTACCCCGTTGAAATCAGTCTCCACAAAAAATCACGCCTGCTGGCATTACGCTTTTCCGACGGAGCAAGCTTTGAACTGCCCTGTGAATATTTGCGGGTTTTTTCCACTGCGGCCGAGGTAAAAGCTGATCCGGCGCCAGTCACTGGAAAGGAAAATGTGAATATCGATAAGATTGAACCCCAGGGTCAGTACGCCATTCGCCCGATCTTTGACGATGGGCACGACACGGGCATTTTCTCATGGGAGACTCTCTACGACCTGGGAAAGAATCACCTGCAGAATTGGCAAGACTACCTTGCTCGTCTGGAAGCGGTTGGTTATGAGCGGAATACCGATCCATCTACCGAGCGCCGCATCAAAATCTTCTACTTCTCTTGGCTGGTCAACAAATTGGGCAAACAGACTGAAGAGATGATTCTCCCTCCCTCAGTCACCAATATAGAGTCGCTTCTCAAACTACTGCGCGTGCGTAAATCTGATTATGCCGCCATGTTCGAGGATAAACTGATCCGAACCACTGTCAACAAACAGTTTTCCGAGTCATTTACCCTGTTGGAAGATGGTGATGAAGTGGCGCTGATTCCAACGTCCCCGACACCACCGGCAACGCCAAATGCCTGATTCTCCCTGCAGAATCACCCGAAAAAGTTTCGCCAAAAAAATAGGCTATTGGCTCTTCACTCCAATAGCAAGTTAGGGTAACATTCCCCCTCCCAAATTGCGGGTCGTTAGCTCAGTTGGTAGAGCATCTGACTTTTAATCAGGTGGTCGCAGGTTCGATCCCTGCACGACCCACCATACTCAATAAAATAAGGGGGCGGATGATACTCATCCGCCCCCCTTATTTTTGTGCGGCAACATGTAGCACCGCTACCCTACCTCGCTTTCTCCGTCGCTGGAGTCAACCTTTCAACACCAACAGTCAGCAGATTTTTAAACGGCCTGCCAAAGCGCCGTTCTACATGCTTGTTAATCAAAAAAGCGAGGTAGAGCGACAAAGCAATCACACCCACAAGAAGAACATATTTATTCACAATCTCCCCAAGCGAATTAAAAATCATAAAACCGATATTTTGGTGGATGAGATAAAGTGGATAGGTCAAGGCGCCATAAAAGATAAAGACTTTCTTGTTTATCAATCTGGTCTTACCCATAGCGATAAAACCAAACAGCACATAAAATCCGCTGATCACAATACCTGTCGTAACCCTCGAAAAGTGAGTATTAAATTGCACGCTCGCTACATCGGCTCTCTCAAAAGCTTGAAAAAGCGATATGTAGAGACACAAGACGATCACGGCCACTTTGTAGATACTTGGCCCCTCCTGCCGGATTATGAAGTACATCGCTCCTGCAATAAAGTAAGCCGACCACTTGGGAAAAAAGAAAAAACCAAGTGCCCCACCCATTTCATGAAAAACATTCACCAATGTCAAAACAAGCCACAAACCAAGAAAATACTTGATCCACTTAAGCTTATTGGTCAGGACCAGCAGGAAAATCAAAAAATAGAATTTAATTTCTACCAACAGACTCCAATACACACCATCGACAAATTTAATATCGAGGAAGCCACTGACCATTGGAAGATTGTAGATATACTGTGACAAAGTAACCTGGTATCTATCACCACCGATAAATACGATTACTAAAGCCGTCAGGGTAACACTTGCCCAAAACGCGGGATAGATTCGAGTAATTCGGGAAATTACAAATGCGGTGTAATCCTTGTTGACTGCAGTCATCAGGATCACAAAGCCACTGATAATAAAGAACAGGTCTACACCTAAAGCTCCATATTTGAAGACTTCCGCTAATACAGGGAACGATAAGATGCTCATATCATTGGCTGCGAACCCCCGAAACGTATAGTGAAAAAACACCACGGCCACGGCTGCAAGAAAACGCAGCAAATCAATTTCATAGTAGCGCTGCTTATCCTTGATTTGCATATTTCAATCCTAAAATTTGGAGTGACGAATCCACCAGCTAGTCCAGCTGCGGCTTCAGCTCATTGATCCAGACACGATATCCGGCTGGGTTCAAATGAACACCATCCCCCAAATGATAATCGGTTCTTAAATTCCCGCTATTATCCTGTAACCTGCCACCACTATCAATGTAACGACAGCGCGGATCACTGCCACAGAGTTTTTTCAACTTCATATTCAGGGATTTTATGCGCCGGTTACTCCGAGACGAGTTTTCTGCCAAGGCGCTGTCGATGGGAAAAATTGCCGCCAATACAATAATCAAATCATCGGGCAGCCTATTCAGGATAGCTTGGTAATTGGAAACGACATCATTGTCAGCCCGCCTGGGCAGATCATTGACACCCACCTGAAGAACCACAGCACGCGCTTTATCAAGAGATTTATATTCCGGCAACCGACTTAGAACACCTACGGTGGTATCTGAAGCGATCCCATAGTTTACCGATTTGTCTTCAACACAAGTCACGCACAATCCCTGTATCTGGCTATCCCCGATAAAAAGGGTATATCCAGCATTCAGACTCGCATCGACACGGGATTGAAAGGCAACTAAGGCATGATAATACGGCGTCAATTCCTGCTTAAAGCGTTTCCCTACATACGACTCCATAAAATCCGACTTGAGAAAGAGCAGAACCAGGATGATATGAAGCAGCAACAAGTATATATAGAACAGCCGTCTGTATGTCTGTTTGCCATTTTTCATTAGTTGGAATGATTAACGGAGAATTTCAATAGAACAGATCCACCTGAATCATTGGGGAGTCATACCCTCAATTTTTTGCGTATTGCCCATGGCTGCGTAGCCGATCCCCCTTATATTAATATCCATTCTAAAGTCCCCGATGTGAGCCTGTCCACAGTATTCAAAAAGTTTGTGTTTTAGGATTTCAGGGGAATCGAATGATCGAAATAGGATTTTTATTCCTCGGCACCTACACTATTTATCAAGTTGATAGAAGGTGGCCTTTTACCTAACTTAGCAAACTCATGTAAACACAGATTGACCAGGCCAGGATCCCGTTCGCAGAGTGTTGTCATGCAGTAGAAAGATGCTAAACTGCGCGGGCTTGTTATCCAGGGTATCGGGCGAGGAATCTATTTGGGATTACGAAATTAAGAAGTGAGCGCCTACAGGTTTGGAAAATTTCCGCCTTTGCCCGCCGATCCGTCAACGGAAGCCATAGCTGCCTCGATCACCACTCAGCAAGCCTTCTGATCATTATAATTTTAATATCTTAGAGTTCGGGAATGAACATTTTAGGAATTTCAGCGTTTTATCACGATAGCGCGGCGGCCCTGGTCCAAGACGGAAAGGTCACAGCAGCCGCCCAGGAAGAGCGTTTCTCGCGCAAGAAGCATGACG
>JAESPD010000026.1 GCA_016756855.1 gamma proteobacterium endosymbiont of Lamellibrachia anaximandri | reverse complement strand
TCCAAACCCCGTAAAACCGCTTGAGCAACCGAGGACACACCCATGAATCTCCAGTCACTCCTGTTCGTTGACCCGCCCGAACTATCGGACAAAACTGCCAGTGAAATGCTCGACTTCCTGTACGAACTTACCACCGCGTTCGAAAACCATTACGCCGCTCAACTACGACGTTACTACCAGGAAGGTGATCGATCTCAGCAGGATCTGTTCGAGGACTTCAACGACGAGTTGCCAACCTTCTAATCTCAGAACTTCATCAACACCACGATCGGCAGAGAGCTCGGTCACTACACTCCCGCTGAGCGTCACCGGAAACACCATCAAATAGCGTGAACATGACCACATTGATTATCGTGATTACGCTCACATTCACATCACTCACTCAGGTAGTACCCTAGGATACCTCCCAGGACGAATGCTCCAAGCGCATCGTCGTAATAGTAGTGGTGCCTTGGATAACGGTATGCCGGATATCCCCAATGGTGACGATTGCCTTTCCAATGCCGGTGATGCTGGGAATGACGGTGCTCCCTATGACGCAAGCGTTCATGCTTGCGTGGTCGCTCGGTACGATAGCTGTAGTCGATGCTCTTGATCATACCTGCTTTATCATTGGGTTCTGCTTCCGCGGTCAGTGGGGCTCAAAGGGACATCAGAATCAAAGTGGATGCCGAGAGTGCGGTAATCAGGCTCTTGTTGCGCATTTTTAACCTCCAGGAGAGCGATTGAATTCCTCTCCTACTGGTAACGATAAGCAAGGGATACTGAACGAGAGCTTAATGATGTTTTTCGAAAATGCCTTTAGCTGTAATAGATAAAGGGGTTTATATTTTGCTTGGCATCTCTACTAACTCTGACACCTCAAGTGAACCGCCAATATCAAGAAAAGGGCAAGCCTTTGCAATCGACAGCGCCGCCTCCAAAGAATCCGCTTCAATTATTGTGTAACCAGACATTGTCGTTGTGCCTCCAATGGTAACAGTGCCATCAGAGTTTACTGTGCTTGTATTTTTAAGCGGATTTGCAGGACTAACAGCTGAGTCGCCCAATGAAGATAACCAATCCATATATTTCGAAAAATGTTGCTTACCTTCCTCTGGACTGGATGGTTGATCACCGCCTAGATAAACAATAACGTATTGAGGCATTTGCGTATCTCCATTGTTGAAATTTAACTTTTACCGCATTTCAAAAAACATAACTTCGAAAATCTCCGGGTGGAGGGACGAGACCCTCTTATCAAGATGATTCTTGGTCATACCTGGACATAATGTCCAGTAGTAGATTTCTCACCTAACTGGATACGCAAGATCAAGGGGGGTTGCGAATGGGTAGAGAAGCGTCCAATACCTATGCCAATTAGACAGAGGCTTTGGGTGGAAGTTAATTTGTCGGAATTATTTACACCTTGGAAATTAATTGAATTTACCTTTCCGGCCCACTAACTAATTGAAATTAATCTAAATATATCCTTTAAGCTATCGATTTCTCCTCACCAATAGTCTCACGAAAAGAAGTAAAATCCTGTTTATTGTCGGATTACTTTACATGTTCGGAAAATTTGTCTGCTGGAATCCCTTATATCATTGTATTCAGTGTGGTTTTTTTGCAGGCATAGTTGTTGCGTGTTATTTTGCGGGGTTGCTGTCAATCATGCTCAAGTAGTCAATGTCAGTAGGTAATTGTAAATGATTCTCAGGAGGAATTAGGAAATGAACCGATTCTTAAAGTCAGCTCTTACAGTCGGCTATGGTTTGGCCTTCCTTGCAGCCACATCTGCTCATGCTAGTTATATAGACTCTAATGGCCTTGAGTGGCGTGACCTCACTGACACTGCAGAAATCATACCCAATTCTTTGGATAGTGCGTGTGATGATACAACGTTCGTTTGTAGCGGGGACGTCCTCTCCGTTTCGGTTGACGGTTGGATTTGGGCGTCTATCATCGAAGTGCGTTCTTTATTAAGCGAGCTCACCGGCCTCGACGTCTCGGTTTCCAACCCTTCCTACGCTGAGCCGGACTCGGCGTGGGCTCCATCAGCCGTCGCGGCCTTAGGCGTCACGCTCACAACAGGCACTGTCACAGCATCAATCGGTGTATCGCGGGACTACTCGGCAGCTGCTGGTGGTTACCTGAAAGGGGAAGTATGGGATTATGTGACACCGCGCGACGATTTCGTATACACGGACCGCATAATGCCCGGGCAGATCGACGATCCCGATATCGGGGCTTTCATGTATCGTCAGGCCAACGTCCCAGAACCCTCATCTCTCGCCTTGCTATTAGTTGGCTTTGCTGGTCTGGGTTTCGCAAGACGTAAACGGGTTCAAAAAAAACAGATTGTACGGGCTTTACGGACAACAAAATATAAGGGTAAAAGCATGGCGCAGTTAAAAACACTTCTCATTGTCACCGTTTTCATGCTTCTCAACGTAGGCAATGCACACGCGACACTCGTCAATGTAGCACCGGGGGGAACAGCAACGGCGAGCGGGACATATCTTACAAGCACACCTGATCTCGCAATTGATGGCAACACTACCACTTTGTGGAATGCTGGCTCGTGGCCAACGCAATGGATTGAAATCGATCTTGGTTCCGTATTCCAGATTGTAGAAATTAGAGCCTGGGTTGCACAGACCCCGGCTGGGGGAACCCAACATGATGTTACTTTGGATGGTGCATCTGACTTCTCTTGGATTGGAATTACTAGTGATGGCGACATCTTGAACCATAATTATGCCACTGCGGCCAGCGCGCAAACAGTAAGGATCACTACCACAAGTAGCCCTAGCTGGGTTGCCTGGAATGAGATTGAAATCTGGGCACAGGTACCCGAACCTTCCACTCTTGCCCTAATGGGCCTAGGCTTAGCTGGACTTGGCTTTGCCAGCCGCAAAAAGAAACAAGCATAAGAACTAAATCAAAGCCGTAATGACAGGCCTCGCCTCGTGCGTGCGGGGCTATTTGTTGTCCTCCAGCTACGGCCATCCTCTTACCCCAAACATCCTTAGCTTGTCAGCTGTGGTGGGCTATCGGGCTTTGTCGGGTTCTGGGACGCCTGAGCAAGCCTCCAGCATCCTTGTCAGCTCTTTGATTGTCTCCTGCTCCTGCGCGGGGTCGTCATGTTTGATTTCGTCGACCTTGAGAGTTGAATTCCCAGAGGTTAAGACGAGACCTTTGACCAGTCCGGTTTGGATTGTTTTCTCTTTTGCCACGCTTTGTTCTTCGGGTTGTTCAAATAGTTCATCAATTGTCACTCGATACCTGCGAGCCGGCACGACCGCACGTTGTCTGCTGTCAGTAGACAATGAGCGCCGTACCTCCCGTCTGTTGAGGGGGAAGTAGTGCCGGTACCGGGCGGGGATCACGGTGCGGAAGTACCAAATGCCGTGACGGTTTTTCCAGAGAAGGCGGATGTCTTCACTTTTCTGACCTGAGTGGATCACTTGAGTGGATCACTACGGGCCAGAAAAGTAAGAAATCCTTATTTATCAATAAGTTGGTGGAGGCGGGCGGATTCGAACCGCCGTCCGCGAGTCCTCTGCCTGAGGTTCTACATGTTTAGTCCGGTCTATTATTTTTAGCTGGCTGCCACCCGACGGACAGGGTGTGCAGATAGCGATTTCGGTAAAGTTTTAACGAATTCGCCCCGAACAAGCTTCATCGCGATCTTATGAGATATGACGCCTGATTGGTCCGAAGACCCTGGACGCATAAGCACGGCTCCAGTCAGACGGCATTCTACCGGTTATTAAGCGGCGAGTGCGTAGTTGTCGTCGTTGGCAACTATAAGTTTACAGCTAGTTTTACGAGGTAATCTGCCCCTCGACATGCACCTAAGGTTTTGTAACCCCCGTCGAAGCCTACGTCGCCCCCAAGGAGAAACTTTTCTCAAGTCTCAAGAGTAGACATTATAAATTACCAGGAAGTTCCGCGCCATGCCGAAGTGAGGTTGGATTAGCCGCGTTTGAAGATTCGCTCTTTCTCCCGCTTCCAGTCACGGTCTTTGTCGCTGCTGCGTTTATCGTGCTGTTTTTTACCTTTTGCCAGACCGATTTCCAGTTTGGCGTAGCCTTTTTTCCAGTAGAGTGCGGTGGGAACCAAGGTGTAGCCTTTTCGCTCCACCAAGCCGATGAGTTTGCTCAGTTCGCGGCGGTGCAGCAACAGTTTTCGGCTGCGGGTCGGATCGGTCGTGACATGAGTGGACGCGGTTTTGAGCGGAGTAATATGGGCGCCAAAGAGGTAGGCCTCGCCGTTCTGAATGATGACGTAGCTCTCCTTGATCTGCACGCGTCCCTCGCGCAGGCTCTTGACCTCCCATCCCTGCAGAGAGATGCCCGCCTCGTAGCGCTCTTCGATAAAAAAGTCGTGCTTCGCCTTCTTGTTGAGGGCGATGGTCGAGCCGCCGGAGGATTTCGCTGATTTTGATTTTTTTCCCATCGGCGCATTCTATGCGAGTGGGCATCTATCGGCCAGCCCTGCCTTGTTAAAGGGGCTGATTTCACGGAGAATAAATCGCTTTCGATCAAGCGCTTCAGGGGAAAAGTTTCCGCCATGACAGAACGGACATCCATCCACGGCCAGTGGTCATCCAGGCTGGTCTTTATCCTGGCTGCCACGGGCTCAGCGGTGGGGCTGGGCAATATTTGGAAATTCCCCTACATCACCGGCGAGAATGGCGGGGGTGCATTTGTCCTGGTCTATCTGCTCTGTATTGCCGTGGTGGGTATCCCGATCATGATGGCGGAGGTGATGCTGGGACGGCGTGGCCGACAGAGTCCGATCAACACCATGACGGCGCTGGCAAAGGAGGAGGGCGCTTCGTCTGCCTGGTCTCTGGTTGGCTGGAGTGGTGTGCTGGCCGGTTTTATTATCCTCTCTTACTACAGCGTGATCGCCGGCTGGGCTTTGGCCTATGTCTTTCGGGTGGCGGGAGGACTTTTCAATGGTGCCGATGCTGCGGGGGTGCAGGCGGTTTTCACCGGTCTTACCGGTGATCCGGAACGCTTGATTGCCTGGCATACCCTGTTCATGTTGATGAGCATGGCAGTGGTGGCGCGCGGGGTGCGGGCTGGTCTGGAAAAGGCGGTGACCTACTTGATGCCGGCGCTGTTTGTGCTGCTGTTCGTGATGCTGGGTTATGCGATGAGTACCGGGGCTTTTATCGACGGCTTGAGGTTTCTCTTTGAACCCGATTTCGGCAAATTGTTCTACGCCTGTGAAACTGTCGCAGGAAGCGAAAGTTGCGAGCTGTCCGGCGGTCCCGTTCTGGTGGCGATGGGACATGCTTTCTTTACCCTGAGTCTGGGTATGGGGGCGATCATGGTTTACGGCTCCTATATGCCGAAGGGAACCTCTATCGCCCGTTCAGCGGTGTTGATTGCGCTGCTGGACACCCTGGTTGCACTGGTTGCTGGCATGGCGATATTCCCCATCGTGTTCGCCAATGGACTGGAACCCGGCTCCGGCCCAGGGCTGATCTTTCAGACCCTGCCGATTGCATTCGGTGCCATGCCCGGCGGACAGCTCTTTGGCACCCTATTTTTTGTTCTGCTGGTCTTTGCCGCATGGTCCTCAGCTATTTCCCTGATCGAACCGGCGGTTGCCTGGCTGGTGGAGAATCGGGGGCTGACTCGTGTACGTGCCTCTGCCGTGATCGGTATGACGACCTGGATTTTGGGGCTTGGCAGTATCTTCTCCTTTAATATCTGGTCGGGAGATGAGTACAAGCTGTTTGGTATGACATTCTTTGATCTGCTGGACTACCTGGCGGCCAATATTATGTTGCCGCTGGGTGGTTTGCTGATTGCACTGTTTGCCGGCTGGCTGATGAAACGGGAATCGAGTGTGGATGAATTTGCCATGCGGGCATGGCGTTATAGCCTGTGGCGGGTGTTGATCCGTTATGTTTCGCCATTGGCCGTTGTTGTCGTCTTTCTTAACGCTGTCGGGATCTTCTGAGTATGCCGGTAGTGAGAAAAAGCGCCCTGATTCATCACTCTGCGGAGGAGATGTACCGGTTGGTATGTGACTTTGAGTCCTACCCCGAGTTCCTCCCCTGGTGCAGTGCCAGTCGCCTGATATCAAGAACTGAGGATCAAATCTGTGGAGAGCTGGAGGTTTCCCGCCTAGGAATTCGACAGCGTTTTTCAACCTGCAATGCGTTGGTGGCCAATGAACGGATGGATATCCAGTTGCGGGATGGGCCATTCAAAAAATTGCAGGGTGGCTGGCGCTTCATTCCCCTGAAAACTGATGCGAGCAAGGTGGAACTGTTACTGGATTTTGAGTTCTCCGGAAAATTGATCGATGCTGCTTTCGGCAAGGTTTTTAACCATATCGCCACCACGCTGGTGGATTCGTTTTGTAAGCGTGCGGATGAGGTGTACCGTGACTGATATAGATATTCTGGTGGAAGTGGCCTACGGGAAGCTTGATGAGCAGGTCATTCTGGTGGTCAAAGGTGCATCGGGCATGACGGTGCGCCAGGCCATCGAATCATCAGGTGTTCTGGAGCAGTTTTCTGAGATAGACCCGGACTCAGTCAAGGTGGGTATTTTCGGTAAACTCACCAAGCAGGATACGGTGTTGAACAGTGGTGACCGGGTGGAGATCTATCGGCCACTGATTGCCGATCCCAAAGAGGCAAGAAAGAAGCGTGCTGCCGAGGGTAAGGTGATGAGAAAAGGTGGTGGCGAGGGGCGTTGAGATGGTTAGACGTTTTTTATGCAGCTAATTGAGAGTAGGCCGGTTCAAGCGTAGCGGAACCGGCGGTTACATGAATTTAGTCGCTCCGAAATGCCTGATCCGCTACGTTTGATCTGGCTTACACAGTTTGTGTTCTAATCATCTTCGATATCGAGACCTACTTTTTGCAGAGCCTTGTCCACGATACCCAATTCGCCGGTGTAGTCAGGTACGCTGACTACGAGTTCTTTCTTTTCTTTCTCTTCAGCAATATTTTCCGCAGGTTTGATGTCTCCACTGTAACGAACCATTGAGTCGCCATCGAAAAAGATGGAAAAGCGCTTGATCTCCAGAGGGTCGTTGCGCCTCTTAATGCTGAAAAGGTAATCCCATCGGTTCTGATGAAAGACATCCACCAGGAGGGGGGTGCCGAGTAAGAACCGTACCTGTCTTCGGCTCATTCCCGGTTTGAGTTCAGCCACCACTTCAGGGGTGACGATGTTGCCCTGTTGGATATCAGGAATATGGACCAGGGAGAAGTCCTTCCAGCTTGAACAACCGCCTAGGATGAGGAGAGTGCCGACCAAAAGAGAGATGAGAATCTTTTGCATTACGAGTACAATTCAATAAAAATCAATGGGGGATGATACCTCATCACCTTCTGAAAAACACGAAGGCGGAGTAGTGATAAGTGGATAATCAGGAAATAAGGAAAGCGGGCTTGAAGGTCACCCTGCCAAGGGTAAAGATTCTTGAGCTGCTTGAAGCGAGTGTGCCCCGCCATGTCAGCGCCGAAGACGTCTATAAGATGCTCCTGGAGAAGGGCGAAGAGATCGGTCTGGCGACTGTCTATCGTGTGCTGACCCAGTTTGAAGCGGCGGGTTTGGTTACCCGGCATAATTTTGAGGGAGGACACGCGGTATTTGAATTGGATCGTGGAGAGCATCACGATCACATCGTCTGTGTACTCTGTGGGAAGGTGGAGGAGTTTATGGATGCCACCATTGAAGAGCGGCAAAAAGAGATTGCCGCAGAGCATGGGTTTGAAATGGAGGATCACTCTCTGATTATCTATGGGCGTTGTAACAACTCTTCGTGTCCGGGCCGGGAATAGTGACAATCTCCAACGTTTTTCGATGACCCCGGTATATGGCGTTGTGATTCACACGCTCAGCCGGCACTGCTACCCCTGATTCCTTGCGGCAGAGACAATTTTCAGACAGGGGGGTGATCCTGTCTCCGAGGATGATTGCTGCCCCTCATTGCAGCAGATAACCTTTGGCGTTCCGGTCAACCCAAGTGTGAGCATGGATGTTCGGACAGGCGGGGTGATGTCCGATGAAAGCACACCTGAATCCTGGTGATGGATGAAGAACTCGGTCCAGGTGGACTCCAGGATATCCGCTACGACAATCAACATGCGGGTTCTCAGCGGCTGCCCTTTGTCTCCAAGCGCGATATACAAATCGAGCAAAGCACCAGCGATGCCTGCCTTATCATTGAGACGTAAATGGAGGTAGATTCGCTGTACATGAGAGCGCAGATCGGAAGGCTCGCGTGTGATCTGCCGGGCCAGGTAGCTCGAAGCCTGCTCCCACCAGTTGCCGGCGTTCAACCAGAGTTGCTTTGCATCAGGAATACGAAATGCGGCCTCGATATCGGGATTGATCTCCCGAACACGCTGGTGTTGATGCTCATGGTCAGAGTGGGTGATGAGTCGCACTTTGCTTTGCCAGAGTATTCGGTGCCGGTTCGTTACCAGTTATATGGGCTCCAACGCCCGTTCCGGCAAGTCTACCACAGATGCGACCTCTCTCTGGCATAGATCAGAATTGGCAATGAGTGAATGCTTGATGCCATCAAACAGCGTTAAACCCAACAGCCTCCTGGGTCTTGGATCAAATCATTTTGATGATGTTTTCCGTTGCACGCTTTACGTCGAGAAAGATCAAGCCCAGTTTTGCCGTGGGCTTTGCCAATACAGTAACTACCGCCTCTTCGCCTGCGTGCATCATAAGCACGTAACCTTTGTTGCCTTTGACCAGAACCTGTTCGAGCTCGCCGCGGGCAAGTTCCTGGGCGGTACGGTCTCCCAATGAGAGCATGGCGGCACTCATCGCGCCAACCCGGTCTTCATCCATTCCCGCAGGCAGTTGTGACGCCATCATCAAGCCATCCGTGGAGATAACCCCGGATGCTTCGATATCAGCTGAAGTACCGTTAAGATCACTCAATATAGAGTTCAGCATGTCTGAGCGCATGTTTATGTCCCCAACTTTATAAAATTATTGTAGATTTCTGTTGTTATCATTACTTTGTAGCCCCGGGGGGAGGTGGATTTCTCAACCTTGACCGGCGGTGCTCTCTCTTAAATTCATGGTGCGAAGTGAAGGGTAGATATTTCTACCCATTCAGGTTTCCATAACGTTTGTTCAATGCCCAAATCAGCTGGGTCAGTACAGGCTGATTAAGATGTGGTACGCCGCCAATGACGAGTACGAATCGGTGTTCACCAATGTAGATTGGCCAGAATCCAACCTGGCTGTTTCCTGCTGCGTCCACCAATGCCCATGCGCTGGTCCAGAATTCCAGCTTATCATGCAAAATGTTGAGCCGACGTTCGTGCATCGAGGCAATGTCAGCACTGATAGCGGACAGATATATCGCAGTTTCGTTGGAAAAACCCAGGGAATAGATGGAAAACCCCTGATAATCCGCCAGAATGACTTTGCCGCTGCCTGAAAGCTGTGGGAGCAGTTTTGGCAACAACTGCTCGATGATTTCCTCCGGCGCTGCGTGTCTCTCTTCAAAACCCTCGATCCAGCCCATGGCCTGGGCTTTGTATAGCGTCTCCAGCGTCTTTTTTTCGTCGACTTGGCTCCAGGATATCAAGTTTTCCAGGGTTAAACGATGGCTCGACTCTCCATCCATCATGGCGCGCAGTATGATTCTGGCCAATGTCGGATCGGGTGCAGAGACACAGTAGTAGGCACCAGCGGGCGTTGGGAGTGCGAACAAGCCCTGCATTAAAAGATAGTTTTCCACGTCAGGCAGCCAATTCTAGATCCAATGAAACCATTAATGCTTCGATAAGTAATGCTACGTCGATTTGGTTTCTCGCATCTACCGAAAAAACGGGAATATTAGGAAGGACGTTCCGTAGTTGCGCCTGATAATCATTGATTCTGGGGGTAACGCAGATATCTGTTTTGGTGATGCCGATGACGATGCGACTTTTTTTGATGAACTTTTTGAATGCCCGGAGGAAAAAGTGCAGTTCACTGAAAGGGTCTGGGTGGGTGTTGTCGATAAGCAGTACCAGGCCAATGCTGCCCTTGCTCAGAATATCCCACATGAAGTCAAAGCGTGTTTCGCCAGGTGTACCGTAGAGATGAAGGGTTTCAATTCCCAGCAGCTGCATTGTCCCGTAATCCATGGCGACTGTGGTGGTCGTTTTGGAGTCCCGGGATATGTCGGTAGCCTGGGCCTCGGTAGTCAGGGGAGGGGTGGCGCAGACGCTGGTGATTGCTGTGGTCTTACCTGCACTAACCGGCCCGGCAAAGAGTATTTTGTAGTTATCCATCAGTTGATTAGGGGAGGCAGACCTAGTGCAGGCTTAACTGACGCAGGATCTTTCGGAATAATGTTCTGTTGCTGTTGGATTTGACAGGGTTCTCTTCGGAGGCGATTTCCTCACTGATGGCTTCCTCCGTGGTTGCCAGTCCGATTGCATGAGCGGCACTGAAGAAGGAAAAAACATAGCGTTGCGGGATTTCCAATGCCTGGGCGGTGCTGGCCAGCGTGTGTGTCTGTTTTGCCCAAAGTGCAGCAATCCGAGTGGCTTGGGGAAAAATCTGCAAACGCGTCAGATTGGGCCAGTGTTTAAATATGACCGTATTATTGGGGCTGACGTTGACAGGAATCCGCCCCAGGCTGGTCCAAAGCGTGAGTTCCCAAACAAAAGCCTCCACGGGGCGGCGATGGGTCTGGCCCGGTATGTCGCATACTGAATCCTGCACAGAGAGCTGGTATTCATCATCGTTGACTGGTTGCGAGGCGAGCGACTGCAGTCGTTGACCGTCAATTTCAACCAAGACTTCACGGGTCATAGGAACAATGGTTATTGAGCCGTGGCTGCTTGAGATGCTGACGGGCCGACCGGAGGTTTCAGCAAGCTTGATGGCCTTCTGTACACGTCCGATCAGAAATTTTTTTGGATCGTATTGCACCCAGGCGCGCTGGGTTTCATTATCCAGGTCTACGTCAGGTGTTGAGCCGATGAATGGCACAGCTGTTTTAATTTCCTGATTCCCAACTGATATCTGCCTGGTTGGCACATCGGCGGGTTCGCTCAGAAGCGGTGGGTTATCGCCCTGCCTGCATACATTCAACTGGGCGCGCCGGATCTCCTCTTTTTTCAATACTGCCTGCAGCGATTTGATTTTACGCCGTAGCTCCTGATGGTGGCCGCTAAGCGCCACCTCAGTTTCAGCAGATGAATTGGGCAGGGAGGCCGGCGTCGCTTGCCTCTGTTGGAGATGCAGTTTCTCGCGGATTTTTTCCAACTCACTATGCAGAAGATTTGCCTGCAATGGTTTTTGCAGCCATTTTGCGTTTTCAACCTCTGTCTTATGTAGGGAGAGCAGAATAGCCGGGCAGTTGTGTTGGTGCTCTGCGTGTTTTGCCCAATAAGACTTACCACGGAGACC
Organism: gamma proteobacterium endosymbiont of Lamellibrachia anaximandri; assembly: GCA_016756855.1. GTDB lineage: Bacteria > Pseudomonadota > Gammaproteobacteria > Chromatiales > Chromatiaceae > QGON01. The sequence goes on along the minus strand of JAESPD010000026.1, from coordinate 37,559 downwards.
ATCAAGGTCGATAAGGCAGATGTCGGCGGATTGGGGATCCACATCTACGACATAGTCACCCTGACATCTGTCTGAAAAGAAGTACCGCAATCTGTTTTCGAGGCGCTCGTTGATATCGAGCAAGGCGACTTTCAGTGGCCTGTAGTCTGCCTTCTGCGGCGTTGCACAGGTTGCGATGAATGACTGCTCAATGGGGGTATCGTTGCTCTGCTTTTGAACTTTCATAACGGCACTTTTTATCTTGTGGCTACTTTGTATAGAACTCAGAATAACGCGCAGCAAGGTCCGTAAGATAGGGCATGAAACCTAAATTTACATCGGACTGGATCTGTCTGCCAAGATCTCATTCAGACCTTCGAGATATTGTCCTGATGGGCAAGGGCTGAGAAGTGTGTCACAAAAACACAATAAAATGGCGGGGGGGTTGGCCAATCAGGCCGGCAAGTGATGATTGTTTACAATTCGCCCTCTGGGGGGATTACCGCCTGTCCGCGAGGGAGATCATCTCTTCAGCGTGGGCGAGCGTCTGCTCAGTGATTTCGATGCCGCCCAACATGCGGGCGATCTCCTGTACGCGGCTCTCATCCCCCAGTGGTGTGATCTCTGTCCGGGTCAGCTTATTGCTCGTGCTCTTCTGTACCTGGAGGTGGTTCAGAGCCTGTGCTGCTACCTGGGGCAGGTGGGTGACACAGAGAATCTGCCTGGACTCACCGAGGGTGCGCAGCATTTGGCCTACGATCTCAGCCACACTGCCACCGATGCCGACATCGACCTCATCGAATACGAGAGTCGGGGTATCACCGTAACGGATGGTGGCAACCTGGATGGCCAGACTGATGCGGGAGAGTTCACCGCCGGAGGCCACCTTGTTGAGGAGCTGTAGGGGCATGCCTGGATTGGCGGAGACCATGAATTCGATCTGCTCGAGCCCAGAGCCGTTGGCATTTGCTGCGTTGATCTCCTTCAGGGTGACATCGAAACGGCCACCGGGCATCCCCAGCTGTTGCATGGCAGCGCTGATCTCATGAGCCAGGCGTTTGCCGGCATGACGGCGCTTGCCGCTCAGTTTTTCCGCCTGCCCTAAAAACGCCTCCCGTTGTTTTTCAACGCGCGTTGACAGGGTCTCCAGCTCTACATCGGCGTTTTCCAGTTGCGCCAGCTCTTGCCGGATCTGTTGCAGGCGTTGGGGGAGTTTCTCCGGGTTGACCCGGTATTTTCGCGCCATGTCATGCAGTGCGCCGATGCGTTCTTCCACCTGTTGCAGGCTCTCGGGATCGAGTTCAAGACCTGAGAGGTAGTCACGCAGGCCGATCAGGGCCTCATCCACCTGAATCAGGGCGCTCGCCAGTATCTCTCCGGGTTCTTCGAGATGGCTGTCCAGCCCCTGTAATACGTTGAGTTCATCACTCAGACGCGCAAGTTGGCTGCGCAGTGACGGTTCGTTCTCATCGAGCCCATCGATCACCTCTCCACAACCATTTCGCAGTCGTTCCAGGTGGCTCAGGCGCTTGTGATCCCTGTCCAACGTCTCGATCTCTGCGGCGGAAGCACCCAACTGTGACAACTCATTGGACTGAAATCGGAGCAGATCGAGCCGGGAGACGCGGTCTGCAGCAGCGGCCAGCAGGGTTTCCAGCTGCTCCAGTGATTTGCGGTAGTCCCTGAATGACTCATCGACTGTTTTTGTCAGGGCAAGATGGCCCCCGTAGGCATCGAGCAGACGTCGCTGATAGTGGGAGCGCAAGAGTGATTGGTGCGCGTGTTGGCCATGAATCTGCACCAAACGTTGCCCCAGTTCCTGGACCTGTTGGATAGGGACAGGACGGCCGTTGATATAGGCGCGGGAGCGGCTCTCTTTGGAGAGTACGCGCCGTAGCAGGCAGTCGTTCTCGTCGTCGAGGGAGTGATTCTGGAGCCAGTGGCGGATCTCCGGCAGGGCGGAGAGATCGAAGATGGCGGTGATTTCGGCCCGTTCACTGCCACTCCTGATCATGCTGTTGTCCGTTTTGCCGCCGAGGGCCAGACCAAGGGCATCGATCAGGATGGATTTACCCGCCCCCGTCTCACCAGTGAGGGCGCTCAGTCCAGAAAACAGGTCGAGTTCCAGTGCTGCAACTGTGGCCAGATTACGAACATGTATCTGGGTCAGCATCAGCCCCAGCCCAACTTGGCGCGCAGGAGATTGTAGTGATCGTGTCCGCGGGGATGGATCAGTCGAACGGGGTGCTCCGCTTTGCGGATGCGGATTATCTCTCCCTCCACCACCGGAAGCGTGGCCTGGCCGTCACAAGTGACCCGGACATGTTCCGCATGACCCTGGGCCAGGTGAATCTCCACTTCACTGTCACCATCCACCACGATGGGACGGTTGCTCAGGGTATGGGGACAGATGGGGACCAACACCAGAGCGTTGAGCGAAGGCATCAGCAGGGGGCCACCGCCGGAGAGCGCGTAGGCCGTGGAGCCGGTCGGTGTGGAGATGATGAGGCCGTCAGAGCGCTGGTCATTGACCAGTTTGCCGTTGATATAGGTCTCGAATTCGATCATGCGGGCAATGTTCCATTTGTGCACCACCACATCATTGAATGCAGGGATGGCATCGCTCGAACCCTTGCCGTCACCGATGGAGGCCTGCAGCATGAAGCGCCGCTCCTCGTCGTAATCCCCAGCCAGAATGGTGTCGAGGTGGGGCAGCATCTCTTCAGGTGAGATGTCAGCGAGAAAACCGAGCCTGCCGAGATTGATACCGAGAATGGGGGTGTCCTGGTCTGCCAGCACACGGGCAGCGTGCAGTAGGGTGCCGTCACCACCCACCACGATCACCAGATCGCTGTTACTGGGCAGGTCGATTTCGGGAATGCCGGGCAGGGGACGACCCTCCAGCAGTTTGCAGGTGGCCTCTTCCAGCAGTACGTCGTGACCGCGCCGGGAGAGGAAATCCCAGAGACGGCGGGTTGTCGCCTTGACGGTCGGGTCCCCGTGCTTGCCGATCAATCCGATGCGCTGGAAAGGCTGGTTCATTTTAATTCAGAGACTCCAATGGCACCTGATAACTCAGGCCCTAGTCAGAATGACAGGTTTCTCTATCTGTTCAGAGTTTCCCCAAGCGAACTTAGCATGTGCATCAAGCCAATCCAAGCATTCAGAAGGCTTATATTCCTTGACTCAAAAGGGGCGAATTGCTAGTTTTCACCCGGTTTTGGCACTCGGTATAAAAGAGTGCTAACAGTGTGCCTTTGCGGAGGGCTTTTTGGCAACGAAGAAGGTAATCAGTGAAAGCGGGGTTGGCGAACGTGCCCAGCACTTTCTCAAAGTGCTGATTGAACGCTATATCCGTGATGGCCAACCCGTGGGTTCCAGAACCCTGGCGAAGGATGCCGGGATGGACCTGAGTCCTGCGACCATCCGCAATGTGATGTGCGACCTGGAGGATCTTGGGCTGGTGGCGTCGCCACATACCTCGGCCGGGCGGATTCCCACTGTGACCGGTTTTCGTATGTTCATTGACTCTCTGCTCACGGTGCAGCGGTTGCAGGCGGGAGAGATTGAACGCATTCGCACCGAGCTGGCTTACTCCGGTGATGCAGGCAACCTGCTGACCTCAGCCTCGCAGCTGCTCTCCGGCGTGACGCACATGGCCGGGATTGTGACGGTCCCGAGGCGAGAACGCACGGCATTCCGTCAGATCGAGTTTCTGCCGCTATCCGAAAATCGGGTGTTGGCGATCCTGGTAACCAATGATGGCGAGGTGGCCAACCGCATCCTCAATACCCATCGGGATTTTACCCGTCTGGAGTTGGATCAGGCAGCCAATTTTCTCAACCACTCCTTCTCCGGGTTGGAGATGGAGAAGGTGCGTAGCCGGGTGCTGGAAGAACTGAATGCCGCCCGTGAAAGTTTCGATCAGACCATGGCACAGGCGCTGGAGATGGCGGGAGAGGTGGTTGATGCAAGTGCGCCCCACGAAGATTGTCTAATCGCCGGGCAGACCAATCTGATGGAATTCGAGGATCTGGCCAGTCTGCAGCAGCTGCGCAAACTGTTCGATGCCTTTGCCGAGAAGCGCGAGATCCTCCATCTGCTCGATCAGTTTCATAACGCTGACGGGGTGCAGATCTTTATTGGCGAGGAGTCGGGCTTCCAGATGCTTAATGGTTGCTCCATTGTGACTGCTCCCTATCAGGTGGATGAGGATGTGGTGGGCATGCTGGCAGTCATCGGCCCAACCCGCATGGAGTATGAAAGGGTGATCCCCATTGTCGATGTTACGGCAAAGATTTTGGGTGCGGCCTTGAAAAACAGATAGCAACCCCAATTTGTCGGGTAATTCAGAGCAAAATATTGAGATTCAGAGGTTAAGTGAGAGATGGATAAGGATCAGTCGGCAGAGTCCAGCGAAGAGGTAGTGAAGACAGAGGGTGTGAGCGAAGCCCCGGATGTTGAAGTGGTGATTGAGGATGAGTCCGTTGCCGATGAAGTCTCCCCGGAGGGGCTGACGAAGTTGCTTGAAGACGCCCGCAGCAAGGCCGACGATCACTGGGATCAACTGATGCGTTCCCGGGCCGAGATGGATAATCTGCGCAAGCGTCAGGAACGTGACTTGGAAAATGCCCATAAATTCGCGCTGGACAAGTTCTCTCAGGACTTGCTGCAGGTCTGGGATAGCCTGGAGCTGGGTCATCAGGCCGCGCAGGAAGAGAACACCGATGTGGAGAAGCTGCGCGAAGGCACAGAGCTGACCCTCAGGCTGCTCAACAGCGTGATGGAAAAGAATGGTGTGGAACAGGTCGATCCTACGGGTGAGATTTTTAATCCGGAATTCCATCAGGCGATGTCGATGCAGGAGCGGGATGACGTGGAGCCTAATACGGTAGTGGCTGTTGTGCAGAAGGGTTACCGTCTGAATGGCCGCCTCATTCGTCCGGCAATGGTGATGGTTTCCAAGGCGCCGTCCGCACCCGTTGATGAAAAGGCTTGAAGTTTTTTCGGCTGACCCCATTTATAGAGTCAGTTAGCAAGAATCAGCACATTAATTTTAGATATAGAATTCGGAGATAGAGAAACATGGGCAAGATCATAGGAATCGATCTGGGTACCACCAACTCCTGCGTGGCAGTGATGGAAGGTGATACCGCAAAAGTGATCGAAAACAGCGAAGGTGATCGCACCACCCCCTCCATCATCGCCTATGCGAATGATGGTGAAATCCTGGTGGGGCAGTCGGCCAAGCGTCAGGCGGTGACCAACCCCGACAACACCCTGTTTGCCATCAAGCGCCTGATCGGCCGTATGTTTAAGGACGATGTGGTGCAGCGCGATATGGATATGGTGCCCTACAAGATTGTCAAAGCTGACAATGGCGATGCCTGGGTCGATATCAGTGGCAAAAAGATGGCCCCGCCGGAGATCGCTGCGAAGATCCTGCAGAAGATGAAGAAGACCGCTGAGGATTATCTTGGTGAAGATGTGACCGAAGCAGTGATCACCGTTCCGGCCTACTTCAACGACTCCCAGCGTCAGGCCACCAAAGATGCGGGCCGTATCGCCGGTCTCGACGTCAAGCGCATCATCAACGAGCCTACTGCTGCGGCCCTGGCCTACGGCATGGACAAGAAGCGCGGCGACCAGACTCTGGCGGTCTACGATCTGGGCGGCGGCACTTTCGATATCTCGATCATTGAAATCGCCGAGATTGATGGAGAACACCAGTTCGAGGTGCTCTCCACCAATGGCGATACCTTCCTCGGCGGTGAAGATTTCGACATGCGCATCATCGACTTCCTGGTCGCGGAGTTCAAAAAGGATCAGGGCGTGGATCTGCGCAACGACCCGTTGGCTCTGCAGCGTTTGAAAGAGGGTGCGGAAAAGGCCAAGGTTGAACTCTCCAGCAGCCTGCAGACCGATATCAATCTGCCCTATATCACGGCGGATCAGACCGGTCCCAAACACCTGAACATCAAGCTGACCCGATCTAAGCTGGAATCCCTGGTGGACGATCTGGTGACTCGCACCATCGACCCTTGCAGGATCGCCCTCAAGGATGCAGGCCTCTCCACCTCCGATATCGACGAGGTGATCCTGGTCGGTGGTCAGAGCCGCACGCCCAAGGTACAGGAGCAGGTACAGGCCTTTTTCGGCAAGGAACCCCGTAAGGACGTCAATCCGGATGAGGCGGTGGCCATCGGCGCCGCTATCCAGGGTGGTGTATTGGGCGGTGAGGTCAAGGACGTGCTGCTGCTCGACGTTACTCCGCTCTCCCTTGGTATCGAGACCCTTGGTGGCGTGATGACCAAACTGATCGACAAGAACACCACCATCCCGACCAGTGCGTCCCAGGTTTTCTCCACTGCCGATGACAATCAGACTGCGGTGACCGTGCATGTACTGCAGGGTGAGCGTGAACAGGCAGGGGCCAATAAATCCCTGGGTCGTTTCGATCTGACCGACATTCCTCCGGCGCCTCGTGGTGTGCCGCAGGTCGAGGTGAGCTTCGATATCGATGCCAACGGCATCCTCAATGTTTCAGCCAAAGACAAGGCGACCGGTAAGGAGCAGTCGATTGTCATCAAGGCCTCCTCCGGTTTGAGTGATGACGAGGTCGACCGTATGGTGAAGGACGCCGAGGCTCATGCCGATGAAGATCGCCAGTTCCAGGAGCTGGCAACGGTTCGCAACCAGGCGGACAATATGATTCACGCCACCAAAAAGTCGATGGAAGAGCTTGGTGACGACAAGCTGGAAGCCGGTGAGAAGGACGCTATCGAAGCGGCGATCAAAGATCTCGAAGAGGCGATGAAAGGCAACGACAAGGATGCCATTGAGGCGAAGACCAAAGTACTCACCGATGCTTCGTCGAAAATGGCCGAACGTCTCTACGCCCAGCAGGGTGGTGACGCGGGCGCCGCCGAAGCCGCGGCGGGTGCTGCCGACGCAGCAGGCGACGACGCCGGTGCTCAGGGCGGTGCCGACGACAATGTGGTCGATGCCGAGTTTGAAGAGGTCAAAGACGACAAAAAGTAAGGCCGGATTGCCTTGCTGAAATACCGCGCATCGACCCTTCGGTTGGTGCGCGGTTTTGGCGTTTATTGGGGGAATGCTTTGCGTTCCAAATATCATATAAGCTTGAAGTTCGGTTCAACAACGCATGTCTAAACGCGATTACTACGAAGTACTGGGCGTACAAAAGAACGCCAGTGAGGCAGAGATAAAGAAGGCCTATCGGCGCCTTGCCATGAAGTTTCATCCTGACCGGAATACCGGAGACGAGGCGGGTAAGGCTGAAAAGAGTTTCAAGGAGGCCAAAGAGGCCTATGAGATTCTCTCAGATGCCCAGAAGCGGGCAGCCTATGACCAGTTTGGACATGCCGGTGTCGATTCCAGTATGGGTGGTGGCCCGGGGGGCTTTGGAGGCGGCAACGCAAATTTCAGCGATATCTTCGGCGACGTGTTCGGCGATATCTTCGGTGGCGCCCGAGGCGGCGGTGGTGGTGGTCCCCGTGTACAGCGTGGTTCCGATCTGCGCTACAACCTGCAGCTTTCACTGGAGGATGCCGTCTCCGGCACCACCGTAAAGATTCGGGTGCCCACGCTGGTCAAGTGTGATACATGTGGTGGTACGGGGGCAAAGAAGGGTTCCAAGCCCAAGGTCTGCGATACTTGCGGCGGACAGGGTCAGGTGCGAATGCAGCAGGGATTCTTCTCTGTGCAGCAGACCTGTCCGCGCTGTCATGGCAAGGGTTCCGTTATCGATAATCCCTGTACAAGCTGTCATGGCCAGGGTCGGGTGCAGGAGCACAAGACCCTTTCGGTGAAAGTGCCGCCAGGGGTCGATTCCGGTGACCGTATCCGTCTCTCCGGTGAGGGTGAGGCCGGTGAGAATGGTGGTCCTTCGGGCGATCTCTATGTGCAGGTCGTGGTCAAACCCCACGGAATATTCAAACGGGAGGACAACCACCTCTATTGTGAAGTGCCGATCAGTTTTTCCGTCGCGGCGCTGGGGGGGGAGCTTGAAGTGCCGACCCTCGGTGGTAAGGTAATGCTCAAGATCCCGGCAGGGACCCAGACCGATCGTATGTTCCGCATGCGCGGCAAGGGGGTGAAGCCGGTGCGTGGCGGTGCTGTGGGTGACCTGCTCTGCAAGGTGCAGGTGGAGACACCGGTAAACCTGACTGATGAGCAACAGGAGTTGCTGAGAAAATTTGATGAAACCATGAAAAAAGGTGGCAGTAAGCACAGTCCTCAGTCCAGCACCTGGGTGGATGGTGTAAAGAAGTTTTTTGAAGGAATGGGCTTTTAGTTATATAACTGCCTTAACGAGCTGATGATCCGCTGGTTAACCGGGCAACTGAGAGGATAAAAATATGACGCGTGTAGCCATTGTAGGTGCGGCAGGGCGTATGGGAAGGACGCTGATTCAGGCAGTGAATGAAGCGGAAGGACTGGTTCTGAGCGCGGCAACCGAGCGGTTGGACAGTAATGTGCTTGGTATGGATGCCGGAGAGATGATCGGTATCGGAAATCTTGGTGTTTCCATTGCCGACTCGCTGGAGGATGTGGTGGATGATTTTGATGTGGTGATCGACTTCACTGCGCCAAAAGCCACCATGAAACATCTTGAAGTCTGTATGACTGCGGGCAAAAAGATGGTGATCGGCACCACAGGTCTGAGCGATACGGAAAAGAAAGACCTGGTGGATGTTTCCAGAGTGGTTCCCATCGTCACTGCGCCGAACATGAGCGTTGGGGTCAATCTCTGCTTCAATTTACTGCAGATTGCCGCCAAGGTGATGGGGGAAGATACGGACATCGAGATTATCGAAGCCCATCATCGCCATAAAGTGGACGCCCCATCCGGTACTGCGCTGCGGATGGGGGAAGTGGTAGCGGACGCCTTGGGACGTGACCTGAAAGAGTGTGCGGTCTATGGCCGGGAAGGTATAACAGGCGCGCGCGATACCAAAACCATCGGCTTCGAGACGATTCGTGCCGGTGATATCATTGGTGAGCATTCGGTCTGGTTTGTAGATGAGGGTGAGCGTGTGGAGATCGTCCACAAGGCTTCCAACCGGATGACCTTTGCCAAGGGTGCTGCAAGGGCAGCGAACTGGATCGTCAACCAGGAGAAAGGAATCTTCGACATGCAGGACGTACTCGGGTTGAGGTAACCCCTTGGACTGCCTGCTTCGCCTGCCGTTATTTTGGGTACTGATACTGCTGGCAGGATGCAGCGATACCCCCTACCTGTCACCGGAAGATCAGGCCCGGCAATTCGTCGCCAGAGGTGAAGCTGCGGTGGAGGGCCGGGATCTGAGCGGTGCGGCAGCACTGATCTCTGAGCAGTATTCTGATGGCAGAAGGCGTACCCGACATGAGATCAGGCGCCTGCTGGCAGGTTACTTTCTGCGGCATAAATCGATTCATGTCGTCTACCGGATCGACCAGGTGGAGTTGCTTGAGGATGCGCAGGTGCGGGTTGTGCTGTTTGCAGGCATTGCCGGTACCGCTCCTGTGGGTAGTGAGGCGTTGAGCCAATGGCGTGGTGAACTGTTGCGCATCGAGCTGCTGGTGGCACTGGAAAGTGATGAAGAGTGGCGTCTCCAGTCGGCCAAGTGGCGCCGGGCGAGCAAAAAAGATCTTTTGTAGGGTGCGCTGTGCGCACCATGACTGCTAAGGGGTCGGAGTCAATCTGGCCCGGTTTGTGCTGGTTACCTGTCAGGATTCGTATGACAGGCCGTGTTTATGCTTCAGTTACCCGCACTACCCGCCAGCCAGGGAGCCGCCACGCTCTCGGGTGCCTCATCAGGAAAAGGCGGTAATCAGTCAGCTGTATCACCGGACAGCGCGCCGGAAAACCCTTTTGATCAGCAGATGCAGGAGATGATCGACGACCTCGAAGAGGGGGTTGTCATTGCCCTGCCCCTGATGCCGGGTGTAGAGGGGAGTGACAAACTGACCCCGTTTATAGTTACCGGCGGCAACCTGCTGCCGCTCAACCCCGCTGCAAACGGCAAGACAATGCCGCAAGTCCCTTTCCAATTGACAGACACCGCTGGTCTGCAGACAGCGTTGCCCCCCATCGGTACAAACGCCCAGGCTGACATGAAAACCGCGTTGATGCTCGGGCAACTGGCTCAGGGAGCGGCGAAGGGTGATCTGGCCGGTTTGGGCATGGTTTCAGAAGGTGGTGTTGCCCTTGAGGGCAGGACGGCTGGAGAAATTACCGGTGGATTCAATCTGGCCGGATTCCAGTCACTGGGTGGCGGCACCGCTGCCCGACCGGGCATGGAGATGCTGCGAGTCGATGTGCCGGTCAGTCAGCCGGGGTGGGATCAGGCCGTAGGAGAACGCATTCAGTGGATGCTCGGCCGCAATATCCAGAGCGCTGAAATAAAGCTGACACCACCGAATATGGGGCCGATGGAGATCCGCATCTCCGTGCAAAATGACCAGGCCAGCGTAAGTTTCATCGCTCAGCAACCCCTGACAAGGGAGGCCCTGGAGGCTGCGATACCCCGTTTGCGTGATATGTTGGGCGAAGCCAACCTGAATTTGGCCAACGTGGACGTGGGACAGCGTGAGAGCCGGGAGTCATTTGCTGATGCCAATGGCAACGGCGGCAGAGGGGGCCGGGGGAGCATGACTGGTTCGACAGACTCGCCTGACCCCGGCAGTTCAGATGTGACAAGACGTATGTCAGATGGTTTGGTGGATGATTATGCTTAGGCACTGGAGGGTAGGCCGGTTCAAGCGTAGCGGAACCGGCAACGCCCGATCCGCTACGCTTGATCGGGCCTACATCCTCAACCTATATTTGTTACGTAATCTACACATTCAGGATCGATTTGATCGAATCGACCACCCGGCCGGCGGTCTTGCCGTCCCAGAGATCGGGCACACTGCCTTTACCTGATTCACCCCGAAGTACTGCGTCGATCTGTCCCTCGATGCTCTCCAGGGTGCCGAGCTGGTTGGTGCCCTGGGTGATGGTGATCGGCCGTTCAGTATTGGGGCGAAGGGTCAGACAGGGGATGCCGAGATAGGTTGTCTCTTCCTGCAAGCCACCTGAATCAGTAATGGCGATACGGCAGTTGAAGACCAGGTTCATGAAGCTGATGTAGTTCTGCGGCTCCAGCAATTTGATGTTGGGATTGCCCGAAATCGATGCCAGCAGCCCGGTATTCTCCAGATTCTTGCGTGTTCTCGGGTGAACCGGGAAGACGATGGTCAGTGCTTTTGCAAGATGGGTCAGCATGTCGCAGAGTGACTTCAAGGATGTTGGGTTATCCACATTGGCCGGTCGGTGCAGGGTGACGACGGCGTATTCCCCCTTTTTCAGCCCCAAATCGATATAAGTCGGGTCAGCTTCGATCTTGTCCCGCATCATCTCCAGGGAATCGATCATGATGTTGCCAACCCGGATGATCTTCTCCCTGGCGACACCTTCATGGAGCAGGTGTTCGTCTCCGTCTGAAGAGGGGGTCCAGAGAATGTCCGCCAGCACGTCTGTTGCCAGCCGGTTTACCTCTTCAGGCATGCTGCGGTCGAAAGAGCGCAGGCCTGCCTCGAGGTGAGCGACCAACGGACGATTCAGGCTGCTGGTGTCATCGGGATCGTAGACTACCTTGGTGGCTGCCAGTGTGCAGGCGATGGTGGAGTTGACGTCGCCGACCACCACCACCATGTCTGGTTTGTGTTCCAACACGACCTTCTCATAGGCCATCATGACCTTGCCCGTCTGTTCTGCGTGGCTGCCGGTGCCTGCGCCCAAATGGATATGTGGCTCCGGGAGTTGCAGGTCATGAAAAAAGGCATCGGACATGTTCAGATCATAGTGCTGGCCCGTATGCACGATTTTCGGATCGGCCCACGACTCTTTGGCGAGCGCGTGGTAGAGCGGTGCGATCTTCATAAAGTTGGGCCGGGCTGCTGCGATCAGGTGTATGTTCCGTTTCATTGACTAAAGTCGCTCCGATTATTGTTTCGTCCTGGATCTTTCTTTCGCTGACTACGGGTATGGCTGTCCGGCAGCAATAAGAAAGATGGTTTATTTTGATGTCTGGGGTCGGGTGGCAATGTTATTTTTTGCAAAGATGAACTATGGAATACCACTCAGTATCGGTCTTCGGCGCCAGAACTTGAATATGATCAATGCCGACAGTCGCCAGAAAATAAGGGAATCATCGACATAGATCAAGCTTCGGCGATTTTCTGCTGCCAGTGGTTGGCGCGAGAAATGACGCTGGCCTCGTCGATGGTCGTAAGCGCTCCATCACGCAGCAGCTCACGGCCGGCAACCCAGACGTGATTGACCTGTTCGCGGCCTGCCGCATAAACCAGCTGGGAGATGGGATGGTACACCGGCTGGGTGTTGAGTCGTTGCAGATCCACTGCCACCAGATCCGCAGACTTGCCGGTCTCCAGTGAACCAGTCACGTCACCCAGGCCCAGTGCCCGGGCGCCATTGATGGTCGCCATGGAGAGTGCGCTTGCGGCGGGTACGGCGCTGGCATCCTCCGCCACGCCCTTTGCCAGCAGTGCGGCGGTATGCATCTCGCTGAACATGTCGAGGTCGTTGTTGCTGGCGGCGCCATCGGTGCCCAAGGCGACATTCACTCCGGCTTTCATCAGTTGGTTTACCGGGCAGAAGCCGCTGGCGAGTTTAAGGTTTGATTCAGGGCAGTGGACCACATGGCCGCCCCCGTCAGCAAAGGTCTCGATCTCACCCGCTTCCAGATGGGTCATGTGTACGGCCATCAACGACGGGGTGAGCAGTCCCAGCTCCTGCAGACGCTGTATCGGGCGGTTTCCGTGATTCTGCAGCCCCTGCACAATCTCATCGTTCGTTTCGTGAAGATGGATATGTACCGGGATCTCCAGTTCGTCAGACAGTACCTGGATGCGCTCCAGGGGTTGGTTGGAGACGGAGTAGGGGGCATGAGGGGCGAATGCGGTATGGATCAGGTTATTGCCACGAAATTGGTCATGTACCTCCAGCCCTTTATGTAGGTAGTCATCGGCATCCGTGGCCCAGGCCGAAGGAAAATCGATGGCGATGAGCCCCACAACGGCCCGTATTCCCGCCGCATCGGCAGCGCGCCCTGCGACGTCCGGGAAAAAGTACATGTCATTGAAGCAGGTGGTGCCGCCGCGCAGCATCTCCGCTATTGCGAGCTGGGTGCCGTCGTGGACAAACTCTTCGCTCACCCAGTGCCCTTCGGCAGGCCAGATATGTTCGTTGAGCCAGGTCATTAGGGGGAGATCGTCGGCCAGACCCCGCAGGAGTGACATGGAAGCATGAGTATGGGCGTTGATCAGACCGGGGATAAGCGCGTGCCCGGTCAATTCAAGCACATTGGCGGCCAAATATTTTTCCAGCGCCTCCAAGGTTGGCAGAATGTCGAGAATGCGCCCCCCCTCAATGGCGAGTGAATGATTTTCCAGTACCAGGTTTTCCGGCACGACAGGGATGATCCACTTGGCGTGGATCAGGGTATCGACAGTAGAGGGCATAGGGTAATCTTGCCTTTTTTATTGAATTTGCCTAAATAGCGCCAAATTTGCCACGGGAACCCAAAAGATGGAAGCACCAGATAGAAAGATTGAGCCCACACCCGATACTGCGATCGTTTGGCGTGAAAACCGGCTCTGGTTATTGGACCAACGTTATCTGCCTGCAGCAGCCGACTATCTGGAGCTGAACAGTGCTGCTGCAACGGCAGATGCCATTCGGAATATGGTGGTTCGTGGTGCGCCGGCAATCGGCGTCACAGCAGCATATGGCGTGGTGCTGGCGGGCAGGGATGCATTTGCGTCTGCGGCATCGGAGTGGAAACAACGGATTGGCTTGGGACTGGAGAAACTGCGCCAGTCACGGCCTACCGCGGTGAATCTCTTCTGGGCGCTCGACCGGATGCAGTCGTTGATAGACGGTCTGCCTGAGGCAGAGAGCCCGGAAGCCGCTCTGCTGGCGAAAGCCGTGGCCATCCATGAAGAGGATGTGACGGCAAATCAGCGCATGGGTGCGTTGGGCGCCTCGCTGATTGACGGACCCACCGGGGTTATTACCCACTGTAATGCCGGGGCGCTTGCCACCGGTGGATACGGCACCGCACTTGGGGTGATCCGCAGCGCCCATGCTGCCGGATTGATCGATCAGGTGTTCGCGGACGAGACGCGGCCCTGGCTGCAGGGGTCCCGTCTCACTGCCTGGGAACTGCTGCAGGACGGTATACCCGTGACCCTGCTGGCTGACGGCGCGGCGGCGAGCCGTATGTCCCAAGGGGGTATAGGCTGGATTATCGTCGGTTCCGACCGCATTGCCGCAAACGGGGATGTGGCAAACAAGATCGGCACCTATGGCCTGGCCGTTGCAGCGAAGTTTCATGGGGTGAAGGTCATGGTGGCGGCACCGACCTCTACCATCGATATGCAGGCAGCTTCCGGGGGGGATATCCCCATCGAAGTCAGGGATGGCGATGAGCTTCTCTCCTGCGGGGATAAACGCATCGGTGCCGAAGGGGCAGGGGTCTGGAACCCGGTTTTTGATGTGACACCGGCCGGGCTGGTCGACGCTATTGTCACCGAGAAGGGCATTGTCCACTCGCCGAACGCAAAAAAGATGCGTGAATTGATGGAAAAGTAGGCTGAGACGGCCTGAAAATCGATTTCAGACGTTTTTTATACAGCAGCAGGGGCAGTGGCTATGGTACAATTCGCTTTTTATAACGCCCCTTAGACGTCTGTCCAGGTATTGATTGCCTTGGGACAAACGCCTAAATTCGTACCCGCGAAAGATAGCAGACGTCCATGAGCGAATTCGCCAAAGAAATCCTGCCGGTCAACCTGGAAGACGAGATGCGTCAGTCCTATCTCGATTACGCCATGAGCGTAATCGTGGGACGCGCACTGCCGGATGTCCGCGACGGCCTCAAGCCGGTCCACCGCCGCGTTCTCTTCGCGATGAACGAACTCGGCAACGACTGGAACAAGCCCTATAAGAAATCGGCGCGTATCGTCGGCGACGTCATCGGTAAATACCATCCCCATGGGGATACTGCGGTCTATGACACCATGGTGCGAATGGCTCAGCCCTTCTCCATGCGCTACCTGCTGGTGGATGGTCAGGGTAACTTCGGCTCGGTGGACGGGGATTCACCTGCGGCCATGCGATACACCGAAGTCCGCATGTCGAAGATCGCCCACACTATGTTGGACGATCTGGACAAGGATACGGTCGATTTCGTTCCCAACTATGACGAGACGGAACATGAGCCCAGTGTCCTGCCGGCCAGGGTTCCCAATCTGCTGGTCAATGGCTCCGCCGGTATCGCCGTGGGCATGGCCACCAATGTGCCGCCGCATAATCTGACCGAGGTGATCAACGCTTGTGTGGCGTTGATCGACAATGACCAGATCACCATCGATGAACTGATGCAGCATGTGCCCGGTCCTGATTTCCCGACGGCGGGCATTATCAACGGCGCCCTGGGCATTCACGAGGCCTATCATACCGGTCGCGGCCGTATCTATATGCGGGCCCGCACCGAGATCGAGACCGATCCGTCCAACAACCGGCAATCGATCATCGTCCATGAATTACCCTACCAGGTGAACAAGGCGCGCATGCTGGAGCGCATCGCTGAACTGGTGAAAGAGAAGAAGATCGAAGGCATTACAGAGCTGCGCGACGAGTCCGACAAGGATGGCATGCGCGTGGTCATCACCCTGCGCCGTGGCGAGGTGGCGGAGGTGGTGCTGAATAATCTCTTCCAGCACACCGCAATGCAGAGTGTATTCGGCATCAACATGGTTGCGCTGGTGGATGGTCGGCCCCGCCTGCTGAATCTCAAGCAACTGCTCGAATTCTTTATTCGTCATCGCCGTGAGGTGGTGACCCGCAGAACCCTGTTTCAGTTGCGTAAGGCGCGCGACCGCGCGCATGTGCTCGAAGGTCTGGCAGTTGCACTCGCCAACATCGACGAAGTCATCGAACTGATCAAAAAGGCATCCAGTCCTGCCGAGGCCAAAAAAGCGTTGTTGGCGCGACACTGGAAATCCGGGGCGCTGGAGTCGATGCTCGAACGGACCGGTGCCGGGAGCACCAGGCCGGAAGGATTGACGTCGGAATTTGGTCTGACCGATGAGGGTTATCGCCTTACCGAGGTACAGGCCCAGGCGATCCTCGACCTGCGATTGCATCGTCTGACCGGCCTGGAGCAGGATAAGATCATCAAGGAGTACGAGGAGCTGCTGGAGAAGATTGCCGATCTGCTCGATATCCTCGGTAATCCGAACCGCCTGATGCAGGTGATCCGTGAAGAACTTCTGGCCATTCGCGAGCAGTATGGTGATGAACGGCGTACCGAGATTCTGCTGAACCGGCTGGATCTGACTCTGGAAGACCTGATCACCGAAGAGGATGTGGTGGTGACACTCTCCCACGGCGGTTATGCCAAGGCTCAGCCCATCACTACCTATCAGGCCCAGCGCAGGGGTGGTAAGGGTAAGATGGCGACTGCGACCAAGGACGAGGATTTCATCGACAAACTGTTCGTTGCCAGCACCCATGACACGATTCTCTGCTTCTCCAATCGAGGCAAGATCTATTGGCTGAAGGTCTATGAATTGCCCCAGGCGGGCCGCAACGCGCGCGGTAAACCGATGGTTAACCTGCTGCCGCTGGAAGGGGGTGAGCGCATCAACGCCATCCTGCCGGTGCGTGAATATACCGATGACCGTTATGTTTTCATGGCGACCAGTTCCGGTACGGTGAAAAAGACGCCGCTGGAGGCCTTCTCCCGGCCTCGGGCCAATGGCATTATTGCCGTGGATCTGCGCGATGGGGACAAACTGATCGGTGTCGATATCACCGACGGTAACCAGGATGTGATGCTCTTCAGCAGTTCCGGCAAAGCGGTGCGCTTCAAGGAATCCAATGTACGAGCCATGGGGCGTACCGCTTGCGGTGTGCGCGGCATCAAGCTTGAAGGGGGGCACGAGGTGGTCTCCCTGATTGTCGCGGAAAATGGCGACGTCATGACCGTGACTGAAAACGGCTTCGGCAAGCGCACAGCGGTAGAGAAGTACCCGGTGCATGGTCGCGGCGGCATGGGTGTTATCTCCATTCAGACTTCGGAGCGCAATGGCCCTGTGGTTGGCGCAGTGCAGGTTGATGATGATGATGAGGTGATGATGATCACCGACGGTGGGACGCTGGTGCGTAACCGTGTCGTCGATGTCTCCCGGATGAGCCGTAACACCCAGGGTGTCATAATGATCCGCCTGAGCAAGAAAGAAAAACTGATCGGCATCGAGCGCGTCGAAAGTCTCGACGAGGCAGAGGACGCGGAGGATGCAGAGGCGTCCGCTGAGGACGAGAACGAATAGGGATTCAGATCATGCCTGCTTTGATAGGCGTGATGTCAATATTATTAACTTAAATATCATTAGATTGAGAGGCAAAGATGTCACGTGTCTTTAACTTTAGCGCCGGTCCTGCGGCGCTGCCGGAAACCGTTCTTCAGCAGGCGCAGGAGGAACTTCTCGACTGGCATGGTGCAGGTATGTCGGTCATGGAGATGAGTCATCGGGGCAAGGAATTCATGTCCATCGCGGAAACGGCAGAGGCCGATCTGCGGGAGTTGCTGGCGGTGCCTGACAACTACAAGGTGCTCTTTCTGCAGGGTGGCGCCTCCAGCCAGTTCGGCATGGTGCCGATGAATCTGACCCGGGATAACAGCAAGGTCGATTACATCAACACCGGTTCCTGGTCGAAGAAGGCGATCGCCGAGGCGAAACGCTACTGTGACGTCAATTTGGCTGCGGATCTCACCGGTGGTTTCACCCGTGCCCCGGCGCAGTCCGAGCTGAATCTCCGCAGTGATGCTGCATATGTCCACTACACGCCCAACGAGACCATCGAGGGCGTGGAGTTTCCCTATATCCCGGACACAGGTGATGTGCCGCTGGTGGGTGATTTCTCCTCCACCATTATTTCCCGTCCGCTGGACGTGTCGAAATACGGCATTATCTATGCCGGCGCGCAGAAAAACATCGGGCCTGCCGGTCTGACTCTGGCCATTGTCCGCGAGGATCTGATCGGGGAGCCTGTTGATGGTACGCCGGTGATGTTCCAGTATGGGACTCACGCCAAAACGGGTTCCATGTACAACACCCCGCCGACCTATGGCTGGTATCTGGCCGGATTGGTCTTCAAGTGGCTCAAAGGCAAGGGTGGACTGGCGGCGATGGCAGAGATCAACGCACGCAAGGCCGCTGCCTTATATGCCGCTATCGATGGTTCCGACTTCTATGCCAATCCGGTGGAGATCGCGAGCCGCTCCTGGATGAATGTACCGTTCACTCTGGCAAACGCTGAACTGGACGGAAAGTTCCTGGAAGGAGCAGCCGCTGTGGATCTCAAAACCCTCAAAGGGCATCGTTCCGTAGGCGGTATGCGTGCCAGTATCTACAACGCCATGCCGGAAGAGGGCGTAAAGGCCCTGATCGATTATATGGCTGAGTTTGAACGAGTTAACGGATAAATATCGCAAAGTAGGAGCGGCGCCTCGCCGCGATTTACCCATCTACGGAGTAATCGCGGCGAGGCGCCGCTCCTACAATTTAAGCTGAATTTTATGGAATAATATTCTTTGCGTTTTCCACGTCTCAGCGGCCTCCGCGTTGATAGCATCAAGGTTGAAGTAACATGTATAAGATACTGACATTAAACAATATTTCTGGTGCCGGACTGGATCGTCTTCCGCGCGAAAAATATGAAGTGGCCTCCGAGGTCACTCACCCCGATGGAATCCTGCTTCGCTCCTACAAGATGCACGACATGGAGATTCCGGAGACAGTGAAAGCAATCGGCCGCGCCGGCGCCGGCGTGAATAACATCCCGGTCGATAAGATGACGGGGAAGGGCATCGCCGTCTTCAATGCGCCGGGGGCCAATGCCAATGCGGTGAAGGAATTGGTGATTGCCGGTACGCTTATCGCCGCACGTAATCTTGGCCAGGCCTGGCAGTTCGCCACCGGTCTTGGTGGCGAAGATGCCGCCATCACAAAGGATGTGGAGGCGGGCAAAAAGAATTTTGTCGGCTTTGAGCTGCCTGGACGCACCATGGGCGTCATCGGTCTGGGTGCCATCGGCGTGAAGGTGGCCAACGCTTGCCGTGCGCTGGGCATGAACGTCATTGGCTACGATCCGACGATCACCGTGCAGAGCGCCTGGAAACTGGCGGCCGATGTGGAACAGGCGCTGAGCGTGGACGACCTGTTGTCCAAAACGGATTTTGTCACTTTCCATGTGCCGCTGAATGACGCCACTGCCAACATGATCAATGAGGATCGTCTCAAGCTGATGAAGCGGGGATCGGTACTGCTTAACTTCGCCCGCAACGGCATCATCGATGACGAGGCTGCCGTAGCGGCGCTGGATAGCGGACAGCTCTACGCTTATGTCTGCGATTTTCCCAGCAATCTGTTAAAGGGCCATCCCCGGGTGATTACGCTGCCGCACCTGGGTGCATCCACCAAAGAGGCAGAGGACAACTGTGCCATCATGGTGGCCGACGAAGTCAGTGACTATCTTGAGAATGGAAATGTCACCAATTCGGTAAATTTTCCCGAGATCAACCTGCCGCGCAACGGTGATGGTGGATACCGGATTGCGGTGGTCAACAGCAATGTGCCAAATATGGTGGGTCAGATCTCCAGTGATCTGGGCAATGCCGGGCTGAATATCATCGATATGCTCAACAAGTCTCGCGGTGACATCGCCTTTACGCTTCTGGATGTGGATAGTGAGCCCCAACAAGTCATACTGGATGAGCTGGCTGCTATTGACGGAGTACTCTCCGTGCGCTGCCTGGGCTGCAAAAAGTAAGGCGGGGAGTGACTGAGGCCGGACTGCGCACATGAGTGACAACGATAAGCTGGAGGCAATCCGCGAGCGTATCGACTCCCTGGATCAGCAGATTCAGCAACTGATAAATGCCCGTGCGGCAGCGGCCCAGGAAGTTGCCGATATCAAGCTGGCAGCAGATCCCGATGCGCAATTCTACCGCCCGGAACGCGAGGCGGAGGTGCTGCGTCGGGTCAAGGCCCGCAATACCGGCCCGCTGGATGGTGAAGAGATGGCGCGCCTGTTTCGCGAGATCATGTCCGCCTGCCTGGCACTGGAGCAACCTCTCAAGATTGCATTTCTTGGCCCGGAAGGTACCTTTACCCAGGCAGCAGCCCTCAAACACTTTGGCCATTCGGTCAAAACGACATCCCTGGGTTCCATCCCCGACGTGTTTCGAGAGGTGGAATCCGGTATCTGCCAATATGGCGTGGTGCCGGTGGAAAATTCCACAGAGGGGGTGATCAGCCATACACTGGATACCTTTCTCTCTTCTCCATTGATGATTTGTGGGGAGGTCTCCCTGCGTATCAATCACAATCTGTTGAGCCATGAGGCCGGTTTGGATGCGATCAAGACGGTCTATTCGCATCAGCAATCCCTGGCCCAATGCCGCAGCTGGCTTGATCATCATCTGCCACGCGCTGAACGCGTTGCCGTGGGGAGTAATGCAGAAGCGGCCAAGATGGCTTCGGGTGCATCGGGTTGTGCGGCTGTCGCCGGTGAGACCGCTGCGGAAATCTATGCACTGCCGGTGCTGGCGAGCAATATTGAGGACGAGCCGGGTAATACCACACGTTTCCTGGTCATTGGCAACAAGGATGCGGCAGCGAGCGGTGAAGATAAAACCAGTCTGCTTTTTTCCATTCGTAACGTGGCCGGTGGCTTGCACACGATCCTCTCCCCTTTTGCCGAACATGGCATCAGCATGACGCGCATCGAATCACGGCCGTCGAGACGTGGCAGATGGGACTACGTCTTCTTTGTCGACATCAATGGCCATCGTAATGATCAATCGATAGCAGAGGCGCTGGCCGAGCTGGAAAAGAAGGCGAGCCTGTTCAAAGTGCTGGGCTCCTATCCAAGGGCTGTTTTGTAAATGGAATGGGCACCGACCCCCTTCACAGCACGAGTTTTCAATAGGTCATGAACCGTTTCATTGATATTGCCGCTCCCGGTATCGCTGGACTGACACCCTATGTTCCGGGGAAACCCATCTCTGGACTGGAGCGGGAACTGGGAATCAGTCACTCGGTGAAACTTGCCTCCAATGAAAACCCGTTGGGCGCCAGTCCCAAGGTGGCGGAGGCGATAGGACGGGCGATGCAGGATCTGGCCCGTTATCCCGATGGTGGAGGTTATGATCTGCGGTTTGCGCTGGGCGCAAAGCATGACGTGGATCCGGCATGCATTACCCTCGGTAACGGCTCCAACGATGTGCTGGATATGATTGCGCGGGTCTTTTTGAGACCGGGTGATGAGTCTCTCTTCTCCCAGTATGCCTTCGCGGTCTACCCCATCAGCAGTCAGGCCGCCGGGGCGAAACTTGTGGTCGCGCCAGCCAGAGACTACGGTCACGATCTGAATGCATTGCAGGCGCACATCAGCGATCGTACCCGTGTCATCTGGATTGCCAATCCCAACAACCCCACCGGTACCTGGCTCGAAGCTGATGAGCTCAAGGCGTTTCTCACTGCTGTTCCGGAGAATATCATTGTTGTGGTGGATGAGGCCTACAGCGAGTATGTGGCTCAGGAAGCCTATCCGGATGCTTCCCAGTGGCTCGAAGACTTTCCCAATCTGGTCGTTACCCGTACCTTCTCGAAGGCTTATGGGCTGGCCGCACTAAGGGTCGGTTACGGCATCAGTCATCCCGATGTGGCGGAACTGCTCAACCGGGTGCGCCAGCCTTTCAATGTGAACAGTTTTGCCCAGGTGGGTGCATTGGCGGCGCTGGAGGATCAGGCATTTATCCAATCATCGGTGGAGGCCAATCTGGCGGGCATGGCGCAATTGATCGAGGGCTTTGAAGCAATGGATCTCGGTTACATCCCCTCGGTGGGTAATTTCATCACGGTTGAATTGGATCGTTCCGGCGTGGAGGTCGATCAGGCTCTGTTGCGGGAGGGTTGTATCGCACGGCCCGTGGCTAACTACGGGATGCCGACTCACCTGCGAGTCACCGTGGGGTTGCCGGAAGAGAACCGGCGTTTTCTGGATGCTCTGAAAAAGGTGCTGGGATGATGATCAGAAAACTTGCCATCATCGGAGTCGGTTTGATTGGCGGATCCATGGCTCGCGCCCTGCGTGAAGAGGGTGTGGTACAGGAGATCGTCGGTTGCGGACGTAGCAAACCCAACCTGGAGCGGGCGGTTGAACTGGGTGTTATCGATCACTATACCCACGACATCGGTGAAGCTGTCTGCGGGGCGGATTTGATTGTCCTGGCAGTGCCGCTGGGTGCAATGGAAGCGACTTTTCGCGCCATGCAGGGACACCTTGCAGACGATGCGGTGATTACCGATGTGGGTAGCGTAAAAGGCAGTGTTGTCGAGGACGCAGTCAAGGTCTTTGGTGAGACTCCGACCTTCCTGGTGCCGGGTCACCCTATTGCCGGTACCGAGCGGAGTGGGGTCGAGGCGTCGTTTCCGGAGCTGTTTCGCAACCGCCGGGTGATCCTGACGCCGCTGGACAACACTGATCCGCAAGCGCTGCAGAGGGTCGAGCAGGTATGGCGGCACTGTGGTGCTGATCTCAGCTACATGGCTGTGGCGCATCACGATGAGGTGCTGGCTGCGACCAGTCATCTTCCCCATATGCTGGCCTACAGTCTTGTGGACAGCCTGGCGCGCATGAAAGAGAACGACGAGATCTTTCGTTACGCAGCGGGTGGCTTTCGGGACTTTACCCGCATTGCCTCCAGCAATCCGGTCATGTGGCGGGATATCTGTTTGGCAAACCGTGAGGCGCTGGGCGGTATGTTGAAGCGTTTTGCCGACGAGTTGCATGGTATGGCGGATGCACTGGAAAAAGACGACGCAGAGGGTCTGCTTGAAATCTTTGAGCGTGCCAAGACGGCACGGGATCGTTATATCGACGGGGTGGAGTAGAATATCCATTCAGCCGTAGGCCCGATCAAGCGCAGCGGATCGGGCGTTTTCGAATGATAGAATTCATGAGGTTTCCGGTTCCTCTGCGCTTGAACCGGCCTACTTTTTACCATTCTCCAACTGTTCAAACATATTGAGAGAAAATAGTTGAACGCATCATCCAGCATCAAATTTCACGTCAAACCTGGCGGCAGTCTCACCGGCAGCCTGCGGGTGCCGGGTGATAAATCGATCTCCCACCGCTCCATCATGCTCGGTTCTCTGGCCGAGGGCGTGACTGAAGTGACCGGTTTTCTCGAAGGAGAGGACAGTCTGGCAACCCTAAATGCCTTTCGTCGGATGGGGGTCGAAATAGTGGGGCCGGACGCAGGCAAGGTAGTGATCCACGGCGTCGGAAAACACGGTCTCAAGGCGCCGGATGCCCCTCTTGACCTGGGCAACTCCGGAACCTCTATGCGGCTGCTCTCCGGTCTGCTGGCAGGGCAGGGCTTTGAAGTCACCCTCAGTGGCGACAGATCTCTCTCCGGGCGCCCGATGAAACGGGTCACCGAACCCCTGGCGCAGATGGGGGCAAAGATCGATACCGACGAAGGGGGAACTGCTCCTTTGGTCATACATGCCAATCGCTCGATGCAGGGCATGGACTACAGATTACCGATGGCCAGCGCCCAGGTGAAATCCTGTGTGCTGCTGGCGGGACTCTATGCGACAGGTGAAACCTGTGTCACCGAGCCGGCGCCAACCCGTGACCATACCGAACGTATGCTGCAGGGGTTTGGTTACGAGATCAGGCGTGAAGGGGCGCGAGCCTGCCTGATTGGCGGAGGGAAGCTGTCCGCCTGCAATATCGATGTCCCGGCAGACATCTCTTCCGCCACCTTCTTTATGGTTGGTGCGACAATTGCTGAAGGCTCGGATGTCACCCTGGAGCATGTCGGTATCAACCCGACCCGGGATGGCATCATCAATATTCTGCGACTGATGGGCGCGCGGATCGAGGTCTTCAATGAGCGAACCGTGGGCGGTGAGCCAGTGGCGGATATCCGGGTGTGCTCCAGTCGACTCAAAGGTATCCGTATTCCTGAAGATCAGGTGCCCCTGGCCATCGATGAATTTCCGGCCATCTTTGTTGCCGCCGCCTGCGCCGAGGGGGAGACCGTTCTCACTGGCGCCGAGGAGTTGCGTGTCAAGGAGAGTGACCGCATCCAGGTGATGGCCGACGGGCTGAATACACTGGGCATAGATGCCAAGGCGACGCCTGACGGCATTGTCATACAGGGTGGGACAATCCAGGGTGGCAGCGTCGACAGTCATGGTGATCACCGCATCGCCATGTCCTTTGCCATGGCGGCGCTGCGTGCCACAGGAGATATCCACATCGACGACTGCGCCAATGTGAATACCTCGTTTCCCGGCTTTACCGGTCTGGCCGGCGGGGCAGGGTTGCGTATCAGCAGTTCGGAGGATGTTTGACCATGGTTCGGGTGATTACTATTGATGGGCCCTCCGGCTCGGGCAAGGGCACCATTACCCAACAGGTGGCAGAGGCCACCGGCTGGCGCATTCTGGACAGTGGCGCGATCTACCGAGTGCTGGGCCTGATGGTTGATCGTGCTGGCATCAGTGTAGATCATGTCGATAAGCTTTCCAAAATGGCTGAGAATATGCCGCTTGTCTTCGATGGAGAGCGGGTTTTGCTGGATGGCGAGGATGTCACTGACGCAATTCGCACCGAGACAGCGGGAAATGCGGCCTCCAAGGTGGCGGCGGTACCGCAAGTGCGCACCGCGCTGCTGCAGTGGCAGCGCAACTACGCACAACCTCCCGGTCTGGTGGCTGATGGGCGGGATATGGGAACGGTCGTCTTCCCCGCAGCAGAGGTCAAAATTTTCCTCACCGCGAGTGCCGAAGAACGTGCCCTCCGTCGCTATAAACAGTTGAAAGACAAGGGATTGAGTGTTAATCTCGCCCGTCTCACTACGGAGATCCAGGAGCGTGATGAACGCGACAGGAATCGTAGCGTGGCTCCACTCGCAGCGTCGGAGACGGCGTTGGAACTGGATTCCACTGAGATGACCATTGATGAGGTTGTCGAGAAGGTAATGGAGAAGGTGCGTTTTACCTTTTCCGATCTCAGCGTCTGACCATTGATGGCAACGGCAGTAGCCGAATAAGCGGCTGGATCAACCAGCTATTTTTTAACCATTAACCTGGCAGGTTTTTACAACTGCCTGTGCAACCGTTCAGCGTTGCAGGAAATCCAAACCCA
This sequence comes from gamma proteobacterium endosymbiont of Lamellibrachia anaximandri, assembly GCA_016756855.1. Classification (GTDB taxonomy): domain Bacteria; phylum Pseudomonadota; class Gammaproteobacteria; order Chromatiales; family Chromatiaceae; genus QGON01. Next base: position 12,274 of record JAESPD010000026.1, on the reverse strand, counting down.
TGACCGAAAGTTTTGCAGAATTATTTGAGGAGAGCCTCTCCAATACCCAGCTTCGTCCCGGTGCCATCGTTATCGGCACGGTGCTGGACATCACCTCCGAATCCGTCATCGTCAACGCCGGACTCAAGTCCGAAGGCGTGATCCCGCGTTCCCAGTTCCTTAATCTGGATGGCGAGATCGAAGTCAACGTCGGCGATCAGGTTGAAGTCGCCCTGGATGCCGTGGAAGACGGCTTCGGCGCGACCAGGCTCTCCCGCGAAAAGGCCAAGCGCAACCAGGCCTGGAAAGTGCTTGAAACGGCGTTTGAAGCAGAGGAGACCATTCACGGCCGTATCAACGGCAAGGTCAAGGGTGGATTTACCGTCGAACTCGGCGACATCCGTGCATTCCTGCCAGGTTCGCTGGTGGACGTGCGTCCGGTACGCGACACCGCATATCTCGAAGGCAAGGATCTCGAATTCAAGGTGATCAAGCTGGATCAGCGCCGCAACAACGTAGTGGTTTCCCGCCGCGCCGTGGTGGAGCAAGAGTACAGCGCAGAGCGCGAGAAGCTGCTGGAGACTCTGGAAGAGGGCCAGCAGATCAAGGGTATCGTCAAGAACCTTACCGACTACGGTGCATTCGTGGATCTGGGTGGTATCGACGGCCTGCTGCACATTACCGACATGGCCTGGAAGCGCGTCAAGCATCCTTCCGACGTGGTTGAGATCGGTGATGAGATCGATGTCAAGGTTCTTAAGTTCGACCGCGAGCGCAACCGTGTCTCCCTGGGTCTGAAGCAGATGGGCGACGATCCGTGGGTCAATCTGGCTCGCCGTTACCCGGAAAACACCCGCATGTTCGGCAAGATCACCAACATCGCCGATTACGGCTGTTTCGTGGAGATCGAAGAGGGTGTCGAAGGTCTGGTTCACGTCTCCGAAATGGATTGGACCAACAAGAACATCCACCCCTCCAAGGTTGTCAGCCTGGGTGACGAAGTTGAAGTCATGGTGCTGGATATCGACGAAGAGCGTCGTCGTGTCTCCCTCGGCATCAAGCAGTGCAAATCCAATCCCTGGGATGAGTTTGCCGCTACCCACAACAAGAACGATCATGTCTCCGGCAACATCAAGTCGATCACCGATTTCGGTATCTTCATCGGCCTGGACGGCGGCATCGACGGTCTGGTGCATCTCTCCGATATCTCCTGGGATGATGTCGGCGAAGAGGCAGTACGTGACTTCAAGAAGGGTGATGAGGTTGAAACCGTTGTTCTTTCTGTCGATCCTGAGCGTGAGCGCATCTCCCTCGGCATCAAGCAGCTTGCGAAAGACCCCTTCTCCGCTTTCGTTGCAGCCAATACCAAGGGCAGCCTGGTGAATGGTGTGGTTGCCGAAGTTGATCCACGAGGCGCTGTCATCACTCTGGCTGATGGCGTTGAAGGCTACTTGCGTGCCTCTGAACTCTCCCGCGACCGCGTCGAAGATGCTCGCAGTGTGTTAAAAGAGGGCGACAAGATTGAGGCGAAGTTCCTTGGTGTCGATCGCAAAAACCGTACACTCTCTCTCTCTATCAAGGCGAAGGATGCTGATGAAGAGACCGCAGCTATCAAGGGTTATGCCCGTGATGCGGCAACCAGCGCACCGACCCTCGGTGATTTGCTGAAAGAGCAGATGGACAACCAGGGCGACTGATTTTCGATAAATCAGTAGTCTGACAATGCGGGGGCCGGGGTTGCCGGCCCCCAATAATCACTGGGAAGCTGATAAGAATGACAAAATCCGAGTTGATCGAGATAATCTCTAAAGCGCAGAGCCACCTTGCCTATCGGGATGTGGAGCTTGCGGTAAAGTGCATGATCGAGCAGATGAGTCAATCTCTCTCATCTGGTGAACGCATCGAGATCAGGGGTTTTGGCAGTTTTTCACTTCATTATCGGCCACCGCGTATGGGACGCAATCCAAAGACCGGCAGAACAGTCGCGCTTTCAGGAAAGTATGTTCCCCATTTCAAACCGGGAAAGGAGCTGCGCGAACGCGTGAACAGCGCTATTGAGCAAGAGTAGCTGTCTGGCCCACTAGTCAGCCGCTTTCCCTGTTGCTGCTTTATCTTTATAGCGGTAACCCTTTCCGGACTCCCCGTCAGACTTTGAGTGGCCCACAGGGGATATAGCCGCTCGCTTTGTCATCGCTTTTCAACTCAGCCCGCAACCGTTCGACAATCGTTCGCAGTACGGTGACACGGGCATATTTTTTGTCGTTTCCCGGGATCAGATGCCAAGGCGCAAATTCTGTGCTTGTGCGGATCACCATCTCGTTGACCGCCAGCTTGTACTCCTCCCACTTCTCCCGGTTTCTCCAGTCTTCATCGGTTATCTTGTGCTGTTTGTAGGGCGTGGCCTTGCGGGCCTCAAAACGGGCGAGTTGTTCGTCAGCGCTGATATGCAGCCAGAATTTCATGACGATGATGCCGCTCTCCGACATCTGCTGCTCGAACTGATTGACCTCTGAATAGGCGCGCTGCCACTCGGGGTCACTGGCAAACCCTTCGACCCGTTCCACCAGCACACGGCCATACCAGGAGCGGTCGAAGATGGTCATGCGTCCAGCCCGGGGCAGATGACGCCAGAAACGCCATAGATAGTGGTGCGCCTTCTCCTCATCGGTGGGCGCGGCAATGGGAATGGTTCGATAGAGGCGGGCATCAACTGCGCTGGTAAGACGCCGGATGGCGCCGCCCTTGCCCCCGGCATCGACGCCCTCGAAGACCAATACGCAGGAACGTTTTTTCTGGTAGGCCTTCCAGGTTAATTCGTTGGCTTCGGCCTGTAGTTTTTTGAGTTCGGATTTGTAGAGATCCCTTGCCACCATTTTTGAGAGATCGACCTGATCGAGCAGGGTAATCTGCGCCGATGCCTGGTTCGGCAGCGTAGGGGCATGGGACGTTGCCGGTATACAGAGAGGTTGAGGCGCCTCCAGACGGGATTTCATCGCCTCCAACAGTGTCCGGCCAACAGTGAGATCACGGTAACGCTTATCAGTGGCCTCGATCATATACCAGGGGGTGACGCCTGTGTCCGTGTGCCGGATGACACGTTCCGCCACCTTTTCAAAATGGCGGTACTGTTGACTGAAACGGGCTTTTTTGGGCAGCATCTTCCAGCGGCTCTTGTCATCTCTGGAGAGACTTTTCAGCCGCTTCTTCTGTACCGTTTCCGGCAGGTGAAACCAGAACTTCAGTATTAATGTGCCATCTTCCGTGAGCATGCGTTCAAAGTCGGCAATTCGGTTCAACTCCGCATCCAGTTGCGCATCGTCACACTGGTTGCGAAATCTGTGCTCGATGGGTGCCAGATACCAGCCGCCAAAGAGGATGCTGATATCCCCTTTCGGCGCCAGGGTGCGCCAAAAACGCCAATAGCGGGGGCGCGCCTGCTCCTCATCGGTCTGGTCCCAGAAGGCAAAAGTCTGCACATTACGGGGGTCGAGCCACTCATTGAGGCGATTGACCACCCCACCTTTACCTGCCCCTTCAACCCCCGCAACGATAATTACAACGGAAGTATTGGTCTTCCGGATCTCCCGTTGTACGCGAAGTAGTTCGGTGCGCAGATCGGGTTCTTCCGCCTTGTAGTTTTCTTTAGTGACTTTTCGACCGACTTTAGTGGCTTCGAACATGGCGCTCTCTCCTGGGGGCTCAGTCTGTAATCCATGTTTCAGGACGAACACTTAAGGTCAGTGTCTATCCGGAAACAATGTTTTAACCACAAAGGACACGAAGAGCGCGAAGGTAAGAGATTGATTAGCAATAAATTTTCTTCGTGTGCTTCGTGGTTAGATATGGGTTTTTGGATAGACACTAGGTTAGTTGCTTACGGGATGAATCGCTATCAGCAATTGCGGGAAACAGCAGTGTGGTTGCTCATGGTCAATTGGAAACGCCATCATCTGTTTACAGTTCTCTAAATGTTCTCTATTATTTTAGGGCAGAGAACATTTAGAGAACAATTATGTTGAGCAAAAGTCACCTGAAGGCCCTGAGTTTTATTCGTGAATTTATTGTTCGCGAAGGTTATGCCCCGACTTTGAGCGAGATTGCGCTGGGGATCGGTATCCGTTCCAAAGGCGTGGCACATCGTTATGTACAGGCATTGGCCCAAGAGGGGGTCATCGAACTGCATGCCGGGCGCAAGCGGGGCATTACCTTGCCGGAGCCGAATGAAGAGCGGGATATGACGCTGCCGTTGGCCGGGCGCATTGCAGCGGGTCGGCCGATCGAGGCGATCGAGGATCAGGCGCGGGTGGATCTGGCCGCCTTTTTTATCGGCCCTGGGCGTTTTGCGCTGCAGGTCTGCGGTGATTCGATGGAGGAGGCCGGTATCCTCGATGGCGATATGGTGGTGGTTGCGCAACAGGAGCACGCTACCGATGGGGACATCGTGGTGGCACTGATTGACAATGAAGAGGCGACGCTGAAATATCTGCGGCGGAATCCGCAGGGTGACATCAGTCTGATTCCCGCCAACAACACGATGGCGCCCATGGTTTATGCCGCAGAACGGGTGCGTATCCAGGGTGTGGTGGTGGGGCAGCTGCGTACCTATGGTAAGCGTTGATGACAGCCTTGAAGGATAGGCGCTGGCAGCGTGTCATCATTCTGATGGATATGGATGCCTTCTTTGCTTCGGTGGAGCAACGCGACCATCCAGAGTGGCGGGGACGGGCGATCGGCATCACCAACGGCCAGCGTGGTACCTGCATCATCACCTGCTCCTACGAGGCGCGTGCCCTGGGGATAAAAACCGGCATGCGGGTAAGGGAGGCGCTACAAATCTGCCCGGATTTTATCCAGGTTCCCGCCTCCCCCGAGCGGTACGCCGCAGTTTCCACCCGCATCATGCATGTCCTACAGACGATCACGCCGGATCTGGAGATCTTCTCCGTCGATGAGGCATTCCTCGATGTCACGCATTGTCAGCGGCTCTATGGATCGCCGGAGAGGATAGGGCGTCTGGTAAAAACACGGGTGGAGATGGCTTCCGGCGTGCGCTGCTCAGTGGGCGTGAGCGGGGACAAGACAACGGCGAAGTGGGCAGCCAAGCAGGGCAAGCCGGATGGGTTTGTGCTGATTCCGCCCTGGGAGGCCAGATATCGCCTGCGGGAAGTGCCGGTTACGGAACTCTGTGGTATTGCAGATGGAGTCGGCCGTTATCTGGCGGAGCGGGGTGTCTATCGTTGCGGTGATATGGCGCGGCTGCCGATCGGTGAACTTGGTCGGCGTTTCGGCAATCAGGGAAGGCGCATCTGGTATATGTGCCAGGGGGAAGATCCGGAACGGGTGGAGACCCGGGTAGCGCCGCCAAAGTCCATCGGTCACGGCAAGGTGATGCCGCCGGATACACGGGATCTGGAGACAATCCAGATATTTTTGCTGCATATGAGTGAGAAGGTGGCAGCCCGGTTACGCAGGCATGAACTGCAGGCAAGTCGCTTCTTTGTGGGACTCCGGGCGGGGTGGGGATGGATTGGCGTCAAGCGGGCGACCCCCCTGCCGACGAGTGACGGAAGGCGGATCATGGCGTTGTGCCGCGAAACCTTGTGTGAGCAGTGGCAGGGAGAGGGTGTCTCTCAGGTTCAGGTCACGGCGTTGGATCCTCGACCGGTTTGCGAACAGCTGGAGCTTTTTGGCATGGATGAGCAGGCGGGGTCAGGCGCGTTGCATCGGGTGGTGGATCAAACCAACGCGCGCTATGGCGAGTTTGCCATCGCCCCCGCCCGCCTGCTCAAACGATCTGATATGCCGAACGTCATCGCACCCTCCTGGAAACCCTTCGGGCACCGTCAGAGCATTTGATCTCTTTGGGGTTTGGTAGGAGCGGCGCCCCGCCGCGATTTGTCCATCAACGGAGTTTTCGCGGCGGGGGTGCCGCTCCTATAGTTAATACGGATGCGTTATCTCACCATCATGATCAGCAGGACCACAAACCCCACTATCGCTGCCAGCGGCAGCACTACGGCCTGCCAATCGCCTTTCTCCGCCTTTGGGCCGTTTTGGCTCCAGTGCTTGTAGGCTGGCCACATGAAAAACAGCATCATCACAACGCCTGCGGCAGCAAGTATCTTCATCCAATCCATAATTGTTTTACTCTTGTAACTGTTCCGAATGTAGGCTCGATCAAGCGTAGCGGATCGGGCACTCCTGAATGAGGATACGCATGGAGTTGCCGGTTCCTCTACGTTTGAACCGGCCTACCTCTGCAGAGCGCATAGTGTTAACAGGCCCTAAGTTCAAAATGACAATGACCCAGTTGATCAGAGGTACCCTATTAAGAAAAAACCCCGGCACAGGCCGGGGCTTTAGAGTACAGCATCAAGTGGCTACTCAATCGTCACCGGAAAGCGCCCCCAACAGATGCAACAGGCTGATGAAGATATTGAAGATAGCGAGATAGAGGCCATAAGTGGCCATGATGTAATTGGTTTCGCCGCCACTGATAATGCGACTGGTGTCGAACAGGATAAAGCCGCTCATCAGCAGGATGATGCCTGCGGAGATCGCCAGTGAAAGCGCGGGCAGATCCATGAAGAGATTGGCGAGTACCGCGAGCAGGACAACCATCATGCCGGCAAACAGAAATCCGCCCATAAAGCTGAAATCACGTTTGGACGTCAGCGCGTAACCGGACAGGCCGAGGAAGATGATGCCGGTGCCACCAAAAGCGGTGCCGATGATCTCGGGACCCTTCGGCAGGGCAAGGTAGATGGAGAGTATAGAACCCAGTCCAAAGCCCATCAGGCCGGTTATCAGAAAGATGACCCCAATGCCTTTGGAAGAGTTGGCGGTGCGGGGCAGAACAAATATGCCGAGCACCATGGCGCCAATCACCGAGATCATATAGGCCATAGGTGGCATCGTCATCGCCATAGAGACCGCAGCCATGATCGCGCTGAAGACCAGCGTCGCGGACAGCAGCATATAGGTGTTCTTGAGCACCTTATTGGTTTCCAGTACCGATTCCTGGGAACGGGCGGTGCTAAGATCGAATTGGTTCATGTCGGCTTTGCCTCCTGGGTAAATGCCTGAAATCGAACGTTTAATATATGACAGGGTACATCCATATTAGTTCAGGGAAGGATACCTGTCTTATTTGAAAGATCAATAGATGAAATATAGGCGAACTCGGGCTTTTTCAAGGAGGAATCTGATGGTATCCTAGCGCCGCACTGGAGAGGTGGCAGAGCGGTTGAATGCACCGGTCTTGAAAACCGGCGTGGGTTTGTAGCCCACCCAGGGTTCGAATCCCTGCCTCTCCGCCATAAAATCAAAGGCTTACATAATTCTTGGTGTAGGCCTTTTTTGTTGCTTTTGCTCTGTGGGCCAGTGACGCGTTAGGTGCCAGTCTCGCTCCGAACACTTCCCAGCAAACCACGGCGAATTAAACACCAAAAATTTAACTGGCGAACCTGTTCTGATCCAGGTCGACCAGCTTCACGGACTCACGGAATGAGTCACCGCCTCAGTGATAATGACAACACCCTAAGTGTTTCCTGTCACAGGAGGTTGCCATGTCCACCATTACCGAATGTCTTTCCCATGTCAGATTGGGTGAACCACAGGTCCACCACAATCTCGTCCTTTTTCCGTTGATCGCAGAAAAGAGCGCTGAACCCCACTATCTCTTGCTGGATGAGGCCCTGGCGCGGGGATGCGCCCGCGTGACCGAAGTATCCGAGTCAGGCTCTGTTCCGGAGCTCAGCTTCGTCAACGAATGCGATCGTTCGGTGTTACTCCTCGACGGCGAAGAGCTGGTGGGAGCTAAGCAAAACCGCATCCTCAATCTCACGGTTTTGGCGCCAGCCCACAAGAGCATCATCATTCCTGTCTCCTGCGTGGAGGCGGGACGGTGGCGGGCCGAATCCGCCGACTTTGCCAGTGCCAAGCGCGCACACTATGCCGCAGGAAGAGCGAGCAAGGCGGCCCATGTGAGTGCATCCCTGCGCAATTCCGGCACCCGGCGTAGTGATCAGTCGGCAGTCTGGCGGGATATATCGGAAAAGTCTGCGCGAATGCAGGCCCACTCCGGCAGTGAAGCCGCTGCTGCGATGTACCAGCAGCACCGCGCCAGTCTGGACGATTTTCTCCAGGCTTTCCAACCTGCTGAAGAACAGGCCGGTGCGATGTTCGCAGTGAATGGCAGGATTGTGGGGCTGGATCTGTTCGACAGTCCCGCAACCCTTTCCAGCCTGCTGGGCAAGCTCGTGGAGAGTTATGCGCTGGATGCTATCGACGCGATGCAGGCAGGGTCAGAGGGAACGGCAATGGCAACTGATGACCCGCAAGCGATGTTGGATGATACCGCCAAGGCGGCAGTGGAATGCTTTCCTTCTGTGGGTGAAGGTGAGGATCTGCGCCTCCACGGCGAACGTCTCTCCGGGGGTGCGCTGGTGAAGGATAACCGCGTGATCCATCTCTGCGCATTCAGGTTGCAGGTCAGGGGCAATGCTGCTGACCATGGAGGAAGCCGGTTTGCGAGGGCATCGCAACGCCGCAGCCGGTGGAGACACTAAGGCAGTGATCCGTCGGCCATTATTTTGTGATAAAGGCCGACGGAAGGTCTGGAAAGTCCATAGTAAAACCAGAAATCATGGATAATGAGTCTACCGCAAGCGCTTGCAATGGACTCAGGCAGAGGAGAGGCGATTTCCCAGGGAGGCGTACCACAAATGGGCATAGACACAAAACTCATCCACAGAATTCGGGCCGACTACCAACTTGATTGGCAGGGTATCCACGGTGTATCTCACTGGAGCCGGGTCAGACAGAATGGTTTGCGATTGGCGGTAGAAAATATAGCGGATACCAGCGTCATTGAACTGTTCAGTGTCATCCACGATAGTTGCAGAGTGAATGACACAAACGATCCTGAACATGGGCCAAGGGCCGCCAGGTATGCTGAGATCTTGCGGACTGAAGGGATAATCCGGCTGACTGATGGCCAGATGAAGCAGTTAACGGCAGCCTGTGAAGGGCACACTCACTCTCACACTCACGCAGATATGACCATTGCAACCTGCTGGGATGCAGACAGACTCGATCTGGGACGAGTCGGTATAAGACCCGATCCACAGCGGATGGCGACGCAGGCGGGCGCCATGCTGGCAAAAACCGTTGAGTATCTGTGAGAGCGGAGCATGGACTACTACGAAAAAAATGCTGGGGCTTTTTTGAAGTTCACTCCTGGCGATTAAAAAAACCATATCGAACATATGGTAATTATGAGGAAAGCCGTAGACCACGATTAAAACATCAGCTATGTTACATGAAGAATGTCACATAACATATTCGATGATGGTGCTTGAGAATGGCTAAAGGTAGTAGCGGACGGTTAGTAATCGAGATCGATCCTAATCTAAAACAAGAGCTTTATCAGGCGCTTGGAGATGAAGGGCTCAATCTTAAGCAGTGGTTTTTGCGAAACGTGTCAGATTTTCTTGATAATCGAACACAGCCAGAACTGCCGCTGTTCAATGATATGGAATATAGCAAGGAAGCAAATTCATGAGATTCAATCCTAAGAAAGTGGCCTTCGGGCGACACGAAACATTCGCCCTGCGCTATAGCTGGCTCACCAAGGGTTTTCAGGCATTACGGGCAGATCCTGGAGTTTTTGCCTCTAATGAAGCGACTGTGACGTTGGGCGTAGGTAAGAATATGGTCAATGCCATCCGGTACTGGCTACTCGCTGCCCGTTTGATTGAACCGGCTGAGGGGAAGGGGTTCCAGCCAACCCCAATAGGTCGTACCATTTTTGCTAAAAGGGGATATGACCCATACCTTGAAGATGAGGCCACCATATGGCTCATACACTGGCTGATTACTACAAATCCTGAACAGGCGACTGCCTGGTATTGGTTTTTTAATCAATTTCACAAGCCCGATTTTGGTTCGCAAGAAGTTGCAACAACACTCTATGACTTTGTCTCGCAGCGTAAGCTTAAATCGGCGGCTACTACAGTAAAGAATGACGCAACTATCGTGCTGCGTATGTATGCGCGTTCAAAGGGTAACGGGCGCACACCTTTAGAAGATGCACTTGATTCACCACTTTCGCAGCTAAATCTTATTTCTCAGTCACCTGGTGGCCGTAGCTATACGTCTCGTCCAGCGGATAGGGAGGGGTTACCGAATGGTATATTAGGATATGCCATCGCCGAGATATTTGAATACATGGGAGTAAAGGAATTACCGATTGAAGATCTTATGTATTCCAAAGATGGCTACCCTTCGCCCGGTGCAGTATTCCGTCTGACAGAGAGCGCCCTGATTACCAAACTAGAAAAAATAATGCACGAGATTCCAGGCGTGTTTGAGATTCGAGAGACAGCTGGTATTCATCAAGTTTATTTATTGGACGATATAGATCCGAAGCTCTTCTTAAAACTTCACTATGAATCGCAGGCTCAGGAGGTGGCAGCATGAGCCTTAGTGATTTGATTCGTGTCAACACCCACTACACGCGTTCTATCAATATGGAACGAGATGTGGACTCACTCTCAGTGGTTGATGCTTACATACCTACCACACGGGCGTTACGTACACTAGATACTATGGTCGAGGCCTATAAAGCAGATGAAAGCCCTCGTGCATGGTCATTGGTCGGGCCATATGGTTCGGGAAAGTCTTCCTTTGCAGTATTTCTTACTCACTTATTAAGTAATCCTTCTGGTATGGCAACCAAGGCTGCCATGAAGAAATTGCGTGGGGTCGATGGGGGAATTGCGAAAAAATTTACCGCTCTCAATAAATCTACATCAGGTTACTGCACAGTATTGCTCACCGGTAGTCCAGAATCTCTAGCAAAGCGTTTAATAGAATCACTTGCGCGAAAAGCAGAGGAAAGCTGGGCGAAAAAGCGCGGCCCTTCACCAGCAATTATTAAAAGACTTAGGTTAATCGCAGAGCGCAAAGAGTTACCTTCTACCTCGGAAATATTAGAGTGCATCGAAGAGCTCCAAGATGCCCTTGCCCGCATTGGATACACTGGCCTGGTCATCGTTATCGATGAGCTGGGAAAATTCCTTGAGTACGAGGCACGTCATTACGGGGCCAATGACATTTTTTTGCTACAGGCTCTGGCGGAACATGCGTTAGCAAAGCACGCTACCAAGCTTTCATTGGTAGTGATGATGCACCAAGCCTTTGAACAATATGCCCGTGGTTTGGGTGAGTCACTTCGAAACGAATGGGCTAAAGTGCAGGGTCGCTTTGAAAATATTCCTTTCTTAGAGTCATCCGAGCAAGTTTTACGTATCATGGCTGCTGCTATTGAGCACGACTTAACTGAGAGTGATGAAAAAAGAGCCTCACTTGCAGCTGAAAAAATGGCAAAGGTCTTGGCTAAGTCCAATGCCTTACCAGGTACTATGGATGAGACCACTGCGGCCTCTCTATTTGCCCGTTGCTACCCGTTGCATCCCGTCAGTGCATTATTATTGCCTTTGCTGTGTCAGAAGGTGGCACAAAACGAGCGTACCCTATTTAGTTATCTTGGAAGTCGTGAGGCGTATGGATTTCAGGACGGCATCAGTCGCTGCCAAAAGATTGGAGACTGGATCTACCCTTGGGAGATCTATGAGTACTTCATTTTAAATCAAACTGCAGCCCTGTCCGACCATTTTACTCATCGGCGTTGGGCTGAGGTAGTGACTGCTACCGAACGATTAGGAGATGCCCAAGATGATGAAGTGCATGTTCTCAAAGCTGTAGGTCTACTAAATATCATCGGCGCACAAGGGAAATTTAAGGCTTCTAAAGATATCATAAATCTTTGCTTGCCAAGAAAAGTAGCAGTCGATCAAGCTATAAAAAGCCTTTCTGAAAAATCAATTATTCAGTACCGAAAATTCAGTGCTGAATACCGCGTTTGGCAGGGTAGCGATTTCGACCTCGATGCCAACGTAGAGGCAGAATTAGAGAAGCTTGGGCGTTTTTGTTTGGCTGAAAGCTTGAATAATCGGCACAATCTGATGCCCATAGTCGCGCGCAAGTACACCATTCAAAGTGGGGCGCTGAGGTATTTTTATCCTGTATTCGTTGATGCTCAAACGCTGCACCAATTGGACCAAAATGATGCGAAAGCTCGCATCGTGTTTTATCTTGCTGGAAGGTAACTATTCAGCTAAAAAAATCACAAATAACGCTTGACAGGGTTTCACTGCATTTTTTGCAAGTCCGCGGGGGACAGCGTACCCGCGTTTATAGCTACGCATACAGACCGTAGGAAGCTTGCTGT
>JAESPD010000025.1 GCA_016756855.1 gamma proteobacterium endosymbiont of Lamellibrachia anaximandri | reverse complement strand
CTAGGATGCATTAAGGCTGGTTCCTGAGTTGATTGGTGTGGGTTTGGCGATTTGCATCTTATCACCTGAACCAGCCTTTTTTATTGTTATATCAATATGTTAATCCTAAAGTAAGTGCCATTCCCATCTAACCCTTTTTTCACCTCAGCAGTCACTTGATCTATCCTGACGTTGTAGTCTCGCAACCGTTCAAGCAGGGAATCGACTTGTTGCTTCATTGCAACATAGAGTGTGACTTGAACAGTCTTGCTCTTCTTGTCCCGCCCTGTGACAAGATAATCGAAATAGACTTGGGACGGCTCGAATGGCGTCTCTCTCTTCATCTGGAAAGAGATCACTTCCCGAAGGTTCTCCTCGGCCGCTTTTGGCAGTGTCAGGGTTTTATTGAGAATGTAGTCTGATGGAAGTATCAGTTCGACTTTTCTCGCATCTCTCAGGTGGGTTTCCTGATTATCTTCCTGCCTACCGTCAACCCGGCCAACCGCCACGACCACTGAGCTAGACCCGGCCTTTTCCATTCGTCGCGCGACGAAATCTTCAGCGTCGATCTCTATCCGGTAGATCTTTCCACTGAGTACCATCCTTTTCAGGAATTCAGGCATCATTCCCGTAATCTCAGAAACCCACCAGTTGCCGAATCCTCTGACCTCGGTTGAAAGCGATGAGAACATCGAGCGACTCAAATCAGCCATTGTTGTACCCCACTTTTCCTGGGAGTTCCCTCCAGGAGAGAATACGGTACCTTTCCTTTTCTCTCCTGCTGATATCGACAGTCACTCTAATGTGTGCGCTGCCTCCTTCCTTTGTCAACGCATAGACCTCCAGGTGGAACACAGGATGCGAGGGCTTGGCGTTAAAGGTTTCACCATCGCTCTCGCCTCCCCCGGTTTCTAACAACACCTGATCCCCGCTCACCTGTCCGAGTCGTTGTAATAGTTCAAGTGGCGCTTGGGTAGTGTCGATTTCTCCGGTTCGAGCATCGACTGTGATAAAAGGGACGATCTCACGATAGACCATCATGTTCATTCCCAGAACCAGTTTCAGTTCGTTTACACTCCTGAACGCCCCGTTTGCAGGCGCGTAGGGTAGTCGAGCAAAATCGTACTGTTTCTTCTCTGCGCCATTCAGTCGCACAAGATCATCGGCATCCCGCCAGTCGAGTATGGAATCCACCAGTGCATCCTGCTCCTCTGCCTTCATGCCCGCCGAGTTAAAAAGCGCAGAAAGAACTGCTGTATCTGCATTATTGATGTCCACCAGCCCCACGGCACTCACAATGGATATTGACAATGATGTACCGAGAAAATCCTCCCTGTTTTCCATTCCCCGGAGTAAATATCGGCTGTTGCCCTGCCGGGAAATAAGATCCTCGATAGCCAGATAAACCCCGGCCTCTGCGTGTGACCTGGCCTTCAGCGACTTGAACTGATTGCCGGCAATCGTTAACTCCATTCTTCCATTTCTTGCATGGCTTCCCCCGATCACACTGAGCAGTACGATCAGCCACAACACCAGTACCAGTGCAATGCCCTGTTCCTTATGCGTCTGTCTTTTTGCTACGATCACCATGATCCGTACCTTCTGTTCTTTGCAATCACTGTCTTCAATATCCGATAACTACCCTGAACGGTTCCCGTCGACACTCTTCGCGCTCGATCGAATACCGATAACAGACCGCCTTGGCATCCTCTCTCCTTCAAATTGATATTCGAACCTGATCAATTCAGGATATTCCTGAGTTTCTTCGCCCCAGCGACTGTGCCACCCGGACATGGAACGATCATCTTTGCGCCCGTAATAGCTCAGACGCAAATTCTTCAGATCGGAAAGCAGCATTAATTCGTCATCTCTATCGTCTAGGGAAAGACCTGTTTCACCTGGCAATCTGGGGCGATAAAACATCACCAATTCTCCACTCGTACCACTTCTCCTGTATTCGAGCTGGTACTCATATTGAGCATAAAGCTCATCATTGGCAGGCGTTGGCCCCACAAACCCCACACTCCTGTCAGAACCGTTGAATTCAATCTTTCTCCTGCCATCTTCGCTATATGAATGGGTTAAGATCTGACGCAGGATTCCCGAGACAAATCGGTCTGCAGAGCGACGCAGATCCTGGTTCTCAATCGCCGCAATACCTGTCTTCCAACTCTTACTTGCGTAATAAACAGAGCCGAATGCTGCCGTCATCAGCAACGACAGAATCGTCACTGCGACCAGCAACTCCAGCAAGGTAAATCCTGATTGCCTACGACTCTGTGACACCATGAAACTTATGTCCCCGTCAAAGCATTCTCTATGATTCCGACAGGCATGCTTAATATTTTCTCCTGTCCCCTCGAAGGGTTGAAAGTACCATATGGCGCTCCCTGCCCATTGCCTCCCAGGTGATCTGAACCTCTACCTTCTGCAGATTCTCAACCGGTATAGAGTTGCCATCCCGATCAAAGACCTCATACGCCTGGACCGTCTTGATCCAACGGTATCCGTCTTCGCGGGACCCACTGCGTGAACCGGACATCTCAGATTGCGGCAAATTCGCCTCATCGAGTAGTGTCTCCGCCAGTGTGACTGCACCCGCATATCGCTCACCCATTGAAATATTTCCCAACCCGCCGGAGAAGATCCGAAACAGTACGGAGAGCGACATGGCAAGGATAACGAAAGCAACAAGCACCTCTATCAAAGTGAAGCCTTTTTGCGATACCCTCCTGTCACATTGTACTTTCATCGACACGATCTTCTATGCTCAAAGCGCCTGTAACCCAGTTGGGGCGGAGTATGTAACTCTTTTTACCTCCACTTATCGTAATCACGCTGCCATTTATACTGCCATCAGGATGGGCCACCAGGATCTTGGGGGTCTCTTCGCTTCTGCGGAGATTCTCCACTTTAATTCGTAGAGGTTCCTCGATCTGCAGTTTCTGATTCCCCCCTTCCTCAAATATGGTGCGGCTTTCCCGGTCAAAATAGATCACTCTCGTTTCGTTCAAAACAATTGCCCGGCTTCGTACATTTCGAATAATCGCAGAGAGATCACTTACTGTGCTCCGTGCATTGACTGTCGGCATTGCTTTGCTGAGCAGCGGCGGAACCATTGCGATTATCAGACCCGATACGGTCAGCACAAGCATAAGTTCCAGCAGCGTAAAACCGTTTGCAAAGCGCACTCTCATGGCGACCTCACCAGCTCACGACGTCCTGTGCCTCACCGGTTCCTCCTTCTGCATTGTCCTGCCCAAACGAGTAGAGGTCATAAATCCCATTATCCCCAGGAAATCTGTATAGATACTCATTTCCCCAGGGATCTTCCGGAATCTGCTTTTTCTTCAGATAGGGTCCGTTCCAACCCTCTACGCTATTTGGTTTTTCGACAAGCGCGATCAGACCTTCATCTGTGGTCGGGTAGCGGCCAACCTCCAGATGAAACAGATCCAGCCCAGCGCCAAACTCCTCAATTTGCAGCATCGTGGTATCAGTTTTCGCACCGCCGAGATAACGCACCATCTGCGGACCCACCAGGCCTGCAAGCAGCCCCAATATCACCAAAACCACCAACAGTT
This sequence comes from gamma proteobacterium endosymbiont of Lamellibrachia anaximandri, assembly GCA_016756855.1. Taxonomy (GTDB): domain Bacteria; phylum Pseudomonadota; class Gammaproteobacteria; order Chromatiales; family Chromatiaceae; genus QGON01. The sequence continues at coordinate 47,830 of JAESPD010000025.1, read as the reverse complement.
CGATCAATGTGAATCCGTAACACACTTGTGATCGGCTATATGCCATTTTTTTGATCATTCATTCCGCCTCTCATACAACCATTTGATTGATGCCCATAATCGCCACCAGGATGGACATGATTACACCGGCAATAATTACACCAAGAACTAGGATCAGTACCGGTTCCAGAAGCGCCAACGTCCGCTTCAACTCCCGGTTGACCTCTTTATCGTAGATATCCGCAACATGAAGCAACATCTGCTCCATCTCTCCAGACTCTTCACCGACTCTGATCATCTGTACGGCAAACTCCGGGAAGTATCCTGATTCAGCCAATGGCGAGGAGAGATCACCTCCCTCCTTCAACCCCTTGATAACCTCATCCATGCTTTTCGTTATGACCCGGTTTTGTACCGTCTCGCGCACGATGGAGATTGCCTTTATCATAGGAATTCCGTTCTGCAGCAAGGTTCCCAGCGTGCGGCTGAACACAGCCACTTCCATCCTTGTGACAAGACCACCAAGCAGGGGCATCGACAACACCCGTCTGTGCCAACGCAATTTCCCCTCCGGCGTGCGTAATTGGTAGCGGATAAGCATCACAACCAAAAGAATGACGAGCAGAACGATCCAGCCCTGGTGTTTAACAAAGTCACCTGCCTGCAAAACGATGGCCGTCGACATTGGAAGAGCGCTTCCCATACCTTCGAAAAGTTCTTTGAACTGGGGAATCACATAGGTCAGGAGCAAAATGATCGATGAGATAGCAACCACCACCAAAATCATTGGATAGATCATGGCGGATTTCAGCGACTCTCGCAGTTCACTGCTGCGTTCTAGGTGGTCGGCAAGGCGCTCCAGTACAGTCTCAAGTGCACCGCCGAGTTCACCCGCCCTTACCAGGCTGACATAGATACTTGGAAACTCACTCCCCTCTGATTCCAGGGCATCAGCAAAAGAAGCCCCGCCTTTAATCTTCTCCTGGAGATTCGCAAGCACTTGTGAATACGGATCGGCACTGTTTACCTCTATCAGCAGCGAAAGAGACTTATCCAAAGAGAGTCCTGCCTTCAGAAGTGTCGAGAGTTCGCGTGTAAAAGTCAGTATCTGATCTTTTTTTCTGCGCCTGAAAAAGGAAGTCGATGACTTGCTGGTTTTTTGCGCCGGGTTCCCCGTTTTCAGTTCTACCCTGATCGGGATCCTGCCCTGGGATTGGATGAGTTCAACGACGCTCTCGCGATTGCTGCCATCGACAATCCCTTCCGTAATATCTCCCTCCAGGGATGCGGCTCTGAAGAAGTAGGCTGCCATATCAGTCGAGTCGCGTTACACGCAACACCTCCTCAATAGTGGTCACCCCGGCAGCGGCTTTTCTGATCCCATCCTCATACATCGTGCCCGATCCGTTCTCCCTGGCGTAACGCGCAATGGCGACCGAATCGGCATGACTAATGATCAAATCCCTTAGCCCATCATCAAGTACGATGAGTTCGACGATTGCCGAGCGACCTGTAAAACCTGTTCCATCACACTTATCACAACCCACCGCTGAATAGAGTGTTATTTCAGAGTCTCCAACGATTTCCCTGAGATGCAACCGCTCTTCTACTGTGTCGGAGGCCACATAAGGTTTCTTGCAATCATTACAGAGTGTGCGAACCAACCGCTGCGCTACGACAGCATTTACCGTCGATTTGAGCAGAAAGTCATCCACTCCCATATCGAGAAGCCGGGTGATACTTCCCGCTGCGTCATTTGTATGCAGCGTAGACAGCACCAAGTGGCCCGTAAGCGCAGACTGCACGGCAATGGATGCTGTCTCCTGATCCCGCATCTCACCGATCATTATCACATCCGGGTCCTGCCGCACAATAGTACGCAGGGCGTTGGCGAAAGTTAGGCCGATCTGCGGTTTAACCTGGATTTGGTTTATACCCTCGATGTTGTACTCTACTGGATCCTCTACTGTGAGAATCTTCCTCTCTGGGGTATTGAGATAGTTTAATGCAGCGTAAAGAGTAGTCGTTTTACCGCTGCCGGTAGGCCCTGTTACCAGTACGATACCGTGAGGATAGGAGAGTACAGACAGAAGGTCTTCCTTCTGTTTTTGTGTAAATCCAAGGCCGTCGAAATCATCCGCAGTACTGTTGCTGGGCAGCAGGCGGAGCACCACACTCTCACCATTTATGGTAGGTGCAGTGGATACGCGCAGATCGAGCCGTGAACCCCGCACGGTGAGCCTGAATCTTCCATCCTGCGGCAAACGACGCTCTGCAATGTTCAGATTGGACAAAATCTTGATTCTGGATACCACGGCGGCAGCGATCTCAACAGGGGCACGCTCCACTTCCCGCAGGACACCATCCACGCGGTATCTAATCATCAGCATCCTTTCAAACGGCTCGATATGAATATCCGATGCATTCTGACTGACTGCTTGCTGAATCAACTGATTGACCAGCTTGATGACCGGCGCCTCACTCGCCAGCTCCTTCAGATGCTCCACATCATCACAGGAGACCCCGGTAGCCGTCACATTGAAGTCAGACCCGGCTGATTCGGCTTCCCCTGTCCCGCTATATCTTTGACGAAAGGCCGCTTCGATCTCTGAGGCAATACCCACCCTGGGTTCTACCCTCTTGCCCGTAATCATTTTCAATGCATCGAGCAAATAGTGATTGTCAGGATCAGCCATTGCCACGATAAGGTTATCGTCGTTCTCCTCGACGATCACACTGAGATTCTTTTTCAGAAATTCCCTGGATACCTTTCCTTCGCAGGGCATGGTGTCCGGGAAGGCCCTTCCATCCATGAGGGGAATATCAAGACATGCCGCTTGCGCCTCCGCAAGATCCTTGTCAGAGAGCATACCCATACGCACCAACAACAATCCGAACGAGGCTTCGCCATCCTGATCCAGAAAGATTTTAAAGGCATTGTCCGCCTCGTCCTGCCTCAGGCATCCTGTTCTGACCAAATAGGCGCCGAGGCCGCCATTGATCGGGGCAGACTCATCCACAGCAACTTCACTGACTGCTGCCTCATGGCGCTTGTCTGGTACCGAAGCAATCATTTATGGTTCCTGCCTCTGCGGCATCGATTCTGTTCAACACCCACGTCACTTCGCTCCAATTCTCACTGCACCGATTCCACGGTCGGGGTTTCGCTGCGTAAGGGAGGCCTCGCTGAGAGCTCTTGTATAGACCTCTCCAGCGCGCTCGCATCCTTGAGTCTTTTTCGAAGCCTGTCGGTCACTGCCTTTGCCTGCATCGGATTAGTGATGACACGCGGCGTGATGGTAATAATGAGTTCGGTTCGAGTGATGTCTTCCGTCGTACTACTAAAGAACTTTCCGACACCCGGCAAGTCCATAAGAACGGGGATGCCATCTTGTGAATTGCTGGAAGACTGAGTGATCATGCCACCAAGCACCACGGTCTGGCCGCTGTGCACCACCACCGTACTATCGATGGTGCGCTGGGAGATGGGAACATTGCCACCGCCGCCTACCGCAGGCGCAGTCCCCGGCACACTGACCTCTTGGTTGATTTCAAGTGTCACCATGCCACCAACATTAACCCTGGGCGTAACCGACAGCAGTGTTCCAGTATCGCGAAACTGCACCTCGGTAACGATCGGGGCATCAGGATTGGAGGTACTCTGTGAAGAGCGGGTAGTTATAGGAATCTGGTCACCCACGCGGAAATTGGCTGTTTTATTGTCCACCACCATGATCTGGGGCGCGGAAAGGAACTCAACGGAAGACTGGGCATTGAGCAGATCGAAAAACACTCTTAATTCATCCGCGCTGTTGAGGATACCCAGCGCCAATCCTGGACCCGATACTGAGCCGGGAAGCGGCAGGTTCAGACCTGACTGAATCGTGTGATCTCCAATGTTTCCCTGGAGAAACCAGCGCACGCCGTAACTCAGATTATCGGTCAATGCCACTTCAGCAATCGTTGCCTCGATCAACACCTGCATAGGCTGCACATCAAGCTTGCGAATAGTTGCCTCAACTGCCCTGTAATCCCGAGCCGAGGCGAGTATGAGAATCGCATTGCGGTTCTGATCAGGAATGATATTGACCGGACCCTGACCGCCGCCACCCCTTGTTCCTCCCTCCTCTTTGCCGGCTGTCATACTCGCAGACCCAGTGGAGAGACTCTCTTTGGTACCACCTTTGGGAGGGACTGCAGACTGAGATGGGGAACGCACGTTGGATCGTTCCTGCGGCGGCGGAACATCTTTGCCTGCACCGGAGTCCGAGCCAGAACCTCCAGCACCACCAAAGATCTCCTGCAACAGACCGGCGATCTCTTCTGCTTTGCCGTGCTTCAAGTGGTAGACATAGAGACGTTGCCCGGGAGAAGTCACCGTTCCCCTGTCAAACTGCTCCACTAGGCGTCTTGCCTCTTCAAGATATTTCGGCTGGTGTGTAATCACCATGATGGAATTGAGTCTCTCGATCGGCACCAAGCGCACAATGCCCGATAAAGGGCCGCCACCAGAGGAACCAATGAGTTTGTTTAACTCATCCACGATCGTGGCAGAGTCAGCATACTCCAGAGGGAACAGGCCGAAGGACATCCCTTTCAGCCAATCGACATCGAACAGTTTGATCGTCTCGAGTGCCTGATTGATCTGCGACCGGATTCCCGAAATAAACAGCAGGTTTCTGGCCTCATCGATACTCAACGACAGCCCCTCCGGGATCATTGGTTCCAGTATCTTACGGATCTCTTTTGCCGCGACATACTGGAGAGGAATGATCTGCGTGCCGAAACCCGCTGATATGCTTTTCCCCCGTTTTCCAACCGACGGAACCGACAACTGTTTTTTGATATCAGAGAGCGCAACAATCTTGTAAATCCCATTGTTCAGGACAAGACCGGCACCGTTGCTATGCAGGACCGACTCAAGAATAGCGAGCACACTGTCGACCGCCACAGGGGTCTCTGTATGCATAGTTACCACCCCCTGGACATTTTTGTCGATCAGATAGTTTTTCTGAAGTATCTCCTCAAAAATGATTTTGATAACTTCGCGGATATCGACGCTCTCAAAATTCAGGGTTATTTCGCCAGACGGCTTCACAGCCTGTTCCTTCCTGGCAGGTGCGTTGATAAATCTCCCACTGCCGAGTTTCATGAACGGCGCCTTGTTCTCAAGAGACTCCCGATCATCGCCCGTGACCGCCGCATAGACCGGTTCCTGTTCGCCTCCAGGGTATTGCAGGTTGGCCGTCTGATCTTCAGGTAGTACTACAGGCATCACTGTAGATTCCACTGGTCGCGGCTCAGACTGTTTAACCGATTTCTTGGTAACCGGGGCGCACGCGACCACAAAAGTCAGCGTCACGATCCATCCCAATTTTCTAATATTGTTGGTTATCATTTTGATTCTTTTGGTTTGAGTCACCGCCCCACCCTGTGCATGCACACCATTACCATCCCCATCGACAAGCCTGAAGGGAGTATTTACCGCGTCCCGCCCAATGAGCAGGTGGCTTTATCCACTTCGACGTAACTACGTCTGGTTGAGGGCAATCATAGTGAAAAAATGAATCGGCCGTGAATCGACCCATGGTGATATAGGCAAAATACCCTACAGTCCATTTGCAGAATGAATTTCTGCTTTTCCCGGACTGCGAAGAATCAAGATTGTTCCAGCACTGCCTTAAACTTATAAATATATGATTTTACAAAGAATTTAAAAGCATATTCTTAGGCATGCTCTTTCAGGACAGAACGCATGTAGAAGAATCGGGAAAAAGGTGTCGATTTTTTTTACAGCCGGATCCCCAGGCAGCTGGAAATAGAATATATTCATGCAAAACATGAAGTTGTAGATTATTGATTCGTTCAACGGAAGCTGATCTTGCTGTCTTGCCTGTAAAACCGAATAAGCAGAAGCCCTACCTTTTTAAAGTGCTCACCCTACCCATACGGCTACATACCAAGATAATTACCGGTATTTTCAACAGAACCCAGTATTTTTATATTTTCATCCATTTGGAGAGTTTATTTTTTTTCTTGTTTTATCAAAAAGATAGGGCATTGTATCAATTATTGATCAGGTTCTAAGCTTAGCTGGCATGAAACATGATCTGCACTTGCAGTCAGTGACCCCTCAGAGGTTCGCCAATTCAGTTGGGCCAGACCGACACCCGGGAAACGGAACCGGAATCATTACGCACAGAGGAAAAATCACCCCCTGAGAGAATCGTCTTTTCCCTCATCGAACCGAACCCATCAACCGCTCCCAGATCATCGTTTCCGATTTCATCTCTCCAGTTCGTCTCGATGCCGAGTTTCATCCCCTCTGGAGATTGCATCAGGTCGATCTTGATCGTACCAGCCGAATATCCAAGCTTGCAGATCGCGGTCAACGTCTCATTGAGAATGCGATAGATGATATTTTTGCGCTCCAGGGGGATCTCCTCTTCTGGAATCTGCACTGTCGCAACGAAGTTGAGATCATCCGAAATAGAACTGTACTCCTTAACCATTGAAGTGATAGTAGTCTTAAGGCCAAAATCATCAAGGCTCGGGTTTCGCAGATCGACAGCCACCGCCCGGATCTTTCGTGCAGCATCCTGCAACACTTTTACGATTGGATCAGGTTCGTTAGTCGACGAATCGGTGTCTTTGCCCAGCTGCTGAAGCTGGTTTTCAAGGTGAAACTTGACCGCAACCAGGGTCTGCACCACGTCCTCGTGCAATTCATCAGCAATACGCTTTTTCTCATCTTCCTGCGCGGTCAGCATCTTCGATGAGAGTATCTCAAGTGTATGCTGTCGCTCTCTGTTTTCACGCTGCTGCTGTTTAACGATCCGTTCAGCCCTTTTGATATGGAAGAAGAGAATACCGAACAGAATCACCATAACAACCACTACGCCGATAATCAGCCCGGCAACACTGGCTCCTGCATCCTTGATCTGATCGTTGATATCGGAATAGATCTCGAATACGCCAACGACAGTGCTCTTGTCCAGCGCGTGGATCGGTACATAGGTCTGAACGAGATTATCCTCTGCCGTCTCTTCGTCAAACAGGTTGAAGGTATCGCGATAGAGAATTCTTGTCGTCTCGTTCCCGCTGATCGCGGCGGCAAAGCCCAGGTTTCCTTCCTGCATGCGGCCAATCTGCCCGGACTTGGTGGAGTAGATCACCCTCCCACTCCAGTCATAGATCTTTACCCTAACTACCGATGTCTCTCGCAGCAGATCATGAATATGCCGCCGCAAGTGAGTGGATGCCATCATCGCCGCTACACCCGCCTCACCATCCCGCTCCACCAATTCGATAAAAGCATTCAACTCATCTGAGAAAAAAGAGACCGCCGCGTTGGTCAGGGTCGAGTTGCCCTGTTCAGAGATCGCCTCGACGGAACTCACTATCAGCCCACGGATGAAGACGATAATTAGCAACGCCGTAACTGAAATCGAGATAAAGCTGGTCAGCCCGAAAAACCGGGCGAGGTGGATTTTTGCCTGTCTCTTCGCCGCCAATGCATCACTCCCATGCAATATAGATTCACAAGTACCGTCGTTCGCAAGGATCAGGAGATGCAGCCACCCGTAGACGGCTCGCGTCTCTACCTGTCAGCCTAGACCATCCTTGCAATGTAGTCCCTATTTGACAGAACCGCTACCCAAGGTCAAGACTGATCCTGGGGAATGACCGATACTAAGGCGGTACGTTAACACCGTGTTAGGACATGGCAGGTCGGGCTAGATGCGCGTTGCACCAAGCTTGAATTTCGTCATATGGTTAACCTCGCATCGTATTCCGACGCTGTTTTGTCGGATTAAGTCGCATATGAAGTGTTGTACCAAACACCTAATTTATGCGATTGCGCATCATACGATCTTAATGAACCGTTTGATTTGAATAAAGCATTGTTTGACTATAATCATTAGCGTGGACACCAACAAACCCCGGTGGTTATAGGCCAAAAAGACGCAGGCATCACCACGAGAAGCTGCCTTTGCAGTGAATCAGGCATAAAAGATGGGAAAAAAGATACGAATAGTTCTTGCCGAAGACTACACAATCCTAAGGGCTGGTTTGAAATCGCTGTTAGAGAGCAATCCTGACTACACCGTCATCGGAGAGGCGGGGAACGGGCGGGAGGCGATTCGTTGCACCGTGGAAAAAAAACCCGATCTGACGATCATGGACCTGAACATGCCAGGCATGAACGGCATGGATGCAATACAGGAGATCAGAAACCGAATCCCTGAGATGAAGATCCTCGTGCTTACGGCACACAACGAAGAGGAGTATGTGCTCGCCAGTCTCAATGCCGGGGCCAACGGCTACATCCTCAAGGACGCCACCCACTCCGAACTGCTGATCGCAGTGGAGAGAGTGATGCAAGGCAAGATCTACCTAAGCCCCGACATTACTGACAAGGTAGTGCAGGGATATCTGGTCGGACAAAAAAATTCAGAGCCTTTGACCGAGTGGGCTACGATCACCCGACGGGAAAAACAGATACTGAAGCTCGTTGCGGAGGGGCATACCAACAAAAGTATGGCGGAGTTCCTCTGCATCAGCATTAAAACCGTTGAAAAACACCGCGCGAATCTAATGAAAAAGCTCGATCTGCACAATGCTTCCGCCCTGACCACATATGCGATTGAGAAGGGCATCGTCACCCACTAGCGCCGCCAGAAAGCATGCCTTAGTATCGGCAAGAACGCTAAATTTCTATTCGCAATGCCCTATAGCGTTTTTCCGTCATCATGATATTCTGGCGCAGTTTACCGGACAATCACCCACACAATTTAAGCAAATACTGAAATGGACAACAATATCGTCTGGCACTGCGCCACCGTCACCCGCGAACGCAGGGAAAAGCTCAATCAGCACAAATCCGTCGTCCTCTGGTTTACCGGCCTCTCAGGCTCGGGAAAATCGACTCTGGCCCATGCGCTGGAGGAACAACTCCATCAGCGGGGAGGGCGCACTTATGTCTTTGACGGTGACAATGTCCGCCATGGTCTCTGCGGTGACCTTGGATTCAGCGCTGAAGACAGGAAGGAGAATATTCGCAGAATCGGCGAGATGGCCAAACTGTTCGTTGAAGCCGGTGTCATTGCCCTTACGGCCTTTATCTCGCCCTTCACGGATGACCGCAAAAATGTCAGAAAACTGTTTGCTGATGATGATTTCATCGAGGTCTACTGCCACTGCTCCATCGAGGAGTGCGAGAGACGCGATGTAAAAGGGCTCTACAAACGGGCCCGTGCTGGCGAAATCTCCGATTTCACAGGCATTTCCTCTCCCTACGAGGTACCGGAAAACCCTGAAATCAGCATCGATACTGAGAACAGCACCCTGGAAGTATGCGTAGAGCAGCTGCTTGAAATCCTGGTCGAACGCGGAATCCTTCTGCAGCTAACCAGAAAATCCGAGGAGTCTCTCTCCGTCGCACACTGATGCCCTCAACATCAGCAGTGACGTTTTCCAGGGGGATCTTCAGGATCCCCCATCTTCGAAGCTTCCTTGATGTCGACGCCATCTCCAGGAGATGGAAGTTCTTTCCCTGCCCTGCTGCAAAAAATCACAATGAGACGGTCATTGGATGGGGGTTAAAAACCAATACAGCCGCAGCCCGGCGATACGCTGAATCCAATAATCTCCAATATCTCACCCTGGAAGACGGTTTTCTGCGCTCAGTGGGCCTGGGTGTCGACCGCTCCCCTCCCCTCTCCCTGGTGATAGACGATCTGGGGATCTACTATGACGCAACCCGCCCCTCTCGCCTGGAAAAAATCCTCACCGGCAAATTCGACGATATACCGGACTCGCCTCCATTCAGAAGTCTACGGCAGTATCTCGATGGCGTTCAGAATCCCCTGGAAAACAGGACGCTGATTTCACGGGCACAACAGTGTATCAAGCAGATCATCGACAACCGGCTCTCCAAGTACAATTCCAGTCCGGATATCACCCTCAAGCCAACAGCCAAGAAACGCATTCTGGTTGTAGATCAGACAGCCGGCGATCTCTCTATCGAGCAAGGTCTGGCGAAACCTGAAAGTTTTACCCGTATGCTTGATGCCGCCCTGGAGGAGCACCCCGCAGCAGAGATCCTGGTCAAGATTCACCCCGATGTTATTGCCGGCAGAAAACAGAGCCACCTCTTGCGGGCAGGAAAACACACTCGGGTTCATCTTATTTCCGAAAATTGCAATCCAATCAGCCTGTTACAGCAGGTTGATCACGTCTATGCCGTTACTTCACAAATGGGTTTCGAAGCACTGATGACAGGCAAACCCGTGACCTGCTTCGGCGTCCCTTTCTATGCCGGTTGGGGGCTTACCGATGACCGGATTCAGATTCCCAGACGCACCGGGAATCGCACCATAGAACAGCTCTTTATCGCGACCTATATCCTTTACAGTCGCTACCGCGACCCGGATACCGGCAAATCATGCGAAATCGAACGGGTTATCGATCACTTGGCCCTCCAGCGACACTACTTTGTTGAAAACAGTGGCAGCCTTTTCTGTTATGGCTTCACTCCATGGAAGCGCGGTTATGTTCGCGACTACCTCTACAGTCCCTGGAATAATATTCGCTTCGCCAGCAGTGCCTGGCAGATAGAGCGCCGACTGCCGAAGAAAAATGCCCGCATTGTGGTCTGGGGGATCCGAGAGAATGACAAAATAAGAGAGCTTGCCAGGGAGAATAATATTCCTATCTGGCGTATGGAGGATGGCTTCCTGCGTTCCGTGGGTCTGGGTTCTGACCTGACAGCCCCGGCATCCCTGGTCCTGGACCAACAGGGGATCTATTTTGACCCAGACCAAATCAGTGACCTGGAGACAATCCTTGAAAACACTGATTTTTCTGAGGAAAAGATTCACCGCGCCCAGTCGATAAGAAGAGCACTTATCGACTCCGGGATCAGTAAATATAACGTCGGTGAAAGAAAACCGCTTATCCACTCAGCGAAACCCGGACAGCGTATTATCCTGGTTCCCGGTCAGGTTGAAGGTGATGCCTCGATCCGCCTGGGGTGCAGAGATATCCGCACAAATGGCACACTGCTTCAAGCTGTGAGAGAAAATGCCCCTGATGCCTATATCGTCTACAAACCACACCCGGATGTGCTGAGTGGAAATCGGAAAGGCCATAGAAATACCCGGCACCCCCCCTATTTTGATCAACTGGTTACCGATATCAGCATCTCACAATGCCTCGATACCGTAGATGAGGTGCACACCATGACCTCCCTGGTCGGTTTTGAAGGGCTGTTAAGGGGTAAACGGGTTACCACCTATGGTCTTCCTTTCTATGCGGGATGGGGGCTTACCACTGACAAACGCAAACTGGATCGCAATAATTGCAGAAACAGGACTTTAACAGTAGATGAACTGATAGCCGGTTGTATGGTATTATACCCGCGTTATATCAATGGTTTTTCTAGGGCTTTTTCCAGCCCGGAAATGGCCATCAGCGGGCTTGAGAGTCTACGATCATCAGCAACCAACGAGACTCGAATCAGCACACATGGGACCAGTCGTATGGCCAGGAAGCTAAACAACCTTATCCATGGATTGATGTATGGCAAGTAATATTCTCCTGCTTCAGGGGCCAGTGGGGCCTTTTTTCAAGCGCCTCTCCATGGACCTGGAAGAATCCGGGCATACTGTTTACAAGATAAATCTAAATGCGGGTGACCGCTTTTTCTTCAGTGGTGAGAATAGTGTGGACTACACCGGCACTGTTGAACAGTGGCCGGTGTTTCTGAAGCAGTTTCTGGAAGATTGCAAAATCACCACCATCTACCTGTTCGGTGATGAACGCTCGTACCACAAAAGAGCCCATGAAGCTGCACGCTTGCTCTCTATTGACGTATTTGTCTTTGAGGAGGGCTATCTCCGGCCTCACTACGTCACCTTTGAAAAAGATGGCGTGAATGGACGCTCATCCATTCCGCGAACTCCAGAGGCATATAAAGATATCCAGGAAGAGGCCACGAGACAACCGACACATGTCCCCTACTCATTTTCCCATGCAGGCTGGTATGCGGCCGTCTATTTTTTTATGGGATGGCTTGGCCAGAGTCACTTTCCGGACTACATCCACCATCGCCCATTCAAATGGTACAACGAGGCGGTAATATGGGTACGTGGGGGAATCAGAAAATACTACTACCGCTTTTGCGAACGTGGCGTTCAACAACAACTGACAACACACTATTCAAAGAGATTCTTCCTCGTCCCCCTTCAGGTCCATAACGATGCACAGATAAAAATCTGGTCATCGGTTCCCTCTGCGGCCGCCTTTATCAGAAGAGTGATCTCCTCCTTTTCGAAACACGCACCGACAGACACCCTTCTGGTGATCAAACACCATCCACTGGACAGGGGTTACTCAGACTACACCCGAATTATCAATAAACTTGCCGACAAGTATGGCTGCAAAGCGCGGGTTATCTATGTCCACGATATGCATCTACCCACGCTGCTGGATCACGCCAAAGGCACAGTCCTGTTAAATAGCACGGTAGGCCTATCGTCAATATTTCATGGCACACCCGTTAAAACATCGGGCCATGCCATCTACAATATGCCGGGACTTACGTTTCAGGGGGAAATGAAAGAGTTCTGGAGTACCCAAGGCACAGTGGACAGAAAGTTATATCAAAGATTCAGAAACCACCTCATCGAAAAAAACCAGATAAACGGAAATTTCTATCGGAAAACTCCAGGCTTAAAAAGTCACTCGGGTATTGATTACCAACATCTGGTTGAGCTCACACAGGCATCAGATGAGACTACTCATTCAACAGAAACAGACATGCCAGTCGCTCCTTCCGGTGCTCATGCCCTCCTTGCCGCCTATATTGATTCAGTACAGAAGGGTATTGAGCATTCCGATGTAGCGTGACCCGTATATAAAAGGCTCGTTAGCAAAATCCGGGGAGGAAGTTCGTCTCGATTAGTTCGCCAAGCGCATGATATCAAGCAACTTAGATGGCATGAGCGGGCTGATAACTGCGAGGAAGATCAATGATATCTTTGCGTGCTTGGCGGCTTGGCGAGAGCAATACTTATCTTAAAATTCCCAACAATCGTCGCTGACGAACCATCTTTTCGATCACCAAACAACCTCAACATCGTACCCTCTCAAGCTTCCATCTTTGCTTATCAGGATTAACTCCTCCGACAGCGCTTGGGCTACGAGCATGCGATCGAACGGATCACGATGGATAAAGGGCAATGAGCTAAGCATTGTGCAATGCTCAGGACGCAGGGGCAGGCTGGATACGGCATTGTCTCTCATAAAACCCTGCAACTGACTCATCCAGTCCGCCCCCAGATCCAGTTTGCCAAGACTGATTTTTATGGCCATCTCCCAGAAGGACATAATACTAACGGAGACGGCGTTTTTTTCATCTTCCAGAAGCGCCCTGGCAGTTAGCGAAAGATGCTGGGGTTGACTGCTCATCCATATGAAGGCATGAGTGTCCAACAATAGGTCCATTACAGGTAACCCTTGAAGTCATTCGGCGTTTCATCAAAATCATCCGCCATGTACTTTACCAGCCCTTTCAAAGTACCCAACCTGCGTTTGTCCCGAGCTTCGGGGAGTACCTCGAGTCGCACCACAGGTTTATTATTGCGGGCAATAATCACTTCTTCTCCAGCCAACGCCCTCTCAATCAGTTTCGACAGTTGGGACTTAGCCTGATGTACATTGACTTGCATGTGGACGCCTCGGAAAATCACTTATTAGCTAATAGTCTAGCTAACCTTACAGAACCATGCAACGGTTTCAGATGAAGGTGCAGAGTCAAACCGCCCAAACAATAGTAGTAATAACGACGGGGTTGAAGCGGTTTGACTCGGCCCCGGCGTACTTTACACCCTCTTCACAGGGCCAGGATACTGTGCCACCAGAGAGTCGGATGTTAGCAGGGTGATACCCTCAACCATTGCCTGAGCAACGAGTATGCGGTCAAAAGGATCTTTGTGAATCGGCGGCAAGCTATCGATAGCGACAGCGTGTTCGCTGCCGATAGGCAGTTCGCTATAACCATTATCCAGCAGCCCCCGTCGCAGGAGTCGCGCATCTGCCTGAAAATCATCACGCCCCAGCCCACTCTTGATGGCGATCTCCCACAGACTGGCCGCACTGAAAAACAGCTCGTTTTCTACCTCACTAATCAAGCCACGAGCATCAGCAGACAGGCGGTCAGGTTCACCTGCCGCCCATAGCAATAAATGAGTATCCAGCAGAAGCTTCAAGCTTCATCACCAAAAAGCAGCTCAATTTCAACGCTTCCCATCTGATCGAAATCATCGGGCACAGTGATCTGCCCCGCCATAAAGCCCAACCGCTTTACCTGCCCCGCCTCCGGCGCACTCAAAGGCATAACCTTGACCAGCGGCTTACCTGCCTTGGCGATGATAAAGGGCTCGCCCTTGATGGCCTGATCAATCAGCCGTGACAGATGCGTCTTGGCTTCGTGGATATTGACAGTGTGCATAACGACCCCGAATAAACTAAGTCTTATTAGTTTAGTCTATAACTGAGTAGAAAAACAATGGAAAGTCTTCGGGAATAGCCAAATATTAGGAAACCAGAACTTGTTGGTTAATAATGCTTTTCTACAGACTCATTAAGCAAAAAAGGGATCATATCGGCCATGAATAAACGGCCTTGGCACATCAGAGCCAAAAGCCAACTGGCGCACTTAGTCAGGCGTGCTGGCGGAGTACAGATCCGCGATGCCTTTGCCAATGTTGTCAAACATGGACGCACTCCGTTCGATTTTGTTGAACAGGATCACTTTACGCCTCTTGGCGATCCTGACAATGCGATGAGTCTGTTCAAACGATCCGTTGATATGGTTGAAATAGAGGTATTCTCCTACTGCAACCGTATTTGTTGGTTTTGTCCTAACGCAAAATATGACCGACGGTCAGCACAACATCATATGGATGACAATGTGTATTTATCCATCCTCAGACAACTGGGGCAGCGCGACTACAGCAGGAAAATCAGTTATAGCCGCTATAATGAACCGCTGGCCGACAGGATCATTATCGACAAAATTGCCCAGGCTCGCAGCCTGGTGCCGAAGGCAGTTTTGCACATGAATACCAATGGTGATTACCTGACCAAAGAGTATCTTGATGAACTTTACGACGCCGGGCTGAACAGCTTGAATATTCAGATTTATCTGCGAAATGACCAAACATATGATCATGAAGTCATATGGCAACGGATGCAAAAAAAGCTCGCCGAACTTGGTCTTGAAGCGAAAACTACAGTCGATCTTTTCGGCCACCGTTTGGAAGCAGATATCGACTACAAAGACATGTCATTTCGTATCTATGGACGCAACTTTGATAACACCGGCTGTAACCGGGGAGAAACAGTAGAGGTCACCAATCAACCTGTTCGCACATCTCCATGTTTGTCACCGTTTTATCACGTCTATATCGACTATAACGGTTCTGTCATGCCATGCTGCAATCTGCGCTCTGACATTCCTGAACATCAAGAATGCATTATCGGCAACCTGAATACGCAAAGAAATATTTTTCTGATTTATGCGAGCGCCAATGCGGTAGCTTGGCGGCGTTCACTTGTTGGCTTTGAAGAAAAGAATGGCCTTTGTAAACATTGCAGCTTTGTCCCCTTTAGCAAAACGCCAGTAACCACAGCGGTGCAGGACAAGCTGGTGGCGATGTCTAAAACTCATTGACTCAACACATGCTTAGTTTGTGTCCGTCCGGAAACCCCATATCTAACCGCAAAGAACGCGAAGAACGCCAAGGTAAAGATTGATTAACAATAAATTACCGTAACCATTCAGCTCACGATGGATACGGCGAGAATGTGTAGGATGCTGGTGAGGAACGAACCGCATCGATCGCGAATGATGCGGTTCGCAAGCTCACCAGCATCCTACGTTCTGCATTTTGTACCGCTATGGGGCCAATCAAGGGTGAGCTGAATAGTTACAAATTACCTTCGTGCGCTTCGTGGTAAAAAACGGCGTTTGCGGACAGGTGCTATTTAGTCAGCGCAGTGCCTCAATCCAGAAACTGCAACCCTTGCATTTCCCAACGGTACAGCAACGCCCTTTCACCCTCCCAATTGTGCCGCCGGCTCGGTTTGTGTCGATGCAATGCATAGTGATATTGCATACCCGGCACAGATTGTCGCTGAAATCCCGCAGCCTTGAGCCCTTCAGGCACCCCGAGCATCTCAATTACCCATGCCAGACACAAGACACCAGCACTGGGTGGTGCCTTGAGATCCCGTACCAACTTCCGCCAAATACTCAAGGGTACGGTAAGCACCTTCTTATGAGCACCGAGCAATGAAATAATATTGCCCCAATCGGCAAGATGGTAACGCGCATCCGGCCCGGCTAAAACCACCCACTCGACTGCCTCGACTGCAGGCGGGTACGGCGTCTGTATGTTGGGGGCAAAAAACCAAACATCCAGACGACGACCCACTTCCTGAAGCTGTGTCGTTAATTTGCCATCCGAAGCCTCTTGTGCAGTTTCAATAGAAAACCGGTTAAAGCGAAACACCACGCTAGAGGTGTCAATGGTACGACCGATAGCATTATTCACTATAGTGGCGGCATTACCGACCACACAAATGCTGTCACGGTTTGCGCTCAGATATGCCGTGAATTCGTCACGCCAAACCTCCTGCATATTTTGCAAGGTCGCCAGAGCTTTGGCCTCACTGGAGATCAGCTCACGCCGCTGCGCCATCTCTGCTGCGGCCGGTGGGGAGCTTTCAGCCAAGTCTCGCAGGGTGCTGGAGGGGAACTCATCCAGCTGCACCTCACCACGCCCCTCCAAAATCCAGTTAAAAACCCGCCGCTGAGTTACTGGATTAAAACTCACAAAAGAGGCCAGTAACGATTTGAGCAAGCGAGGTGGTGCAGTTAGGCCAAGATCGCGCCGAAATCTTAGATAGTCAATCAAATTGGTTAAACTTGGCCGCCTACGCCATGCTGAATAGAAGCAGGCAAGGGTTGTCTTGTCATATTCACCCTTTTTGCGACGCCAACGCCCAATCGCTGCACTCAGCCACCATGGCACCCAGGATAATGCAGTTCGATTTGTAGGCAACCGCAGCATCAAAATCAACCTATCAACGTCTCTGCAAACTGCAAAAACAGCTTTGCCTGCTTATCAACATCGGCAAGGGCAATCGTACGTTGCCTAAGCTCATGTGATGCCCGTTGGTACTCTGCTTTATTTAGCAGGCGCTCCAGCTTGTCAATCCACTCTTCGGGTTTTGTTGAAACCCAGGCTCCAGCGCTGGAAAAGCGGAGATTATCTCTATTTGAGGAACAGAGAGTGGGGACGCCCCAATAACCCGCCTCCAGCACTTTCAGGGCCGATTTACACTGGTTGAAGGGGGTCTCCTCCAGGGGCGCCAGATTCACCCAACTGTTTCGAACACGGGCCTGATACTCAGAAAATGGCACCCGTTCTTCATGTGATATCTGTCGTGGATCGGCATCGATGGAAAATACCAGAGTGCCGGTAATCTGCAAATTGACCTCGGGATGTGCCCGCAAAAAGTGCGACAACGGCTCTCTTATCTGCGCAAAATCACGGTGATGGCTCCGCGTACCGGGGAAATAGGTAATAATCCGCGTACCCTCATTAGGTAGCACATCATGCGATTCATGCCGCCAGGCCAGATGCACACTGTTGTGAATGACTTCAACACTGATAGAGGGAAACAAGCGGCGCATATGATTCGCCAGTGGCTCGGTGGCGACGGTAACGCCATCAAACCACGACAGCGCCCGCCAATGAGCCAGAAAACGTCGCCGCGTCACCCTGCGTGAAACCAGCCCATTCAGAACACCAGGTGAATAGTCGACATAGGCTTCATCAAAGACCAGATCATCGAAATCAGCGATTACCACAATACCACGGAGACGTAACTGCCTGAGCAGGTACCACAACCGAACGGAGGCAATAGGTCGATGGAAAATAACCGTCTGATATCCTTCCTTCCATTTGAGTTTCGTCAAATGGGTAAAATGGACATCGTGGCCTTGTTTCGAGAGGGCTAGTCCGGGGTTTTCGCAACGGTAGACGAACGCGGGATCGTTGCGATAGAGATCCGCATTACGGTTACTGGCGACGAATACAATGTTCTGAATTACCATGTAGCCAGTGCACACCCTGTTATGCAAAATGCAATGTATCTATTCAGCTCACCCTTGATTGGCCCCATAACGGTCAAAATGCAGAACGTAGGATGCTGGTGACGACTGCATGGACGCAGGAGGTAGGGCGAAGCAGGAAGCCAGAGCCGAGCTTGCGAACCGCATCATTCGCGATCGATGCGGTTCGTTCCTCACCAGCATCCTACACATTATCGGCGTATCCACCATGAGCTGATTAGTTACAATGCAATTTAAGATATAAATTACATCACTGCTATCCCGTTAACTCCTCAAGAAGCGCACACGCCCACCGACAAACGCAGCAGCATCTGCAAGCACTTTATCAGCAGTAACGATCGTTAAATTATATTCTACCGCGCATGCCAAGTGGAGTGCATCCAGGGTACGCAGCGCCGTTTTCCGCCCTAGAAGCCAATGCCGTGCTTGCCAGTAGTGACGATCTTCCAGAGCAACGCGTTCAAACACGTCGAGGCGAATATCTTCAGAAAAGGTTGTCTCCAGCAATTCTGCCTGCTCGCCGGTTAGCTCTCCCATTCGCACCCAACGAGCTAAAGCGGAAGCCACTTCGACCTCTGTTAAGGCACTGATCACCGGCGTCACCTCATTCTGGATCTGCTCTGCTTGCGCCGTTAATTGCTCCTGACGGTATAGCGGCAACAACGCACTGGTGTCAAAATAGAGACGAGGATCAGCCACGCTCTTCTCTGAGTTCTCGAATCAGTTCTGTTGATGCAGTCTTGGATGGGGGCAAGGTATCACGTAATTTCGCCCGAACAGATGCACGCGCCACCCGTGAACTATCTGAACGTGGCTCTGGGGGAGCAAGCCGCGCCACTACCCGACCCCGCCGTGTTATCTCCACCTGCTCTCCATGTTCGACGGCTTTCAACAATCGGCTGAGTTGTTCTCTCGTTTCTCGGACACTGACTTGCATAGCCTATCTCTCCAATGTAGTCACATTAAAGTGTACACATAATCGCAAGATTATCCAAGTCACATAACGCCCCCTTATCCAGGCAATTAAGTCAACTCTGTCTTGAAAAAAATGTAACCTGAAGTCACTGGCGCCTCGCCAGTTCCAGCACCTCAGATACAAGCGCTACAGCACGCACAGCACTATCGGCCTCGGCATAACAACGCAATTCCGGTGCATTACCTGACGGGCGCAGATGGACGATGTCACCAATCTTAAAGGTAAACCGCAGTCCATCGGTCACATCCAGTGCCGAAACCGGACCGTAGAGTTGGGTGAGTGGCGCTGAATCACCTTCCAGACTTTCCAGCAATTCCCGACTATGTTCTTTAGTAATATTCTGAAGCCGATCACTCGCAGTAAAACGCTTAGGCAGCTCCGCTGTCAGTGCTGACAGGGGTACGCTCTTTTCCTGAGCAAGCGCCAATAGCGCCAGGATCGGCAACACCGCATCACGAGTGGGCAACGGCTGCAGGATTTTTCCGTTGCGCTCAATTTCACTCCCCAGCAAAAATCCACCGTTCGCCTCAAAACCGACCACTG
Source organism: gamma proteobacterium endosymbiont of Lamellibrachia anaximandri (assembly GCA_016756855.1). Lineage (GTDB taxonomy): Bacteria > Pseudomonadota > Gammaproteobacteria > Chromatiales > Chromatiaceae > QGON01. The sequence continues at coordinate 28,124 of JAESPD010000025.1, read as the reverse complement.
GTGCTCTTCCGGCAGCCAGCAGTGCATCCATGCCTTCTATGACATACGGCGAGCCGATACGGGTCCGGGCAATATGCTTAAACCATCCACTTTTTTCAATTGCCGTTGTGCAACTGACTGGCGTGGCAAGCGCTTCGGCCTTCAGGAATCGTGCGCACAGCAATCCGACGACATCTCCCCGAAACCAAATGCCTTGTTCGTCACCAAGCAGAGGCCGGTCAGCATCTCCGTCGGTCGAGACCAGTGCATCCAGCTGGTGCTCCAAGACCCACGCTTTAGCCCGTTCAGCATCCTCTTCTGAAACCGCTTCTGTATCGATTGGGACAAATTTATCGGTACGCCCCAGCGCTATTACCTCCGCACCCAACCGGGCAAGCAGTGTCGTCAGCTGATCGCGCGCAACACTGGAGTGTTGATAAAAACCCACTCGCCACCCCGCCAGCATATCCTCAGGAAAAAACTGAAGATATCGTTCCAGATAACGCAGTTGCGCCCCCTTATTCACCACAGGCAAGTCCGGCAATACCAAAGGCTCAGGCAATAAAACCTCAGCACCCAGAATAGCAGCCTCATCCGCTTTGGTAATCTCGCCCTCTGGCCGATAGAATTTTATTCCGTTTCGGTCGAACGGAATATGACTGCCGGTTACCATGATGGCCGGAATCCCTTTCTGCATTGCATAAGACGCCAATGCTGGCGTAGGCACCACCCCGCAGAACTCAGCAACAAGACCTGCCGATTCAATCGCAAGAATACAGGCACGCGCAATCTCCGGGCTACTGGGCCGCAGATCGATACCGACGGCAACTTGTTGAACCTGGGCACTTCCAAATAAATTGATGAAAGCTGCGGTATAACCTGCACAAACCTCAGGCGTCATCTGTTCGACCAGACCGCGGGCGCCACTGGTTCCAAAAACCACACCGCTATCGGTTGCCAATTGCTGAATAGTGAATGTTTTCATGATTTCTAAATCTTCATCTTCCATATACGCAAGGCGAGTTCGACCGCATCCTCGTAACGCGGCTCAAGCTGTTCGACTGATTCCGGATAGTCAGAAAAATCCTCGTCGAACAGCGGCTCTGAACGATCTGGAAATGCCTTCTCTTTTATTCGTGCATTGCACTCCAGATAACGATGATAAAACTTCATTGCCGCTTCACGGCTGGCAGGATAATTTTTTCCGTGGCACAGTTTTGAGATGAGCCGGGTCACCGCATCGCGCTCTTGGTTCCGTTTACCGTCGACTATGTTCGGTAACTTCCGGTTGACCTCAAGTAGAAAATCCGCCCCCATTTGATTGAGCGACTCATTTTCCACAACAGGCATGCGCTTGCCTTCAGGACTCAACCCGCAAACATCGCAAAAATCATGCACCAGATCGCCCTGTTCCCACTCACGTGGTGAAAAGAGACGAACCTTTAGCGCCTCTTCACCAAACACCGCACACCAGTTATCGTAGATTTTCTCGTAATCGAAATAGTAAGGTACAGGCCCTTTGGGTGCGCCAGGAAAAAGAATCGGAGTGGGATTGCCGGACTTGATCTTGGTTGAATAGAGACTCACTGCCACGCGATCCTGCCTGCGCAGGTAGAGAACAATCTCGAACCGTTCCACCCAGGGTTCTAAAAAAGCCTTCAGACGAAAAATTGCTTCCTGACTGATCAACCGGCTGTGCAGATGCTCTGACGAAATAACCAGTACGTCAGCCTTGGGCGCGGCCAAAAACTCCCGGAACAATTTTTTTCGCAGCGTATCCCTGTATGACACCTGATCTTCTTCAGAGTGGATACCTAACGCCACACCAACATCCTTTTCCCAAGGCTTGTTTTGCGCACAGGCAGCAAACCCCCACTGAGTCCCTCCGTTATTACCCGTTGCCGCAGGATAGATCACACCATCACGGGCCAATTCCTTGCGATTAACCGTTAAAAAACGTTGTATGGTTGTTGTGCCGGTTTTCTCGGTACCAATATGCAATACGCAACGCTTAAAACGCTTTTTTGAACCATTTGATTTTGCAACCTGCCCGAGAACCGAGCGCAACTTTTTGATTACCATTTTGCTCCCTTCTGCTGCTCCCAAGCCTTAGCACGGCGCACAATCTCTTCCAGCACCGAAAGATAATCCCGGCTATTGAGTGTACCAAATCTCTTGAGATCAGCGGCGTTGACGCCACCACAGTCTGGAAAACTATCAACCGATATATGCACTTTCAGTCCCTGAACCGCTCCTGATTCTCCTGGAACCACCGATAGGCATCCCGCAGCCCCTCTTCGAGGGTAATCGACGCCTCCCAGCCCAGCGCCTTCAGGCGGGAAACATCCATCAACTTGCGCGGCGTACCATCTGGCTTACTACTGTCGAAGCTCAGCTTGCCGGTAAATCCTGCAACACGGGCAATCGTCTCTGCCAACTCTCGAATCGTACAATCCAAGCCTGTACCTACATTGATATGAGACAGCATCGGCTCTGTATTTGCCTGATAGGTTTCAACGTCAAGTTCCATTACATGCACACTGGCCGCCGCCATGTCGTCCACATGCAGAAACTCGCGCATCGGCTTGCCACTACCCCAGATCACCACCTCTTCTGCATTGGATTGAACCGCCTCATGAAAGCGGCGCAACAACGCAGGAATCACATGACTGTTTTCTGGATGAAAGTTGTCATTTGGCCCATAGAGGTTGGTCGGCATCACACTACGGTAGTCTCGGCCATACTGACGATTGTAACTCTCACACAGCTTGATACCGGCAATTTTGGCAATGGCGTATGGCTCGTTTGTGGGCTCCAGCGTCCCGGTGAGCAGCGCCGTCTCCTTCATCGGCTGAACGGCCGACTTGGGATAGATGCAAGAAGAACCGAGGAAGAGCAACTTCTGCACACCCGCAAAATGTGCGGCATGTACAATATTGCCCTCGATCATAAGATTTTCATAAATAAAATCAGCCGGGTAGGTATCATTGGCATGGATGCCACCCACCTTCGCCGCCGCAAGGTAGACTTGGTCTAAACCCTCGCGTTCGAAAAAAGCGTGTACAGCCGCTTGATCCAACAGATTCAGCTCATCGCGCCCACGGGTAATGATGTTGCTATAGCCCAACGCCTGGAGACGGCGGATGATGGCTGATCCAACCATCCCCCGATGGCCGGCCACAAAGATTTTCTGTGACAGATTACGGGGCATAATCAATGTTCCACCTGCATAGGCAACTCATACCCATGCTCTTTCAGTAGCGCATGCCGTCGTGCCTCATGCAGATCGGTAGCCACCATCTCAGCACACATCTCCTGGAGTGTGATTTCCGGCACCCAACCCAACTGCTCCTTCGCTTTGGTTGGATCCCCCAGCAGGGTTTCCACTTCAGCCGGACGAAAATACCGAGGGTCAACCGCTACGATCACATCACCCACTTTCAACCCAGGCGCTTTGTCACCCTCTATACGCTCAACGACACCCTTCTCATCCAGCCCCTCGCCCTCGAAACGCAGGGTCAGCCCTAATTCTTCGGCTGACATACTGACAAAATCGCGCACTGAGTGCTGAACACCGGTTGCGATCGCAAAGTCTTCAGGATGATCCTGCTGCAGCATCATCCACTGCATACGAACAAAATCCTTCGCGTGACCCCAGTCACGAAGCGCGTCCATATTGCCCAGGTAGAGGCACTTTTCCAGCCCCTGTGCAATGTTGGCCAGACCGCGAGTAATCTTTCGGGTGACAAATGTCTCACCACGACGCGGTGATTCATGATTGAACAGGATCCCATTACAGGCATACATACCGTAAGCCTCACGGTAGTTCACCGTGATCCAATAGGCATACAGCTTGGCTGCAGCATAAGGACTGCGCGGATAAAACGGCGTGGTCTCTTTCTGAGGTGTCTCCTGTACCAGCCCAAACAGTTCGGAGGTAGATGCCTGGTAGAAGCGCGCCTTCTTCTCCAACCCCAGCAGGCGAATCGCCTCAAGCAGGCGGAGCGTACCCATACCAACAACATCCGCTGTGTATTCAGGCGCCTCGAAACTGACGGCCACATGGGATTGCGCCGCCAGATTATAGACTTCATCCGGCTGAACCTCCTGGAGGATCCGGGTCAAATTAGAGCTGTCTGTAAGATCTCCGTAGTGGAGTATAAATCGCTGATTGTCAACGTGTGGATCCTGGTAGATATGATCCACGCGTTGCGTATTGAATGATGAGGCACGGCGCTTGATACCATGCACCTCGTACCCCTTCTCCAATAAAAACTCTGCCAGATAGGAGCCATCCTGGCCCGTTATGCCCGTGATAAGTGCCTTCTTCATGATCAATCCTCGTTGTAACTATTTAATTCCCTGAGAGACCTTTGACGGTCTGCCACGCCTGGAAAAGCCAATCTTGCGGCCCGACCTTGCTTTAATTTGTAATGTGAATTTCGCACAGCCGAACAGCGTGCCTGATTGCAGGTGGGATCCCTTTGTTTCATCTGTATAAGTCGTGGTGAATTCACTTTTACGGCAAGATATGCTGTTCTACATCTACAACTTCAAACTCAGGATCTTTATGCATTAATATCCCATTCTCCAAAATTGCAGTTGCGGCAATCCAGGCATCTGCGAGTGACAGTGGATGAGTTGCCTTGATTTTAGCCGCCTGCTCCAAGAGATCAGAGTTTTCATGAACCCACTGGATTGGGAGCGATTTACACTGCTCATAAGCAACTCTTCCTTCTGTCTCACCCTCATCCTTCCAGACCCGATAGAAAACCTCCATCAGTGTCATGAATGAGCCATAAACTCTTGCTTGATGCTCTTCCGCTTGCAACAAAACCTCTGCAACTTGGTCAGCACCGTGCTCATCATCACGGAGTGTTAAAAGTGCAGAGGTATCTAACAGATAGCGCCTCACTCCCCCTCCCTCTCTTTTTTTCGTTCAGCCAACAGACGCTCTGTCGCGCCTCCACGACCTCTTCCACGAAAGGCGTCAATACCGTTTTGGGGTAGAGGGACAACCCTTATTGTTTTCCCCTCAACAATCCATTCAAGACAATCAGAAGCGCCTAAATGGAACCTATGGCGGATACCTGCAGGAACAACCGTCTGGCCGCGTGATGTGATTGTACTTTTCACCCTCTGCACCTCTTGATGAATTACATTTTAGCGTTTATTGTAATTCATTTGGCACGGTAAGCAATGCCGAGCCATTTCCAATGTGGTATTTATCCTGACAGAGGGGGGGGGGGGGGGAAACCCCAAGAGATTGAATAACAGTTACGTCAATTTTACTCCATTTTTATTAATCGAAGTCGGCATAAACAAGTAAACTAAAGTCAGATCATTCCTTTTCCTGGCAGAAGACCCCGTTAATTCCATGGCAGCAGAATCTCATAGAAATATAGATGACCCGAACCTATCATCCATCATTGAACTATCGCATAAGGATAGCCCTCTATTAATTGCCTTTGGCGGGGTTGCTGGTAACCATGCCCCACCTCCTTTTGAGTTATACAATTTAACAAGAAATCTAAAAGCCAATAAAATATACCTACGCGACCTTCAGCAAGTATGGTATCAATCCGGTGTTTCAGGAATCTCAACCAATATTGATGAAACCGCTTCATATCTCAGGAATATTATTGATAAAAACGGCATCAAAAAGGTGGCCGTCTTTGGCAATTCAATGGGTGGATATGCAGCTATAATTATTGGTGTTTTGATTAATGCCAGTAGCATCCATGCGTTTTCTCCACAAACCTTTATCCATATTCCAGGATATATAAGAAATAGAGATAGAATATCATTCGTGCATGAAAAGTTTTCAGATAAGTATTTTGACTTAAAGCCAACAGTCAAATCACACTGCCACAGGTGTAACGTTAATATTTACTATGATGGCAGTGAAATGCTTGACAGCATACATGCGATGCATTTAGGAGATATAGAAAATATTTCGCTACATCCCTTCAGTGAAGGCGGACATGGTTTAATCAGATTATTGAGAGACTCTGGCAAGCTCAATAACATTATCGCTTCAGCATTGAAGAAACATGACTGATTCTTATGCTTGAGCAATAAACCACCCTGCTGCAAACAGACGATGTATCAAATAGACTGACTCCGAAATCACAGACCTCCATTGCAACAACCATTTTGATCGCAGCAAGCTGTGGGGAATTTTACCCTAAGATATTAAATAAATCCGTCCCCTTTCTGCTCCCAGGCCGCTTAACCGCTACTTTTGGCCGTCATTATTAAGGGGGGAATTACCCCCAAGAGCCTTCACGTGTTCTGCTAAAGGAATATTTAACTTATCAAAAGCCACAGTCAACTCTAACGCTGTATTCCGCCTCCAAGTATCAAACGCCCTACCATCAAATGAGACTTTATCAATTGCATCAAGTAGATTTTCTGATGCCAGAACATCATCTAAACTAATCTGTGGCAAATTCATCGTTTCGCCTAATTCACTCGTTCTTGAATCATGCGCAATCAAAATACCTGGTATACCAGATGCAATTGCTGCCATGTTCCCATGCAACCTGGTACCAATTGAAAAATCCAAACCCTTCATCTCTAACATCCAGTCAATAACTGAAAGAAAGAAACGCCCATTACTTCGCAAAAAGACCTCAAACGAGCTTTGCTCCAAATCTGGTGCTAATATTCTGGCCATACTTTTATTGGCATTTTCAGTATTTTTATACATCATGCCGTTTGCCAAATTCATTGCAGCCACACCACCAGATTGCTGCACATAGACTCCGTTATTGCTGTACAACCAAGCAAACAATTTACGCTCAAGCGCAAGCTTACGTGAATCATCGCTTATTTCAAACGGAGCAGCTGCAGTAACAGCAAATGTTGTTCTATCCACTGCAGCCTGGCTAGTAGCCATTTTTTTCTCCAACGAAACACCTAAGTTCAGTTCAGGACTTATTAATGCAGATGGGCAGCCTAATACATGGACATTGTCCAATCCCAATTCGGCACAAACCTTTTGTGAGTATGCGCCTCTTACCGAAACAAATGCAGCCTTATCACGCAAAATATCTACTAAACGGCAAACATGCTTGTCCTTTTTCAGGGCCTGGATTGTCTCCAATTCCCCATCCACCTTAGGCGACTGAGCACCTAGCCCCATAATAACCAGCGGGCACTTTACAGAGCTTAAGTAGCCATTCAATCCTGTCCAATCAGCTCCAAGACGGAGATGATTGGCAGCAGGAAAAACCAAATAGCTTATACCCTCAAGTGCCTTTCTGTCAGAATATGAGGTCTCGGCAAGTGAAATGTGCACTTGAGGTGCATCAATAATCTGTGCCGCAGCATATTGAAACATCAGATTCCCTGAATTCTGACCCAGCACTTGAAGCATGGTATCGTCATCAAAGCGTATAGGATGCCGAACATACCCTGGAGTTCCCATGATTGCTATAGGCTGATTATTCGTACTCACATATACCTCATGTAATCATTTGTTATTGATCATTTAAATTGGCTTCCAGCTCTCTGAATCACCACATAAGCTGCGTGAAAACCGTTATTCTATAGATTCATTTGACTTGCATAAAAGACATATCCCAATAATCTGTCTAGGCCAAACAAGCAGCAACAAGATTAGTTGGAGAATTTTACATCAAAAGTCTTCACCGCTCATTTCAATTGTTGAATAGTGAGTTGATAGTCGTGTAGCAAGCTCACTGAATGAACTCCACGTACTTCCTAATAATCGATTACATTTGCTTAGTAGAATTGCATCGGCAAGTGCATAGATAAGCTGTTCTTTCGAGCGATCATAAACGTTGCGTTTAAGGTATGATAAGCGGTTACCGTAGTACTGCTCAAACACCTCATAAGTTTCTGGCATATCAGTTGCCAGAAACAATTTGATAGATGCATCAGTCTTCATTAGCTGATCAATGCGCCTAATAAAGTGGGAATAGTGACTTTTGTCGCGCCAATAATGCAACAACTCATGCCCCTCTTCCGTCCAATTCTCAATGTTATCATAAGTATTGTTATCGAGACCTTCCCCGGCTTCCATCCTTACATGGGCACCAATGCTATTGGTTAGATCGAATGGCGCAATAAGCTCCCTTACTTGACTCACTGGCTTTAAACTACGGATAAATTTATTTTCCAGATCCCAGTCAGTTAACGGACTATTAAGCACATAAGCTGAACGTGCGTAAACATCTCTTCCAGGATTAAGAATAATCTCTGCATCTTTCGATGAATTCTCCTCTACCTCCATATAGTTATAAACAGAGAATTCTTGACCACTAACTGAAGCAGTAAAACTTTCTTCAATTAAAGGTAACTCTTTGACAAACAGATCAGTAAAACGACAATCGCAATGGTGGTCAGGCTGCCAGACTATAACGAGCTTTCTGTCACTCGCCTCAGCAATTGCAGCAGCGGAAGCTATAGCTCTCAAACGATTCCCCAATCCATGCTGTGCATCAATATAGAATATTGGTTGCTTAATGATGGGCTTGCTAATAGGCAGATACTCCTTTAGATCCCACTGCTCTTCTGAAAGCGCATGTGTTGCAGCCATATCTAGTTGCAGCAGGCAATTCTTACCTTCGGCACGATTCATCTCAGCTATCATCTCTCCACTCTCGATCGAGTTGTATTCGCCGATGTCACGCCAAGCAGGGACATAAGCATAGCTGGCTAATTCAGGCAGCATATCTACCAAAGATTTCTGACTAGTTGCCGCAAGCACTAAACCCATATCGTGCTGTTTTATTTGATGCCTGATGCGTTCTAAAATGGCCGTTAGCTGAAGTTGAGGTTTGCTGAGGACATCATTCGACAACTTCAATATTAAATTACGTGAATTGCGCGGAATCTTGTCATACGAATTATGTATGAAAACCTCAATGTCAAGCTTGGTAATCTGCTCAAGTGGTTTTGCATTCAGAAGACTCCTCAATTTCTTCTTGTTTAGATCATAGACTCGTAACCCTGCATGCCAGGATAGCAATTCAAGAGCGGCATAATACTCAGCATCATCCCAAATATGTTGTGGAACATAATGTATGCTTTCTCCACATTTCTGTAACTTAAGATAGTCTGGCGCTTCTCCGATGATCTTGAAAGGATGGCATACCCGATCCGCATTCCAGGGCGGCATTACATGTGCCAGATAGCGATTTGCTCTGATCTTGAATAAGGTATCCTGTGCCAACTGCTCAAGCCCTGTTGATAAATCCTTCCCTTCACCCCCAATTCGTTGAGCATCATCATGAGGAATGTGATAGATCGTTGAAACATCAACGTGCACACGTTTTGTCCCAGATGCCTGCAGTCTATTATAGATGTCATCATCATCCCAACCATAAGTGGTTATGTATTCGTTAAACCCCTTAACCCGCATCAGGTTTTTTCGTGTGATATAGAAAAAGCCATTTATATGTTCTTGACCCTTTTCAGCTATGCGCCAATCACCCGAGATAAAGACGTAGTCAGACAGAGTGTTCTTGTGGAAGAACTCCTTATGTAAAATGATATCGGCATCAGTTTTAAGAATTTTATCAAAGCGCGCAGCCCGGAATCCAATATTGAACGCATATGAAAGTATCCAGCGTGGCTGGTCATCAACACGGATCACCTTTATACGCGAGTCATCAAATCCATGAGCACGAATATAATCATAAACAGGAATAGTCGAGGACCAATCAACAATAATAATTTCATTTAACTCAGGACATGCAATCCACGAAGGTAGAGCTTTTATAAGATTATCATTCCGGTTCATACAGCAGGTAACGAGTGAAACACCAGACACAACCTCATTGACATAGTGATCAAGATCTACATTGCATGACTCATATTCAGGCTCAAAGGTTAGTTTAAGATCGTAAACTGCACAGAGTTTATGTAAAATTTTCAGCCGACTCTGACTTTTCTCGAACAGCATCTCACCTGAATGTTTTAACAGGCCCTGTAGCAGTTGTTCTGCGTCCTCCTTATTCCCAGATTTAGCATGAGTTCTAATTTGATCCAGAACCTTCCAATATCTTGCGAACATCATCCGTAATACCCTAACATCTCACGTAATCTCATATAGTGCGGTGAAGCACTCGCCTCTTCTTCAAGTTCACATCCAACAGGCCGTCGCTCTCTCGGTTCGATGGTACCTGATCTTCTTCCACTATCTCCACTCAGTTTAATTACGTCAAACAAATCAGCAAAGTCATCTGCGTATGGTAAATCCAGGATTCTGCACATATCTTTCATTATCTTATTCGGATAATTAACAAAATCTTCATATCGAACTATCGCAACATCATTATAACTCTCAATAAAAATCAGATATCGCCTGCAGTATTCATCGAATGTTTCGGGTGTGAAATGAACCCAATCGTTATTCAGCAGTGACAAATAACTATCCATCGGATCACGAACAGTAACCACTGATAAAACAGGGAATTTCAGCTTTAGGATTTGTCTTAAATGTTGGCGATCTGGAATAGATCCACCAACACAATAATGGCTGTGAGAATGATCACGAAAAACCAACCTCTTCCCCGCATGCAGAGCGGATTTATAGATTATTTCTACATTATTCAAAAACATTTTTAAGATGAGTTCTTTATCACCCCCACATGTACTTTGACGTAATAGTGTAATCATGTCTGTGGGAGCAAATATTGTACCGTTATCATTAGTTCCCAAGACACTAAGGGGGTCAACCTCACTTAATAGCTGTGTATTCGGCATTACAGCCAAGCACTTACAAAGCAGGGTGCCACCCGTACAAGCAAAATGGTGTATTGTACGAATCGGCTCAAGTTTTTTAGATTTATTTTTTTCACACAATACTATGCACTGTTCGAGCAGGCTCCCGGGATCATCTTGGTATGCGTGCAGTGCTTTTTCACCGTATGACGAGCTTCTTAGCAAAGCCAATGCATCATCTATTGTTGAAACCAGGATGTCAGCAGGGTTTACAGCGGGCTTGTTTTCCTTTCTCATTTTCAAGCCTTGTCTATTGAAATATCCACTATATGGTTAAGCTTTTTGCGCTTGCTCCTTTTTTTCTTATCCTTCAGCTTCTTCTTTTTATTTTTAATTTTTTTCATTACAAAATTGGATTTTTTCGTATTTAGCTGATGCAGATAGGAAGAAGCAGCGCTAAGACGCTCTGACAGCTTGACGAGTAATTGGTGCTGATTTTCTTGCGTTTCAGCAGCCTCTTGATATCGGATTTGCAAATCTTTCAGATCATTTTCTCGTAGCGTCTGCAACTTAACACTGAGATTTAATGCCTGGCGTGTCTCAGTGATCTCCTGTTGTAATTGAACTTCTCTTGTTTGTTGTTGTGAAAGTGATTTATTAAACGACTCTATCTGCAATTCGAGAGCTGACTTCTCTTTGGAAAGTACCTCCAACTGAAAGTTTTGGTCGCTAGCCAGCTTCTCCATATCAGCTTTGATCTTGTTGGCCTGTTCCAACAGAGTTTTGTGTTCACCCGCAAGCTTCGCCTGTTCATCCCTCGCTTTGGTGAGTTGTTCTATCTGGTTCTGGCGCTCATTTGCCAACTTGCCCTGAGCGGCTTTGGCCTGGTTGGCCTGTTCCAACTGAGTTTTGTGTTCAGCCGAAAGCTTTGCCTGTTCATCCCTCGCTTTGGTGAGTTGTTCTATCTGGTTCTGGCACTCATTTGCCAACTTGTCCTGTGCGGCTTTGGCCTGGTTGGCCTGTTCCAACTGAGTTTTGTGTTCAGCCGCAAGCTTTGCCTGTTCATCCCTCGCTTGGGTGAGCTGCTCTATCTGGTTCTGGCGCTCATTTGCCAACTTGACCTGCGCGGCCTTGGCCTGGTTGGACTGTTCCAACTGAGTTTTGTGTTCAGCCGCAAGCTTCGCCTGCTCATCCCTCGCTTGGGTGAGCTGTTCTATCTGGTTCTGGCGCTCATTTGCCAACTTGACTTGCTCGGCCTTGGCCTGGTTGGCCTGTTCCAGCAGAGTTTTGTGTTCAGCTGCAATCTTCGCCTGCTCATCCCTCACCTTGGTGAGCTGTTCTATCTGAGTCTGGCGCTCATTTTCCAGCTTGACCTGCTCATCCCTCGCCTTGGCGAGCTGCTCTATCTGGGCCTGGCGCTCGTTTGCCAGCTTGACCTGCTCGGCCTTGGCCTGGTTGGCCTGTTCCAACTGGGTTTTGTGTTCAGCCGCAAGCTTCGCCTGCTCATCCCTCGCTTGGGTGAGCTGTTCTATCTGGGTCTGGCGCTCGTTTAGCAACTTGACCTGCTCGCCCTTGGCCTGGTTGGCCTTTTCTAGCTGGACTTTATTTTCAGCCGCAAACCTCGTCTGCTCATTCAGGGCATTGGTTAACTCGCCTACCTGGACTTGGCGTTCATTGAGCAGCGCTTTTTGCTCATCATGAATTTTGGTTTTCTGAACCAACTGTTTTTTCAGATCGCGATGGTCAAGTTGCAATTTATTGCGTTTGAGATCCCAGCGGGGTCGATCAGGATCCTGGCTGTCGTCCTCCATCAATAGATCAAAACCTTGATCCTGAAGCCATTGGATGACAATGGCTGCGGGTTCGCTGTCTTCATACAAGAATTCGCGTCCACAGTGGAGTTGTAACTGCTCAAAATAATGTAGCTGATCGGCTTGCTGGAGCGCCTGAAGTACGGGGAGTTCCTCACCGGGCAGGTCGATAACCAGCCGGTTGCGTTGTTCCACTTGCAGCCGCAGGGGCTGTAGCAGCGGGGCTGGGTCCAACGCTTCGATTTGAAGCTCTTGCACCGTCTTGAGGCCGGGAAATAGATCCAGGAGACCAATGGAAGCGGGGTGTATGCTACTGGCATCCGGGAGGTTATACCGGCGAAAAGTCACAGGACCAGGCTGGGCAGCCACAGCACAGTTGATGACCTCAACCTGCGGGTAATCAGTTGTACGCACTTGGAGCGTCTTGGCAAGCTGCGGGTCGGCCTCCACCAGCAGTAAGCTGGCAGGCTTCGCGGCGAGGTAGTCATCCAGTTCGCTGCAACGGCCTGCGCCCAGGTGCACGATGGTGTCCATATCTGTCGTGGGCCATATCTGAGAATTATGCTGTTCTTTGTGCATTTGTGCTTCTTGCTCGTTTGTCGTGTTGTGGGGTATTTTGCCCCACACCCTCACCTTGGTGAATTTTGAAAATGCATATTGTTGGGTTACGGCCAAAAAGACGGCCTAACCCAACCTACCCACTGGTGCTTTAAGCCAGAGCCTTTTGACTCCGACCTCTCATGTACAAAATATTTCCCACTCCTACTTTGCATGCAACCGGATTGCGTCGATCTGACAGGCAAGTTCGCGAGTGTCATCTGAGGCAGGATCGTGTTCCCGTGGAATAAAACAGCCATCTGCCTCTATCGCAAAGGTCCAGAAGGCGGGACGCTCTGCTGGAGTGAGCAGGTCGATCTGTAGCACAAACGATCCCCTTTTTTCAATCTTGTGAAGACTTTCCTTTCCATCGGGTGAGCAGATCTTCAACTGTAACGAACCATCGGCCTTCGAAACATGCCGTCCCCGCAATTCTACCCGCCGCCAGCGGCGTTTTCGACTCCGCACACGTAGCGTGGAGCGCGAGGGCAACCAACCATCAGGATATACCTCCAGGCAGGCATCTGGAATAGCCAAATTGATGCGCGCATCTGTCTGTTGGTAGTTACGTAATTCCTGCTTGTCGGCCTCTGAAAGATAGCCTGAAATACTACGTGCAAATTTTGTTAAGTATGTCTTGATGTTGTTGATCTGCCGCCCATGTGGGTAGTCCGCCAATATTTCATCGGTATAGGTCTTGAACCAATGCAAGGGACTGGTACCCAGGTATTGCGCCAACACTTGCATGCCTTCGCGGATGACTGTTTCCCGCTGATTTAGGGTTATGCAGGCGCTATGCAGACGTGAACCGGCTTGTAGAGCATTGACGAATCCTATGGCTTCACGCTGCTGGCTAAAGATTCGCAACCACCATTCAAAGTCGAAGGCTGTCTCCAAATTCTCGGTCAATCGCCCATACCTGTTCAGTGCATCCTTACGTAGAAATACGGTAGGCTGGCAAATAAAACAACCATCAGCAAACGCCTCAAGCGGGGTATCTGGCAGGCGAGTCGGATAATCGCCGATAACCTTATCGCACTCATCGATGTGTTGGGCATGACCATAGACCATCAACCATTCAGGGTGTACATCCAACGCTTGGACTACCCGTTCCACCGCACCCGGCATGTAGATATCATCAGCATTCAGCCATCCAATTACGTCGCCCTGGGCCATCGCCATGGCCTTGTTTACGGCATGGGCAGGACCCCGGTCCGCTTCCGATTTCCAGCGCAGCCGACCATTGGCTTCTTGCGCCAGGCGAGACAGGATAGCCTGTGTGCCGTCGGTGGAACCACCGTCCATGACTATCAGCTCCAGTGGTATTTTTGATTGCGGCAATACACTGCGGATTGATCGCTCTATAAAGGTGGCTTGATTGAGCGATGGCATGACTACAGATACGCTTATCTGCTGACTTGCCTGCGTCTGATCAGTATTGGCTTTATTCAATTGTGTTGCTCACAAAAATAACCACACTTTATGGCGTCCATGCGCTGATACCCTGGAGTGATGGCAACCGGCCCTCCTCTTTTCCATACCGGAGATAATGTATCAGTGGGTTGATTTCTGCTTGGGCGATGTCGGGGTTGGTAGTCAAATAGAACGTGGTATCAAATTTAGGTGATGGATTGCGTCCTTCTGATGCCCCGTAACGCAGATAGTGTTGAATAGGGTCGATGCCCGCTTCGGCCACATCTGGATACTCGGCAAGGTACCAAGACTCATCGAAAAGGCCTGAATCTTTCAGCAGATTGACAAGCACCTTCTCTCTTTTTCTCGCCTTATTCGTGAGCCTGAATGGCTTAGCAAGGGCGCGGATGGGTGTAGTAATCTTCGAGGTCTTGGCCGGTTTGGACTTCTCTGACTCCCGCTGTTCTTCGGAACTGCTGGATTCAGCTTTGGTTTGTTCTTCTAACTCCCGCACTAGATCCTGGTATTTAATGAAGTAGTGTTCCAGCTCTTCCTGTACCTGGTGCAGTTGCAGCAGCAGCAGTTCATTTTCCTGTTCGGTCTCCTTTTTGGCCGACTCCAGCTTCTCTTGTGACTGCTTGGCCTGGGTGAGCTGTCCCTGACGCTCAGTAGCCAGCTTTGCCTGTTCGTCTCGTCCCTTTGTCAGAGACTCAATCTGCGTTTGCAGCTTCTGCTGTTCACCGGCCAACCCTTTCCGTATCTTCTCCTCTACCTGAAAATCCTTCCTGGTTTGATCCAGTTCCCGCTGGAGCTGCTTTAACTTGGCGTCTTGTTCCTTCTGGGATTGGTCGATCTGCTGCTTTTGCAGGAAAACTGCTTCGAGCTCTTCCTGTACTTGGTGTAGCTGTAACAGGAGCAGCTCGTTTTCCTGGCCGGCTTCTTCATTGGCCGACTCTAGCTTCTCTTGTGCCTGCTTGGCCTGGGTGAGTTGTGTCTGACGTTCAGTAGTCAGCTTTGCCTGTTCGTCTCGTCCCTTTGTCAGAGACTCAATCTGCGTTTGCAGCTTCTGCTGTTCACCGGCCAACCCTTTCCGTATCTTCTCCTCTACCTGAAAATCCTTCCTGGTTTGATCCAGTTCCCGCTGGAGCTGCTTGAGCTTAGTGTCTTGTTCCTTCTGGGCTTGGTCGATCTGCTGCTTTTGCAGGAAAACTGCTTCGAGTTCTTCCTGTACTTGGTGCAGTTGTAACAAGAGCAGTTCATTTTCCTTCCCGGCCTCTTCATTGGCCGACTCCAGCTTCTCTTGTGCCTGTTTGGACTGGGTAAGCTGTGCCTGATATTCAGTAGCCAACTTTGCCTGTTCATCCCGCACCTTGGTCAGTTGCTGTATCTGGTCTTGGCGCTCTCTGGCTAGCTTCGCCTGTTCATCCCTTGCCTGTGTCAGCTGCTCAACTCGCACTTGCCCTTGCTGATAGCTGTGGTAGACCTCCAGCGGTTGAGGGGGTTCATGGGCTGTTGTTTCGCCCAGCGGTTGAGCGCCCGCCTCCAGCTCCATTTGCAGGGCCTGAAGAGCTGACTGTTCACGCAGGAACTGGCTGGCCAGTAGCCGCTCCAACGCAGGCGCTGTGGTTGTTAGGGTAGGCGACGGGTTCTCTTGTCGCAGCACTAGCCCGATGCGTTGACAGGCATCGGCCAATGCTTCCGGCTGCTGGGCTGTTGTCTCTGCGTCGAGCAATAGGCTACGGCGGCGATTGCGGCGCTGAAAGCGTATCAACACCTGGTTCGACGCATGCCAGGCCTCCATGAACCGCTCAGGGTCCACGCCTTGCCGAAGTGCGTGGGCCAAAGCACTCTCTGCACGGATGTAGAAGAGCAGAAACCTCGCTTGCGGAAAAGTCGTGGCCCAGAAATCAAGCAGCCACAGGCTTCGGCTATCCGCCCACAAGATCGGAGTATCAGTTCCCTCAGAGAACATCGCAGCCGCCTTTTCTGCCAGATCAAGACTGGGTTGGATAGACTGGCTGAGCTGAACCGGATCGGCTAAGTCTGTTTCCTGGAACAGCTTGTCGTGCCAATCAGCAAAGGTGTCTCCACCCTCTTCAAGTCCTAGCTGCCGCAAGGCTGGAAATGCAGTTTCCCAACCGCTGTGCGGGCAGCCGGTAGTTACCACTATGTTCATATATGCGTCATCTTGTTTGATAGCCGATTGCGATTTCATGATTTTCGCGGATTGTCTCGTTCCTACTAATAATGAAGTAACAACTTTGTTTTGGTGGGTTACGACAGTACGGTAGGGTGGATAAGTGAAACGCATCCACCTTTTCTTGCGACCACTTCGGTGGATGCGCTGTAGCTTATCCACCCTACCACTCATGAGAAATTACCTTAATTATCCATCAACACAGCCTTGTTGGAGTACTAGTGGTCGTAGTTGTCCTCGATGCGACGGCCATAGTTGTCCTCGATGCGAACGATATCATCTTCACCCAGGTATTCACCGCTCTGCACCTCGATCATAACCAGATCAATCACACCGGGGTTTTCCAGCCGGTGTTTGTGACCAGCAGGTATATAGGTGGATTCGTTGGCTTTGATCAACATCTTTTCATCACCATTGATGATACGGGCAGCGCCACGTACCACAATCCAATGCTCGCTGCGGTGGTGGTGCATCTGCAGTGACAACGATGCACCGGGTTTGACTTCAATGCGTTTGATTTTGTAGCGCCTGCCCTCTTCCAGCACCGTGTAAGCGCCCCAGGGGCGGGAGACGGTACGGTGGAGCTTATAGCATTCGCGGCCTTCTGCCTTGAGTTTTTTTACTACCTCGCGCACATTCTGGGCCTGATCCCGATGGCTCACAAGCAGCGCATCCGGGGTATCAACAATCATGATATTTTCCAGCCCGAGCGTGGCTACCAGCCGATCCTCACTTTGCACAAAGCAGTTGCGGCTGTTGACATTGACGACTTCACCTAATGCCCGGTTACCCTGTTCATCGGGTTCAGCAAGATCCGCCAGTGCCTGCCAGGAACCGATGTCGCTCCAGTCAAATCCAGCAGCCACAACGGCAACATTATCGGCTTTTTCCATGATGGCATAATCAATGGAGATGTTTTCCAAAGCCGCAAAGCTATCAGCTTCGAGTTCACAGAAGGCATCCTGCCGATTACAATTCGACGCCTCCCAGCAATGTTCGCCCGCTGCCAACATTTCTGGCGCGTGATGTGCAAAAGCAGAAAGCAGATCGTTCACACGGAAGCAAAACATACCTGCATTCCAGTAATGCCCGCCTTCAGCAATCATTCGTTCAGCATCTTCAATCGGCGGTTTCTCGATGAAGCTGGCAACCTTGAATCCCACTTGCATATCCGCAATATTTTCACCGGCTCGTATATATCCAAAGCCGGTCTCCGCTTGGGTGGGATGTATGCCAAACGTGACAAGGTAGCCCTGTTTTGCCAATTCACTGGCGCGTTCGACATCGGCACGAAATTCCACCATATCTTTAATCAGGTGGTCGGCTGGCAGTACAAGCATGACCGCGTCTTCACCATGCCGGTCGCGGATCTTTAACGCCCCCAAAAGTAGCGCTGGTGCAGTATTTCGCCCACTGGGTTCTAACAGGAACCGGGGGATCGCTTCATCAGATATGCTTCTGCTCCAGCAATCCTTGCTCTGGAAGTAGTAGTCACGATTGGTAATGGTTAGCACTTCACTGACTTCATCACAGCCAATAGCGCGCGAATAGGTTTTTTCCAGCAGAGTATCGCCATCAGCCAGGCGCATGAAGGGCTTTGGATGTCCTTCTCGCGAAACCGGCCACAAGCGGGTACCGGCACCACCTGAGAGTACAACAGGGATCAACATAGACTTGCCTTCGTTAGATCAAGTTGGTGTTTTATTTCATTCAATCGCTGTGCATAGCGGATGCCTGCGGTAGCAGGACTGAAATCAAATGCCTTAGGTTCAATGGGCCTTGGGTGTGTGTAGATTTTTTGCATGAGTTCTGCTGCATGATCGATGTCCGGGTCTGCCCAGCTTTGGCCATCGGCATGGAAGTACGCCCGGCGGCGTACATCCTGTCGCCGATACTGCACCAGCCCAACCCGATCCTCCGTGCAAAAATCGAGGTTTCCGGAAAAACCGGTGGCGATAAGTTGAAGATCCAGCATCAGTGCCTCTGCGAGTCCTCGTCCAAACCCCTCTGCCCTGTGCAACGACACGTAGCAGTCACAGCATTGGTAGAGTGCCAGTACTTCGGGTCTGCGCAATGTGGTATCGATGAGATGAATGCGGTGATCTGCCTCGATAAGAGGCTTTATTCGTTTCCAGGCTCTATTTCCCGCATTGACGTGACTCGCCTTAAGAACCAAACCAACCCTGCCTCCGGCGGAGTTTGGAAAGGCAAGTTGAAATGCCTTGATAACGGCTACCGGATTCTTGCGAACAAGTGTGGAGTTAAAATCGAATGAAAAGATGAATAGATAGTCCTCTTCAGGCAAGCCGAAATCTTTACGTCCCATCGGGGCCACGCTGTCGATTGTGACAGAGAGCGGCATCGTGTAGACGGGGCACTGTGCCCTTCGATAGGCATTGGCAGTGTAGTGGCTGATTCCCCATAGCTCATCCACCATGCTGAAGGCATGGGTACAGCTTGCGGGCCAGTCGGGCAACTCCCAAGGCCAATAACCGATATTGTAGCGACCTTCAAACAGATCAAGACCCCGCTCGCATGCATAGCGGACCTGCTCTATGCCGGTGGTACAGAAGATGTTTATGGCGTAGCGTGGCTCATCGACGATCCATTGATCGACGCTACTGTCCTTTTGCGAAACGTTATCGCCCGGTTTGACGTTGACGATGCAAAAGGGGATGTCATGGGACTTCAGTGCCAGCGCAAGCAGCCGTACATCCTCGCCAATGCCTATTTCGCCCTGTGCGTAGCCGAACAGGTTCACGCCAAAGGGTTCTGTTGAGCGTGATAATGGACGCTGGCCTATCGGTATGCGGTTTGTAATGCTGGCCAACTGAAACTGGGTGGGACGGCGCTTGAAACGCACACCAAGCCAGGCAAGTTTTCGTAACACCAGCTTGGGTAGTCGAAGATAAAATCGGCTCTGCCCTGCAGGCAACAGGGCCTTGTCAGGTTTCGTAAGGGATGTACACAGCTCTCCAATAGGTAGTTGTTTAACCTCAGTATGTGTATCCAGGGTTTGCAGAACGTTGGCCAAACCAAACTCTTCGACCAGCTGCAATGTACTTTTTCCAACATCTTTGCGTTTAAGCCGAAGCGTGGCAATCACTGAATCAGTACTACCAAACTGCCGACGAAAAAATTCAACTTGCCATAAACTTGCTTTAGGAAGCATGAACTTATGACGTTCGCCCCGCCAAAAGGCCCGTGCTATGCGGTGCCGGGCTTTAGCATCCCGCAGCATGGGTGCGACAAAATAGCGATAGCGCACGATGCCGTAGAAGAACATTGCAACAGAAAAGCCATCGGACCAACGGTCGTTATTAAGAGAAGGCAGCGATAGTGGGCGCACCAAGGCAGCATCCCACTCTGGCATTGACCGCAAAACAGCATACTGCCGCCGCCCTTCGATGGCGCACCAGGCAAGAAACCGGACGAAATCTTTTGGCCTTCCTTCATGCAGCGGAAAGCGCCGCTGCAAAATCGGGCGCAGGTGCCAAATGGCAAGCATGGCACCATAGACTGGGGTAGGAAGATGGAAGGGCATTGCAATCGGAGCAAGCAATCCATGTCCTTCAGATTGCGTCTGCCCACCTAATTCAAGCATTGTCTCGATGCAGGAATTCATCCTTAGTCCTGATGTTCCCTGATTGTGGTAATCGTCATTCTGACTATGCCAAACAGCATCAGCAATACGATGAGTGCAGTAACCAGGATATAGACTCTCTCGGGATACTTTGCCTCATCGGCCAGAGAGGGTTTACTGATGACAACCAGGTGCTTCATCTTCTTTGATGCCTCTGCCCTTGACTGTTCAAGGGCTGCCAGAGTGGAGGCGTAGGCATCTTTGGTAAATTCGAGATCGAGCTGAAGGTTGGTAAATTTCACCATCAGATCATTCAACTCTTCGTCCCCTTCACCGATCAAGCGACGTTTTTCATCGATTATCTGCTCTGTGAGCGCCCGAATGCGTTCTTTGCTGGCAATCACTTGTGGGGAGTTACTCTTTTGAAATCCAAGAAGCTGTTTTAGTTTGGCCTTCTCCTGACTGAGTTCACCCTCCAGAATGTCCATGATGGCAGTGAGGGACTGACCCTGCTGCTCCGGGCTGAAGATCTGGTATCGATTCTGAAACTCCAACAGACGCTGCTTGGAAAGCTTGAGAGAGTCCTGCGTCTTCACCAACTGCTGCTCCACAAACTCGTACTGAGCCATGGCAAGGCGGTGACTGATCTCGTTCACTACCCCCTCAGCATGTTGCAGCACGGTTTCAAGCAGGCGCTTGGCAAAATCGCGCTCAAATGCCTGCACCTCGACAAACAACAGTCCCGATAATTCGTCAAAGTAGACATCGATATGGTCACGGTAATACTCCAGATACTCTTCACGCGTTGCATCGACGGGCAGAGCGGAGAACCAGTCAGCGCTGCTTTTCTGATAGTGCGCCCTGTGACCGAGTTCTTTATCGAGAAAGGCCAACATATCATCGGAAATCAGGTACTCCTCCATGATGCGCTCATCTTCAAGACCGGAGGGATTACCGATTCCCAGCAGACCGATATCGAGACTGCTTGAACTATTGCCATTCTCCTTGATGGTAAAGATAGCCTCACTGGTATACCGATCAGAGGCAACAAGGCCGTAATAGAGCACAAGCAATGCAAAGGGGATGATTACCAAAGTCAGCAGGCTGGCGCTACGATCCAGTTTGATTAAAATGCTCTTGGCCATAACTACGCTGCTTGTTCCCTTTGATAGATGGCCACGGCCTCTTCAATATCTTCATAGAGAAGCATCTGACCCTTTTCGAGATAGATCCCGACATCACAGTCACGTATCAACTCCTGCATGTTATGGGAGACCTTGATGATGTTTGCCTTGTCCTTCTTCTCCTGCAATGCCGCGCGACTCTTCTGTTTAAACCGTTGGTCACCCACGGCTGTTATTTCGTCCATCAGGTAGATATCAAAATCGAACGCCATACTGGTGGCAAAAGAGAGCCTTGCCCGCATACCGTTTGAATAGGTTTTCACGGGCATATCAAAGTAGTCACCCAGTTCTGTGAATTCATGGATATATTCGATTTTTCGTTCGACCTCATCTTCACTGTCACCGTAGATACGGCAGACGAAACGGGCATTATCACGACCTGACATGCTGCCCTGCACCCCGCCTGACAGCCCCATGGGCCAGGATATTCTTCCTTCACTCCGAATGTGGCCGCGGTTGGGGTAGTCGATCCCACCCAGAAGCCGAAGCAACGTGGACTTGCCCATACCGTTGCGGCCTAAAATAGCAATATTGCACTTCGGCGGAAATTCAATGTTCACATCACGCAGGATGTATTTTCGCCCCTTTGGTGTAGGATAAAATTTGGTGACATTTTCCAAATTTATCATGTAGCCACCATCCTCACCCAGTTGGCCCGGTAGCTGAGCAGACCAAAGGTGGTACTCGCCA
This sequence comes from gamma proteobacterium endosymbiont of Lamellibrachia anaximandri, assembly GCA_016756855.1. Lineage (GTDB taxonomy): Bacteria > Pseudomonadota > Gammaproteobacteria > Chromatiales > Chromatiaceae > QGON01. The sequence goes on along the minus strand of JAESPD010000025.1, from coordinate 5,975 downwards.
AGGCAAAGAGAAAAACGAATAACAGGCTCACATCCCCCGACTCAAAGCCGCGGAAAAAGAACAGGTGATTCAGTTCAACTATGTGGAGTAACGGATTCCACATCAGCCAGTGATGATATTCGGTCGGGATAACTATAAGTGGAAAGAGGATTCCCGACATAAAATACATAGGCCGGAAGATTAATATGGGCACCAGCTTCATCATCTCTGGATAGAGCGTTCCATAGACCGAAAAGGTCAACCCAACACCGAATGTCAGTAGATAAAGCAACGCATTGATGAAAATCAGGCCGAGGAGATTATGAACCCCAATGTCATAATCGAGGAACCATCCTGCAACGAAAAGCAGCATAAGATAGCTTACAAAATAGATCATAGATTCCAGAATAATCCGTGAGATTACCGGATCAATCGGGCGTACCTGCCGATAGTTAAACAGCCCACGATTGGACTCAATTGCATTCATGCAATTCGCGGTTGTTCTTTGAAAAAAGAGATAAGGGACGATACCCGTTGCAAGGAACAGAGGCACTGGAATTCCGGAAAATTCGCTACGCCCCATGGCGCTCCAGATAGCGGAGAGAATAATGACGTGAGCCATGGGCTCCAATAATGCCCAGGCATAGCCAAGCCGATACTTACCAAAGCGCGTTTTCAGCTCGCGAACAAAGAGCGCGAAGACAACGGCTTTCTGGATCTCAAAGGGAGAACGGGACACAAGTTCTCTTCTTTCTCATAACGTGAAGGCAACTTTCGCCGAAATGGCAATCTTGTAGATGACATCCATCAAGTCCAAGGCAAACTGTCTTGTCTTGGAATCGACCTTCGGCGGTACAATAATCTCATCACCCGGCTTAATGATGGCCTGTGGGTCAGTTACCTCAACCTCTGCATTGGGGTGGTGAATGATGACTTTTTCTGTATCAGCCCGGTCTGAGTAACCACCGGCTTTCTGGATATACTGTCCTGCTGTCCAGCCTTCACGATGAGTGACGGCATGCATCATCATCACCTCACCGACCGTACGAACAAGCTGTGTATTGGTGGGGATAATGAGGGTATCTTCTGGTTCCAGCAGAATGTTCTGTTGAACCCCATCCTGCGAGGTCACCACTCTTCCCAGCGGATCGATCAGGCGGGCCCGCTCGGCAAACTTGGCCATCAACTCAGCCTCCTGGACACGGATCCCCACTTCACCCTGGGAGCCGGATAACGCCAGCATTGAGCTACGCTCCAAGCGGAACAGAGCGTCGCTGATAGCATCCTTCTGCGCCACGGCCACCGAAACCCGGCGTATATGAATCGCCTCCGTATTCGCCAATCCAGGATCGACCGGAATGTGGTTGAGCACATCCATCAGACGGGAGCCACGTTTTACCGACAACGTGGCCGGTCCGTTAAATTCACCCTGGATATTGATCAGTATGGTATTGGCGCGCCCGTCGTCCCTGAGTGTTACCGTATCACCATCACGTAGAGGGTAATCAAGAAAGGTCATGAGTGGCATAGTCTGCTTGATTGGTAGACCATTGCGCATGCCGATGATGGTGACCTCAGTGGCCTGCGCTGCTTTGGGGATCACCTTGAGGATTTCGCCACCCGATGAACTCGCTGATTCCATCTCAATCAGTGCACTGCGGGCCACATTGCCTTCAAGCTGGACGACTGCGCCTCGCTGTGTAACCAGAATAGTGTCATTCTCCTGCAGCTGAGGCGAGGCGATCTTCCCCTTAAGGATAAAATCGTAGAGGTCGGTCGTATTAATGGGTTTTCCGGCGCGGATAATCTCAATTTTCCGGTAACTGCCCAGTTTGGGATCGATACCGCCCGCCAGATCAAGAAAATAGAGGATGCTGTCAGACGGCAGACCGGCGTAACGGCCTGGATTGTTGACCATGCCTGTCACAAAGACGGCTACCGGCTGTGCAGTGGCAAGATTGGTGTAGACATCAAAATTACTGGTGTAGACCGTCTTGATATGCGCTCTGACCGTACTTGTCAGGTCGGCATTTTTCACCCCTGCGAGCTTCAGGGGCCCTACCTCTGGCATGAAAATATTACCCTGGCTATCGATGGTATAAATATCTTTTATGGTTACTGCCCCCCACACAGCAACGGCCACCTTGTCTCCCGGAGCCAGGATATAGTTGGGGTTAAGTCCGTCACCCCGCGCCTTGAGGAAGTTTCCGTTAAACAGCTTGGCGCCGAACGGTTCGATCGGATCCACTTGCTGAACGGCAACTGGAGGGCTGGGTAAAACGACCTCTGCGGCGTGGAGTGGCGATGCCAAACTGTAAAGCATAACGAGAAAAAGCAGAGTGATGAAATGCCTTTTCACCCTATCCATTCTCATCCGAACTCCATATAATTGTTTAATATCAGTCACTTTATGGAACCCGTTAAGAAGACATCTCCGGAGAAAAACCAATTGTGTCCGTCATTACAAGCCACTCGTCCTCTGGTGACCCCTGGGGATGGGTTCCCGGTTATCGTAACAGACCGGCAGCGCCTGCCACTTGCTGCGCTGTATAGCTTGCCTGCAACGAACATGACCGACCCCACTGCACCTCTTTCTCCGGGGTTCATGGTTGGAATTTCAGAGAGAATGGCCGATTCAAGGGGATTGCTGGTCGAATAAGTAGCAACATCCTTCTGCACGGTCTCTGCCTTGGCCAATGGGGCACTCATAGAGGTAGCACAGCCTGTGACTGATACCAGACAGGCAGTCAATATGAGCAGAGGGAGTTTTCTGACAGTTTCCATACCAGGGAGATAGTAAAGCACTAAAAAGTGGCAATAGACCCAAACGATGTAGTCTACAGATTAAGGAATCCCTGATCAATTGCCATATCGAGCGCGGCGAGAAACCTGGTTCACATAACCCATTGATAATACAATTGTTTAAGACTAAAGGTTATTTCATCACTTGATCCAGCACCAATTTCCAGTCAGGAAGCACCACACCGAAGTGGTGTCGCAGTTTGGCATTATTCAATACTGAATAACTTGGTCTCGGCGCAGGAAGTGGATACTCCTTTGTCATTATAGGCTTTACATCTTGGAGTAATATTTTTTCGTCCGCTTCCCGCATCAATTCAAATATTGATCTCGAAAAGCCATACCATGTTGTCATTCCACCTGAACTCAGATGGTAGAGTCCCCGCTTCTCATCAAGCAAATCCGAATTTGCTACGCATTGCGAAACAGCTTGGCTGGTTGCTTCTGCGATATGCCTGCACCAAGTCGGTGCGCCATACTGATCATCGACAATCTTAAGTTCCTCGCGCTCTTGCGCCAAGCGCCGCATTGTCATGAGAAAGCTATGGCCCCGAAAACCATAAACCCAGCTGGTTCGAAAGATAAGATATCGCCCATCAACTGCCTGAACCGCCTTCTCACCGGCCAGCTTTGTCTTTCCGTAGACACTTAGTGGGTTTGTTGGACTCTCTTCCTTGTAGGGTTCGGTTGCTTTGCCATCAAACACGTAATCTGTTGAGTAGTGGATAAGTGTGGCTTTAATGGCTTTTGCCTCCTCTGCCAGAATGCCGGGGGCTGTGCCATTTACCGCCATGGCCAAATCGGGTTCTTCTTCAGCCTTATCGACAGCTGTATAGGCGGCGGCATTGATGATCCAGTCGGGTTTGATTCCTCGTACTGCTTTGCGAATGGTGTCGGGATCCGCAAGGTCAATAGTCGAAGACTTTGTTCGGCGACCAATGGCAATGACATCGCCCAGTGTGGCCATGGTGCGTTGAAGCTCCCAGCCGACCTGGCCTTGATCGCCGATGATTAGAAATCGTGCTTTTTTCATGTCTTCCGTAACTATTTCTGGACCACCTGAAAAGATTATTGCTCTCGCCAAGACGCAAAGTGCGCCAAGAAATCATTGATTTCCCACTTCCTCTGCGTACTTTGCGTCTTGGCGAGAGTCTCTTCAAAATTCATTAGGCACAACTTGATTATTTAACTAGTGGAGTAACAACTTTGCTTTGATGGGTTTAGGCAGAACGGTAGGGTGGATAAGTGGAACGCATCCGCCTTTTCTTGCGACCACTTCGGTGGATGCGCTGTGGCTTATCCACCCTACGACCGCCACTGCCATATCCATCAATATAAACTTGTTAGACACTAGTATGGTACGCAGGCAGTCGTTCAACAGGAAAATCCTTTAGCCGTATACCATCACGGTCCTTGGCGGAGAGTTCCGGTTTATCAATGGGCCAATCGATAGCCAGATCCGGATCATTCCAAAGTATGCTGCCTTCAGCCCCTGGATTGTATCGATCGGTGCATTTGTAGCTGAACAGAGCCGTCTCGCTGGTTACACAGAAGCCGTGGGCAAAACCCTCGGGAATGTAGACTTGCCGTCTGTTTTCAGATGAAAGACTCACCGATGCCCACTGTCCAAATGTCGGTGAACCACGACGAATATCAACAGCCACATCGTAAACTTCACCCTGAAGGACTGTGACGAGCTTCCCCTGGGCGTTGGGGTTCTGAAAATGCAGTCCGCGCAGCACCCCCCGACGTGACATGGAGAGGTTATCCTGCACAAATTCAGCCGCAATTCCTGCATCGGTATAAAGTTGCTTATTCCAGGTTTCCGTGAAGAAGCCACGCTCATCACCAAAAACTTTCGGCTCGATAATCAATACGCCCGGTAGTTCTGTTTCGATCACTTTCATTACTTAACTTCGACCTTCTTTGAGCAATCTTTCCAGATAGACCCCATAGCTGTTTTTTGACAATGCGGCTGCCTGTTTTTCCAGTGCTTCATCATCAATCCACCGATTTCTCCAGGCGATCTCTTCCGGGCAGGAAATTTTCAACCCCTGACGAAGTTCCAGAGTCTGTACGAACTGACTGGCTACGAGCAATGAATCGTAGGTACCTGTATCCAACCATGCGGAACCCCTGCCCAAAAGATGAACATTGAGTTGTTCTTTTTCCAGGTAGATGCGGTTGACATCAGTTATCTCCAACTCACCACGTTGTGATGGTTTTAATGATTTAGCAATTTCCACGACCTGGTTGTCATAAAAATAGAGGCCGGTTACCGCAAAATTCGATCGTGGATTATCCGGCTTTTCCTCAAGACTGACTGCACGACCGCTGCCATCAAACTCAATAACACCGTATCGCTCAGGGTCTGTTACATGATAGGCAAATACTGTGGCGCCATCCTTATGGTTTACGGCATCAATCAGGATTTCTTTAAGATAGTGTCCGTAGAAGACATTGTCCCCCAGGACCAGAGCACAGCTATCATCCCCAATAAACGCTTCACCCAGAATAAAGGCCTGAGCCAACCCTTCAGGCCTGGGCTGAATTTTATACTGAATATTTAGCCCCCACTGAGCACCGTCACCAAGGATATCTTCAAAACGCGCTTTGAAGGTAGGTGCAGTGATGACTAGGATATCCCTGATTCCCGCCAGCATGAGCGTGCTTAGTGGGTAGTAGATCATCGGTTTGTCATAGATAGGGAGGAGTTGTTTTGAAACGCCTATTGTTACCGGGTGAAGGCGTGTTCCAGAACCACCGGCGAGTATAATTCCTTTCATTGTGTTTCCTGTTCTTTGGTACTAGGCATCACCACGAAGCTCACGAAGAGCACGAAGGTTTTGATGTTTAGAGCACAAGGCGTTTAATTCCATTTTTCAATAGCCTGGTATTGAAGTTGATGAGTAGCCCTGTTCTGATATCCGCCAGTTTCATATAGGTTAGTATTTGTGCTTGGTGAATCCGCTGAATTGAATCTACGCTCTTCAATTCAACGATCAGATTCCCCGCCACCATCAGGTCGATACGGTACCCACAATCCAGAGCGAGCCCCTTATACTCAACAGGCAGAACCATTTGATTAACTCAAGTTTCGGAGTTCAAATATAGCAAATAATATCGTCTAACCTACTGAATACAAAAGTAAGTAGGCCTCACGCATGGTAAAATGTTTGTGTTCAAAGACAAACAAC
>JAESPD010000024.1 GCA_016756855.1 gamma proteobacterium endosymbiont of Lamellibrachia anaximandri | reverse complement strand
ACTCTTTTCGAGAAAACCCCATTGGATCAGTTGCTTATGAAATCCGATTGCAAAAGTGAAGAATGCGCCATGGATAACCAATTGAATTTATTCGATTTAACGTTGGGACACTAGTGATCTGCAACATTATTTCCAGGTTTTTTTTCCAGCGGGCATGCCTGTTCGTGTCTTCTACCGGCATATTCCTGATCAACACGGAAACACCGCCGTATTTGGCCAGTGTGCGGCGTCCAAAATCGATGAAACGGCCATCATCAGGCCCCATCTCCAGCACTTCCTGCTCCAATGGACCGACATCGCCTTCATGGGAGAGGTAGAGATCACCTTCTTCACCCTCTATTCTCAACACAACTCTCAGTCCGTAACACTCGAACATATCAAGCATGCTCTTGCCGAGACCCGCTCGACTGTTCAACGGGTAGGCAGCGCCTAAAAAATGGAGGAGTGCTTCAGCTTCACCACTGGCAGACAGGGCCGTTTGCGCCACATCCAGGGCATCAGTTGAGGAGCGCTGAAGCGAATCCAGTTGGCGTTTGGTGGCAAGCGCAAGCTTGACCTTGATCAGGAGTTCTTCATCATCGAAAGGTTTCGTGACGTAATCATCACCTCCGGCCCGATAGCCCGCCAACCGCTCTTCAAGTTTGGAGTAGGCGGAGACGAAGATTACCGGTATATCCGAGGTATTGGGTTCTCCCTTTAAACGACGACAGACCTCCAGACCGTCCATCCCCTGCATATTGACGTCAAGCAGAATCAAGTCAGGCGGAGCGGTATTTGCCTCGTCCAGACAGGCACGGCCACTGCTCACAAGCGTCAAGTCAAACTGATCTCCCAGAATCTCCTCGAGAATCTCCAGGTTCTGTGGTTCATCATCCACTCCGAGAATCCAGAATTTATGATCACCTTGCCCTGCAGCCATATCTCCTCCATTGCCATCAGGCATGAGCACGCAATAAGGCAGCTATGGTAGCATCAAGAAACTGCCTGAAAGGACGGTTTGCACCATCTCAGATGAAATCGGGAAATAAATTCAGGCTTTTTCTCACCCTGATATCTGCTATCGTGCAACCTGACCCCACACTCGGAAAAAAGCAGGCGTTTGATCTGCGACAGGGCTTACCAGCCAACTTACATACCGTCGGAAAAGCCAACATGGTAAAAAATGTCACATTCAAAGAGGCCTGGGATGGTATTGCAGACTGCAAAACCTGTGCGCTCAGGGAATCGGTGCTTTTTTCAGGGCTGGACGAAGACAATTTTGAACAGATACACGACCCTATCGATCAATACACCCTTCCGGTAGGATCCACTCTCTATCGCGCCGGCGACGTCGGCGATCGTATGTACACTATCCGTTCCGGCATACTCAAACTGGTACAGTACCTGCCTGACGGCAGCCAGCGCATCGTGCGCCTGATCCGCGCCACGGATGTCACCGGGCTGGAGTGCCTGCTCGGAGAAAACTACAAGCACGATGCCGTCGTCCTGCAACCGACTGAGGCTTGCAGCCTGCCGGTCAAAGTCGTGGAAAAGCTGAGCAAAGAGAACCCAAAACTTCACCGGGAACTGCTCAACCGCTGGCAACGGGCTCTTAACGAAGCCGACGCCTGGCTCACTGAACTCTCAACCGGATCCGCCAAGCAGCGTGTGGCAAGATTGCTGCTGCGCCTGGTCAGTGATGCGGAAACCAGCGAATGCCAACTCTTCGCCCGTGAAGACATGGGCGCGATGCTCGGCATTACCACTGAGACCGCCAGCCGTACCATTGCGGAATTCAAACGGCAGAGTCTGTTGGTAGAAACCAGCAGCAACCATTTCCTGCTCGACATCCCCAATCTGCAGCGTATCGCCGAAGATTGACTATTTTCAATGCCTCCAGCAGGGATGACGCCTAGCATTCCACTACCCATCCAGAAACGGCAAAAAGATAACGCAAAGTACGCGGAGAGTGTCTATTTGTTCCGATGAATGGGCTTTGCGTCTTTTCCAGTTCTTAGCACGTTTTGCGTTCCTAAGCATGTTTCCGGATAGACACTAACTAGACTGCTTGGAGTAGGCAAGGTGAAGCAAACACTGCTGGAAGAGACTTATCCTGTTTTTCAACTGGACGTCAAATGGCCAGAGTGCCGATTCAATTCAGTAGATGAGATAGTTGCCCATATCAGGCAACAGATCGAAACTCATCGGAGTGCCAGATTCATCGCAGTTTTTGATCATTTCGCCCATACGACTGCCCTACCGGAAGGTCAGGTTGCTGAAGAGATTACTGCAGCGGTCAACATCGTTTTCTGCTTCGGCCTGACGCTGCAAGACCCCATGCAGCTGGCCGTGCGTCCACGCTCCATCGGCGTCTGTGAAACCGACGGGCATTTCATTATCACCTTCATGGAAGCCCCCATGCCTGTCGCCAATGCGGCTATGGAGGAGTGGGCCAGGTCACTCATTGCAAACCGGGCAGCCGCCTGAGGTCATTATGAAAATCGGTATCACCAGCCAGAATTTCCGCACCGTCACCGGTCATGCCGGAAAAACCCGACGTTTTCTGGTGTTCGAACAGGACGATAGTGGACAGATAGTCGAAGGCGAGCGGCTGGATCTCCCCAAGGAGATGAGTATGCATGAGTTTCGCGGCAGCCAGCATCCCGTTTTTGAACTGGACGTGCTGATTACCGGGGGCTGCGGAGAGGGTTTCATGCGCCGCATGGCATCACAGGGTGTTCGGGTTGTCGCCACCAGCGAGACCGATCCACAAGCTGCAGCCGCCAAGGTTGTTGCCGGGGAGGCATTGTCGCCCGCTGAACCCCATGACCATGACCACGATCATCATCACAATTCGGTAATGCCCGGCTAGCAAGCTCGTCTCAAACAGTAGTTTGAGCTGCCTGATCCGCTGCGCTTGATCAGGCCTACATCGACATCTCCAGGTCGTCAATGACCTTGTCGATCCCCGCTTGGGCGCATGCCTCATCGGTCTTACCCGAAGGTGCCCCGCTGACGCCGATACCACCCACCAACTGACCACCCACCTGGATTGCCAGACCACCCGCAGCCATCACCAGCCCATCGATGCGGCCGATCGGCGTATTGGCCCGATCACTGAGTTGAGAGGTTGCCGCATTAAAGTTAACGGCGGTAAAAGCCTTTTGCCGACTGATCGGCACGGTGATGGGAGCGGCAATGGTATCTCTGAGCACGACCTGTACCGTTCCCTCACGATCCACCACGGTGGCGGCAATCTGGATACCCTGTTCACGGCAGGCCGCAACTGCACCTTGGGCAATGGATGTTGCCACCTCCAGGGTGAGGCGTTGCGTCGATACCAGAAGTGTGGGTTCTTCGTCCGCCGGTACGGCTTGGGACAGGGTCAGACCTACTATTGCCAATAACAGGTTTTTTGCGGATTTTCTCATTGCCTTCTCTCGGCTGATTATTGAATAAGAGCGTCATGGTGCGTACAGCGCACCCTACCATCTCTGATTTCCAGGAAGTGTTTTATGCGACAAAAAAGGGGCGGGGGAAGAATTATTCCCTCCGCCCTATTCCTGTTTTCCTGAAGCCCTTATGCAGCAAGCTTAGGTAGGCTCTTCTGGTGGGGGGACATAATCGTCTGGTGGGACACTACCGCCGCTCACTTCATCATCCCTATGAAAGCAAGGCCACTGATCGTTGGCACAGGAGATCGCCAAGCCGGCGGCTGCACCGCCCAGGATCGCCCAAAGCCAGGGAAAATCTTGAAAGCTTGCTTTCGAAGCCTCGGGGGTCGAGCTTGATCCTCCTTCACCGCCTGGAGAATAGGCGAGGGTCTGACCACGCAGATCAATCGAACCCGCGCCGGCTCCAGTCATATTGAAATCGAGTAGTGGCGCCATATGGAAACGCGAAGCCCCCCATCGCACTCTTTTCTCATTCCACAACTGCCGGGAATCATAGTCGAGCCGAAATCCGAGCCGTTCTTCACCGCTATTCCTGGAACTACTCTGCCCAAACGGCACATTCACGTAGAACATCACGCCCGGATCGAACGAGGGCTCCGCCATGGCCGTGGAGTGCACGCAAAACGAGGCTGCCGCCGCCAGTGAAATCAGTGTCAATCTGTTCAATGTTTTATCCTCCGCTTCTGTTTCCGCTCCCGCTAAGCCGCGGGTAGCGGTCTTTTGCCAACGCGCTCCTCTCCTGTGAACTCGCCGTCAAATTGGGTGATAACACCCAAATTTCCACCTTACCCGAATCGCATCAGGCCTGGCCTCACTGTCCGGCCAGAACGCTCTCTTGCTTGATATTGTCGCACCTCGACAGCGCCGCCGTTTCGGGTAGCACCCCGTACATCTCGTCAGCCAGTTCCCGTACGGCAAGCCGAACCTCACGTTCATCGACCTTGCGGTCCGTTGGAAACAGCAACAGACCCGCATCCATGAATCTGTCTACCGGCTTTCTCAGTCGCACTTTGAATCCGTTCCAATAAAAGAGGTTGCCCAGGCGTTGATCACAGGTGAAACGACGATGCAGCTCCTCTTTCAATGCGTTGAGCAAATAGATCTCGGTCAGTGTATGTCTGGTGCTCAACAACGCCACCCGTTTTGATGCAACAACAAGATCTGAAGGCATCAACAGTCCGTGGCCGGAGATCTTCAGCCAATCCAGCACTACGGAAACCGAACGATTTGGACGATTTGGAGGGAGTTCGAAACGTTCAGCGCCTCCCGCCTCCAGCGCCAACGCGATGAATTCGGTGCAGTAAAGATTTTTGTGTTCAGCGTAATTGAAATAGGGGTCGAAAGGCGCCTCCTCACGGAACTGCATCCGGACATAGGCCGCGATACGCTCCTTGTCCAGACCCGTTGGCTCGTAGATCGCAACATGATGGTATCGCCGTAGAAACCGCCCAAAAGAAATACGCTGCACCTTGCCTTTGATCACATCCGTTGGTGGAAGACCGGTCAGATTGAAACCGGCGACACCCGTGATGTCGTAGACATAGGGCGAGCCGTCATCAATTACCAGGATGCCGGCATGAAGGTAAGGGGGATAGGACTCGGGGATCAAGCTAATGCCCATATCCATGATGGCACCGGAGCCGATCACCACCACCTGACCGGAGGCAAGGGGCAGGTTAAGAAACTGCTGTGGGTCCTCACCGGCCACCTGCCAGGTCTTGAAATCCTGCCGTGTTGGATTGGCGCAGGCGGCCAGCAGGAAAACAAGGGAAAACAGCAGCAGGCGCACTGCTCAGTTCCCCTTGCCGGCCGTTTCGGAACTACGGCTGTCACGCGCTTCCGATGAGAAGTTGTTCGGCTGGCCCGCCAGAGGTTCGAGCAGCTCCGCCTTTACCTCCGGCGGCAGACTCACGCAACCGGACAGTGCCGGCAGCGACACCAGAAAAATACAGAATAGACCTGCTTTCACTACCTCTCGAGCCATAACGGTTTCCCTGACCTAAGGTTGTCATGCAAGGATGGCTATCTTTTGGCAGACATTATAACAAAAAACCTACTTTAAGCGTGGCCATTGAATTATTGATAGCCACACAGGAGAGAATTGTTCATTCATCCCCTTCTATTTGTAGTGTGACTGTGCAGAAAACGTTTGACACTATTCTCCCTGTGGTTTCCGCCCGTAGCGATCCTTCACATATCCATCCACAATCCCCATAAACTGCACCGCGATATCATCTCCCTTAAGGGTAGCCACTTTCTCTCCATCCACAAATACCGGTGCAGAGGGACTCTCTCCGGTACCCGGCAGGCTGATACCGATGTTGGCCTGCTTGCTCTCACCAGGGCCATTGACCACGCATCCCATCACCGCCACCGACATCTCTTCCGCTCCTGGGTATTGCCGGCGCCAGACCGGCATCTGCTCACGCAGGTGGCTCTGTACGTCCATGGCCAATTGCTGGAACAGGGTACTGGTGGTACGCCCACAGCCGGGGCAGGCCACTACCATCGGCGCGAAGGCCCTTAGTCCCATCGACTGCAGAAGTTCCTGGGCAACCACCACCTCCTGGGTGCGTGCGCCACCTGGCTCCGGCGTCAGGGAGATGCGGATAGTGTCACCAATCCCCTCCTGCAGCAGCACCGCCAGTGCAGCCGTGGAGGCAACGATCCCTTTGGAACCCATCCCCGCCTCGGTCAGCCCGAGATGCAGGGCATAGTCACTGCGGGCAGCCAGTTTCCGGTAGACTGCGATCAGATCCTGTACGCCACTCATCTTGCAGGAGAGCACGATGCGCTCCCTGGCGAGACCCAGTTCTTCCGCCCGGCAAGCGCTGTCCAACGCCGACTTGACCATGATCTCATGGGTCATCTCACCCGCATCCAGCGGATCGGCCGCACGGGCATTCTCATCCATCATGCTCGCCACCAGGCCCTTATCCAGACTGCCCCAGTTGACCCCGATACGCACCGGCTTGTCATATCGGCAGGCGGTCTCGATCATGGTGGCGTACTGGCTGTCACGCTTCTCTCCGCTACCCACATTCCCGGGGTTGATGCGATATTTCCCCAAAGCCTGGGCGCATTCGGGAAAATCCGCCAGCAGACGGTGGCCGTTGAAGTGAAAATCCCCAATCAGCGGGACACTCAACCCCTGCTTGTCCAGTGCCTCGCGTATCGACGGCACCGCTTTGGCGGCTGCCTCATTATTGACCGTAATGCGTACCAGCTCCGACCCGGCCCGCGCCAGCTCCGCCACCTGTCGCACGGTGGCATCCACATCCGCCGTGTCGGTATTGGTCATCGACTGCACCACCACTGGCGCATCACCGCCGATAAGAATCCGGTCAACCGGCACACCAACCGTCTGGTGCCTGCTTATACAAGAAGATGTCATGGAACCTAGTTACCTTTATTTAGCTTCACCACAATAGCAAACCCGGAAATGGCCATTATCGCTAATCCTGCTCTTTAAACCAAAAAAGCCCGGTCACAAGACCGGGCTTTTTATCGGGATATATGATGACTATTTCAGCTTGCCGATACCCAGCATCTTGAGGATGTACTTCTCGTAGATCGGCTCTGATGTACCCTTCTTCATCTTGCGGATGAAGTACTTCTCGAAGGCGATCTTGGCCATGTGCACCCATTTTCCCTTCTTGAACCAGGCGACATTTCTAGGCGGAATCTGTGGCAGGGCGACAAAAGCAGCGCCTGTATCTCCCATATCCGCCAGACAGATGGCATTCCAGGTAGCCAGGGTAGTGCCTTCCTTGCCGTTCAAGGTATCCGCAATGTTATGCACGATTGCGGTCACCATCGACTCAATCATGTAACCGGTCTTGGGCGCACCGGTTGGCACGGCAGTCGCTTCTACCGGCGGGATGGCAATGCAGACACCGGCAGCGTAGATATTTCCATAGGTCGGGTTGCGCTGGTGGTCATCCACGAAGACAAAGCCGCGGGGGTTGCAAAGCCCCTCAACATTGGCAACCGCATCGACACCCTTGAAGGCGGGTAGCATCATGGAGAATTTGAATGGCAGTTCGATCTCTTTGATCTTATGGCCAGAATCATCGTACTGCTCGATGAACATCAAACCCGCTTCAATCTTGATCACCTTTGCATTGGTGATCCAGTTGATGTGGTGGGCGCGGAAATCACTCTCCAGAAAACCCTTGGAATCGCCGACGCCGCCCAGACCGAGGTGCCCGACATAAGGTTCGGAAGTTACGTAGGTCATGGGGACCTTGTCGCGAAGCTTGCGTTTGCGCAGGTCAGAATCAACGATGAAGGAAAATTCGTAGGCCGGACCAAAACAACTGGCGAAGGGCATGGCGCCGATCACCACCTGCCCCGGATCTTCGAGCAGTGCCTTATAGGCCTCGTAAGTTTTTTCGGCATGATCCACAGTACAGATCGAATGGGTATGCGCCTGAGGTCCTGAACCCTCAACCTCTTCAAAAGCCAGTCTTGGGCCGGTGGCAATTACCAGATAGTCGTATTCAATGACTTCGCCACCATCCAACTCGAGCTTGTTGTTTTTCGCATCGATCTTGTCGACACGTTTGGCGATAAAGTTGATGCCTTTACGCTCCAGGTGTGGACGAATATCGAAGGTGATATGCGACCGCTCACGCCAGCCCACAGCCAGCCAGGGATTCGACGGCACGAACTGGAAATACTCCCGTTCGTTGATCATCGTCACCTCATGTTCGCGCCCCAATTCGGCGCGTAATTCATATGCACAGGGCATTCCACCAGTACCAGCACCCACTACAACGATATGCGCCATAAATCACTCCTCCAACCCAATTCTTCTTACGCGGAAAGGTCAGACAGTCCTGCCGTTCCGCTCAATTGTTAAAACTCGCACACGATACAACCAACCACCTGAAAATTAAAGAATTATAAGTAATTCAGCAGGAACCGATACAGATGGAACGCGCTTCATATCGCCAGCCAGCTGGTAGGGGTGCGCTGTGCCGCCACCGTCAACCGTTCAATGATTTGAGGCGTATGCAACATCACCCCCTCACGAACCAGTACTGCGGAATTATTTGCTTCACTGAGGTGGGCAGCCACAAGATGCTGCAGCCTCTGATGATCAAGACGCGCCAGAAGATCGAGGGACTGGCGATTGCTCAGATGACCCAGCACGCCACCCACCCGCGCCTGCAACCGGGGCGGGTAAGGTCCGGCGCGCAACATTTTGGTATCGTGGTTGAACTCCAGCTGCAAAGCGTCACAGTTGGAAAGGTTATCGACAATATGCGGCGTAATGTGCCCGGCATCAGTCAGCAAACCAAGAGATACCCCATCCGCCTGAAAAACAAACTGGCAGGGTTCTCGGGCATCGTGAGGTACCGGATAGGGTGTGATTGTCAGGTCACCGATAGAGAAGGGACCGGCATGACTATCGATACAGTGCAGCGTCGGTATCTCACCACACCTGGCGCCTCTATAGGTACCGGCTGTCATCCAGGCGGGAACCTTGTAACGGCGGGTAACCGGTCCCAAACCACTCACATGGTCAGAATGCTCGTGGGTGATGAGGAGTGCATCCAGTGAGTCCGCAGCCACATCCAGCAAACCGAGGCGCCGTTCGATCTCCCTGGCAGGAAAACCGCAATCCACCAACACCCGCACATGGCCGGTTTCGATCAGCAGCGCGTTCCCTTTGCTGCCACTCCCCAACGAGGCAAAACGCACGTCAACAATCGGATAAATATTAAGATTGCCGGGTTAACGGATATTCTCATGCAGCAGCGTCAAAATACGCAGTGCTGTCGATGAATTATCACGTTCTCCCTGCGAGTTGAGCACGGTTACCCGGCTCGTCTTACCCTCGGCTTCGAGCTTGACCTGGTACTGATTCTCACTGTCGACCTTATCATCGGACCAGAAAGCGAGTTTAGAGAAGAAGCCCTTCTCCTTGCCGCCATCCTTGTCGGGATCGATGTAGCGGACAAAATAGACCCCTTCAGAGCGATTGCGATCCTCTACTGCAAAACCAACACGGTCAAGGGCAACACCGGTCAGGCGCCAACCTCTGGCAAAACCTTCATTGATGATGAGATAGGCCTCGTTCGCGGATTTCACCAGTTCAGAACGCGCCTTGCGCTCCTCTTTGCGCGCCAATGCCTGTTCAGCATTTTCCCCGCTCACGCCCAGGTAGACCATCAGGCGGCGCAGCATCTCAACCTCGACACCTGGATCGTTAGGCCGCGGTGTCCAGTAGGTAGTATCCGCATCGCCTCCAACCTTCTCAACAAGCTTCTCTTCAAGGCCCCTGTGGGTCAGGTAGAGCTCGGTAGTGCCGGTTTTTTCTCCCTCTTCCAGGCGTACACGAAACTGATCACGGGTAGCGGAAGAGTAGACGCTGTCCAGAACCTTGCGAAACAGTTCTGTGATAGTACCCTGTTTAACATCTGCCCGACTCTCAAGCCAGTCGGTGCGCATGATGCCAACGGTGGGATCCTGTTCCACCAGCAGCAGACCATTTTGGCGCCAGAACTCCACCACTCTGGGCCAGACGTCGTCTGGCGTGGCATTGATGAGCAACCAGCGCTGATCGCCATCACGTTTGACCTCGATATCCTTCACCTGGGGCAAAACGGTACTGCCGGCCAGCCTGGGTGTGGTTGCACCTCCACCCTGTCGGTTAGTGGTGTACTCCGAATAGGAGGCGCTTCCTGCCGCGCCCGCCTCCGGCACGCTCAATGCATCATTGATCGCAGAGCGGGAAAGGTCTGGGGGCACTTCAAGGTTATCCACCATCTCCCGTTGGTTTCTATACTCCGTCTGTTTGTCGGAGAAGATATCCCCGGTTGAGCTGCAACCATGGAGCAGAACAGCGAGGGCCGGGATGAGAATCAGTTGTTTGACAGTATGCAGCATAGCTGGGTTCGATCTTTCGATAACCTTGAGTTCCCGCAAATCTGCGGATAATGATTACTGGTTCAGCAGACGCCAGCCTGCTCCATGGCAGCCCGTACTTTTGGCTGGTGTACTTCAGAGAGCCAGGTCAGCGGCAAGCGTATACCTTTCGGCGCCAAGCCCATTTCAACCACCGCCCACTTCACTGGAATAGGGTTGGATTCGACAAATAATGCTGCATGCAGCGCCGCCACTTTGGCATCCAACCGCTCCGCAGCCTCGCGCTCCCCGGCCAAGGCCGCTTCGCACATCTGCCGCATAAGTTTAGGTGCTACATTCGAAGTTACGGAGATCACCCCGTCGCCACCAATCAGCATCGACTCGCAGCCGGTTGCATCGTCTCCGCTGTAGATAGCGAAATCGGCTCCGCAAAGCTCGCGGATCCGCGTCACCCGCTGCAAATCGCCGCTGGCTTCCTTGACACCGATGATGTTCCTCACCTCTGCCAGCCGAGCGACTGTCTCGGGCAGCATGTCGATGGCGGTACGGCCGGGAACATTGTAGAGAATTTGTGGGATATCGACCGCTTCGGCCACTGCCTTGTGGTGCAGGTAGAGGCCCTCCTGGGTCGGCTTGTTGTAATAGGGGGTCACTAACAGGCAGGCATCCGCCCCTGCCTCCATGGCACAGCGTGTCAGGCTGATCGCCTCTGTGGTCGAATTGGCCCCGGTACCCGCAATGACAGGAATCCTGCCCGCAGCGTATTCAACCACCTTGCGGATCACGCCACAGTGCTCGGTCTCGTCCAGCGTGGCGGACTCACCCGTAGTGCCCGTCACGATGATAGCATCCGTCCCCATTTCGACATGGAAGTCCACCAGACGATAGAGCGCCTCATCGTCCAGACTGCCGCCCTCCTTCATGGGAGTGACCATCGCCACCATGCTGCCACGAAACATCTCTGCAAAAACCCTCGGTACCAAGCTCAATCCGCTATGTTATCCTGCGGCTTGCGATGCTGACAAGTCGACTGGAAAAGCGATTGGCCGGACGGAAGCTGTCGACGTGTTACACTTCGAATCAGATACCCATAAAATGTTGGCACTTTTCCAGCCGTCCGTACATGATACGGGCCAGTGTGGCTTAGAGGCTCAATGCCCCACTTCAGGCGCACACCCAGAATCAAAACAACACGAAGATAAATGACCACTCCAAACAGCTTCCTTGTAATCTCCGCACTGGGCAAGGACCGTCCCGGCATCGTTAACGCACTTTCGAAGAAGATTCTGGAGGATGGATGCAATATCGCCGATAGTCGCATGACTGTACTTGGCGGTGAATTCGCTATCCTGCTACTGGTCGAGGGGCAGTGGAATACCCTTGCCAAACTGGAAAACGCCCTGCCGGAACTGGAGCAGGAACTAGACCTTACCATCATCACCAAACGCACTGAGGAGCGGGTCCCATCCAGCAATCTGCTGCCTTACGCCGTAGACGTGGTCGCCATGGATCACCCCGGCATCGTAAACCACCTGGCGGAATTTTTTTCCCAGCGGAACATCAATATCGAAGACATGATGACATCGAGCTACGCTGCGCCGCACACCGGCACCCCGATGTTCGCCGTACACATGAATGTGGGCATCCCGTCCGATCTGCATATTGCCGGATTGCGGGACGAGTTCATGGACTACTGTGACGGTTTAAACCTTGATGCCGTCCTCGAGCCCGTCAAGGGCTGAACACCGGAGAACTTTTGACAATGACAGCTATCGCCATAGGAAAACCGGTGCCGGACATCGAACTTCCCGCCACCAGCGACAAGACGCTTAAACTGTCGGATTTTCGCGGCAAACCCGTCGTGCTCTATTTCTATCCCAAGGCCAGCACACCCGGGTGCACTCAGGAGGGACGGGATTTCACTGCGGCAATCAACAAGTTTCGACGTCAATCGACAGTCATCATCGGTGTCTCCCGCGACGGCATCAAGGCTCAGGAAAATTTCAAGGCGAAACAGGCCTTCCCCTTCGAGCTCCTGTCGGATAAGGAGGAGGCGCTCTGCAACGCCTTCGACGTCATCAAGATGAAGAATATGTACGGTAAGAAGGTGCGCGGCATCGAGCGCAGCACCTTTCTCATCGATGAGTCGGGCCTGCTGCGAAAAGAGTGGCGCAAGGTAAAGGTCAAAGGACACGTTGATGAAGTCCTGGACACGGTCAAGACGATGCGCGCCGGAAAATAGAGCCGCCCTGCCACCACGCGGAACAGATGATGTCAGAAGAAGAAAAAAAACGCCTCTTTGTCCTGGATACCAACGTGCTGATGCACGATCCCACCGCCCTGTTCCGCTTTAAAGAGCACGATATCTTCCTGCCGATGGTGGTGCTTGAAGAGCTCGACAAGGGCAAAAAGGGTATGTCGGAAGTCGCACGCAACGTGCGTCAGACCAGCCGATTTCTGGACGAACTGATGTGCGGGATCGACAGCAGTGAAATCAGTTTGGGACTGCCCCTCAACACACTGCAACTCAACGGCAACCATGCAGATTCGGTAACCGGACGCCTCTTCTTCCAGACAACCCCCGTCATCAGCCAGCTACCTGACAGCCTGCCGGGCAATACGCCGGACAATAACATCCTCGCAACCGCAATGGGGCTGCAGGAGGCGCATCCCCACAAGATCGTGATCCTGGTCTCCAAGGATATCAACCTGCGCATCAAGGCTGCAGTCCTGGGCATTCGGGCGGAGGACTACTCCAATGACCAGGTGTTGGACGACGTCAATCTTCTCTATCGCGGCGAGGAAAAACTGCCGGACGATTTCTGGGACCACCATACGAAAGAGGTTGAAGCCTGGCAGGAAGAGGGCCGGACCTTCTACCGGGTCAGCGGCCCGGACGCCCGCGAATGGTATCCCAGCCAATGCCTCTACCTGGAGGGTGATCACGGTATCGAGGGCATCGTCCGGCGCCGGGAGGGGGATGATGCAATCATTGAGCTGGTCGATGATTTTCGTCACCAGAAACATACCGTCTGGGGCATCAACGCCCGCAACCGGGAACAAAACTTCGCCCTCAATATGCTGCTTGACCCGGAACTCGACTTCGTCACCCTGTTGGGCACTGCCGGCACCGGCAAGACCCTGCTGACCCTGGCGGCAGGACTGATGCAGACGTTGGACCAGAACCTCTACCGGGAAATCATCATGACCCGGGTGACGGTACCCGTAGGGGAGGACATCGGCTTTCTACCCGGCACAGAGGAGGAGAAGATGACGCCCTGGATGGGTGCGCTGATGGACAATCTGGAGGTGCTCACACAGACCGAGGGAGGAGAGTGGGGCCGTGCCGCCACCGAGGACCTGTTGCGCAGCCGTATCCGCATCCACTCACTCAACTTCATGCGTGGAAGGACTTTTCTGAACAAGTACATCATCCTGGACGAGGCACAAAATCTGACGCCGAAGCAGATGAAGACGCTCATCACCCGGGCCGGACCAGGAACCAAAATCGTCTGCCTGGGGAACGTGGCGCAGATCGATACACCCTATTTGACCGAGACCACCTCTGGCCTCACATTCGCCGTCGACCGCTTCAAGGACTGGCCTCACAGCGGGCATATCACTCTGTTGCGGGGAGAGCGTTCCCGTCTGGCGGATTTTGCCTCGGAAAACCTGTAACTGATCCCGCCTGTGGACTCAACCCACAAAGCACGAGAACAAGTCTGAACGAAAAGAAAAACCTGTCATTTCTCCCTACGGTCGAAATGACAATAACCGATTCATTCAGGTTTCTTAACTCTTCAGTCCAAACTGCCGCGCTCGACGATCTGACGCAAAGCTGCAGTCGAGAGCTTGTAGATATCTGCGATCTGCTCATAGACGGTATTCAGATCACTTCCATCATGTTCACGACCTTTGGTCTCCAACTCCCTGGCCAGGACCGAGAGTTCGATTGCCCCCACGTTGGCACTGCTCGATTTCAGTGAATGAGCGGGTCCCACCAGGGCGTCCAGATCCCTGGACTGAACGGCCTGTTCGATCCCATCCATCAGGTCAGGCGCACTGTTCAGATAACTCTCCAGCACCATAATGAACTCCTCATCCATGATCTCAAACAACTCCTCCACTACCGCAATATCGATGACATCGTAGGACACTTCCTCCTCCTTCACATCTCTTGGCTGCTCCTGAGTCTGTGAAAATACCGCTGATTCAGCAGAATCTTCCCGGACACCCGCTTGATCTTGCAACACCTCCTGCATGGGCAACCACTGCCGCAGCATATTTTCCAACGCCGCTGGCTTGACCGGCTTGGAGAGATAATCATCCATCCCTGCCGCCAGGCACCGTTCCCTATCCCCCGCCATCGCGTTTGCCGTCATTGCGATGACCGGCAGTCGGGTAAGTCCCTGTTGCTGTTCACGCTGCCGGATGGCGTCCGTCGCTTCGTAACCATCCATTTGAGGCATCTGGCAGTCCATCAGTACAACGTCAAAATTCTCTCTACCAACCGCCTCCATTGCCTTGACACCATCCGTCGCGGCGACTGGCTGTAACCCCGCCTTCTGCAGAATCTTCCTTACCACTGCCAGATTGACCGGATTGTCCTCCACCACCAGGATCTTACCTACCAACGGGGTATGCTGAGGTAGTGGCGCTTCTTCGGCCGTCTCCACCCTTGACGGCTCATCCAGCATCTCAGCATGTCCATCATCCCAGCCGAAAGATTCGTCAGGCATTCTTGGCATAGGCTGTTCCGCAGAAACAGTCCCAACGCCCGATACCATTTCGACATCAAGCAGCCGTTTGAATTTCTGCTCCACCTCCACTCTGTGCACCGGGGCGTTCAGTATCTCAATGCCCTGACGATTAAGGGTCTTTGCATCTGAAGCGGTGGGGTCCAATACCAGAAACTTGGCCTGAAACAGCACAGGATTGGCCTTGATATCCTCAATCATCTTCAAGGTTCCCTGGCCTGAAACCCGACCATCGATAACGATCAGTTCATAACTCCAGCTCTCTCCCAGGTTGGCTGATGCCTGGAGCTTGGATATCGCATCGTAACTATCCACAGCCTGCTCAAAAACCATTCCCCAATCCCGCATATAGGCCGCAATGTTATGGACAACCTCATCTTGCGCCAGAATCAAGGCACGGGCGCCCTGCAGATCCCGCCGCGCCGAAGGCACCTCTTCCAATGATTTGCGCAATGGCACGACAAACCAGAAGAGGGAACCTTTGCCCTTTTTCGATTTAACCCCAATGCGTCCACTCATGAGTTCGGTCAAACGCTTGCAGATCGCCAAGCCCAGTCCGGTCCCTCCATGTGTGCGGGTGGTGGATGCATCTGCCTGCGAGAATGGTTGGAAAAGCCTCTCTACCGCCTCTTCCGACATACCGACACCGGTATCACGCACTGCAAAGAGCAATTCCACCTCGGTATGAGTAGCGTGCCTGATGGAAACTTCCACGGAGATGCCACCTTTTTTGGTGAATTTAATTGCATTACTCACCAAGTTCGTCAAAATTTGCCGCAGTCGAATCGGGTCTCCACGTACTGCGGGAGGCACCTCCCGATCTATCCTGTAGCTGAGTTTTAGCTTTCTGCGGATTGCAGCGTTCGTCATCAGGACGGTTACCTGCTCCACCAACTCACGAACATTGAGTTCGATGAACTCCAACTCCAGTTTGCCCGCCTCAACCTTGGAAAAATCCAGAATGTCGTTGATGATACTCAACAGCAGTTGGGATGAGTTGAGTGCGGTATTGACGAATTGGCGCTGTTCACTCTCCAGCTTGGTCTCCCGCAACATCTCCAGAATGGGAAGAATGCCGTTCAAAGGGGTGCGAATCTCATGGCTCATGGTAGCCAAAAATTCTGTCTTGGCCAGATTCGCGGTCTCAGCCGCCTCTTTGGCCAACGAGAGCTCCCGTTCGACATCCTGCCGCTGATCATTTTCCGCACTCAGGCGATTGGACAACTCCGACAACTGGGTCTCTGTCTCCATCAGCCGTTCGCGCAGCAAAGTGCGGTTAGCCGACATCAGCAGAAAGCGCTGTTGAGCGGCCGTCATCCACATGGAGAGGATCCCCAGCGCCAGCAGATAGGCGATGAGTCCCACCCAGGCGCCTTCCTCTAATTCCATACCTGAGAGGGTCATATTCAGGATCACCGGCAGTGATGCCGCCAGAATAAAGACCAGGCTCACCAAGCCATCCACTGTCAGCAAAATGGCAGAGAGAAGCACCACGACGCCAATCAGGGCATAGCTCAGCAGAGACTCGTGGGACATAGGCTGCAACAATAGAAATATCAGGGCAGCAGACCAGGCCAGGCCCAACAACAAAACACCCGGAAGAAAGGGAAAACGCCAGTTGAGCAGATTGGAAACAGCCGCACGGCGGACAAAGAAGGTCAAAACAGCCTGTAAAAGCAGGGTAGCGAGCAGCACCCCACCCCAAACCTGACCGCGGGCAAATTCCCACGCGTTGTTGATGGAGAAGAAGATTGCGGCTCCAACCAGATTGGCAAGAATCAGTACAACGCCACTGCTATAGAGCAGCCTGACCTGTTCAGCCTTTACCTTGATATCTTCAAAATTATTTTCCGTCATCAATCAACACTGTCAGTAAGAACCACGGGGCAAGGGTGGCTGGAATGTTTCAACGCAGATTCAGTGAGCACAAGATAAATCATGCTCTGGGCCAACAAACCCAGACGCAGATCAGACAACCATACTGCCCTTGAGGACCAGCAGCAGCGCTCTCCCACCAAAAACATCATTCCACAAAATCCCTTTTCGTTCCTAAGTTAGCATATAGGCAGTTATTTCGCTCCTGATAAACCTATTTCGGCCGCATGAAAAAAAACTATAATCCCGTTTATTATTTTTCAACATCTTTCTAAAATCCTGTAAACTTTTGTCATGATTTTTATGAAATCAGAACTTGTCGTCCCGGTTTTGAAACAATCTTCAGAATCGGGCTGCCCAATAACAAAATCTAAACACCCGTAAGGATGCCTGACTCCAACAACATTCATAAGCAGAGCATTGGCGAATTGAAGCAGGTTTTCCTGCGGCACTTGCCGGAGCGCATGACGGCTATTGACGATGAATGGAGTTCACTCACATCGGATGCTTGGGATAGCGACAAACTATTTGGTCTTTTCCAGAGAATTCAGGACTTGGCTGGTGCCAGCAGTCGTTTTGGACTTGTCAGAGTCAGTGAAACGCTCTATTCGATGGAGGCCTATCTCGGCACACTCCTCGACACTGATCGAAAACCTGAGATGGAGGTAATAGGCCACCTGAGCGAAAGCCTTATGTCACTCCATGATGCAGTGGATGAATTGCGGCAAAAAAAAACGGGGGCCGATAAAGGCAGGGGCTGTCTGCTTCATTATCTGCGCCATGCAAAGGATATAGTACCCAGCCTCATCCAGACCCTGGAGGCGGAGAACTGCCAGGTTTTGACCTTCAACCAGGCCGATGACCTGTTGGGTGAGCTGGAAAAGAAGCTGCCTGACGGTCTACTCATTGACTGCCAGCTGCTGGCTCAACTCAAACCAATTTTCGATGAACTGGAGCGGCTTGAACAACGTGAAATAGAGAGACCGAAGCTGATCTTTCTCTCTCGATCCAACGAATTGGAACTCCGCCTCCAAGCGATGCGTATCGGTGCGGCTGGCTATTTCACTTCTCCATTCAATATTCCCAACCTGACAGGGAAGATTCTGCAACTGCTAAAACCCGACAGAGAGAAAATCTATCGGGTACTCATTGTTGAGGATGACCCATCTCAGGCCGATTTTGCGGCGGCTATTCTGCGCAAAGCCAATATCGAAACCCTGGCTGTCACAGATCCACTCAAGGTAATGAATATTCTTGACCAGTTCCGGCCGGATCTTATCCTGATGGACCTTTATATGCCGGGAGCCAATGGCATCGAACTCACCAGCATCATTCGAGAACAGGAGGAGTTCGTCAGTATCCCCATCGTTTTTCTCTCTGGAGAGCAGAATGCAGACAAACAGCTGGATGCGCTGAGTGTCGGCGGAGACGACTTCATCTCAAAACCCATTCGTCCCCGTCACCTGGTGACCACCGTCAATAACCGCATTCAGCGGGCCAGACACATCAGTTCCGCCCAATCCACACCCGATCAACGGGATCCTGTCACTGGCCTCCATACCCGGCGATTTTTCTTTATGCAACTGGACACGCAACTTGTGTCTGTCTCACCATCAGCCCAAATATTGGGCGTTTTCTATATTGAGCTGGGAAACCTCAGTGAGATTCGCATCAGCACCGACGAGACTCAGATCAACCGATTACTTGGACAACTCGGCAGCCGAATAGCAGGACTGGTCGAACCTCAGGACGTGGCCGCACGCAACAGTGACGACTCAATTCTGTTGTTGGCAAACCGGCCACACAAAAATAACCTGGAGACACTGGCAGAGGCAATTCGAAAGACAATATCGGAGACTCCCTTCGAAATCGACGGCTTGAAGCTCAGACTTGAACCCAGCATTGGCATCAGCTTCAACAACGGGCACGATCACAGCAGCTCCGAAATGGTTACCCGAAGCTCCCTTGCATCTGCCAAAGCACAGGCCGCTGGAGGGAATAGTACGGTAGTGCTCAATGAGGGGCGGCACGTTCAAAAGGAAAACACTCAAACATCGGACATTCCACTTGAAGAGTTGATCCGGAAAGGTCTCGAAGAGAACGCATTTCAACTGGTCATTCTACCTTTAGTCAGCACTGAACAGCAGGCCGACATCTTCCACGAACTACTACCACGAATTCGATCTGAACAGGGAGAGACCGTCCCTGCAGAGCAGATTCTGCAAACCGCCAAAGGCATAGACCGGCTAAGCGACATCGAACGTTGGCTCTGCGGGGAAGCAATCTCCATTCTGGATGAGCGGCGCCATGAAGGGCGACAGACCAACATAGTCATTCATCAATCTGCTGCCTCCATTGAGGATATGGGGCGTTTACAGTGGATTCGTGATCAGCTCCGCCGCCGCCAACTGGTGGGTACCGGGCTCCACATGGAGTTTGATCTCGCTGATCTGGCTTTCGATCTAAAGCGTTCAAAAGCCTACATTCGGGCACTGCGCGAAATGGGCATCAACATCTCACTCGCCCGGTTTCTCGGTAACGATGCGGCCTTTAAGGTGCTCAGCTATCTGGGTGCAAATTTCATCAGACTGTCCAAAAAATTGTTGCGCAGTGAAGAGGTCGCAATTGCCGGCATCTCCAGCAAACTGCACGAATCCCATATCAAAATCATCCTTCCCAGGGTCGACAAATCCGATCATATTGCGCCGGCATGGATCAAGTACGCTGATATTATCCAGCCGGATTTGCAGAATAATTCCGGCAGATCATGAAGACGAACCCTGGTACTCCAGTAAGGTTGTATTGATGGAGTACAAACCTTGATCACCGATTCCCAACAAATCGACCGGATCACCGACTGCTTCGGTTTTCTGCGCCGGAAAGACCCGACATTCAAGCGGCATTTTTTCCAGGCTGCCTCTGTCGTCCATTTGGACAAGCCACAATCCATCTGCCACGAGGGTATGTCATGCACCCACCTGGCATTGGTAATCAGCGGCACTGCACGCATTTACAAGCTTGGAGAGAGTGGCCGTGAAATCACTCTCTATCGCATTGGCAGAGGAGAGAGCTGTATCTTGACGGCATCCTGCATCATCAGCAATACCCCCTTCCCTGCCATTGCCGTCTGCGAAGAGGCATTGGAGGCAGTGTTGATACCCACCGCCGAGGCACAGAACTGGATGAGCCGGTTTCCGGCTTGGCAGGAATATCTCTTTGGACTTGTCTCAGAGCGTCTCGCCGAGGTCATCACAGTAGTGGAAGAGATCGCTTTTCGGCGGGTTGACCATCGACTTGCGGCCTATCTGCTGAAACGTGCAGAGACGAGCGACGGCGCAATAAAAGCCACTCATCAGGAGATCGCTTCAGATCTCGGCACCTCCCGCGAGGTCATCAGCCGCATCCTGAAGGATTTTGAAAGCCGCCAGGCAATCAGCGTCAGCCGGGGCAGTATCGATCTGCTGGACATCCAGGCGTTGAGCGACCAACTGTAGAAGGCCGGTTCAAGCTTGCGGAAGCGGCGAACACGGATCGTTCCACTGGATCTTTCGCCTGATCCGCTACACTTGATCATGCCTACGGACTCGTTGAAACAAAGACACCCTCTCTGCGACCTTTGCGTTATACATGAGTATCCGGACACGCAGAGCCAATGTGACTAAGTCACATACATTCGACGCATCCACGAGTAGCATTCCGGGCATGGCGTCGCCTCTCATGCGATTGAGGCTCGTCTCCTTCATTCACAGATCAGGAGAAAAAGATGACTAAGAACGTTGGCGGAATAGAAAAAATTCTTCGTATTATCGTAGGTATTGCCCTGCTTGCCTGGGGATTCATCCTGAGCGATCCGACCAACTGGTGGGGCGCTATCGGTGCTGTCCCCCTGTTTACCGCACTGATGGGCTGGTGCCCCCTCTACTCAATTATTGGCGTCAACACCAACAAGAGTTGATCCCGGCCAAACCCCGACGGGAGTCACTGACGCCACCGGCGCCGTGCCTCTCGCTTCGGGGTTACCCCAGTTTGGACGGGACAATTCACTCAGGGCCCTCGATTGCGGCAGGCCGTGGCCAACTGGCCAAAACTGCCTGCACGAGAGTGGCTAACGGAATGGCGAAAAAGACACCCCAAAACCCCCAAAATCCTCCAAACACCAGGATCGCAACAATAATTGCCACCGGGTGAAGATCAACAACTTCAGAGAAGAGCAACGGCACCAACACATTCCCGTCCAGCGCCTGAATCACGAAGTAAGAGACTGCAAGCCAGGCAAAATCGGGAGACCAGCCCCACTGAAACCAAGCGACGAAAAGCACCGGGAAGGTGACCACAGCCGCTCCGATGTAGGGAATGATCACCGAAAGACCTACGGCCACACCGAGTAACAGAGCGTAATTCAGTCCCAACAGGGAGAAAGTGGCATAACTCGTCGCCCAGATGATAATAATTTCCCAGAACTTTCCGCGCACATAGTTACCGATCTGCCGATCCACATCTCTCCACACCGTCCCCGCGAACTTTCGGTGCTTAGGCAGGTACTGGATAATCCAATCCAGGATCACCCCTTTGTCCTTAAGAAAAAAGAAGACCAGTAACGGCATCAGAATCAGATAGACCAGCAGGGTAATAACACCGACTACCGAGGCCACCGACCAGGAGACTACCCGTTGGCCAAAACCACCAATCTCACTGCGAATCTGGCCGATCAACTCCTCTATCTGTACCTGGGAGACGATTTCAGGGTATCTCTCCGGCAACTGCATCAACGCCTGCTGGCCGGTCGAGATCATTGTCGGCAACTGCTGTACCAGCTCCGTCACCTGGCGGGAGAGCAACGGCAGCAAGCCCAACACAACCAGCGCGACAAACAGCAGAAAACAGCTGAACACCAATAGTACAGCACCCAGCCGGGGCCACTTACGACGCTCCAGCAGGCAGACCACCCCTTCCAGCAGGTAGGCCATGACCACACTGGCCAGCACCGGCGCAAGCATGTCCCCCATGGTTAAAACCACGCCAAAGCCGATCACCAGAAAGATCGTCAGGGAGACAATCTGGGGGTCGGAAAAGTAACGTTTGAACCAGTCAGTAATGACTTGCATGGTTGTTTGAAGTCTAGGTAAGGGAAGCTGGGAGCAGAATATTCAGCCTCCATCTCGATAGTGCTGATAATGCCGCTCAAACAGGGCTTCAAGATCATCGATGACCTCCACTGCCCCCCTGCCCTGCATCACATGAGCCATCATCAGGGACGAGGTCTCGCTAAACATCTGGTCCCGCTCCAGCATGAAGTAACTTTCACTCAATCTTTTGATCGCCTTCACCACGGATTCACTCTCAGGACGTGGGATCGGCTTGAACTTCTGTAGCGGCTCCGGCTCGAAATGGGCTTCCTCCAGACTTCGTCCGCTTAAAAACTCGGCGAATGCCATCAGACTCTGACGGTTCTGTTCATCCAGCGCCAAATACAGATCAAGCAGCTTGCGCTGCTCTGGAGGCAGTTTTTTCTGGGTTGGCATAAACTGCAAATCTACAATTCCTCAGTAGAGTGACTCTCACAGTAAGCACTGGCAAATTCGAGTAATTCCTCCATGACCCGGAGGCGAAACTTCTGTTTCTGGTGGACAAAGGAGAATGGACGTTCCAACGGCGGATCAAGCTTAATGGCACACAGAGTACCCAACTTCAACTCTTTCTGGACAGTCGCCCGGGAGACTACTGAAACGCCCATACCCGCTTCAACGGCCCCCTTGACCGATTCCGGGCTGCCCAACTCCATGGTGATGTTCAGGTTGTTGTTGCAGCTGTCGAGGTGCTCACACATATAGTCATTGATAACCTCCCGGGTGCCAGATCCCTCCTCCCGGCAGATAAAGGGATAATCCAGCAGTTTCTTGAACGGAATGGCCTCGTAACCTCCCAACTCATGGCCAGTTGGCACGATAGCAACCAGATGGTCCTCCCGGCATACCTTGACCACCAGATTCTTGTTGCCCACAGGGGCTTCCACAACCCCCAGGTCGATACTGTTGTTCTCCACCATGGAGACGATGCCATCAGAGTTGGAAACCCGCAGATGAATGGTGACTTCCGGATAACGTCTGCCGAAATCACCCAGCAATGCGGGCAGCATATACTCTGCGATTGTGGTGCTGGCACCAATGGTCAGCGCCCCACGGATCTCTCCGGTCATCTCACGCACCGCGTTTTCCATATCGGCATAGAGATCGAAGATTTGATCGGCGTATTCGAATACCCGGCCCCCTGCCTCGGTGAGGCTGATCCGGTTGTGTGTACGGTCGAACAGTCGCGTGTTGAAATACTCCTCCAGTTGGCGCACCTGGAATGTCACCGCAGGCTGCGTCATGTGCAGTGTTTCAGCTGCCTTGGTAAAACTCAGCAGACGCGCAACTGTGTGAAAAACTTGTAACCTGCGATCGGCCATACTCCCCCCCCAACCCTGGCTTCGGCTTTCTGTGCCGATAAATTCCTTTTATATCATAAATTCCTATTATGAGGAAATGCTAATCTAGTCCCCGCCACAAAAAAAACTGTATTTTGGTGGCATTTTTCCCTTGAATCTCTTAGCCTCACAGGATTGCCCGAAATCGGGGCGAGAATAACCACATAAATACGGGTGGAGGAACCCATGGATCAAACCAATACACCGAAACTGCACAAACTGGCCCTGGCCTGCGGAATCGCACTTGCGTTCTCCGCTCAACAAGCCGCCGCTTCCGGTTTTGCAGTCCCTGAACTTTCTGTTTCCGGCATGGCGCAATCAAATGCCGTAGTCGCAAACCACAAAGATCTCGGCGCAATTGCCTACAACCCCGCTGCAATGGCCTTCCATGAAGGGGGGGCAGTCAGTCTCGGCGGGCTGTTGGTCAAACCCAATCTGAGCGTCACAACAGGCAACGGCTCTTTCGACAGCGAATCGAATGACATCGTGGCAATTCCCGCTGTCAGTGCGCATTATCAGATGAGTGAAGACTGGTCGATCGGCCTGTCAGTCAATGCACCTTTTGGACTGGAGACCGATTGGCTGCCAGAGACCTTTGCCGCCAGCGCCTCCAATCCCGGCGGTTATCCACTGGGTGAGACCATGCCCACCAATACCAAGCTGGAGATCGTCGCCTTCTCCCCCAGTGTCTCGTATAGGATCAACGACAATTTCAGCGTGGCGGGCGGCATCGATCTCTACTGGATGAAAGAGGTGCTATTCAATGCGGCGGTAAATGATGGGGGCGCAGCGTACCCTGCTGTTGAAATCGAGGGTGATGGCCGTGGCGCCGGTATAAACATCAGCGGCCTCTATGTGATGAACAACTGGAGCTTTGGCGGCAGTTTCCACTCAGCCGCAAAGATTCCTATCGACGGCACTATCGCTCTTCCTCCCGGCTCACCGGTTCCAGGGTTTGCATCAAACAATGTGGTTGCCGAACTTGAAATACCTTACCGTCTGCAGATCGGTGTGCGCAACCAGACAACTGATAAGCTGGCGCTGGAGTTCGACATTACTCGAACGGGTTGGAGCAGTTTCGACACGCTTGTGGTGGACAACAAGGAACTCTCCTTTATCAACTACGTCAGCAGCGAAAACAAATGGAAAGACGCCAACGCCTACCGTTTCGGCGCCTCCTACGACCTCACTGGAAAAACACAGTTGCGCGCTGGTTATACCTTTGACGAAACCCCACAGGGCGATGACTATTTCAGCCCCCGCGTACCTGATGCCGACCGCCATCTCTTCAGCTTTGGTGCCGGCCATCAACTGGGAGACGGCTGGTCGATCGACGCCGGTTATATGTACGTGAAGTTTCAAGACCGCACACCGACTGCGACAACCCACGCCAATGGCGAGACGAATGGCACCAGCGCCGTTGTGGGCGACTACGAGTCCAGCGTCCACCTGTTCGGTTTTGGTGTGAACAAGACATTCATGTAAACCATAACCCACTACGACCACAAAAAAACCGGCTATCACGCCGGTTTTTTTGTGTCTGTCCTTGTTCATGTTGCTTCTATCAATCACGACAGATGCGCATCTATTCCAATCGTATCTGTTCATCCCGATTGCGGCTTATCTTGCATCTGCTCAAGACGTAGGCCCGATCAAGCGTAGCGGATCGGGCGATCCAGAAATGCTGCCGGTTCCACTACGTTTTAACCGGCCTTCAATATTGTCGATAACTCATTTGCCACAATGAACTGGACAATCACACCAGACATAAAAAAAGCGCCACCCCTTGTGAGGGCAGCGCTTTGGAACTGCAATTTACAACGGATTAGATGTAAAGGCAGATATCACTTTCGCCGGCAAACTCAAAGAATGCAGCGGCACCGGCGTACTCGACGCCGTCGATGAATTCAGCGGTATTCATCTCAAACAGGTCAACAGTCATCTGGCAAGCAACCAGCCGAACCTCAGCCTCCTGGCAGAGGTCCCGCAATTCCGGCAGGCTGGCAACACCTTTGGATGCCATCTTCTTCTTCATCATGCTGGTCATCATGCCCTGCATACCCGGCAGGGTCAGTCCCAGAACAGGAAACCACTTATCCATACCCATTGGCATCGGCATACCCGGGTTGCCCAGCGGGGTCACTTCCAGGTCCAGATTCTTTTTCAGAAGCTGCAGGCCGTAGAAGGTGAAGAATATCTCGGTATCATAACCCAGGGCCGAAGCGGTCGACGCGAGGATAAAAGGCGGATAAGCCCAGTCCAGCGAACCCTTGGTGGCGATGATGGCTAACTTTTTCATGTCTGACATCTAAACTGTCTCCAATATAACCCAGTGGCCGGAAATCAGCCTTTCTTGATCAGGAATTCGAACTTGCCGCCGACTTCCTTGGATTCCATCAGCTCGTTACCGGTCTGCTTGGAAAATGCCTCGAAGTCCTTCACGGAACCTGGATCAGTAGCGATGATGTGTAAAACCTTGCCAGACTCCATGCCGTTCAGAGTCTTCTTTGCACGCAGAATGGGTAGGGGGCAGTTCAGTCCGCTTGCATCCAACTCTTGATCGAAATCAGCCATGGTAAGACCTCCAGAATATGGTTGTATTAGAATGTATAGGAATAATCCAGGGCGTAATTTATATGCGAAGCGCCACTGAAACGCAAGCAAAACCTCTTGGCAAGACAGCAGCCAAACAGGCTAAAAAACCATTTACCTATGAAAATTCAATTTGTTAGCCAACTTTCCTAGCAGCCACCTGATAGCCCGAGCGCGCCCAACCCAGAATACCGCCGCGCAGATTAATCACGTTTTCAAACCCCTGCTGTAGCAGATAGGCACAGGCATGGTAGGAACGGGCGCCACTGTGACAGTAGAGGATCACATCCTTGTCCCTGGGCAGTTCATCCATGCGTAGGGGAATGACATGCATCGGCATGTGATCTGAATCAGGCAGCATCCCCTGGGCCACTTCGCCGGCACTGCGAATGTCCAGCAGATAGAAGTCGTCGCCCTCGGAGATACGGGCCTGCAGATCGGAAGAGTCGATTTCCTGTACCAGCACGTTTTACCACCTAATATTGAATAACTGAGCGCATTAGTATATTAATGCGTTTAAATATTTCAAGCCAAAAGCATGAAGTAATCGTATAAAATAGCATGGATTTCACCGGGTTGTTCGCCCATGCTGTACAGCTGTGGCAATCCACCATCACTCCAAATTCTCACTGAAGCATTGAATCTATGGACTTTTTCCCCATCTTCCTCGACATCAACAGCAAACGCTGTCTGGTGGTAGGCGGCGGCCCTGTCGCTGAACGCAAAACCGCTGCCCTGCTGAATTCTGGTGCGGACGTTATTCTGGTTGCACCTGAACTGACACCAAATTTGACCACATGGCGAGATACGGGACAGCTCTCCCATGTGGAGCGGCATTTTGACGAGGGTGACCTGGCGGAGAGCCATCTCGTGATCGCTGCAACCAGCGACAGTGAAGTCAACCGCAACATTGCCGACCTGGCCAACGCGCAACGCATCCCGGTCAATGTTGTGGATCAGCCCAAGCTCTGCAGCTTTATCGTCCCCTCGGTGATCGACCGCTCTCCCGTAGTTGCCGCAATTTCCACTGGTGGTGCCTCTCCAGTACTGGCGCGTCTGATTCGAGCCCGCCTCGAATCCCTGATCCCTGCGGGATACGGCCGCCTGGCAGAGTTCTGCGGCCGTTTCAGAGAACGGGTAAAGGAGACCTTCAGCGAACCGAAAGACCGGCGTCTGTTCTGGGACAACGTGCTGCAGGGTGGAGTGGCGGAACGCATCTTCTCCGGACACGCCGACGAAGCGGATCAGTTACTGGAGAAGGCGCTCACGGAGGCCAAGCTCTCAGAACCGACCGGAGAGGTCTATCTGGTGGGGGCCGGACCGGGTGATCCGGACCTGCTGACATTCCGCGCCCTGCGGCTGATGCAACAGGCCGATGTCGTTGTCTTCGACCGGCTGGTTGCGGAACCGATCCTGGAGATGACACGCCAGGATGCCGAGCGCATCTATGTCGGTAAGGAGCGCTCCAACCACGCCATGCGCCAGGAGGAGATCAACAAGCTGCTGGCGCGTCTGGCCAAAGAGGGCAAACGGGTAGTGCGTCTGAAGGGCGGCGACCCCTTCATCTTCGGCCGTGGCGGCGAGGAGATCGACACCCTCGCCGAAGAGGGCATCCCCTTCCAGGTCGTGCCCGGCATCACCGCTGCTGCGGGCTGCGCCTCCTATGCGGGCATTCCCCTCACCCATAGAGATTACGCCCAGTCGGTCACCTTCGTCACCGGCCATCTCAAAGACGGCACCATGAATCTCAATTGGGAGATGCTGGCGCAACCCAATCAGACCATCGTTTTCTACATGGGGCTGGTTGGACTGCCGGTGATCAGCCAACAGCTTCAAGCTCACGGTGTTCCAGGAGATATGCCCATCGCGCTGGTGCAACAGGGCACCACCCACATGCAACGGGTCTTCATCGGCACTTTGGATAATATCCAGGAAGTGGTGGAGCGGGAGAAACCCAAGCCACCGACACTGATCATCGTGGGGCGGGTTGTGGAACTGCAGGAGAAACTCTCCTGGTACAAGGCTCCCGAGTTTTCGGAGCAGGGAGCGACTTCCCCATCGAATGGCCGTTGATTTAGCGCCTGTGGGGTCGAACCTGAGAGGTCGGAGAAGCAGTACTCATCCACCTCCAACAGCAGTCAAACAGTGTTAAATCCGACAGACACCGAAGGTGAATTATAGGCTTCCGGACTGGGAGCCGTTTCGCATACATAGATTCTGCTCCACCGCAATCACCGCCGCCTCGACCCTGGAGTGAACATCCAGTTTGCGCAGGATCGCCTTGACGTGCAGTTTTACGGTGCCGTCGGAAATGCCGAGATGACGTGCGATAACCTTGTTGCTCTGACCATCCGCCAGATGGCAGAGGATCTCCCGTTCCCGCGGCGTCAGGTCGTCCAACGTTGATGGATGTTTCTCCAGTCCACGGCTCTCACCCTGCACCGCCTTGGCCAGAATGCCTGTCAACTCCTTGGCCACCACGGTGTTTCCCTGCACAATCTCCTTCAGGGCATCGATGAGTTCATCGGGTTCCATGTCTTTGAGCAGATAGCCTTGTGCACCGTTCTGCAGCGAATCGATGACATCCTTCTCCTCGCGACTGGTGGTGAGCATGATAATCGGCATCTGCTGCTCATTTTTTCGCAACTGCAGCAACACCTCTATCCCGGTCATGTCGGGCATTCGCATATCCAGCAACACTACATCGGGCTGCTGCTGCTCCACCAGATCTATCCCCTGCACACAGTCACCAACGGCGCTCACTTCGATACCCCTGCGCGTCAGCAGCTCCTGCAGACCGATTCGAAACAGGGCATGATCGTCAATCAACATTACCCGCATAAACTACCTCCCGCCATCGGTCTTGAGATCGGCCTGGCGGATTCTCAACTCCACCCGCGTACCCTCTCCCGGTTCACTTTCGATACTCAATTTACCCCCTATCCGGCGCGCCCGTTCCTCCATGATGGAGAGACCAATGTGCTCACCTGGATTACCTTCCGGCGCAGCCCCTTCAAAACCAATTCCATCGTCCTCGACCAGCAAGAGGTAGCTCCCTCCTCCACGACAACGCAACAGTACCCGCACAGTATGCGCCTTTGCGTGCTTGCGGATATTGGCCAGCGACTCCTGCACGATACGCAGGGTCTGTAACTCCTGGCTGCTGTTCATTTTTACCTCCCGGCAATCGGACTGAAACACCGCGCGGGCGCCGGTCTCCTGCTGAAAACGTTCAACCTGCTTCTCCAACGCCGCCCGCAGTCCCCGCCGATCCACCGGGGCGCGAAAACTGTTGATCAACTCCCGCAACTCCAGATGCGCCTCATCGAGACCGTGGCGGATGCGCTGGGTCTCCTGTTGTGCCTCCGGGTATTGATCGGGTTTCTCCAGGGTCTCCTCCAACATACGCACCTGGAATCGCAGACTCGCCAGGGTCTGGGCCAGGGAGTCGTGCAGCTCATGGGCCAGGGCGGTGCGCTCCTTGACGATAGAGAGCCGCCGCGCCTCCCTGTCCGAGCGCTGCTTGGCCACCGCCATGCCAAGGTGGCTGCCGATGGTATTGAGGATGTCGAGCACATCCTCCCGTCCACTGTAGATGCCCGGCTTGTCCACATAGATATGGTAGAAACCCAGCACATCCCCGTGGTGCCAGAGTGAGACCGTCACCCGCTCGATCTCATCCTTGCCAAACATCCTGCGGCCATTGGCCCGCGAGCACTCCACCGCATCGTGATCGCAGAGGCAGTTACCAGGCAGCAGGGTGATGCCGCAGTGGCACAGCTTCACCGGCAGCATCTCCCGCTCACGATAGAGGCGGTTATCGAGATCGATGCTCCCCACCACCCGCACCCGCCCGTCCGGCATTACCAGATGGACGCTGGCAGAGCGGCCGTTCAGCATCTGCTTGAGCACCCGCAGATAGTCCAACAGCAGTTCGTCCAGGTTTTCCGACTGGTTGATACCAGTAGCCACGTCATAGAGCAGCCGCAGAGAGGTGGTCTTCTGCGCCAGCTTGGAACTCTGACGGGCGACCCGCACCTCCATATCCTCATAGATATCAGTCAACTCCTCACTCAGGCTGTCGATACCTCTGGCCATCGCAGAGAGCACACCACTCTGTTTCGGGGTCTGGGTTACCACGGGTTCACCTTCACAGACCTGGGTCACAGTATCCTCCAGCGTCGCCAGTGGACGGAGCAGCTGACTGCGCAATCTCGCCATTCCCACCAACATCGTCAAACCAGCAAAGACGATGCTTACCAGTAACAAGCGCTGCATCGTTTCCGCAGCACCGATCCCCGCATAAAGTAATACCACGAGCACCAGGCTGATAAGGATACTCACACCCAGCAGACCTATAGGCAGGAGCAAATGGCCGGTCAGAAGGATCTGCAGGCTCGGCCAGCGACCCGCATAACCTGCCCATGATCCGCCCGTCTGCACTGCTGGTGCCGATGGTTCCCCGGCATCCTTCGACGGGGTGGGATCAATGGAAACAGTCTGTTCTGAATCTGGGTTCATAATCGGGCACTCTAACCCGCAGCATAGGCGATGTGAATTGGCAGCCGGTAGAAATAGTAAAAAAGTCATAACTGCTGCTCAAGGCCTACATCAACCATATTTTCAGGATTGATGGCACTCGGCTGATCAAAGGGAAGCTGAATCGTCTCTGGCTTCACAAGTCCTGCAACCGTTGCCGCAACATTTCAACCCTCGCATGCTGCAAGGCATCACCCAGAGCTGCCCCTTCGAGGCCTGTACGGCGCAACGCCTGTACGTCAACCGATGAAACCACCTGTTGTGCAAGCTCCAGGCGAGGCCATGCCGCCTTCACCTTATCGGGCCAAAGGGCGTGGCAGCTCTGCTCAAAAGCCCGAAATCGCTCAGGCTGCTGCACAGGTTTCAGCCTGGCAACAATACGCAGCAGGTTTTCCGCTGGTGTTTCGGCATCGAGTTCAATCCCGTGAGTCAGCACCCACCCAAGCAGATCCGAAAACTCCCGCTCAACGGGTAACTGTCGGGAGAATTCAGCCATCTCACCGGTTCGCGCCGCCCCGGCGAACATCACAGCAACGAAGCGCACTCTGAGATCTTCGGTCAAATCCACCGCCCGGTGCAGAGGCGCCATTGCCGCTTTGAAGGAAGATTGACCATGAGCAGTCGCATCTCCCATCGTCTCTCCCAAAATGGGGAGCAGGCACTGCAACGCCCCACATTGATGCAGCACCTCAAAAAAACGCCAGGGCTGAGGCTGGGCGAGGGCCTTCTTCATCTCCCGCCAAACCCGCTCAGATTTTAGATTGAGCAGGTCATCTGAGACGGCCATTTTCTTCATCAGGTCGTGAGTGCCATGAGCAACCCGAAATCCCCATTGCCCAAGTTTTGCGGTGAAACGGGCAATCCGCAACAGGCGGACGGGGTCTTCGGTAAAAGCGGGGGTTATATGCCGCAACAAACCTTCATCAAGATCGTCACGTCCGTGACAAAGATCGATGATGTTGCCGTCGGCATCCTCGGCCAGCGCATTGATGGTCAGGTCACGCCGCAGCAGATCCTGCTCCAAGGTAATGTCCGGCCCCGCGTCCACTTCAAAACCATGATAGCCGGGACCGGTTTTAACCTCTGTACGCGCCAGGGCATATTCATCCCCGCTCTCCGGATGAAGAAAGACCGGAAAGTCTCCCGGCATCGACTGGTACCCTGCGTCAACCATCTGCTGGGCCGTGGCGCCTACCACCACCCAGTCACGATCATACACAGGTAATCCCAACAGCCGGTCCCGCACCGCGCCACCGACAAGATAGACCTTGGCGTCAGAAATTTCAGCAAATTCAGTCATTGATCGCGTTCTCAAATTCAAATATTTCAGCCGATCACTCCCGCTCTTCCTGCTGCAACAGCCACATCTGCCGGTAACGGCCATTCATCTCCAACAACTCCCGATGAGTACCCTGTTCCACGATACTGCCCTGCTCCATCACCAGGATACGATCCGCGTCCACCACCGTGGAGAGACGATGAGCGATGACCAGGGTCGTGTGATCCTTCGCCACCTCTTTCAGGGTCTCTTGAATCGCCTGCTCGGTCTTGGTATCCAGAGAGGATGTGGCCTCGTCGAAGACCAGGATGCGCGGCCGCTTGAGCATCGCCCGGGCGATGGCGATGCGCTGCTTCTCGCCACCGGAGAGCTTGAGTCCCCGCTCCCCCACCACCGTCTCATATCCGTCCGGCAGCGAATCGATGAAATCTGCAATATGGGCGATACGCGCGGCGGCTTCGATCTCGTCCCGGCTGGCATCCGGCCGACCATAGGAGAGATTGTAGAGGATCGATTCGTTGAACAGCACGGTATCCTGGGGCACGATGCCGATCACCGCCCGCAAGCTGTCCCGGGTCACTGACCGAACATCCTGCCCATCCAGCAGCACCCGGCCGCTGGTGACATCGTAGAAACGGAACAACAGTCGGGAAAGGGTCGACTTGCCCGCCCCGCTGTGTCCCACCACAGCCACCTTTTCACCAGGCCGGATGGTGAAATCCACGTCATGCAGGATCACTCGCTCTTTCTGGTAGGAGAAATCCACAAACTCGAAGCGAACCTCCCCCTCCCGCAGCACCAGGGGTTGTGCATCCGGGGCATCGGTGATCTCCGGCTCCTGCTTCAGCAGTTTGAAGATTAGATCCATATCCGCCAGAGAGTATTTGATCTGGCGATAGACTATGCCGAGAAAGTTCAAGGGAATGAAGAGCTGCAGCATAAAGGCATTGACCAGTACCAGGTCGCCGATAGACATCTCGCCCTTCACCACCCCATCGGTGGCAAAGATCATGATTGTGGTGACACCGATGGCGATTATCCCACCCTGACCAAAATTGAGCAGAGACATGGAGGTCTGGCTCTTGACTGCATTTTCCTCCCACTGAGAGAGGGTGCCGTCGAAACGCTCCAGTTCCAAGCGTTCATTGCCGAAATATTTGACCGTCTCATAGTTGATGAGACTGTCGAAGGCCTGGTTATTGGCCTGCGAATCCAGCTTATTCATCGCATGACGGTACTCCATGCGCCACTCCGTTATCGCCAGAGTGAAACCGATGTAGACCGCCACGGTGCCAAAGGTAACCAGCGTGAAGACGATGTCGTACTGGGTCAGCAGTACCACCGCCACCAGGCTGAACTCCACCAGCATCGGCAGGATGCTGAAGACCATGTAGTTGAGAATGGAGCTGACCGAACGGGTACCCCGTTCGAGGTCGCGGCTGATAGCCCCGGTCTGGCGCTCCAGATGGAAGCGCAGGGATAGATCGTGCAGGTGGTTCAGCACCCGGTTGGATAGACGCCGCATGGCGCGATAACGCACCCGCGCGAAAACTGCATCCCGCAGCTCATTGAAAAGCGAACTGCTGAGGCGCAGGGCACCGTAGCCCAGTAGCAGTGAGAGGGGCAAAACCAACAGCAACTTGTCGCCCTTTTCCAGGAGGTCGACAATCTCTTTCAACACAAGAGGAATGCCCACATTGGCCAGCTTTGCGACTACCAGGCAACCCAGTGCAAACAGTGCCCGCCCACGATACTCCCATAGGAAGGGCAGCATATTGCGAAGGTTGTAAAAATCTCGTCTATCCTTGTGAACCCGGTTTTGGGATTGAATATAGTGGGACATGCTAGAATGTGGTCAGTGTGAAAAACTGGATTTTATCGGAAACTCCGATAGAAACGCAGATTTCTCTAATATTTCTGTGGATAAAACCGGGCAATTCCAGGGTTTAATCTGCAGACCACTTTATAGTTTGCGCCCGTCCGGAAACACTGTTTTCACCACAAAGAGCACGAAGATCACGAAGGTAACAGATTGACTAACAATAAATTTTCTTCGTGTACTTCGTGCGCTTCGTGGTTAGATACGGGTTTCCGATTGGACACTGGTTAACCAAGCAGATTGACACAGACAGATCATGAGCAACGAGTGTAGTTATAACGAGCTTTACCCCCTCCAGGTACTGGACGACAGCATGGAGCCGGAATTTCCCGCCAAGTGCGTCATCGTCATCGAACCGGCCGAAGTCTGTGCCACCGGTGCCTATATCGTGGCCGAGGTGGATGGGGAGCGCTGGTTCCGCCAATACATCTCGGAAGGAGACGGAAAGAAACGGCTGCAGGCTCTCAAGGCCGGATACCCAGCCATCGATCTCACAGGTAAGCGTTTCAAGATCCTCGGCGTAATCGTGCAGCGTAACGTCAAGCGCGACATCAAACACTACTCTCCATACGTTCCCAACGGTGGCACACCACCAGTCACCAGCCTGAAGTAGGACCTGTTAACCACTCATGCGTGCCAGGTATCTTTTCAGGCTAGTATCGACACTGCTGTTTACCATCAGCCTTTTTGCCTGCACGGAGCCGAGCGGCAGCGCAAAAAAAAGTGACGCCGGCAAAAAGACCCGCCCCGCCGCCAAACATCTGGTGGTGACCGAAACCCTGACCCCTCGTGCAGTCGGACTCAAACATGAACTCACCGGCACTCTGCGCGCCCGTCAAAAGGTGCGCATCTTCAGCCAGGAAGAGGGGCGCATCACCGAATTGCCTTTTTATGAGGGAGACAGGATAAAAGCCGGCCGACTACTGGCCCGCCTGGAGAGCGACCTGCTCGAAGCCGAACTGCAGAAGGCAGCAGCCACTACCCGTCAGTCCAGACTCAATCTAAAACGAATCGAGGATCTGGCCAGACATAAAGCCACCTCAGAAGATGAACTGGCTCGCGCCAGGACCGAAGTTGAAGTCTCGATGGCAGAGCAAAAGCTTCTGGAAACCCGGCTGGCCTACACACAGATAAAGGCCCCCTTCAGCGGCGTTATCAGTCAGCGCCTGGTGGAACCCGGCGATGTGGTACCCCGCCATACCCATCTCTTGACACTGATCGATCCTGAATCACTCATCATCGAGATACCTGTATCCGACCTGCTGCTGCCCAATCTCAGCCTGGGTGATCCCGTCCTGGTAGGCATAGATGGCCTCGGCTCCAAGCGGTTTTCCGGCAAGGTAAAACGCATCCATCCGGAACTGGACATCAACACCCGCATGGGCATCATTGAGGTGGTGCTGGATCCCATACCTCGGGCCGCGCGTCCCGGCCAACTCTGTCGCGTAAGCCTGGAAACCGCGCAAAAACAGCGCCTGATGGTGCCTTTCAAGGCTCTGCAACGGGATAATGCGGGAGAGTATGTCTACCTCCTTGATGGAAACAGCAAAGCCCTGCGCACCACAGTGACCAGCGGCAGCCATATTGCCAGCAGGGTCGAGATCGTCACAGGACTCAAAGTCGGCGACGCCATCATCAGCAAAGGCATTCTTGGACTGCGCGATGGCAAGCGGGTTACCCCGGTAGAGTAACCTTTTGCGGGCCAACGCTGGGCATCCGCATAGTGTTAACAGGCCCTAGGATAATCACTCCAAATTTTCCGCTATCCTTATAAGTAGACAGCACTGTTGCACCACAACCTGTTCCATAATCCGACCATTCAATGTCAGAATCGGGACACATTTTGAGGAGATAATATCTTGGACATCAATCTGGCGGACGTCACCATTCACGTCGACGAAAATCTTGATAAAGCAACGCTCGACCAGTTGCAGACATCTTTTCGGGAGAGAGATGGAGTCGTCTCCGTACATGTAGACGAACGTCGCCCTCATCTCTTCCTGCTGGAATACAACCCAAAGCTGGTAAGCGGTCAGGATCTGTTGAGCATCACCCAGTTCCAAGGCCTGCACGCAGAGCTGGTCGGACTCTGACTGAACAGGGGGCTGCCCCTTCAAATGCAGGGTATTCCTGCTTGTGACGGGATACAGCTCCCGATACTATTCGCACACCGATCAGCAGGGTGGTATCCAGTGTGCGGCTGGATAAAGACTCTCTGCGCGGATCAATTTACAAATGCAGGGTGTTGAAAAGATCTTAAAACTTGTCGGATTACGCTATCGCTAATCCGACCTATCTGATGGCTTTTGTGACACCCTCCCCATTGCGCTGGAGAACCCTTGCATGAAGCGAGTAACCATTGTCGGCAGCGGTTTTGCTGCACTGACAGCTGTGCAGCGCCTGCGGACCGGCGACAAGGAGATGCAGATCACCGTCGTCAGCCCCAAGGCTGAATTCCACTATCTGCCCGGCACTATCTGGATTCCCTCCGGCCTGCGCCAACCCGAAGACCTGATCATTCCGCTGGAGAAGTTTTTCCGGCGCATGAACGTCACCCATCACGCTGCCGAAGCCACTGGCCTGGAGGATGGCGGGCGCACTCTGATCACCAGCGATGGCAAGATCGAAAACGATGGACTGATCATCTGCTCCGGCGGCCGGTTCATCAAAAAACTACCGGGTATCGAACATGCCATTACTCCCTGCGAAGGAGTTTCGGCAACCGTCAGAATCCGTGACCGTTTACAAGCGCTTGAGGGCGGCACCATCGCCATCGGTTTTGCCGGCAATCCCAAGGAACCCAGCGCCATGCGTGGCGGACCTATGTTCGAGTTTCTCTTTGGCATCGACCGACAACTGCGCCTGGAGAAACGCCGCGACAAATTCAAACTCGTCTTCTTCACCCCTGCGGAGAACCCCGGACAGCGTCTGGGACCCAAGGCAGTGAAGGGGCTGGTCCAGGAGATGGCTAAACGGGGGATTGAAACCCATCTCGGCCACAAGATGAAGGCGTTCACAGAAACCAAGGTGATCACCCACGGCGGTGAATTTGATGCCGACCTGATCCTCTTCATGCCCGGCATGACCGGCAATTTGTGGTTCGACAACACTGACCTGCCCCGCTCCCCAGGCGGACTGGTAAAGGCAGACGCTCAGTGCCGGATCGAGGGATTGAAGCGGGTCTACGTGGCCGGTGATTCAGGCAGCTTTCCCGGCCCCGATTGGATGCCGAAACAGGCCCACATGGCCGATCTGCAGGCCGAAGCTGCCGCCAGGAATCTGCTAGCGGAGTTCCGGGGGGAGACACCCAAAGAGACCTACAAGGTGGAACTGGTCTGCATCGTCGACAGCCAGACCTCCGGCATGCTGGTGGCCCGTACTGCCACGCGTAACATCGTGCTGCCGAACATGCGCCTGTTCCACTGGCTCAAACGCCTGTTCGAGTGGTGGTATCTACGGCAGTACCGTTAACCCATAAAAGGGTTTTACTTCCCGAAACTGTGGTATTCCTCAATTTTTGTCTG
The DNA here is from genome assembly GCA_016756855.1 of gamma proteobacterium endosymbiont of Lamellibrachia anaximandri. Taxonomy (GTDB): domain Bacteria; phylum Pseudomonadota; class Gammaproteobacteria; order Chromatiales; family Chromatiaceae; genus QGON01. Next base: position 14,891 of record JAESPD010000024.1, on the reverse strand, counting down.
GCCAGCGGCCACTATAATGAGTGGATGCTTGACGTAACACGGACAAACTCTTCAACGCTTCTCAAACAGCTTTTCATCAAAGAAGAGCAGAAAAGCGAGCGCTATGCGAACAACGCCAGGATTTTATTTACCTTCCTCTACTTTCTGGCGGGGTTCAGCATCCTCAATGAGATTCCTGAATCCTCCTTCATTGCTATCATCAGCACTTCTCTGGTCAACCTGACCTACGGCATCCTGCTCCATCTCCATCTCAAACAGGGCCGGCATATCTGGTGGCTGAAATATCTCTCTGTCACCATAGATATTCTCCTGCTCTCCATCGTCCTCTACGCCTTCGGCACCTATCGAACCTTCAAGTCCGAGGCCTTCCTGCTCTACTATCTCTGGATCGGTCTTGCCACCATCCGTTTTTCACCCCGGCTCACCCTGCTCTCAGGGGTACTCAGCATCGGCCTCTACCTGCTGATTGTTATTCTGGCGATCAGCAGAGGCACGATAGAACTCGGCACAATCACCGAGGACTTCACCACCCCATTGGTAAGTGACAGCAATATTGCACTGCGGGTTATTTTTCTTGCGTTTTTTACCGCTCTCGCCGTCTATATCTCCTCGATCTACCGGGGTATTGCTGCCCGGGCGATCCGCGAAGAGCTGCGCAAAGAGGAAAACGTCCAGCTGACAAATGCGCTGGACAGACTTCGCAGCACGCAGAAACAGCTGGCAGCCAAGAATCGGGAACTCGCCCACCTTTCAGAGATCGACGTACTGACCCAGCTCTACAACCGGCGAAAAATCGATCAGGTGATGCAGGAGAGTTTGGAGAGCGCCCAACGAAACGACTCACCCCTGGCACTTATCCTGCTCGATATCGACCACTTCAAATCGATCAACGACCGGTATGGACATCAGATGGGAGACGAAGTCATTCAGCATCTGGCGGAGCAGTTGAAGGGTAACGTGCGGGGTAACGACACGATTGGCCGTTGGGGAGGTGAAGAGTTTCTGATCATCTGCCCCGACCTCACAGCTGACAAGGCAATGAAACTGAGTGAAAGGCTCAGAGCCGCCATTGCCATGATCAAACCCAGCAACGGCACTCAAGTCACCGGCAGTTTCGGCATCACCTTTCTGCAAGCCGACGACACCACTGCAACTCTCTTGAAGCGGGCAGATGATGCGCTCTATCAATCGAAAGACAATGGCCGGAATCGGGTGACGATGTTGTAGGTAAGACAGGTGAAAGGTTAAAGGTTGAAGGCTAAAGGTCAAAGATGGCCGTGCGGCCGGAGAGACCGAACTATGTCGCTACGTGGTGCAGAAAAAGTTGTAGGCCGGTTCAAGCGTAGCGGAACCGGCGCCAGCGCTAAATTCTGAGCGCCCGATCCGCTGCGCTTGATCGGGCCTACATACTACTGGAGCCAGAAAAAAGTACTTGCATTGGGCTGCACCGGACACATACTTGTTTTACCTTTTACCTTTTATCCCCCACCGCAACCAACCGGTAGACCGACGGAATCAACAGCAGGGTCACCAGGGTGGAAAACAGCAGTCCCGAAACCATGGTAACCGCCAGCGGCTGCAGCATCTCCGCTCCCTCCCCCCAGGCCAGCGCCAGAGGCAACATGTCGGCCACGGTGGTCAGGGTGGTCATCAGGATCGGGCGCAGTCGCAGCCGCGCGGCCTCTATGATCGCCGCATTAATCGTCAATCCGGCACGACGTTGTAAAACGATATATTCCACCAGCACAATCGCATTGTTCACCACGATCCCGGCCAGCATGATCAGGCCCAGCAGTACCGGCATGGATCGCGGCAAGCCCGACCACTCCAATCCCAGAGCGACCCCTATTACCGCGAAAGGCACGCTGAGCATGATGACAATGGGATTCCGCAGTGATTCATACTGCACCGCCATCACCACAAAGACCAGAAACAGCGCCAGTCCCAACAGGAGCAGCCCAAGATCGCGGCCCTCACGCTGCGCCTCCAGGCCGCCAGCCTCGTAGATGACGTAACCTGGCGGCAACTCCATCCCGTCTGTCACACCCTGTACCGACTGCAACGCCTCTCCAGGGGTCAAATCCTTGCCGATGGAGGCACTGATATTCACCACCCGGCGCTGCTGATCCCGATGGATCGAGACAGGGCTTGGCACCAGTTCGACCTTGGCCACCTCTCCCAAGCGCAGGGGAACCCTTGGTTCCGTTCGACTGAAGATAATTACCGACTCCACATCGGCTGGGGTGGAGACATCACGCCGCTGTAGTCGCAGGCGCACGTCCACACTGCGATCATCATCGAGAAACTCAGTGACTTTCAGACCGCCCAGGGCAAGTTCCAGGATGCGTCCAACATCTTCCACTGAGAGACCAAAACCGGAAGCCCGTTCCCGATCCACCACAACTGAAAGCTCCTGGTTCAAATCCTCGCTGGTGTGAGAAATATTCCGTAAGCCTTCGATTTTTCCAAGACGTTCAACCACCCGATCTGCGATCCGGGACATCTTTTCCAGATCCTTCCCCTGCAGACGCAGTTCAATGTCGTCATCCCCCCGGTTCAGGCGGATACCGCGAATGCCGGAGACCCGCATATATATCCGTATGCCGACCAGACTGGCATCCTGAATCTGCTTCTGCATTCGTGCTATCCATGTCCTGCTGTCGATACCCCGCTCCTTTATCGGTTTCAGGGTGACATGCAGACTGGAGCGATTGGATGCTTCATAAGTGGAGCGGCCAAAGACAAATCCCCCCACCTGGGTATAGATACTCTCGACCTCAGACTGCTGCACGAACATCGTTTCGATCTTGCTGACGATTTCATCCATGCGGGTCAGATTGATACCACGATCAGCCGTGATACTGACGTAGACCCGCCCCTCATCCATCTCCGGCAGAAAGATCTGCCGCCCCTGACTGAGCATTGGCCAAGCCAGAACCATCCCCAGGATAAACAACAACGGTACGAGCCAAGGCGCCTTCAACAGCCAGCTAGTCAACCAGGCATAACCGTTCTGCAAAGCTGAGATCAGAAGGTTCACACTGCGCCTCATCAGCCCCTCCCGTTGCGCCGGTATACGGCCGGCCAATGCGGGCACCAGGGTCAGCGCCACCAGAAGCGAGGCAACAATGGCAGCGGATATGGTGAAGATCAGCTCCTGAAACAGCAATCCGACCAGCCCCCCGATAAAGAGAAACGGCAGCACCGCAGCCAGGTTGGTGGAGGTGGAGGCGACAATGGCGCTATTGACTTCGGCTGCCGCCCTGCCCGACGTCTCAGTGACATCGGCAGCATCTACCCCAGTACGTTCCCGCTGATGCCGATAGATATTTTCGAGCATCACAATAGTGCTATCCACCAGCATACCGATACCGAGCGCCAAACCACCCAGCGTCATGATATTCAGCGTCAATCCACCACTCGCCATGAGAATGAAGGTCACCAGTATGGCAATGGGTATAGCGCTGCCGATGATCAGCGTACGACGCAAACTGCCAAGGAACAGATAGACCACCAGCATTGCGAGCATTGCGCCGATGCCAGCTGAGTTCACCGCATTATTCAGTGCCCGCCGGACATAACGCGCCTGATCGTCCACCGGGCGCATCTCCACATCGGGTGGGATCAGCCCTTTTTCCTGCAACTCAGCCACTCGCGCCAGGACACTGTCCACCACCTTTACCGTGTTCGCCTGCGGTTGTTTCTGGATCGAGAGTTTGATGCCGGGCAACTGGTTGAGACGGATTCGCAGCCGCTCCTCCTCTGCGCCGTCTTCCACCTCCGCCACCTCACTCAGCCGCACCATCGCCGACAGGTTACCCACGCCAACGCTGGCCAACGGAAGGTTCAGAATCTCACCCACCGAGTGAAAACGGCCATCCGTGCGGCCGCTGATTTCACCATGTTCCATCATGAGACGGCCACCCGGCGTATCCACGTTTGCCGACTCCAGCACATCCTTCAAGTCGAGCAGGTGCATATCGAGACCAGCCAGGCGCAACTGATCGACTTGGATCTGAATCTCACGCACCAACCCACCGCCGACCTCTGCGGCAGCCACACCGGGCAGATTGAGGAACCACTTGCTCAACTCATAGTCGACCCAACTGCGCAGTTCCACCGGATCCCGCAGAGAGGAACTGACAACGAACTCCGCAACCGGCCGTTGGGACGGGTCGCGTTTATAGATGACCGGCGCTTCGACGCTATCGGGAAGAAATCGTTTGGCCCGGTCGAGTCGGGTACTGGCATCCTGCAGCGCCTTGTCGATATCCGTACCGTAGGCAAACGACAGATCCACCGCGCTGCGCCCCTCGGAGGAGCGGGACTCAATGTGAATGGCATCCTCAGTGATGGCAAGCTGCTCCTCCAACTGGCGGGTAACGCGATCCTCCATGATGCTCGCAGGCACGCCGGGATCCAGGACCCGCACCCGAACATCGGGATAGATGATGTGAGGAAGCAGATCGACACCCAGACGTCCCAGGGAGAAGACTCCAAGAACCATCACCGCCAGAGTAATCATCACAACCCCGATGGGGTGACGGATGGACCAGGCGGCAATACCGCCGCCAAAAGATTTTTGCTTCACCAGGGGAACCAATTCGTGTCTTCCGGCTCTGTGATCTGATTGAGTTCGATCCATAGGTTGTCCGGCCCCACAAGAATCGCTACATCAATTTTGTACTCCCCGCCAGCCAGGCGTTCCGCATTCAATGGTGGGGCAATATAGTCGGTTTCAAGGATCTTGGGGGCACCGTCATTTTTCTGCTTGAGCAGTTCACGCACCATTTCCGGTTTAAGGACAAACTCAGCGCCACGGGACTCCAGTTCAGCCACCGACCGATCCAGATCATGTACACGCAATCCAATGTGGTTGTTGTAGAGACGCTCATCTCCCGGTCCTGGGGGCAGTTGAAAATCGGGATCCTCACGAAAGACCAGGGTGGCGCCGCAGACGATCAGGCGACTGAAACGCAGTCCCATCATCTGTCCACGAAAGATCACCTTGCCGTCGAACATCTTTACCCAGAACGCCTCCTGAGCATCCACATCCTGGGTGCCGATAGAGAGTTCTATCAAGGGGTAGGTTTCCCTGTTGGCTTGACTCATGATTATCCCTCAAGATTCGCGTCGTTCGGTAAAAAAGCTTCCCGGGATTGTAGCCCAAGTCCGCCTCCACAACCGCAAATTGAAAGTCATGCATAGTCCTTGAGTAACGCCGGGGATTCTTTTAGTCTCAAACCTACATACCTACTGGAGCAGACCAAGATGACGGATCTACTGTTGCTCAGCACCCCGCTGGCCGGCGATACCCTGCCGGGTGGTCTCTGTCCATCTCTCTCCAACATCACCCTCGGCAGCTATCTGCGCAGCGAAGGGGTGGCGGTTGCAGTACTTGATCCCAGTACCGATCTCGATGACGAAGGGGATTCCGATTCCCCCAAGGCACTGCTGGAACGGATCGCCGATGCCGTGCTGAAGGAGTCGCCACAAATGGTCGGCATTGCCTGCCTGTCACCCGTTGAAGGACGGTTCGGCGCCGCCATGGCGAGGGTCCTGAAACAACGCAACGAGTCACTGCCGGTGGTGTTGGGTGGTGTCTGGGTTACCGCCTGTGGTGCGGAGATTCTTGAACGCTGTCCCGAGATCGATGCCATCGTTGCAGGGCCTGGGGAGCAGTCCGCACTCGCTTTGGTAAAGCGCGGCCTGCAAAATCCGACTTCGATACCTGGACTGGTGTGGCGCGATGGAGAAAAGATCCGTTCCAACCCGCCTGCGGAAACCCTCCCCACGGCACCGCCGGTGGATATGTCCCTGATGCGCCATCCGGAACGCTATGACATCTTCTGCTGGCTTACCAGCCGGGGCTGCCCCTACCACTGCTCCTTCTGCACCGAACGCCTGACCAATCCCGGTTTTACCCACAATCCTATCGAGAAGGTGAAAGCGGATCTCGAATGCTTTTCCAACATGGAAAAGTCCTGGTATCTGTGGATCTGCGATCCACTGTTCGGGGTCAATCGCAAGCGGCTCGCAGAGGTCTGCGATCTACTCAAAGAGACCCCCATGCAGTTTCTGGCCGAAAGCCGGGTGGATGTCCTGCATCCGGAGGATGTGCCGCAACTCGCGGCAGCAGGTTGCGACCTCATCTACTTTGGGCTTGAGGCAGTCGGCCAGCAGTCTCTGTGTGAACTGGAGAAGATCGATGCCCGTCCAAAGGTGCATGAAAGGTATCTTGAGGGTGCCCGCAACCTGGTGGAGGCCTGTCTGAAGAACGATATCCTGCCGGTATTCGGTATTCTGCAGCCGGTGCCCGGCGATACTCCGGAGGATCTGGCGTTCACCCTGGATTTCCTTCGGCAACTGGCCGCCATCACTGAGCGTCTCGGGGATGCCGCCAACCGGCTCGGTCCCTGCTTCTACGCCTTCCCCCTGCGTTTTGACCGGGGCGCACCCTACGAAACGATGCAGGGACACCTGGATGAAAAAGGCGTCAGCACCACAGCCAACACCGATCCACTGTTCGATGACCGCTTTCTGGAGATCGCCTCTCCAAGCATTGACGAACAGACAGCGGAGACCTTTCGGGAGGCGGTTCGCGCCCTGAACCCGGCATCCGATTATGTGCGTCAACGCCTGCTGCGCTCCTACCCCAGACCCTACATCGATTTCGATGCCTGAGCCCCAACGTGTCGCCGTCATCGGCAGTACCGGCTGTGGTGGCCGGGCAGTGGTCAGCGCCCTGCGGGCTGCCGGACACCAAGTCCTTGGCATCTCCCGTGGCGAGAGCAACGGTCCCGCCCCTGATTTCATCAGCGATCGGCACGACACTGGGCGCTTGCGTCAAAAGCTGGCCGAATTCCAGCCTCAGACAGTGGTCGATCAGATTGCTTATAACGAAGACGACGTCACCTCTCTTACCGAAGCACTGCCCGCGAGCACCCGCCGCTACCTGTTTGTCAGCAGCGCAGTGGTCTATGGTCCCGGTTGTGACAGGGCCTATCGGGAGAGCGATTCACCAGCGCCGAAAGGATACTTCGCAGAAGCAAAACTTGCGGCAGAAAATGCAGCATTAAAATGGACGGAGAGTGGTCGGGAGAGCATCTCTCTGCGTCTTGGGGGACTCTACGGGCCGGGGCACGCACCACTCACCCCGTTCGGCAGAGACCCTGCGTTACCACAACGTCTGAATGCGCAGGAATCCCTCTCGATCCCGACAGACGATCAGTCTCTGCTGCAACCCTGGTTTGCGGCAGATCACGGCGCACTGATTCGGGATCTCATCTCTCAACCGAACCTCCCGGCCCTGCTCAATGTGGCCGGTGACGAGCGGTTCAACTGGCAGACCTTCATGAGCACCTGGTCCCGCGCCTGCGGTGCGCCCGCTCCCCATTTTGAATTCTGTTCAGAAGAGGAGATCAAGGCTCGCGCACCGGCAACACTGCAACCCTATCTCGACGCACTCCTGCGTCCACCTGCGATGGACCTCGACAGACTGCACCGTCTGGGGCTGGGAAACCAACCGGCTACCCCTCTGATAGACGGTAGCAAACAGGTGTTTGACTGGATGAAAAAATAGCCGGATGCCCATGACAATAAAACGCATTCTGCTCGCCCTTCTGCTACTTTGCCAACTCCCCATTGCTATCGCGCAGCAGCAGATTGAAAGACCGAAAATCGGCCTCGCGCTGAGTGGCGGCGGCGCCAGAGGCGCAGCACACGTCGGCATTCTAAAAGTCCTCGAAGCACTCAAGATCCCCATCGACTATATCGCCGGCACCAGCATGGGCGCCATCATCGGCGGACTCTATGCCAGTGGAATGAGTCCGGAGACAATCGAACAGCATCTGACCTCAATGGATTGGGAGAATCTGTTCGACGACGATCTCAGCCGCAGCAAACACAACATGCGCGGCAAGATCAATGCCCAACTGCCACTGGTCAATGCGAAACTTGGGGTAAAGGAACGGGAAGTCAGCCTGCCGACGGCTATGATCCAGGGGCAGAAATTCAGTCTGGAACTGAAACGGCTGACCCTCGGCGTGTCGGAGATCACGGACTTCACTCATCTACCCATCCCCTTTAGTGCCGTTGCCACTGAGATTGCAACCGGCAATCCCGTTATTCTCAGCAAAGGCGACCTCGCCCTGGCAATCCAAGCCAGCATGACCATACCCGGAGTCTTTGCCGGTGTGGAGATCGAAAACCAATTACTGGTCGACGGTGGTGTTTCCAACAACCTGCCTATCGACATAGCCAGAGAGATGGGAGCGGATATCGTCATCGCCGTGGATATCGGCACCCCGCTCTATCATCAGGATGAGCTAACCACTGCCCTGACTATCGTGGAGCAGTTAACGACCATCCTCACGCGACGCAATACCGAAACACAAATCGCCACCCTCAGTGATCGGGACATACTGATTATTCCTGCATTGGATGATATCGAGAGTGCCGACTTCAAACAGACCGGCGAAGCGATCAGCATTGGTAAGGTTGCAGCTGAAGCAATAAAACCAGCGCTCTCCCGGCTGGCGCTTGGTGAACAGGCCTACCACAACTATCGTGAGAAACGCCGGATCAAGCCAGCGACACCCATTGTGGAGTTTATACACATCGATAACCAATCTGAGCTGCGGGATGAGCTTCTCAGCAGTCGTCTGTCAATCCACTCGGGCGCGCCGCTTGATCTCAAAGCGCTCGAACAGAGTATTGATGATATCTATCGCCTGGATATTTTTGAAAGCGTCCGCTACAAATTGGTCGAAGAAGCAGGCAAAACCGGCCTGTTGATCAAAGCCAAGGAGAAGCGCTGGGGTACGGACTTTCTACAGTTTGGTTTGAACTTCAGCGTTAATCCCCGCCTTGGCGATTCACACTTCAATGCATCCTCTGCCTATACCATAAAGCCACTCAACGACCTCAATGGTGAGTTGAAAACTTTTGCCCAACTCGGCAGAGAGCCCACGCTCTTCACCGAACTCTACCAACCACTGGATAGCAAATCTGAATTCTTCATCCATCCCATCCTTTTCTATTCAACCCAGTATGTCGGCAAATATCTTGATGACAATCTGGTGGCTGAATACGGGATAAAAAAGTACGGTGTTGGCTTGGCTGCGGGGAGAGAACTGGGCAAGTGGGGCCGCATCGAGCTGGGTTATCGAAGATTTCTCGGGGATTTGGACTATGTGGCCGGGCCGCCCAAACTACAGGGATACGATTTCAGTGGCGGTGAACTCTATGGCAGTTTTATGCTGGATGAGATGGATGACATCTATTTTCCCAGAGGGGGTTACGGATCAAAACTTCGTTGGACCGGCTCGCGCCGCAGCCTTGGCGCCGATAACGACTTCGACCAGTTTGAACTGCAGTTCAACCTGGCAAAAAGCTGGGACGACCACACTCTTTTCGCCGCGGGTTCATTCAACAGCACACTGGATGACAACGCACCGCCGCAAGACCAATTCACACTTGGCGGCTTCCTGCACCTGTCGGGGCTGTCAGAAAACCAACTCATAGGACAGCACACCGCGCTGTTTGTAGGCAGTTACATGGCTCGACTTTACCGCAGCAAATACTTTCCGATCTATGCGGGTGCGTCCCTGGAAATGGGCAATGCCTGGCAGAGCCGTGATGATATAAGTCTGAATGACATGAGCTACGCCGGTAGCCTCTATCTTGGGGCCGATACGCCGGTAGGACCGCTCTATTTTGCCTACGGTCATGCGGAAGACGGCCAATACGGTTTCTATCTTTTCCTGCGCCGCCCACTGTTTCTGGACTAAACAGCCAGCCGTTATTGCCGGTCAGTCATCTCCACATACCAAGCCGCCGTATCCAAACCTTTACGTGCAGCCGCATCCACGACGTTTTCCAGCCATGCTGCGGGCCCTGCAATATAGACTTCGACCCGTTCACTATCTAAAGTGGCATTAAACAATAACTGCGCCAGTTCGTCTGCAGAGATATCATTCGCTGTGCTGGTATAGCTGAAATTATCCAGCGAATCGTTCCAGGAGCGGCAGAGATTATCCGGCGAAGAGTCCGCAGGATTTCCGCCTATGTGGATCAGGTTCAACCCTTCCGCATTATCGATGGTGATTGCCTGTTCCACCAGGCTTTTGATCGGTGAAAAACCGCCCTCTTTCGCCAGAAACAGTGTCGGCACCGTGGAGTCCTCCTGTAATACGAAACCACCCGTCGGCCCCTCTAACAGTACCGTCTGCCTGGCAAGGGTAGCGTCAAAAACAGCATCCCCAAAAACAACTTTATCTTCCTTGAAGATGATGAATTGCAGATTACGTCCATCGCAAGGGCAACTGGCGATATAGAGATCGGCAGTACGACCATCCTCTATAGTGACATTTACCGACTGTCCTGCCTTGAAACGTAGCGACCGGGTACGAGGCGTCTGCACATGCATGAGCGCCAGCGACTCTCCCAGCAGTTCTATTTTTTTAACCTGAGCCCTGATCTGCTGATGCGGCAGCGCCTCTGACATACCCGCTTCACCCGCCTCGACAACCAGGTCGGATATGGCCGTATTTGAACAGGCCAGCACATAGCCTGCTTCCTGTTCTTTGGTACTGAGCACATAGTCGTGGTTGCGCAGTTTTCGCACAGCGCCGGAGACCACCTTGCATTTACAGGCACCACAGTTTCCGCCGGTACAGCCATAATCAAGATAGAGTCCGGCTTTTAATCCTGCCTCCAGAATGGAATCATTGCCTTCGATAAAAAACTCATGGCCGCTGGGTAGCAGACGCACACTGGCACTGACGATCTTCAACATGGCATCCTTTGCAAACAGGGTTGCCTTCGCATCTGAGGCGCGACCCAGCCGGTCTATCGCTCTGCTCAGCCGTTGGATACAGCGCTCCACCTCGGCAGGAAGCTCCTCCTCTGAAGCATTTAGAGCGGACTGTAGATTGGAGCGGGTTTCGTTGAGCAGATTCTCTGATGCGTTGAGTGAAGACTTTGTCTGCACCAGAGTATGCTGGAACTCCTTCAACCGGGTCATCAACACCTGCGGATCAGGCATCCATCCATCGCTATAGTGCGCCTTGGGACGGGCCTCCCGCTTGATGCGCTGCACCCGCTCCAGAACGGGGTCCTTCTCCATATCGATATGCGGGTAGAGAGAGACCAGGATCTCGACACTAAGCTTACCTTCGAAGGTATCCGCGCCTTCCTTGCGTACCCTTTTCTGCAGTTCACCGCGGCTGACGCCCGCGAGCCGGGCTGCGCGTGACAGGGACAGTAGTTTCGGCATTAAATTTTCCTCGGTCTTTTCTCCGCTGAGATGGCAATAGTAGCAACTCTATCGTAGCAAAGCGCAAACTCTATTCCGATAGTGTCAAAGTATCTTTATTGGTTTCCAACCATTAATACTCCAGAGAATTAAAAATGGCGCAACAGGATCTGTCGAAAAATCTTACATAAGAAGCAGATTGAAAATCGTCTGTGATTTCAAGTGGTTAGAGAATTTTTTTGATGAATCGAATAGAAAATGGCGTGAGCGCACCGCTTTTTTGTCGGGACATTTGACACTTTTCAGCAGTCGAGCCATTCAGCGTAATTCAACTCGTTGAATTATTGGGAGATTTTTATTTCGGTATAAATATTGCCTGATACTGAGCGAAGCACTTCGCGGGAGAGCAATATGAAAGAATCTGAGAAAATCCTTAGTGGATGGCCCGAAGATCCGGCATGGCCAGACCCATTCGGCAATGATCCGTACGATATTGTTAATTGATTGACCTGGGCAACCTATGACCACAAAAGATAGATCGCGGTAAAAACAAACGAGTCCGCCGGTTATCTGTAATATATTGCAGATAACCGGCATTTCAATCGAGAGCGTCGAAAACGCCTGGCTGTATCCAGCCTGCGTTACTCAGCTCCGATCTGCTTCATCGAGCCAAAGCTCTTGACGAAAGGTTCCGCCATGCGGGGATCCTTGATCATGCCCTTAAAGTCGCCCTGTAGAAATTTCAGTTTGCCCATGGCGAATGCAGTACCCATTCCAGGTAATCCCCTCAGGCATTATGATTTGTTAAAAGCGTAAATGACTATATCGGTCTTGCCTGGCTAAATCCCTACAGTTTTTTTTACGAGGGTAAGGAATTGAAATTTGCTTTGCACCCGAATTCTTCCCATTAATCCGCATGCAGCAGCAGAATTCGAAGATCAGATCAACATAGCGAAGCACAAAAAGAAGCAGCGCAACAAACAGTGCTTCTCGGTTCCGCCAGCTTGGCCTGCAACTTGTCACCCGGTCATTTGTGTATTAACTTATTCAGGTCGTATCAAGGGGGACTAATAACCCCAAGATAAAGGTTACGAACGTTTCGTAACCATCTGGAAGATTGTTTTATCCACGCCGACGGCGTCGATGAGGCTGTATATATTTACAAAGGGAACTGACATGAAACATCGCATTTTACTATCATTCACTACTGCTGCCATCCTGATAACTGGCGCACTTTCCGTTTCTGCCGAAGAGAGCCTCGTCGACGGCTACGCCAAGTCCGGCGGAGGGGTTGCCAAAAACAGCTACGGTGAGTGCTGGCGCACCAGTTACGCCAACTCAAGCGAAAAACTGTTGGAGTGCGGATATGAGGCTCCAAAACCGGAGCCCGTGAAAGTAGCAGCCCCAGTGCCTGAACCCAAGCCTGTGGTCGTGTCCAAGGAAGTTGTCGCAACCAGCACTGCCGTCAGCTTGACCACCACCATTGCCGAGATGGTCGACATAAAGGCCGGAGTCCTGTTCGGCTTCGACAGCGCCGAACTTTCAGATGATGGCAAGTCGATCATCAACGAACGCATCCAACGTTTCAGCGGCAAGAACGTCAAGACCCTTGAGGTCAAGGTGGTGGGATACACCGATGCCAGCGGCCCGGCCGCCTATAATCTAAAACTGTCTGAACGCCGTGCGCGGACAGTTGCCGACTATCTCGAGCAGAATACCAAGATCCCGGATGAGGATATCGAGTCCGTCGGCAGGGGCGAAGAAGATCCCATCGCAGATAACAGCTCCCGCGAAGGCCGCAAACTCAACCGCCGAGTGGAGATCCACCTCGAAGGGACAATGGAGAAATAGGCTTCCATCACTCCCGGCGGCACAGGCCGCCGGGTATCTTACCCCTGCGCATCCGGCGCTCCGTCCTCCTTATTCATTCCAGACTCTGATAAAATCCGCTCTGAGCCTGTCCCATCCCTGGCTGGCACTCTCTTCATTTTGAACAACTTGAAGTCAATGTCTGTGGAATCGAGAAAATGGATAACATTCGGAAAGAGAGATCATGACGACATCATCACTACGTGCCTTCATTCTGCTGCTATTCCTGACCAGCCTGTTCGTGTTACCGGGTTGCTCCTCGCTGATCGTTCACTCAAAAGAGGGCACAGAAACCACTGTCATAATGCTGCGCCATACTGAGCGCACTCAGATCAGCAAGATGTTAACTGAGAAAGGTAAAGCGCGAGCCCGTGCGCTGGTCAATGCTGTGGGTGACAGAAAAATTCATGCTATTTACAGCCCTGATATTCAGCGCAACCTGGACACAGTACAACCACTGGCCGATCACCACGACCTTACAATTATCCGTGTCAGCCGAGGTGACATCACTGATGTACCGAAGAGGATTGCTCAGCAACATGCCGGTGAAACCGTGGTCTGGGTCGGCAATACCTTCAATCTGGAATCACTATACTGGATGATGGGCGGTACAGGCGAACCACCGGACAACTACGGTGATCTGTTCTTTCTTACCATTCCCGATAAAGGTGAGACTCGGGTAGTCAAAAGCCGCTTTGGCGATTGAGTGATCTGAAAAGCCCTCCTATGAGGCGGCACAGGAATCAAAGCTGATTCCTGTGCCTGAAAATCGTTTCCTCAGCCCTTCTGCATCCTTTTTTCCAGTAACTGCCAGGCCACCAGCAAATTAAGCATCACAAATGTGGGAACCATCAGAGCTGGCGCCAATACCATAGGGAAAGAAAATAGTTTGGCAAACAGGGCTTCCTGCATAAAAACATGCATAAGCCCGGCAACTGGCGCGACGATCACCAGTGCACCGGTGAGATGCCATACAAGAAGAAAACCGTCAGTTAAACGGCCACGCCGTAGCAATAACGTTACAGCTATCGCCGATAATCCGAATATCAGATCCGCCCCTCCCACAAACCAGGCAAACTTTTCAGGGAACACTACCATCGAAGCCTTGATCAGGGTTCCAAGCGCAAGAATTCTAAGGCCATGTATCCCAGTCAGCCAATGTTGCGGGGTTTCATCAACAAGCTTTCTGAGACCGATGCGCAGAGGAGTAACCAACATCGTCAGAGTAATCGCGATAACCACCGGAACATAGGGCAGCCAATAACCAGGCAATAGGCTAAAAAAAGCTTCCGTGGCGAAAATGCCCGCGCTTGACTGATAGCCGACGTAACCACCCCAGATGAGCAAAATTAGAAGAAGTACAACCAACCAATTCCGCTGTGATGAACTTATACCGCCGAGGCGATGGGTTCTTCTGGTTAGAAACCACAAGAAACCGAAGATGACAACAATCAGAATCGGTAGCGTCGAAAATTGCATGATAGCCTCCTTATTCTTCCACCTGATCACAAAAGCACTGTAAGCGCTCCATCAACCCCATCTACTATCAACCCTGACACGTACGGATAATCTCTCAAATCATTCCATTGAGAGGTTTCATGAGTATCGACAGGAATCGCCGTCCGTTCTGGCAAGACCACCTACACCGCTGCCGGGAACAAGGGATGACCCTAAAAGCCTATGCAGAACAGGAGGGTCTAACCCTTTCCGTTTTCTACAGTTGGAGCAAACGTCTCAAGCAACAAGCGACGCAACCATCCACCTT
>JAESPD010000023.1 GCA_016756855.1 gamma proteobacterium endosymbiont of Lamellibrachia anaximandri | reverse complement strand
CGATTGCGCAGCATTCGGCATTCACTCGCAATCTTATCCCGGGGTTAGGATGCAACCCCGGTTCTGATGTCATATCGGGTTCTCGACGCGTCAACATAGGTTCGGTTTTACTCGCCTCTCGATATCGTACCTGACGAGGTCATTGCCTCATCGTTTCCTCAATGCTCACCACCGATACTCTTAACATCGGCAGCTTGAGGGGGTTTGAAGCCGACCACCGACGGCAGACTCCGGTGGGCCTACCACCATCTCTCTCTGAGCTTACAGCTCAGTAAGCCAAGTCGCGTACGACCGGCCTTATCTGTGCCTCTACGGCACACCATCCCGCTCTCCAAGGTGAAGCAGGCCATTCGCGACGGTAATCAAGAGGTCGGCGGGTCGGTGATCGAGCGCGCCGAGGCGGAGCACATGGTCTACGCCACCGGCTACCTGCAAGGGGTGGAGGATCTGCGTGAAATCCCTCTGGGATTGAGTTCCAAGGGTACCCCCATCCTGCTGAAGGATGTGTCCGATATCCGGCTCGGCCCTGAGATGCGCCGCGGCATCGCTGAGCTTGACGGACTCGGTGAGGTGGTCGGAGGCATCGTGGTCATGCGCTGGGGGGAGAACGCCCGCACCACCATCGACGGCGTGAAACGCCGGCTGGAATCCCTCAAGGCGGGTCTGCCTGAAGGAGTGGAGATCGTCGAGACTTACGACCGCTCCCGGCTGATCGACCAGTCAGTGGATAATCTGCAACAAC
This sequence comes from gamma proteobacterium endosymbiont of Lamellibrachia anaximandri, assembly GCA_016756855.1. GTDB lineage: Bacteria > Pseudomonadota > Gammaproteobacteria > Chromatiales > Chromatiaceae > QGON01. The sequence goes on along the minus strand of JAESPD010000023.1, from coordinate 52,678 downwards.
GGCTGATAGAGGAGTTCATCATCGTCTCCCTGGTCTGTGTCGTGTTCCTCTTTCACCTGCGTACCTCTCTCGTCATCATCTTCAGTCTGCCGGTGGGCATCCTCGCCGCCTTCGGCATCATGCAGTGGCAGGGTATCAACGCCAATATCATGTCCCTGGGCGGTATCGCCATTGCCATAGGCACCATGGTGGACGCCGCCATTGTCATGCTGGAAAACATGCATAAACATGCCGAGCGGGATGGCGCAGGGATCACGGGGCATGATCGCTGGAAGCAGGTCGAAGCAGCAGCACTCGAGGTTGGTCCACCGCTCTTCTACTCGCTCATCATCCTTACCCTGAGCTTTCTGCCCGTCTTCACCCTGCAAGGTCAGGAAGGACGGCTCTTCTCTCCTCTCGCCTACACCAAAACCTACGCCATGGCCGCCGCCGCAGGTTTGTCGATCACCCTGGTGCCGGTTCTGATGGGTTATCTCATCCGCGGCCCACTGCCAGCAGAGGAGAAAAACCCGGTCAACCGCTGGGCCATCCGCGGCTACCGCCCCCTCATCGATATCGCCCTCCGCCACCCTTTTTCTATCTTCCTGGTCAGTATCCTGCTGACGCTCACGGCGGTCTGGCCCCTCTCCCAGCTGGGTTCCGAGTTCATGCCTGAACTGGATGAAGGCGACCTGATGTATATGCCCACCACCTTCCCCGGCATCTCCATCGGCAAGGCCCAGGAACTGCTGCAACAGACAGACCGCATGATCCGACAGGTTCCTGAGGTGGAGCGCGTCTTTGGCAAGATCGGGCGCGCCGAGACAGCCACCGATCCGGCGCCCCTGACCATGATCGAAACCACCATACGCCTCAAGCCGAAGGATCAGTGGCGGCCGGGCATGACCCTGGAAAAACTCAAGCGCGAACTCGACCAGCGGGTCGATATCCCCGGCGTTACCAACGCCTGGGTAATGCCGATCAAGACCCGTATCGATATGCTCTCCACCGGCATCAAAACACCAGTGGGGGTGAAGGTAGCTGGATCTGACCTAAAGGTGATCGAGAGAATCGGCGCAGAGATCGAGGAGGTGCTGCGGGAGGTACCGGGTACCACGTCGGCCTTTGCCGAACGGGTCGCCGGGGGGCGTTATTCCCGGGTCGAGATCGACCGGGTGCGAGCCGCCCGCTTCGGTCTCAGTATCAAGGATGCGCAGGCGGTGGTCACAACCGCCATCGGCGGCTTGAATGTCACTGAGACAGTGGAGGGGCTGGAGCGCTATCCGGTGAACATCCGTTACCCCCGAACCATCCGCGACAGCGAGGAGAAGCTGCGCAACCTGCCCATCGTCACCCCGGATGGCCGCCACATCACTCTCGGTCAGCTGACGAGGATCACCGTGGAGGAAGGTCCGCCGATGATCAAGAGCGAAAACGCACGTCTCAATGGCTGGGTTTACGTCGACATCGGGGAGCGGGACCTGGGCTCTTATGTGGCAGAGGCGCAACAGCGGGTAAACCAGGCAGTGACACTGCCAACAGGCTACTCGATCACCTGGTCGGGCCAGTACGAACACTACCAACGGGCCAATGCGCGGCTTGCGCAGGTGGTGCCGCTGACCCTGATCATCATCGTGATTCTGCTCTACCTCGCCTTCCACAACATGACTGAGGTGGCGATCGTGATCGGCACCCTTCCCTTCGCGCTCACCGGCGGGGCATGGATGCTCTGGCTACTCGACTTCAACCTCTCCATCGCTGTCGGCATAGGTTTCATCGCGCTTGCCGGCATCGCGGTGGAGACTGCGGTGGTGATGATCGTCTATCTCAATCAGTCCTATACCGCCGCAGCAAACACTGCTGCCACTCAGGGGCGGAAGATGACAAAGAGTGAGTTACGGGAGTCAGTCATCAAGGGAGCAGTACTGCGAGTGCGGCCAAAGATCATGACCGTGGCCAGCGTTATCCTCGGTTTGTTACCGATCCTGCTGGCGGGAGGAGCCGGGTCAGATGTGATGCGTCCGATCGCCGCCCCAATGGTAGGTGGCATGTTGAGTGCAGCGCTGCTCACCCTGGTGGTGGTTCCCGCCGCCTTCTTCGTCTGGAAAGACCGGCAGACCAATTAAACCACCCCACTGCAAGCAGACGGGGCATTTAATTGTGGGAGCGGCGCCCCGCCGCGATGACTCCGTTGATAGGTAAACTGCGGCGGTGGCACCGCTCCTACTGCCTCTTCGCGACAAGCTGCCGGGTAGTCTATTATCGCTGTTAGAAACTCCAGCGATATCCAGCAGAGAAAAAGTAATCGAGAAAGGAATCTGTAGACAGCAAGGTCTCCTCTTTATGCCAGTTGCCGCCGCCCTCCACCTCGAACACCAGGTCGCTTCTGAAGCGGTAGTCCGCCTGCAGAGTGCCGCCGGCAGTGATACGGGTTCCACCATCGTTATTGTCGCGGTACGAGAGATTGAGCCGTGGGTTGATTCTCCAGAGATTGGTAATCGGGTAACGGCTGTTGGCGCTGATGGAATAGGTGTTGGAGGTATTGGCATCTGAATAGCGCAGGCTGAGGATGCCGATATCCCCCTCCTTCAACAGATTATTCTTGAGTACCTGTAGGGTATAGAAAAACTCATTCCCGGTCGAAGGCGTCGCTTCCACCCCCCCTGATGCCGGTGTATCGCCCACATTGGAGATGGTGAGATCGCCACTGAGCTGAAAATCTTCCGCCAGCGAGCGCGTACCACCCAGAGAAACCACATGGCTTCGGGCAGAGCGATCCTCAGCCAGAGCGTAGATCTCGTCATCGGTATAGGTCTGGCCGAGTTCTTCGATGGTCTCTACGGTCTGCCCCTGCAGTGCATTGAAAGTGGTCAGGATCGGACTGGTGCGATAGTCATAATTGAAGTAGAGCTGGGTATCGCTGTTCAGCGTCCAGTTGGTCTGCGCCAGAAAGGTCGACAGCCGATTATGAAAGATATCGTAATCCAGCAGGCCGAAGAACGAGCGTTGATCGTCAAAATAGCGTGCCTCACCGCCCACTGCCCTGCGGTCCACCAGGTGATCGACCCGTTGCTCGATGGCGAACAGGGTGAAGTCGATATCGTAGAAGAGTGAGGCCAACTCTGCATTTCCGCCGACGAACCACTTGTCGTCGCGAATAAAGACATCGCTGGATTTCTCCACCGGGATACCCGAATAGACGTTAAGCCTGATGTCCTCGGAGAACTGATAACCGATGACCCCCCCATCAAACCGGTTGAGGATACCGCTCGAACGGAAGCGCTGACGACCGAAACGCCCGACCACGCCCTCGGCGCGTCGTTCCACCTCGAAAAAAGCATCGGTCAGTGCTTCCTGGTTGCCCGACCCAGTGTCCAACAGATCGATGTCATAGGAGCCGTTCAACTGCACCCGCATGTCGACGTCGGCACTGGAACGACGCACACTCAGATCGATGCTGTTATTGACCTGAGAACGGGTGACACTCTCGTCATCGTCAACAAAATCACTCTCGATGCCGTCCCGCTGATAAGACTGAAAAAAACTACCGAAAATCTCCCACTCCGCTTCCCGCTCGGCTACAACTGCCCGGGTCGGCTCGCGCAGCTTATCCTTGGGTTGCTCAGCCGCCGAAATCAGGCCGACGAGACGCTGGTTCACCCGCACAGAGTCAGGACCCTCGGGATACTGCTCCAGGTAACGGCGGTACTCCGCCTTGGCATGAGCAATCTGACCATTGCGCTCCCGCGCCAGACCAAGTAATTCGAGCGCCTCCTTGGCAAATAGATTGTCCGGTTCCTCCAGGATCGCCGTCAGCATGCGGATAGCCTTTGGATAATCCTGGGCGGTCATGATCTCCCTGGCCTTCTCCATCATCCGGGCAAGCCGTTCCGGAACAGGTTTCACCTCCTGTTTCGGTAACATCAGCGGTGCCTCCCCCGCTTCCGGTAGCGCACTGGTGTCTCCCTGAATACGGGCCTTCTCTTCGGCCGATACCCGATCCACCCAACTACTGGGATAGAAGTGGCGGATCTCCTTTTTGAACCGTTCCGCCTCGGCAGCAGATCGGAAGAAACCCAGACGCAGCCGGTACCACTGCTGGTCGTTGACCTCCGTCTGCGTGGTATAGAGCCGTCGTCCCGTTGGCACAGGCACCGGCGCAACCTTTTTGAAATCGATCGGCTGCTGCTGAGAATGCAGGTTCAGGGCGAAATCTCCGTCCACGAATTCCGGCTTGTCTCCCGGCTGTACCACTACAGCAGGAAGTTCGGAGACTGCAGGAATCTCCGTGGGCGGCACATCGAACAGCGCCCCCCCCTTCGGCTCCTCAAGCTTTATGCTTTCAACCTTTTTCTCCTTTTTCAGCACCACAGAAATCGAGAAAAAGCCTTTTCCCTGAGTAATCTCATACTCACCAACCGAGGTAGAGAATGAGAGCAACATGGTGGAGTTGCCGATCAGCTGTCCGGTGAAGACGACCCGTTCCAGCGGGATTTCTGCGCTCGGCTTCCAGGAGAGGGTCTCGTCACCGGTGAGAAATTCCTCTTCCGTACCCGGGGTGACAACCGGTTTCACTCGAATCGCAATCTCGTTTCTGGCGCTGTTCACCAGATCGCTGACCACACGCACTGGGAGATTGAAAAAGATCGAGATTCGATTCTCCTCCTCCCCGAACCCGGCATCGATCCGATCCATCACCCGCGACTTGGCCATAGCTCCGGTGGTTATCGATAGCGACAGCAGCATCAACAGAGTGGCTGCCCAGAACTTTCCCGCTATTTTTTTCATTACATACCTTGTCTATTATTGTTTTGTAAACATGTTGGTTCGATACAACCCCCAAGAGGCGATGAATCCCCTGACGAGGATTCACCAGCCTCCGCTCACACTGTGCTCACGCTGTCTGTACTTCTTTATCGTCGTCATTGAACTGTCAGTATAGACATGACATGGACCGCTGCAGTCACGGAGTTCGGTAACCGTATACTTGCGGTCGGGGTTCTCGTGCTTCTTGTGCGGACCCGATTCATAATCCCCGGCGTGGCAACCCGCACAGTCGGGAGCATAACCTGCGTTACGCCAGGTCACCACCTGACTGTTACTTGCATGGCACGTGGTGCAGGCCAGGTTAACGCGGTGATCCCCCGGATAACTTCCCGAATTATGACGATAGACCAGGGTCGGCAGCCAACCGGTGGTACGGTGACAGCTATCGCACTGCTGCGTGGTCTGGAAATGACCGGCGTGCTTGCCCTCCGCCTGATTGCCGTTGTGGCAGGTGGAACAGCTACCTGTCACCGTGCTGTGATCGAAGCGCACCGAAGTCCAGGTGGTTTGCGAAAGGTGACAGCTATCACAATCCGCCGTGGTCTGGACATGGCTGCTGTGCTTGCCGGTGGCGGAGGTGCCGTTGTGGCAGCTCTGGCAAGTTCCCGTAACTCCTCCGTGATCGAAACGCACTGCGGTCCAGTTCGTCTGCGAGATATGGCAGGTATCGCAACCGGCAGTGGTCTGGATATGACTGCTGTGTTTGCCGGTGGCAGTGGTGCCGTTATGACAGCTCGCACAACTCCCGGTGACTCCGGTATGGTCGAGGCGCACTGCGGTCCAGCTCGTCTGCGAGATATGACAGGTTTCACAACCGGCAGAAGTCTGGATATGACTGCTGTGCTTGCCGGTGGCGGTGGTGCCGTTGTGGCAGCTCGCGCAGCTGCCGGTGACTCCGGCGTGGTCAAACCTCACTGCGCTCCAGCTCGTCTGCGAGATATGGCAGGTATCGCAACCTGCGGTGGTCTGCACATGACCACTGTGCTTGCCGGTGGCAGTGGTGCCGTTGTGGCAGCTTGCACAGCTACCGGTGACTCCAGCGTGGTCAAAACGCACTGCGGTCCAGCCCGTCTGCGAGATATGGCAGGTTTCGCAGCCTGCAGTGGTCTGCACATGGGCGCTGTTTTTGCCGGTGGCGGTGGTGCCGTTGTGGCAGCTCGCGCAGCTGCCGGTGACTCCGGCGTGGTCAAACCGCACTGCGGTCCAGCCCGTCTGCGAGATATGGCAGGTATCACAACCAGCGGTGGTCTGCACATGGCCACTGTGCTTGCCGGTCGCAGTGGTGCCGTTGTGGCAGCTCGCGCAGCTGCCGGTGACTCCGGCGTGGTCAAACCGCACGGCGGTCCAGCCCGTCTGCGAGATATGGCAGGTTTCACAGCCGGCGGTGGTCTGCACATGGGCGCTGTGCTTGCCGGTTGCGGTAGTACCGTTGTGGCAAGTCGCGCAGCTGCCGGAGACTCCGGCGTGATCAAAACGCACTGCGGTCCAGCCCGTCTGTGAGATATGGCAGGTTTCGCAACCGGCAGTCGTCTGCACATGACCACTGTGTTTACCGGTAGCCGTGGTGCCATTATGACAACTCGCACAGCTGCCGGAGACCAGGCCGTGATCGAAGCGTACTGTATTCCATGCGTTGGTCGATATATGGCAGCTATCGCACTGGCCAGTGGTTAAGACATGGCTGGAGTGCTTACCCGTAGCCGATGTGCCGTTGTGACAGCTGCTACAGGTTCCTGACACGCCATCGTGGCGGAAGGTACCCACGAGCCAGGTTGTAGTGGTGGTGTGACAGGTATCGCAGGCAGCAGTTGTCTGGATGTGAGTACTGCGCTTGCCGGTAGCGGTGGAACCGTTGTGACACGTTGCACAACTGCCGGTCACGTTGCTGTGATCAAAGCGCACACTGCTCCAGGAGGTCTGGGATGTGTGGCAGGCATCGCACTGGGCGGTAGTCTGCACATGACCGGAGTTCTTGCCGGTGGCCGTCGTCCCATTGTGACAAGTGTTGCAGGAACCGCTTGCCGCACCGTGGTCGAAACGCACGCTGGTCCAATTCGAGTTGGAGATATGACAACGACTGCATTCGCCACTGGTCTGAACATGGCTTGAGTGTTTACCGGTCGCCGTGGCTCCGTTGTGACAGCTTGAGCAAGTACCGCTCACACTCCCATGATCGAAGCGCACGCTCTTCCAGTTCGCCTCCGAGGTATGGCAGACATCACACTGGGCAGCAGTATTCACATGGCCGGCACTCTTACCGGCTGAAGTAATACCATTATGACAGCTGGAGCACCTGCCGGCGGCATTCTCGTGCCTGAAGTTGACCGAGGTCCAGGCCTTGGTCGATATATGGCAGGTGTCGCACTGGGAAGCTGTGGTCACATGGGAGCCGTGCTTGCCGGTGGCGCTGCTGCCGTTATGGCAGGAGGTGCAGGTGCCGGTGACATTTGCATGATCAAAGGTGCCGGTACGCCAGGTTTGCGTGGTGTGGCAGGTATCGCACTGTTCCACCGTTGTTATGTGTGTAGAGTGCTTGCCGGCGGCGTTCGCTCCATTGTGGCAGGAGCTGCAGCTACCCGTTGCATTGGCGTGATCGAATCTGCCGCCAAGCCATGTCTGAGTCGTGTGGCAAGTGTCACACTGCCCCGTCGTCACAATGTGCGAGGAGTGCTTGCCGGTGGCATTCGCCCCATTGTGGCAGGAGCTGCAGCTACCCGCTGCGTCAGCATGGTCAAAGCTGCCGCCAAGCCATGTCTGAGTCGTATGACAAGTGTCACACTGGGCACTGGTCTTGATGTGTTTACCGCCCTTGCCCGACGCATTGACGCTGTTGTGACAGGATGAACAGGTTCCGGCAACATTGGCATGATCAAAGACACCGCCACGCCAAGTCTGGGTCGTGTGGCAGGTGTCGCACTGTTCGGTAGTCCTGATGTGTCTGCCCGGTTTGCCGGTGGCCTTGGCGCCGTTGTGGCAACGTGTACAGGAAGCGGTGTCAAGTTGGGTGTGATCGAGCTTGGCGATCCCCCACCGACCGGTGGAGTGGCAGGTGTCGCACTGCGCAGTGGTCTGCGGGTGGTCGCCGCCCTTGCCCAGTGCGCTACTTCCGTTATGGCAGCTGGTACAGGCGCCAAGAACCGCAACATGGTCGACCCGACGCACCTTGCGCCAACTGAAAGACGAGTGACAGAACTGACAGTTGTTGGTAGTGCTTATGTGGGCAACCGTCTTGCCCGCAGCTTTGCCCCCGTCGTGGCAACGTTCACATGCGTCTGTGACACTGCCGTGATCGAAACGGGCTACCCGCCAGGTTGACGAGGTATGGCAGTTATCGCAGGTATCTTCGCTCTTTATGTGGTTCGCTCCCTTGCCCTCCGCCCGGGCGCCATTATGGCAACTCGCGCAACGGGTGGGCGTCCCCTTGAAAATGGCATTGGTGTGGCACTGCTCGCACTCGACCCGCTTGTGTCCACCAGTCAGGGGAAAACCGGTCATAAAATGATCGAAGGACTCCGCAGCGGATGTACTGTTCCAAACAGTCTGAAATGCTGTCAGGGAGAGGGTAAGGAGCAGCATCGTCACCATTCTGCCGATCGATCTGCTTCTCATCAGTTTTACCTTTGCCATTAGTCTAGTCTCACCGTTTGCGTTTATCGCAATAATCATTTCATTTTCACTTCGCTGAAGGAGTCGCTGTTATGGCAGCGTTTGCATTTTCTGCCGTAGGCTCCGCGGTGTTTATCTTGCTGCCGATGACAGCTGTAACAACTCTGGCCCAGCTTTTTGTCCGAGATTTTTTCCCGATGGCAGGCGTGGCAGTTCAGCCCTTCGTGGCTGCCTTCGAGCTTAAATTCGGTTTGAGCATTGTGATCGAACATCCATAGCGTCCATCCGTTCGGCGAATGGCACGTTTCACATTGCTCCGACAAACGCCCATCGTGCGAGTCATCACCGGTGTGACAGGCGACGCACTCGGTCTTCGCATCCTTGTATTCGCTGGAGAGATGGCACTCTTCGCAGGCCAGCACGTTGTGCTGGCCGATCAAGGGGAAATGGGTCAGGTCATGGTCGAAAAAAACTTTCGCGTCCCAACCATCAGTGTTGTGGCACCGGACACATGCCTTGCCCTGTTGCTCCTTATGCACGTCATCATCGACATGACAGGCGATGCAGGTGGTTCCCAGCGCCTGTTTCTCTTTCTGCGCAGAGGTATGACAGGCCTCACAAGGTAATTTTGTATGGCGGCCGTCAAGGATGAATTTAGTATCTTTTGCGTGATCAAAACCAATCTCAGCCCACCCCTTGGTGGAGTGGCAGTTTTGACACTCCTTGCCGTTTACACCTCGATGCACGTCATCCAGGCGGTGGCAGGCGTAACAATCCTTTTCCAGTTTTTTCTTGTACAGAGGCTCCTTGTGGCAACTGTTGCAAGCAAGCTTGCGATGCCGGTATTGCAGCTTGTATTTGGTATCGCGGTCGTGATCGAACCTGACTTCGTTCCACTTCTCGGTGGTGTGGCACTCCTTGCACTTTTCACCAAACTGCCCGCCATGGATGTCATTGATCTGATGGCAAAGATGACACTCCTTGGGTGTCTTCTTGTAACGCTCACCGGGGTGGCAGAGCTTGCACTTGAGATCCAGGTGCTTGCCTTCGAGCTTATATTCGGTGTCTTTGTTGTGGTCGAAATCGAAATGCTTCCAACCACGCTCCACATGACATTTATCGCACTTCTCACCCAGACCGCCGCGATGGGGATCAGCCTCCTTGTGGCAATCGACACATAAGGAAAACTCTACTAAATACTTTTTGCCCTGTTCATGGCAGGCGTTGCAGGGAACCTGTTTGTGCAGCCCCCTCAACTTGAAATCCGCCGCTTCGTGTAAAAAGGAGCCCTCATCGAACAATACTACCCGGGCGCCGCGCCCCTTGTGGTCAGTATGACAGTGCTTGCAGGAAACCTTGTCGGGTTGCGCCTTGCGGCCGTGGTAACCCTCCTTCAGCTTAATATCACTGGCGATATTTTCGTGGTCATGGCAACCAAGGCAGAGCTGACTCTGTCTTTTCTGTTCAAGTTTTTCGTGGCATTTTTCACACTCATCCTCGAACGCCGCATGCCCCTCGATCACGTCACCGGGCATCAACAGACGATCGAAAACCCCGAAGGCGTGGACGGTTGTATTTGGGACGAGAGCAAACATCAGCAAAATAAAGGTATGTGGAAGCCGCAAAACAGTGTCACAGAACCGGTCAAGGCTCTCTCTCAGTAAGTGTGGACTGCATAGATATGGATGACTCCAGTCACCAACATCATGAAAAACAGCGGCAGATGCAGGACATGCCACAGGGAAAAGAGGCGCTCATAAAAATGCAGCTCAAGAATACGAACCGAAGCACGCTTGTGCGTACCGATGAGCAACCGCACTGTTTTTCTATAGCTGCGGGTTCGCTGTGGCTTCCAACCCAACTCTTGGGCAGACTGCTTCAACTGCCGGTTAAACTCCCTTTGGATGTGCCTGTAGAGTAAAGGGGCCTCGAAGCGGATACGCAGCCAGTTGACGAAGCTCTTGAACAGGCTTTCATGCACGTTGACGACCCGTCCTTCGAACCGAGCCAAACGCTCTTTGGTCCCTGGCGCCAGTTCGAACAACCGGCCAAGCTTACGGGTCAACAGTTCGGAATCCGATTTCAGTCTGTCGAATTTGATTTTGCCGCCATGCAGGCCGTAGTGGATCCTGGAATAGACAAAACGGCCCGCCAGACCGCTGATCGCCACGGTAATCATGCTGAACAAGGCCACCCGGCCATTGAGCGAACCGAGATGAAAATTGCTGTGAAGCATTACCAGAGTCGGGCCGAGCACACCCATTAACATATGGAAACGAAACCAGAATTTCACGGTAAGCATTCGCTTCATCCACCCAACCCGTTTACGCAACGAATAGAGCAACAGCAACAGCATCATGCTTCCGCCGACGATGCCGAGCGCATACCCCAATCCCTCTTCAGGCGTCAGGATCAGTTCATCGCGGTTGATCCAGCCCGAATAGAGCACTAACGTAATAATTAGCGTAAGTAACCAGCCCCCAAAACTTGAAAACTGACCATTTTCCGGCAGCACATCGCTACCGTCGGCCGCAGCCCGTTTTTTTTCCGTCTGTTTCACAGAATTCAACACAATTCCACTCATTGCGACTTCGCCTGTCTATAATTGTCTGGTGTTTCCATATCGATAGCGCCTTGCTTCTGTGTAGAAACCGCCTTTTTGGCGACGCCGATTCGGCTGCCCGAAAAATCCACCGTCAATATTGGGAATTTTTTACCAATTTACGATTAAATTGTAACGGACCCGATCTTCCCTGCCTACACCTGATCGGCAACAAATCCCAAAACATGAGCCGTTGATCACACCATGATTGCTGTGCAGTGCAGAAACATGAAACAGTTCGCATTGTTCATGGGCGACAGCGTCTATCTGAGGCAGAAATTGCAAATTAACGCCACACCGCACGGAACTGGCAGGATGAGTGAGCCACTCGGCCAGGATTGCATGCCCCTCCCGCTACGACCCCAGACCAAACAGAGAAAATACCTATCGATAAGCAGTATTTGGATCTAAATAGCGCATCATGTGCACCCCGAATCCTCGAATATCAACGTCTGCGCCTCTGCAGTGGTAACAGGTACAGCTGCGGTATTCTCAAAAGAGTAATAAATGACCACAACGACGACACATACGAGTAAAAGCGCGGCGATCGTATAGAACGCCACCGCTGTCGCATCATCATTGACCTTTTCCGGTCTACCAATTCCCGTCATCTTCCAGCACCTCTTAGCTTTTCTTCTCTATCAGTGAAAATTTAGGTGATAGAAAAATAATAACTGCCGGTAATATTGGGCAAGATCAGAGTGAAAATCTCCTAGTTTCCCAATCGAAAAAGATGGATTTAATAGGTAGGTAAACACCGTAGTTTCCTTCTGGGGGAGTAGCCAATAGTACATCCAGCATATTACTGATAAACAATGACTTACCTTAATATTGGAACTACGAACATGTATATTTCTAGTTAACACCCTATTATCATGGCTGCACTGAACAGCAAACTGCGTAATATCGTCGAATGAATCCGGAGAAAGTTTGGCTATAATCCCTAGTGCATAAGGAATACAGGCAATTCCGCCAACTTGAGGATCGGGTAGAAGGGGGGCGTTTTCGCCCAGTGATTCAAGTACTAAATTCCGTTATTGCAGCGCGTGGGGGGTGCATGGAAAAACAATTACGAGTCATTATCGCTGAAGACCATACAATTCTGAGGGCAGGATTAAAATCGCTGCTGGAAGGCACTACAGATTACAGCGTTGTCGGAGAAGCGGAGAACGGACGCGAAGCCATACGCTGTGTCGCGGACAAGAAACCGGACTTGGCGATCATGGATCTGAGTATGCCCAGCATGAACGGGATGGACGCCGTGCAGGAGATACGTAAAAGGTTTCCTGAGACAAAGATCCTGGTATTAACCGTCCACAATGCGGAGGAGTATGTCCTGGCAAGCCTGAATGCGGGCGCTAATGGGTATATCCTCAAAGATGCAACCCATTCTGAACTCCTGGTTGCGGTTGAGCGGGTAATGAATGGCAAGACCTACCTCAGCCCCGACATCACCGACAAAGTTGTACAGGGTTATCTGGTCGGTCAAAAGAATTCTGAACCTGCGACCGAATGGGACACCATCACCAAGCGTGAGAAACAGATCCTGAAATTGGTGGCGGAGGGACACACCAACAAGAGCATGGCAGAATTCCTCTGTATCAGTATAAAAACAGTGGAAAAACACCGGGCCAATCTGATGAAGAAACTCGATCTTCACAATGCATCGGCGCTTACCACTTATGCATTGAATAAAGGTATCGTCTCCCACTAATCGTTACTTTTTGACAGCCGATCGAGAGAAAAGTGTAAACCAAGCGGTTGCCACAATTCACCCTGACAGGGAGAATTGTCTCCCGCCCTATCTTGCCGATGTATAGCACCACCCGCAAATTGATGCTTGCCGGCAAGAACCTGGGACAATCACATAGCTTCCACAAAACCCCTTAATTCCTGACCCCCTTTGTACAGAATTCAACATAGTTCCGCTCATTACGACTTCGCCTCGTATATGATTATTCAATATTTTCATCAAACTGCCGATCACATCGTAACCGCCCTACAGCTACGCTAAAATATGAAAGAGTCCGTATTGCTCCTCAGCTACTACCTGCCCCCACTGCTTCTGATCTGGGGCATCTACCTGGGTCTGAAGAAGCTTAAACATCGCCACAGCCACTCAATCTGGCAAGAGGAATCTGAAGCCGGTCTGACCGAGCCTGCCTCCCTGCATCCGGTGATAGATCCCAAACGGTGCATGGGTTGCGGCACCTGCGTCATCGCTTGCCCCGAACAGAACAACCATCCTGTTCTCGGACTGATCGGCGGCAAAGCCAAGCTGATCGCCCCCACCAACTGTATCGGCCATGGCGCTTGCAAAATCGCCTGCCCTTTTGATGCCATCACCCTGGTGTTCGGCACCGAACGGCGGGGGGTCGATATCCCGGTGCTCAAACCCAATTTTGAAACCACCATGCCCGACATCTTCATCGCCGGGGAGCTGGGAGGCATGGGGCTGATCCGCAACGCCATCGAACAGGGATACAAGGCGCTCGATGCACTGATGGAAGGCCACGACAAGCACCACTCCCATGACTACGACATTGTCATCGTGGGGGCCGGCCCGGCGGGTTTCTCCGCCGCGCTTCGGGCCCACGAATTGGGCTTGAAATACCTGGTGGTGGAGCAGGATTCTCTGGGAGGCACTGTGTTTCAGTTTCCCCGTGGCAAACTGGTGATGACGGCACCGGTGGAACTTCCCTTGGTGGGCAAGGTAAAGTTTACCGAAACCACTAAGGAGGAACTCCTCGAATTCTGGAGCCGGGTGGAAAAGGAGACCGGGATCCACATCAACTACCAGGAGAAGGTGGAAAATATCGAGCCTAACGGCAAGACTGGATACCGGATCACCACCTCGAAGGGCGAGTACAATACACTCAAGGTATTGCTAGCCATCGGCCGGCGTGGCACTCCACGCAAACTCGGCGTTCCAGGGGAGGAACAGAGCAAGGTGGTCTATCGGTTGATTGACCCGGAACAATACCGTGGAGAACACGTCCTGGTGGTGGGTGGCGGTGACAGCGCCCTGGAGGCTGCCACCTCCATCGCGGAACAGCCGGGGACTACGGTCACCCTCTCCTACCGCAGCGGCTCCTTCTCCCGGGCCAAAAAGAAAAACCGGCAGAAAGTGGAAACCGCAGATGAGAATGGAACCTTGCAGGTCCTGATGAACTCAAACATCAAGTCATTCACCGAGAAACATGTCACCATTGAACAACAGAAAGACCTCATCGAGATACCTAACGATGCGGCCATCGTCTGCGCCGGCGGTATCCTGCCGACCGGATTCCTAAAACAGATAGGCGTAGAAGTCGACACAAAACATGGCACCGCATGATCGCAGTCTCCGGCATTTCCCGGGTTTAACCGTTACCCTGCTCTGCTCTCTTCTGCTCTCCATCATGCCCCTGTCGGTTGCTGCGGAGACACTGGAGGAGGCGCGGACCGCAGTGCGGATGCGCCAATTCGAGAAAGCGGTCGAGATCTACGAGCAACTGGCTGAGGCCGGAGATGCGAAGGCTCAATACGCCGTTGCCGGCATGTACCGGGCCGGAAAAGGGGTAAAAAAGGATTTTTCCAAGGCCTTCTTCTGGTTCGGCAAGGCAGCAGAGCAGGGTTTTGCCAAAGCCCAATACAACCTGGGCAATCTCTATGAATATGGCTGGGGAGTCTCCACCGACCGGGAACAGGCCCTGCGCTGGTACCAGTCGGCAGCGGAACAGGGGCATCGCCAGGCTAAGCGAAAGGTTGAACAACTCACCGCAAGCATGGCCGCAAAAAATGGTGAAGGTATTTCTGCACGCTTGATCGATGCATCGGCTTCAGGCGACTTGGGGCTTGTGCGTGAACTCCTGCGGCAAGGCGCAGATATCGACGCCACCGACTCAGATCTGCGCACCGCCCTCTACTCGGCGGTACTCAACGGACATACACAAACTGTCGCCGAACTGTTGAAAATGGGTGCCGATATCTCCATCGGAGACAGACTGGGCAACACACCGCTGCATACCGCCGTCCGTCTAGACCGGCTTGAAGAGACCCGCCTGCTGCTCGATGCCGGCGCCGACATCGAGCAGCGGGATCCGGCAGGCAATACCGCACTGATCCTTGCCGCCGGCAAGGGGCTGACTGCCATCACAACGCTGTTAATAAAACGGGGTGCCAACCCAAGAGCCGACAACAAAAAGGGGCAGTCAGCCATGCAACTGGCCTGGCAGCGGAAACACCAAAAAGTGGTACTCCAACTGGAACAGGCTGGTATAACCCCCCCCACCCAAACCAAGCAGCGCGTCAGTAAGCGGACACCGCAACTCTCCGCCTTCTCTGACGGCCTGATGGTTGCGGGAGAGGAACAACCCTTTGCAGGCTGGCCAACCCTTAATATCGCAGCCTGGCGCGGCAGCGACTCCCTGGTCGACGCCCTGCTGAAACAGGGTGCCGACATCAACGCCCAGGATCCCGAAGGCCTTACCGCCCTCGCCCGGGCTGCCTGGCAGGGACAGATGAAAATCGTGCAGCGACTGCTGAATGCAGGGGCCAATCCCGAAATCGCCACCGAAGAGGGCGCCACCCCCCTATTCCATGCGGCAAAAAAAGGACAGATCAAGATTGTACGGGAGTTGCTCGCCCGAGGCGCAAAGGTTGATACGGCACTGAATGACGGCACCTCGCCGATACATGCGGCGGTGACAAACGCGCATCGGGATATTGTTTCGTTACTGCTCGGTCATGGTGCAACGGCCGATAGCAGGAAACGAGACGGCACAACCCCTCTTATGCTCGCCGCCGGCATGGAAGAGGCTGACTTTATCCGAATGCTGCTGGATGCCAAGGCCAATCCCGGTAACGTCAACGACACTGGGCACGATGCCCTTTGGTTCGCAGCCAAACTGGGAACCCTGGAGGGTCTGAAACTGCTATCGGCAAAGAAAACTAATCTCCATCGCCAATATCGGCAGAAAGAGACTCTGCTAATCCTCGCAGCATCCCGGGGAGAAACAGGCATGGTTGGGATTCTGATCAAGGACAACAGCAACCTCGACCAGACAGGTAATACCGGCAATACGGCGCTGATGATGGCATCCCACCTCGGACACGAAAAGATCGTCGGGATGCTGCTGCAAAAGGGCAGCAATCCCGACCGGAGAAACCACAACGGCGACTCGGCCCTGATGCTCGCGGCGCGGGAGGGACACCAGGCAGTCATCAAGCGGCTGCTTGTCGGCAATGCCAATCCCAATCTGAGAAATAAAAAACGCGAAAAGGCAATTGATCTGGCCCGACTCAATAACCACACTGCCATCGTCGAACGGCTGGAGCAGACAGGATCCGGGTCAGAGTGGCTCGATATGTTCCGCCTCTCACGCTGACCTGTTCAACCTGGGTTCGCGCCAATCCTTTTTGCTCGTGGGCCAAGTAGTAGAAACACGTACCGACAAGTAGTAGTTGGCGGTATAAAAACTCACTCACCCACTGCCTATAATCCCTACTCAGGCACTTTTTTCCCGTTAGAGATGGGTCACAAAAGGGTGAAAGCACCATTCCCGCCCATCACCCATCTCGGGCCACATAGGCGCGAAAAGTCGTAAACCATGGTTTTGCGGATTACATCCATCCCCCCACTCAACCTGCTGCTGCTCTTGTGGCTGGTGGCGCCCTCTATTCCAGCAGCCACGCTCACCCCAGTCCTGCAAAGTTCTCAGACCGCCGCCCGCTCTAACGGGGATCTGCCGGTAATCATCCAGTTTAGCGACAAACTGAATATCCGTGCACTTCGAAAAGAGGTAAAAACACTCCTCGGCGCTGATCGCCAGGAAGGTAGACGGGGACACCGGGTTAAACGGCAACATGCCAAAAGGGCGCTGATTGTCGATACCATGAAGCGTAAGGCGCGCCGGGCCAATCGTCTGCTCAGACGCTTTCTCAAGGAGAAGAGGGAGCCACGGCCACTGAAGTCGCTATGGGCCATCAACGCCATGGCAGGAGAGATCCCGGTATACCTGATCGAGGAGATGGCGGCCCTGCCCGGCGTGGAGCGTATTTCTATCGATACCGTCTATACTCTGGCCGCCCCCGAGGGCAACCGCATCTCAGGACTCCCCTTGTGGAACCTGGAGAGTATCAACGCGGTGTCGCTTTGGGAGACAGGACTCGAAGGGCAGGGGATCGTGGTTGGGGTCATGGACTCCGGCGTCGACATGAATCACCCAGACCTGATCGATAACTGGCGAGGCGGTGACAATAGCTGGTTCGATCCTTACGGCCAGCACAATCTGCCGGTGGACTTTACCGGTCATGGCACCCAGGCCACCGGCGTGATTCTTGGCGGCGACGCCAGCGGTTACCAGATTGGCGCCGCTCCCGAAGCCGAGTGGATCGCCGCCCGAATCTTTGACGACACCAACCAGGCAACACTAAGCGCGATCCACCAGGCGTTTCAGTGGATGCTGGATCCCGACGGCGATCCCACTACAGACGATGCGCCGGATGTGGTCAACAACTCCTGGGGTTTCGCCAACACGATCAACGAATGCTACCAGGAGTTCGCCGAAGACATCCGGCTACTGAAAGAGGCTGACATCTCGGTTATCTTCGCAGCGGGCAATTTCGGACCCAATGCCGAGTCGAGTATCAGTCCGGCCAACGATCCCACTGTAGTCTCCGTCGGCTCAGTGGATAGCTATAACGACGTCGCTATTTCCAGCAGCCGGGGTCCCGGAGCCTGCGACGGCGGGACCTTTCCCAAACTGGTCGCACCCGGTGAGAATATCTTTACTGCCGACAGATTGCCGCTCACCTATAACGTAGTCTCCGGCACCTCCTTCGCTGCACCCCATGTAGCCGGGGCTATCGCACTTCTCAAGAGCGCCTTCCCCTCTGCCACCGTCTCCCAGCTCGAAACTTCGCTGCTGGAATCCTCTATCGATATTGGCCCGATCGGCGCAGACGGAGACTTCGGCTATGGGCTGCTCAATGTCGCCGGTGCCTATGACTGGCTGATCGACGATCTCGGCCTGAGCGGGGCCGGCATCCTGATGTTTGGGGAGAAGGCATACAGCATCGACGAAACAACGAAAACCCTGACCCTGACCCTATACCGCATTGGTGGCAGTGTAGGCGAGGTCTCCGTTGACTTTCAGACCAGCGACATCTCTGCCATCGGCGGTTTGGGCCACGACTACCTGGAAAGAGTCGACACCCTGGTTTTCAGCGACGGAGAGACCGCCCGCAGTTTTGACATAACCATTCTGGACGATAGCGAAGACGAAATGGATGAGGGTTTCCAGGTCACCCTCTACAATCCCCAGGGAGGGGCAGTGTTGGGTGGACGCAGCGGTGTCCCAGTCACCATCCTGGATGACGACGGCCCCGGGAGCCTTGTGTTCGAGGCCTTATCCTATGCGGTCAACGAGAGCCATCCCAAAGTCACTCTCAACGTCCTGCGTCTGGGCGGCAGCTCAGGCCGAATCACTGTTGATTTCGCCACCCAAGGTGGATCGGCGACAGCGGGGAGCGATTTTGAGCCAAAAACAGGCACCCTGACCTTCGAAGAGGGCGTAACCAGCACCTCGATCTCGGTAGACCTGCTGGACGACGACACATACGAAGGTAACGAAACGTTCGATCTGATCCTTTCAAATGCCACCGGCGGAGCCACGCTGGGAGTCTCGTCTACGTCCACGGTAAGCCTGTTGGATGATGACGCCGGAGAGACCTTGCCGACCTTCACCTTCTCCGCCTCCCAGTACAATGTTACTGAGTCTGACGGGCGAGTCGAAGTCACGGTACAGCGCCTGGGGGACAGTTCAGGTTCCTACTCGGTGTATTACAAGAGTGCGGCCGGCAGCGCCGTGGAAGGGAACGATTTCACCCAGATAGACGGCTCCCTTACCTTTCTTGGGGGAACGAACAGCCGCACGTTTGAGGTGGAGGTTCTGGATGACGGCACCTTCGAGTCTACCGAGACCTTCTCCCTGACGCTCTATAATCCCTCCAGCGGGTCTGCACTGGGACAGACCTCCGCAACCCTGATCAGAATCAGTGACGACGACGCCCAACCCGGCGTCGGGCTCTCCAGTGCCGGCGTAAGCGGCGGTCTTTCCGGCGGTTCCACCAGCGGAAGCGTCGGGACACAGAGCCGCATTGCAGCCGGCGGCACGGCACAAGAAGCCGACGGGGGCAAGGGACAGGCAGGATCTTTCAGCTTCTCCATCGGCAATTTTCTTGGTGTATTGGATATCAACGGTGATGAGCTGTTGAAGCCAAACGAGGGCACCGAACTGCAATCCTCCGTCGATCCCGATGGTTCCATTCCAGCCGATGGGGACGGCGAGCCTCTACCCGGCACTGATTGCAGCAAAGCTGAGAGCCTCCATCCCGACGATATCGAAACAGCTGGAGACGGCATCAACCAAGCCTGCAAAGGGCAAGAGCGGAAAATGGATCGTCAAAGCAAATCTTCAGACCCTGCAGAAGATGGAGCGACACCCTGACACCCCTCAACGTGCCTTCATCCATATGCTACGCGTTTTGTAACTTCCAGCTACCCCACAAAAGTACCGGAAACAAGGAATTATAAGATGTACTGAGCGTAGCGATGCGCATCTGTCGCGAATGATGCGGTTCGTTCCTCACCAGCATCCTACACAGTATCGCTATATCCAGCATGGGCTAAAGAGATACTGCGCTTTGCAGTGAGAATCAGGGCGCACCCCACTCCATGATCGGTACAAGCCGACCCCGTTCACCCGCAGCCACCCTGGCGATGTAGTACCCCTTGGAGAGGAATCTCTGCCCCGGGGCAAGGCTGATGCGTGGATAGACCGAGGTATACGGGGCATTATCGACCATGTGTTCGATGCGTTCGATGAAGTAGTCCCTGAAGAAGTAACCCCGAATATGTGTCATGGCGTCGCCGGCGGCCTTGAGCGCGAAAAAAGCGTTTGCCTGAATCCGCTGATGATCTGACGCATAGATCCGCTTTGCCCGAAACCATCCCGTTGACCTGACAAGCAACCGCCGCATGCGGGACGGTAATTCATGGGGATGAACAAATCGGGTCCTCTCCTTCAACCCCTCAGACAGGCTACTGGCCCGGTCCCGGTAGAGGGTGGTAGAGAGATAGATCTGTTCAGGTCCATTTTTACCTTCCAGCCAGGGCTGGTATGGCTGCAGGGCTTCATGGGACAACCAGAGAACGGCCACGCTTCCCGCCCAGCCTTTCGCGGAGATCGAGTCCACATCACCACCCCCTGCATCCACATCGATAGACGTAATAACGACACCCGCCTTTTCCAACTGAGTTGCAAAGGCTTCGGCGGCCGACTTCGACAATCGGTCAGTGCCATTATAGAGCTGGACGATCTTTTTCCTTTCCGGCTCTGCATTCAGCAGATAACGAGCCACGCCCTCCCCTTCCAGGATCACGCCTCTTGAAAAATAGAGGGAGTAGAAATCCTGATCAGAATCCACCGGAAGATCGGTAGTCGGAAAGAGACATGGCAGTTGTTCAGCCTCGCAATAGTCGTGAATCGGCCGCCAGTCTCCGTTGACCGCGCCGCTGATCACCGCAAAGACAGGCTGGCTGCGATAGTGTGCAGCCAGTTGCTCCGGCCAGGTGCTCTCCTCGCCTTTGAGTTCCCAGACGTGGTGACGCCACTTCCGATAGTTACCCATGATCCATTTCTTGTGCCAGGGCGGGTTGGCTGAGCGTTTACTCTCGTATCGGGTTTCGGTGTTTTTCTGCTGGAAGAAAACCCGCATGACATCAAGCAACGCCTTGCGATCCGCTTTCGGTAGCCTGTCGGATACGATGGTCGCAAAATGGACCTCGGTTTCGGTGACGCCAGGTGAAGGTTCACTGGACAACCCCTTCAGGTATCCGAGCAGAACATCAAGTTCCCCTTCCGTCAGCAGATAACGGGGCATATTGGGATCCAGCGCAGCACCATTGGCATCGACCCCTCTGAGGAGGGCTGCCTTCAGCGTCTCGTCATCGTAGGCTGGTCGCAATGTCGGTGCAGCGGGCGGTCGGCTGGTGGGGATTCGTAACGGGTTATAGAGCAGTTTACCGGTAACTGCCGGCACCACTTGCTGTCCCTCACTGGAACCCATGCCGCTACGCCGGTGGCAGGCGCCACACCTGACCTGTTCGCCGGTAACCTTGACGTCACCCTGAATATAAGCGGTCATCGACTTCCCAGACGGCAGCACCCCCTCCAAGAACATCCTGCGGCCAAGTTCTCTCGGATCCACATCGTCAGCCAAAACAAATTGGGCCTGAATCAACAGTAATAGCGGTAGCAAGCCCAGCGAAAAAAACAGCGTTGGTTTATACATCAAGAAAAGTTATCTCGCGGCTTCTTCAACGTAAAACCAGTTGCTCATACTCCTTGACGATATCGTCAGCACTGGCAATTCCCTCAATCCTGACCCAGGGTGAATCTCCATCAGCCCGCAGGAAGGTCAGGGGTTCGTGACTCATCTTCGTACCCCGGTAGGCATCAAAAGCCTTCTCGATAGCGATGATATCTTCAACCCGGCCGGTCAAAAACCGCCATTGATCATCCGCTCCATAGAGACGGGCATACTCATTCAGTCTCTCCGGCGTATCATATTCCGGATCGATGGAGATCGAAACCATTGTCACATTCCGGCTCTCGGCTCCCAACGACTCCCGAACCTGGCTAAAGGTTGCCGACAACACGGGACAGATAGTGGTGCATGTGGTGAAGATGAAATTCAGCATCACCGGCTTGTCACCCTCCAGTTCTGTGGCAAGTGATGTGGCCTGACCATCCATGGAGACCAGCTTACGCTCCGGCATCCGGTAGTTATGCTCTGAACGTCTGTAGCCCTTGGAACTTGCGATAACCTGACGATATCGCAGTTGATTTTCCTCGCTCCTAACACCGCCGACGATAGTGGGGAATTCACGCTCTTTGTCAGCCGCCTCCCCCTGTGCGTGAAAGGCGCAGTCCGGTTTCAGGGTTGCAGCGACACTATCCGCACTCGCTTCGTATAGAGAGAGCAGGCCGTTTGCCGATGACACTGTGGAGACCATGCCAGCACTCAATAACCCAGCCAGGAGTAACGTCCTGAATCCGCCGCCCACCAGCTTTACCGCACTCAATCTGATTCCTGTCATCGACTCTCTCCTGATGTTCCTTAACCATACCCCTAGCAGCAAGACCAATAACCAGCCTCCGATGCCACCACCGCCACCCGAAGAGGTCTGGGGCGTCGTGGGTGTCGAAGTGGGCACGATGGCAACGCCACCGGGATCCTCAATCTCGCCGTTGGCACGACGATCAGCATCATTGCGCCCTCCATCCTCTATCAGCAGTTGTACGCAGAAGCGCCCTTCATGCAGTCCAGCAATGTAGGTCACATCCCCCGGAGCCGGGCAAATTCCCAACTCTCCCGGTGCTGAGGAGACGCTGTTTCTGTCATCGACCACGAAGTCGTGCCAACCCTCATCATCGGTATAGAGGCGGTAGACCGCGTTGGCGGGAATCGCCTCATGGACAGGTATGACGATACGTACCGACTGACCGACATAGGCAAGTCCTTCGATTTCAAACTCGAAGATGCCGCCCACATGAGCGTGGGTATCCTGAGGATCTCCGACGCCACCACCGGAACTGTTCTCCCTATCGATGAACTCCTGCTCATCCAGATCGGCAGAGTAGTCTTCATCTCTGATCTTCTCCTCGGAGAGTTCCAGCTTAAGACCAGGCTCTGTGATCAGCAGGAAGTCATCAGGATCTCCATTCTGACCGGCGAGGATATAGTCGTCGTCATGGGGATCGAGATAATCCGGGATACCGTCTTCATCCTCATCTTCATCGCCTTCATCAAAGTCGCTGACACCATCGCTGTCGGAGTCGGAACCGTCGTCGTCGAAAATCAGGGCAGATGCACGCACTCTGACCGACTTATCCACCGTGGTGGTATCGCCGGCGAAATCGGTCACACTGACCACCACCTTGTAGACTCCCTCAATCAAACCCGACGGATCAAAGACAACGGTATTGGGTTGCGCTCCAAACTGTAGAGCCAGTCCGTTATCGCTTTGACTCCAGTCGTAAACGTGGGTGTCAGCCGGATTAGGATCGTTCACTACGGCAGTGACTGTCACTTGGCCCGCATCAGCAAATACCGTGGCTGTGGTCGTATTGTTCTGCGATCCGGTAATGCTGACCACAGGAGGCAGGTTCATCTCTGTCACATTCACATTGATGGTATGCACGTTATTCGCACCGAAGGTGGCATTGGCACCCGTATTCAGCGACGTAACCTCTACCTTGGCGACACCGGCATTCTGAATCAGATATTGAATATTCGCCTGATTGGAAGGCACTGCGCCGGCGGCGATGTTTACTGATCCAGCAGTTTGCGCCACTGTCCCCCCGGCTGCGTCGAAGTCCGTGATCTGATAGTCGATCACTACCGGATACTCGGGCGCATCGCCGTTGAGAAAGACGGGGATATCAACCGTCGATCCCGGATTTGCCAGCTGGTCGATACCGAAATTGACCATGGGCAGGACATCAACAGTCTGGACTTCAGAGGCCATATTTGAACTGCTGTCCATAGCGCGCCAGGTGATCAGATGACGTCCCGGCGCAAACGGCCCGGTTAGATCGGCCACAGGAGTCACAACACCATCAACATCATCCAGCGCTGTCACCACTCCTAAATCAACCGAAGTGAACGGTCCCGTTGAGGGAACGGAAATCACCGGCTCCTGAATTGTGATGACCGGTGCAACCCCGTCATCGTCATCGGTGATGGTTACCGTGGCGGAGGCCAGGCCCAGGGTAGCATCCACCGGGTTGGAGAGGCTCAGGGTGAAGGTCTCACTCGGCTCCCAAATGGTATCGCCGGTTGGGTTGAGTGTGAGAGTCTTGCTCAGTTCGCCATCAAGGAAGGTCAAGGTACCGTTGATGGCCGTGTAGTCACCTGGCGCGGTGGCGGTGCCATCCGTCGTGGCATAGTCCACGCTTACCGTACCGTCCGAGCCGCCAGTGCGGTCCACAGTCAGCATGACAGCGGGACCACTCTCGGAAAGGGTTGCGATAGCGTTGCTCAGGTCCAGGGTACCAGCACTGCGTGGATCATCATCAGTGACGGTCACTGTGGCAGTGGCCAGGCCCAGGGTGGCATCCACCGGATTGGAGAGGGTCAGTGTGAAATCTTCACTCGGCTCCCAAGTCGTGTCATTGATGGGAGTCAGTGTGACTGTCTTGCTGGTCTCTCCGTTGAGGAAGATCAGGGTGCCGCTGATGGCCGTGTAGTCACCAGGCGCAGTGGCGGTACCATCTGCCGTGGCGTAATCAACCGTCACCGTACCGTCCGAACCGCCAGTGCGGTTCACGGTCATGATCACCGCAGGACCACTCTCCGGCAGAGTCACTGTAGTGCTGTTCAGAGCCAGTGTGCCTGCATTTCGTGTATCGTCATCGGTGATGGTCACTGTCGCAGTGGCCAGACCCAGAGATGCATCCACCGCATTGCTCAGGATCAGGGTGAAGGTCTCACTCGGTTCCCAAACGGTATCGCCGGTTGGGATGAGTGTGAGAGTCTTGCTCAGTTCGCCATCAAGGAAGGTCAGGGTGCCGTTGATTGCCGTGTAGTCACCGGGTGCTGTAGCTGTTCCATCCACTGTTGCATAGTCAACGGATACCGTGCCGTCCGAGCCGCCGGTGCGGTCTACCGTCAGTGTGATAGCGGGACCGCTCTCCGACAGGGTTGCGGTGGCGCTGCTCAGGGCCAGGGTGCCTGAAGTCCGTGCATCGTCATCGCTGATGGTCACAGTGGCAGTGGCCAGGCCCAGGGATGCATCCACCGGATTGGAGAGGGTCAGGGTGAAGACCTCACTCGGCTCCCAAGTCGTGTCATTGATGGGAGTCAGTGTGACTGTCTTGCTGGTCTCTCCGTTGAGGAAGATCAGGGTGCCGCTGATGGCCGTGTAGTCACCAGGCGCGGTGGCGGTACCATCTGCCGTGGCGTAATCAACCATTACCGTGCCGTCAGAGCCGCCAGTGCGGTTCACGGTCATGATCACCGCAGGGCCACTCTCCGGCAGGGTCACTGTAGTGCTGTTCAGAGCCAGTGTGCCTGCATTTCGTGTATCGTCATCGGTGATGGTCACTGTCGCAGTGGCCAGACCCAGAGATGCATCCACCGCATTGCTCAGGATCAGGGTGAAGGTCTCACTCGGTTCCCAAACGGTATCGCCGGTTGGGTTGAGTGTGAGAGTCTTGCTCAGTTCGCCATCAAGGAAGGTCAGGGTGCCGTTGATTGTCGTGTAGTCACCCGGTGCTGTAGCTGTTCCATCCATTGTTTCATAATCAACGGATACCGTGCCGTCCGAGCCGCCGGTGCGGTCTACCGTCAGTGTGATAGCGGGACCGCTCTCCGACAGGGTTGCTGTGGGGCTGCTCAGGGCCAGGGTACCGGCACTGCGTGGATCATCATCGGTGATGGTCACCGTGGCAGTGGACAGGCCCAGGGATGCATCCACTGGATTGCTCAGGGTCAGGGTGAAGGTCTCACTTGGCTCCCAGGTCGCATCATCGATTGGGGTCAGCGGGATCGTCTTGCTGGTCTCTCCGTTGAGGAAGATCAGGGTGCCGTTGATGGCAGTGTAATCACCAGGCGCGGTGGCAGTACCATCCGCCGTGGCATAGTCCACGCTTACCGTGCCGTCAGAGCCGCCAGTGCGGTTCACGGTCATAATCACCGCAGGACCACTCTCCGGCAGGGTCACTGTAGTGCTGTTCAGGGCCAGGGTGCCTGCATTGCGGGTGTCGTCATCGGTGATGGTCACTGTGGCAGCGGCCAGACCCAGAGATGCTTCCACCGGGTTGGAGAGATTAAGGGTGAAGCCTTCACTCGGCTCCCAAACGGTATCGCCGGTCGGGGTCAAGGTCAGGGGCTTGCTCAGTTCGCCATCGAGGAAGGTCAGCGTACCACTAATAGCCGTGTAGTCACCGGCTGCGGTGGCAGTGCCATCTGCCGTGGCATAGTCAACGGTTACCGTACCATCCGAGCCGCCGGTGCGGTCTACCGTCAGTGTGATAGCGGGGCCGCTCCCCGACAGGGTTGCGGTAGCGCTGCTCAGGGCCAGAGTGCCTGAAGTCCGTGTATCGTCATCGCTGATGGTCACCGTGGCAGTGGCCAGGCCCAGGGATGCATCCACCGGGTTGGAGAGGGTCAGGGTGAAATCTTCACTCGGCTCCCAAGTCGTGTCATTGATGGGAGTCAGTGTGACTGTCTTGCTGGTCTCTCCGTTGAGGAAGATCAGGGTGCCGTTGATGGCAGTGTAATCACCAGGCGCGGTGGCAGTACCATCCGCCGTGGCATAGTCCACGCTTACCGTGCCGTCAGAGCCGCCAGTGCGGTTCACGGTCATAATCACCGCAGGACCGCTCTCCGGCAGGGCCACTGTAGTGCTGTTCAGGGCCAGGGTGCCTGCATTGCGGGTGTCGTCATCGGTGATGGTTACCGTGGTGCTGGTCTGGGTGCCCAGAGTGGCATCCACCACATTGCCCAGGGTGACGGTGAACTCTTCACTCGGCTCCCAGGTCGTGTCGTTGGTCAGGGTCAGCGGGATCGTCTTGCTGGTCTCCCCATGCAGGAAGTTTAACGTGCCACTGGTCGCAGTGTAGTCACCAGGTGAAGCGGCTGTACCGTTTGCAGTGGCGTAGTCAACAGATACCGGACCATCGGTGCCACCGGTGCGGCTTACCGTCAGCGTAATGCCTCCAGCGGCATTCTCCGCAACGCTCTCCGTAGCGGTACTCAGGGCCAGGGTACCGGCATTGCGGGTGTCATCATCGGCGATGGTCACCGTGGTGGTGGACAAGCCCAGACTGGCATCAACCACATTACCCAGAGTCAGGGTAAAGGTCTCACTCGGCTCCCAGGTCGCATCATTGGCCGGAGTCAAGGTCAGGGTCTTGCTCAGTTCACCATTGAGGAAGGTCAGGGAGCCGTTGAGGGCAGTGTAATCACCGGGCGCTGTGGCGGTGCCATTCACGGTCACATAGTCCACACTTACCGTACCATCCGAGCCGCCCGTACGATCTACAGTCAATGTGATAGCGGGGCCACTCTCCGACAGGGTTGCACTAGCACTACTAAGGGCCAGGGTGCCTGAAGTCCGTGTATCGTCATCGGTGATGGTTACTGTGGTGCTGGTCTGGGTACCCAGAGTGGCATCCACCACATTGCTCAGGGTCAAGGTGAACTCTTCACTCGGCTCCCAAGTCGCATCGTTGGTCGGAGTCAGCGTGAGTGTCTTGCTGATCTCCCCTTCGAGGAAGGTCAGTGTACCGTTGAGCGCAGTGTAGTCTCCCGGCGCAGTGGCAGTAACATCTGCCGTGGCATAATCGACCGTTACCGTGCCGTCCGAACCGCCGGTGCGATCTACCGTCACTGTGATCGCGGGACCGCCCTCCGACAGGGTGACAGTCGCATTGCTCAGGGCCAGGGTACCGGCATTGCGGACGTCGTCATCGGTGATGGTTACCGTGGTGCTCGTCTGGGTGCCCAGGCTTGCCGCCACTGGATTGGAGAGGGTCACCGTGAAGTCTTCACTCGGCTCCCAGGCGCATCATCAGTCAGGGTCAGTGGGATCGTCTTGTTCAACTCGCCGTCGAGGAAGGTCAACGTACCGGTAGCTTGGGTGTAGTCACCCGGTTGCAACGCGCTGCCGTCAGCCGTCACATAATCAACAGATACCGTGCCATCGGAACCGCCGGTACGGTTCACCGTCAAGGTCAGTCCACCGACCGCATTCTCCGCAACGCTCTCCGTTGCGGTACTCAGGTTCAGAATCCCCGCATTGCGTGGATCGTCATCGTCGATGGTCACTGTCGCAGTGGCCAGGCCCAGGGTGGCATCCCCCGGGTTGGAGAGGGTCAGGGTAAACGTCTCACTCGGCTCCCAGGTCGTGTCACCGATTGGGGTCAATGTCAGGGTCTTGCTCAGTTCTCCATTGAGAAAGGTCAGCGTACCGCTAAGGGCCGTGTAGTCACCCGGCGCATTGGCAGTGACATCCGCTGTGGCGTAATCGACCGATACGGTGCCGTCTGAACCACCGCTGCGATCGACCGTCAAGGTGATCGCAGGACCACCCTCCGACAGGGTGGCACTGGCGGCGCTCAGGGCCAGGGTGCCCGCAGCCCGTGTATCGTCATCGGCGATGGTAATGGTCGCAGCGGACAGACCCAGGCTCGCATCCACCACATTGCTCAGGGTGAGCGTGAAGTCTTCACTTGGCTCCCAGACGGTGTCACCGATTGGGGTCAATGTCAGGGTCTTGCTCAGTTCACCATTGAGAAAGGTCAGCGTACCGTTGATGGCCGTGTAGTCACCCGGTGCATTGGCAGTGACATCCGCTGTGGCATAGTCAACCGTTACCGTGCCATCTGAACCGCCGCTGCGATCGACCGTCAAGGTGATCGCAGGACCACTTTCTGACAGGGTGGCACTGGCGGCGCTCAGGGCCAGGGTGCCCGCATTACGGGTGTCATCGTCAGTAATGGTTACTGTAGCGGTAGCCAGGCCAAGAGTGGCGCTGGTTACATTCGACAAATTCAGGGTGAAGGTCTCACTCGGCTCCCAAACGGTGTCACCGATTGGGGTCAATGTCAGGGTCTTGCTCAACTCACCATCCAGGAAAGTCAGCATGCCACTAATCGCAGTATAATCACCGGGCGAAGTGGCAGTATCATTAGCGGTGGCGTAGTCCACGGTCACCGCGCCAAAACTGCCGGCGGTACGATCAACCGTTACCGTCACAGCCGGCCCGCTCTCCAACAGAGAGATGGTCGCAGTACTCAATGCCAGAGTACCCGGACTGGGTGGGGGTTCGTTATCGGCGATATCTATGGAAGCGGTCGTCGTGGTGCCAAGTGTCGCTCCCCCCCCTGTATTTGAGAGGGTAATCGTGAAACTCTCGCTGCCTTCGTAAACTAAATCGTCAAGCAAGTTTATGGTAATGACTTTGCTGTATTCGTTCTCGGCAAACGACAGAGTACTATTGATCGCCTGATAGTCACTCCCTGAAGTCGCCGTCCCGTTTGACGTGGCGTAGTCAACGGTTATCGCACCGAAACTGCCCCCCGTGCGGTTTACCGTGACGTTTACGCTGCCGTCATTTTCATTAACTGGGTAGTTTGCTGCACTTAAATCCAGCGTGCCTGCCGGAAAGGTTCCCACAGGGGCGCCGATAGATGCGGTGTCGACAAAGATAAGACGCACATCAGTGTTAGCAGGATCGTCTACAACCCGAGCATCAAGTGTTGTAAACCCGACATCATCGATAAAACCCAAAAACTTCCAGGTTGTCAGCACTGTCGCTTCTTCACCTGTAAAACCGACTCCCCCACCGTTGGTAGTGAAAGTCACCTTACTGCCGTTCTGGCTCCCCTTGTACCAGGCACCAAATCCGCAGAGACTGTTGGGCGTCGTCGCAGTATCTGTCTTCAGGTAGAAGCCGTCTGGATCCGTATGACCGCCGGTGGCGCCATCTAAGGTGCGCAAAGCAGACCCGTCAAGACCGCTAGCCGTTGTCATCAGGAAGTTTGTGCTGCCGTCACTCTCAGCCCAGGTTAGGCCGTTGTTAGTGAGACTTGGCACGGGAAAGGTTTCAGTCGCCAACCAGTCAGGACTGTCGAACCCTTCGCTGGCAACTTCGCAACCCAAGGTTGCCAGACCCGCGAGGTACGTTGCTTCGTCGGTATAGGTGATTACCGCTGCCTGGGCATTGGATGCACCAAGCAAAAGAGAGGCTCCCAGCAGAGTAAAAATTATTCTTTGGCCAATCACAATCTAACCCTCACACTTCTCACCACACACTTCCGCAACTGAGTCTAAACGGAGTTGGATACTTAATTTAAATTCATGCACCACCGCAATTTGGTGCGTTCTTACAGAGTCCCACTTGGCACTCTGCCGGTATCTTGTTATTTGTCCGGTGCCAAAAAACTTCCAGCTATCCGAAAAAACTGTGCGGGGAAGAAGCAAAAAGCTTCAACCCCGCCGTACAGTCAATGGCAACACTCTTTTATTTAAAAGATTTATTTGTTGCCCATTCCATTTGCGCATACTTGTATCGCATGCTTAGTCGCGCCTCCCATTGGCGTCGCTATTCTTTTTTTCTTTACAACACATTTACAGAGAACGTACATCAATTGACGCTAACTCCATCAACGCGAAAGTCACCAATCACGATCGCTACCGTCTCGCCAGATTTAACATGACGATCAGGATTGCCGAACATAATGTAGTAGTTGCGATCAGGCTTGATATTCTGGCCACGGTTGGTTGGACGAAACGCCCCGACTTTTGCCGCCATCGGAACCGGCAGTTTGATGTTGGTACGATCGGTGATGATATGAGGCTTGATACGATGATCGAAAAGTAGAAGTGACTTCTCCACATCCAGCACACGGAAACGGAGATCCATCATGTATCCACCCGCACTCAGGTTGAGGCTGATAAGACGAACCCCCCAGCGCTCCTCCAGCATTTTTGCCTGCTTTTCATCGATAATCTGTGGCTGTACAACTACCGGTGCAACAGGTGGCTTCCACTCAATTTTCCTCTCCTTTATCACCACTGCATTGTCATTTGCCTTCACCACTCCGGCATCAGCCATCTGTTGTCCGGAGGACAACGTACCTGCTTCAGCCAAACCGGGAAGGTTGTACAGAAGAACCAAGACAAATATGACC
The DNA here is from genome assembly GCA_016756855.1 of gamma proteobacterium endosymbiont of Lamellibrachia anaximandri. Taxonomy (GTDB): domain Bacteria; phylum Pseudomonadota; class Gammaproteobacteria; order Chromatiales; family Chromatiaceae; genus QGON01. Next base: position 21,916 of record JAESPD010000023.1, on the reverse strand, counting down.
AGAGCCAGAACCATAAGAATCAACGCAGCAGATCCGCCATCATCCTTAAATTCATTCGACTCCGGGGATTCTGCCGATATAGAAGATTGTGGCATTTCCGACCCCTCTTTCTTACTCATGATAGAAATCTCATGGATTGATTTGACTATTGTTCCAGACATATTTGCAGGTTATACGCACCCCCGCCTTACGGCGGGGGCATGCTCCTCTCTTACTGCGGGAAGAAGACCGGATAGCCGATATGGACGGCGTTCTCGGTTCCCGCTCCAAGTACCTTCAAGGTAACGGTGTCACCAGGAGTGGCTACCAGAGTGGTATTGTTGACCCTGATGTCGAACTTACCATCGACCCCCACCGTGGCGGTTCCGATCAGCGCTCCGCCAGGACCATTCAGTCTGGCTTCAGCTGTTTTGCCAACATGAGCAGGAATCGTCACGCCTTTAACCCTCCAGCGATCCAATCCGGCGCCACCACGTTCGATGTAGTTCACCTTCCGGGTCGCAACCTCACGAATGATAGTGGCATTGGCAACATTGCTGTCGGCCGCACCATCGTTCACATGGTAGGTGAAGGTGGCAAAGGTACCGATTCTGGCGTTGCCTTGAATGATCTGATAATCGAATGAACCATCATCTATCAGATTCAACACGGACCCGCGATTGGGAAGTGTATCGAGCACCGCTGTAATGCCTGGGTTTGGCAGCGAGTCAACGTCGTGGGCATTAGACTCAAGGCCGTTGGCAGCAGTGATCCCATAGGTACGTGCTATCACGCTCTCAGCATCCGCGACAAAAGAAGTGATCTCCGTCAGGTAGACAGTGACATCACTAGCAACCGGTGCATCGTTGATCGAGTTGACAGTAATGTCCACGGTTACCGGACCAGTGACGTTACCCAAAGCATCCACCACTTCGTACTGGAAGGAGTCGGCGCCGAAGTAATCCACATCAGGTTCATAATGGAATGAACCATCTGCATTGAGGACGAAGGTACCGGCGCGTCCATTGACGGGGCCAGACCCGGCTACCAGTTGCGCGGTCAAAGCATCACCATCGGGATCGGTATCGTTGGCGAGTACGCCTGGTGCCGCCACATCGAGGATTGCATCCTCGTCGATGCTATAGCTGTCGTTCGTTCCAACAGGCGGACCATTGGGCGGCACCGCCAGAACGGTGACAGTGACCGTACCGGGTACTACGTTTCCGTTGCCGTCATCCACGTCGTAAGTAAAACTGTCACTGCCGCCGATAAAACCGGCTTGCGCAGTATAGGTTACGGTCGTGTTGTCGGTAGACGTAGTTGCCTGACCGGATGTCGGTACTGAAACAGCAGCAACACTGAGCACATCTCCGTCCCCATCAGTGTCATTTGCCAGGACATCGATGATCAGCGGCGTGCCCATGACAGCGGTAACATTTTCACCGGTGACTACCGGTGCGACATTGGGTGGAAGTACATCCACCGAAACCTGGACGCCGGCAACGATATTGACGCCGTCAGTCACAGTGTAGGTAAAACCATCCGGACCTACATAACCAAGACCCGGCGTATATTCAACAGCCGAATTAGGCACTGTTGCGCCTCCGAACGTGCTGGAGACAATCGCAACAGAACCATTGGCTGGTGGTGACACGCCGAGAATACTCAGTGCATCCCCATCAGGATCGATATCGTTGTCCAGCACCGTAATGACCACCGGAACATCAACCGTCGTGGAGGCCGAATCGGCATTTGCAGTCGGCGGGTTGTTCACCGCCGGACCGCTCACCGCGAGGAAACGCAGCATGCCACCAAGACCGTCACCTACGGTTGCGTCAGCAGGATCAGTGGGATTGGTCATGTAACCGTTGCCGTCATAAACGGCGTAACGTCCTGCACCGGGGGTGATAATGGCGTCCTTTGTCTTGAGGGGCGGCACCTGCACAGAGTATTGCTCACGGGGAGCGTAACCGGGCACGCCGGTTGCGACATCCTGGTAGTTGTACTGCAGGCCATCCTCCGCGTGGATATTTGCATGGAGACCCTGCAGGGTCGGTACGTGAGTCTCGGCGGCCGCACTCAACATGCGTAGCAGTATTCGATCACCTTCAAAGCCGGCAGCTATATCCGGCGTCACGCCACTCTCGTAGGGTTCACCGTTGATGAGAAACCAGCGTGGATGATAAGCGATCGATGTCAGATGAGTCCCGGCAGTGACGGCAGCATTGTGCTCTGGATCGATATCACTATAGAAGAGCATCACCTCATTGTCATAAGCAACGCCGTCATAGGCTTCTCCCAACGGAGTATCGCGGGTCATCGCACCGTAAAGCCCCATGTAGACCTGCTCTTGAGGATGGGTGCCGCTGTGATAGATGTAGGTGCCGGTACGGGCAATGTCGTTGGCACCACTCCAGGAATAGAGCTGTTTGCCGCCTGCAGCCCCGGCTTCCAGACCGAATGAGCGTACCCGTTGGGTCAGGTTAGTTCTTGAACCCGTGGAATTATCATTCCAGGTCGGTCCCATGCCTCCGGTGGAGACCGGCAGTTTCTGTCCCTGGATCATAATGGATGTCGGATCCGGCAAACCATTGGAGAGATGGATATTCAGGGTACTGTCGGCAGCAGGGAGATCAATTCTCCGGTCAGCCGACGTCGGGTCGTTGGAAGGATCCGCCAAGCCATTCACGCATGCCAGGCGATCCACGTCAAAGGTTTCGTTGTAGCAGAGACCACCTGGATCAGCAGTATAGCCCCACACTGTAATAGGCGTTGTCTCACCCGGCATTGTCCTTGTATAGACCTTGGCTGCCAGGTAGACATCCAGTGCGTAGACATTCCCAGTGGCGAGGACCATAGCACTGGCCAGAACCCCCATCTTGAAATACGTCTTCATTTTTATTGACCTTTTCATTGTTATCCCTCCCCGTCACTGGATCGGCACGTATGGCGGTACAACCACCATCGTGCTCAGGCTGCCACCAGGAAAAATATCCCAGGTGGTCAACTCCTTCTCGGCATGTGAGTGCCAAACCAGAAAGTAGCCACCAAAGGGATTGAGACCACCCTCACCCGGAGGCAAGTCGCCGGTATCACCGAGGAATGGGCTACCGCTCCACCAACCGCCCAAGGTCAGATCCTGCACGCCGGGAAGCGATACCGGGATGGCCTTGCCGTGATCGGCGCAGTACTCGTGATTGACATCGTCAAAACCGTCTCCGTCTCCATCGTTGCAGATGTCATCATGGCAAGCCGCGCCAGTGGCGTCATCCAGCATGTCGTGATCGCTGTCAGTACATCCATTGGTGGCGACCGGGCCGTAGATATCCCAGTTGAGATCCTTGCCCGTCCAGGTCCAGATCATGTCAGCGGTCTGTTTCGGCGCGGAATTGAGGGTATTATCAGAGCGCCCCAGATCCGGTGTTACACCACCATCCGAAGACAACAGTCGTCCATCTCTGGCGATGAAACGCAGATTCTCGCCGTGGAAGTGGAACGGATGGCTGTCGTGCCCCGTATTGACCGCACGCACCAGCACCCTGTCGCCTGCATGGGAGAGGGACAATGACTGGTAGGGCTGGTGAGGGAAGAGTGGATTGTAGTCACCCTGGAACAGATCAGGAAAGACCCGGCCATTGACAAACCAGATGGCAGCGTGCCGATCAGAGTTGGTGAAATGGGTATAGTGTCCCCGCTCCATCTGCAGATGGACGTCAGGGTCCATCTCAGTCAGCAGGTAGAGGAACTCCTGCTCATACTCTGTCGTGGCGCCATAAGCGATCCGGTTGCCGGCAGAATCGAAACCAGTCGGTCGGACGATCAGCGCACCCACCAGGCCCATCTCAGAGTGCAGGCCGGGATTGATACCGCCCATACTGTGATAGAGATAGGTGCCTGCTTTACTCGCTATAAAGGTGTAGGCGACCGTCTCATTGAGCGCTGCCTGTCGAGCCACCAGTCCAGGAGAACCCCCCACCGCATTGGCTTTGTGCCCGGCAATCACCATCGAGACCGGCTCCGGAACGCCGAAGTTGGTCACATTGATAGTGATGGTGTCGCCCTCATTTACGATCAGGGTCGGCGCCGGATATTGTGGCAGGCTGTAGCCGTTCCCCTCCGGATGGCTGGCATTGGCCCCTCCATTCATGTCTCCGAAGCCCCACATATGCATGCTGGAGCCATCCGGCAGATTCATGTTGAAGGGAAAGGCATAGAGGTTGAAGGTAGTCCCCCCCTGAGGTTTGATTCCCCGAATGTCGTGACCCGCCGCCATGGATTGGGACACGATCGTCGTCATCGCCATACCCAGCAATAGCATGCTGAGCAGGCGGACGGTTTTTTGTCTTATCTTTATCATTTTGCTTATCTCCTTTGATCGTCTTCCGGCTTGACGCTATTGCACGACAATCTCAGTCATCATTCCGCCGTCCAACTGCGTCAGATCGCTCATCTGATGCAGTTCTGTGGCATGAAGAAAGTAGGTGCCCGGTGCTACGCCAGTGGTATCGACCAACACATCATGAGTCTCACCACCACCAAAATTGACCGAGGCAACCTCACGGTAGAGGTTCTTATCTCCCGCTGCGTTACGCATATGCCGCGCACCGGTACCGACAATCTTCATCGTCAATCCGGGTGCGGTCAGGGTATAGAAGCGGTCGAGACCCACATTGGAGAGCCGTAGCAGCAGGGTCTGGCCAGCGGTTACGGTCGAATTGGAGGATATCAACTGAACCGGGGTATCATTGTTGAGTGTCTCACCCGGATTACCGGTGACCTTACCCGCAGGATGAATCTCACCATCAGCACCGACTATCGAGGCCCAGTTATCCGCTGGTGGCGGCAGAATCCCAGGATTGATCGTATCGGGATAACCGCGGCCGTTGATCTGCGGATAGTCGCCCTTGAGCGCTGCAAAAGGCAGCGGCTGAACAAAGAGACTGGCATCGTGGAACTCGCTGTCGAAGGCGGACACCTGGAGTGGCTGTTCTACATCCCAGGCGGTAGTACCATCACCGTCATTGTATGTGTAACCCGTGGGCGCACCCGGATCGGTACCGCCCTTGCGCGTGGCCACTGAGCAGTTGCCATTGGGCACACCCAGGGCATCCACACAACCCGTCACATCCTGAAGAGGATGTACATAGAGGTTGGCCAACATGCCCATCTCCATGTGCTCGGTCGCCTCCACATGGCAGTGATAGATATAGGTGCCAGGCTCCACCACGTTATAGTAGTAGGTCAGCGTGGCGCCCATATTGATGGAGACCGAGACCTCCGGCACCCCGTCGAACACTGCCGAGGCATTGGGAAAACCATGAAAGTGGATGGTATGAGGATCAAACAGGTCGGGGCGAATCACCGTGCCGACATTGGTCAATGAGAGATAGAACTCGTCATTCTGCTCAAGTTCGACGGTGGGGCCTGGCCACTCCGCATCAAGGATACCCTCCTTGATCACTTCCGACGCCAGTGTACCGGTCTGATCTCCATAACCGAAGATATAAAGAGGATTGTCATCCGACATTACGGCAAAGCTGTCACCGGCGATCAGATGCATACACTTGGTGTTCGCTGCTGGCTGGACCTCCTCCTCGTCCCATACCGCGTTTCCATTATCGTCTCCAGGGCACTGCACGAAGACCGCTGCGTTAACTGTTCCCACGCCACCTGACAAAGCCAACAATAGGGCCGCGGGCAGCAATTTTATTTTGAAGATTTTCATCGGCGTTACTCCTTATGAATATGTAACTGCCATTGTTATTTCGAATTGCTTTCACGTATCCGTGACCCTCATGCGAGGGCCACGGAAGCGCTTAACTACTGCAGTTCGTCCGCACCTATATCGTTGTTTCCTCCATCCGGTCGAGGCTCATTGTCAAAGTCGATCTCCAGTTGGAGCGGTACATTGGCACCGTTGTCGATACCCACCGACGCCGGGGTGATGTGGTAGTCACCCGCAGTTATCGTCAGTGGCCCGTAGCTTACCTGCAGCCAGTTGCCTCCCTCATCGAAGGCACCTGCTGTCTGGAGAACCGCCGTCTCCTGCAGCACCAGGGTTTGGTCACGGGCGATGTTGACATATCCCATCACAAAGGCGGGATCACCCATGACATTGGTGGTGGCATAACCCGCGGTATCGGTCAGCAGTGAGTTCTTAGGCTCCAACTGCAGATCGAGACGGGTAACCAGACCATCGAGCACTCCCAGATCAACGCTGTAGAGATCCACGTTGGCCACGTCGCAGTCAGGCCCCCCTACTGCTGGATCGCAGAATGCGGGGAAGATTCCGAAGTTCGTCGGCGGGTTTGCTGCAGGATCCTGGTTCAGCCAGTAGAACGAGCGGTTGTGATGGACGATGTTGTTTTTCAGCTTAGCGTCTGAAAAGGTAATCCAGTCACTGGTTGCACCACCGGGAAGAACCAACGGATCCACATGGCCGCTCATCACATTGGCCAACTCAGCACTGTGGATCCGCGAAACGATACCTGCCGGCATCGGAACGGACTGATTGACGTTTCCAGGCGCAAAGGTCAGGATCGCCGCAGTCGCTGTACTGTCGTTGTTGGCAACGGTGTTGGCACGAATATCGGCCTTCAACACGTCCTGCAAAGAGACACCACCACCGGCGGCGCCAGCCACGTTGTTAGCGATCATGTTGTTGTAGATCCGCACCTGGCTCCACTTGCCTTTACGGTCAGGGTAGCGTGCCACATCATGACCATTGACCAGGGCCGCACTGATACCACCCCCGTCACCCGCGCCAGCCAGGTTGCCGCGAATCCGGTTGGAATCCACAGTCACATTGCCGGTACCGGGGGTGAGAAGCTCACCGGTAAAGGTCTCAGGCACAAGTGCCGCCTGGCCGAGGATGGCGATGCCGCCACCAGTCCTGGGACCGGACTGGGCGAACGACTCATTGAAGAGAATATCGTTATCCTCGATCAAACCATTTTCTGAAAAACCCAAGTGGCCGATACCGCCGCCGTCACCCTGCGTGAAGTTGCCGCAGATCCAGTTTTTCTGGACTCGATAGTTATCGGCACCTGTATTCAGGGAGACACCGCCACCAGCGCCGCCAAACCCACCATTGGTAGAGATCTGGTTGTGGTGGACACGGATATTATCGTTGTGGGCATCATCGTAGACGAAGTCACCAATATCAGCGTTGGCCAAACCTGTATAGGCTGGGTCGTTCACACTGACGATCTCGTGACTCAGTTGAGGATGGCCGATGCGGACACCGCCACCGAAGAAACCAGAGTTGGCGGTGACCCGGTTGTTGCTCACATCCATGAAACCGGCATTGCCGTTGACCACAATGGAACCACCGCTACTGGCGCCAACGATGGTAAAACCATCCACGCGGGAGCCTTTGTTGCGGTTATGGCAGAAGGTCGACCTGTCAAGATCCTCCAGGCAGGTAGCCGAAGACGCCAGGCCGGCAACGAATATGCCTGCACCCTCACTGGTGGGGAAGATATTCTCCGCCAGTGCTGCGAATGGAATGTTGGCAACGATCTGCCCAGGCAATGGATCGATAAAACCGTTGTCGACCAAGGCCTTGGCCCGGGTGCGCCAATCGATGATTTTCTCGGTCGGCACCTGGCGGGCGTTGATAACCACGTCTCCAGCACCCCAACCCTGGAGTTTGACGGGCTTCCACATCATCACCATTTCGTCGTAGACACCAGGAGTGACCAGGATCAGATCCCCGAGGTTAGCTGCATCGATTGCATCCTGAATGGTGTTATGAACCAACGGACCCGCTACGGCTGTTGCATCAACTGAACGCACCTCGTAGGCGTATTTGAGCCGCTTGGTGTAGTTGGTGCCTGCATCGGTCCATTTAGCCAGGGTCCAGTTGTTCCGTGCACCCCAGCCCTCTTCGATACCCACCGTAAGGGTTGCACCGATGGGCGACTCAGTGCCGTCAATACCCACCACAACCACTTGGTAAGCACCGAATGGGATTGCGGCTAGTGGATCTAGCGCTGAAGTGACATCGGCTTCGATCCGGTTTTGCCTCCAGAGGCCCACCGTCAGTTCGGTACGGATACCAGCGTCATCTTCCAGGAAGACTCGGCCCTGGCCTGCACCAAACCTGTAGTCACGCTCGATGTTTTTCGGAATGTTGCCACTACCGTCCCAATCGGGATTTGGCACCAACATCCTGCCCATAGATTTGATGATGATCGTCTGATCCGCCAGTGCAAAGGGACCACCACCACCGTCACCCAGATGCCGCCTGACAGACGCAACTGTCGGTGTGAGATCAGGACTCTTGCAATCCAGCGGGAACTTGCCGGGACCGGCGAATGCGGCTACAGGCAGTACCGGTGTATCCAAATAGGTAGTGGAACCCGGCATGTACTGGAAGGTGTAACAGAACTGGCTGTACTGAGGATCAAAGAAGGGATCTATCACCTCTGCAGGTACGTCGCCCACAGTGATGATCTGCCCTGGAACACCAGTGATATCACCGCTGGCATCTACCGTACCGATAAGCGGATTCGGGACAGGTCCCGCATCGTTCATACATGCAACCAGCATATTGGGCGACATACCACTGGGCTGCGGCAGATTGGCGCTGAAGGTGGAGGGAACCACCGTGTCATAGCGGCCAAACTGATCGGCATAGACCCGACTAACCTGAACGCCGTTCCAGTCGTAGAAGGCGACAGGGGTCCACGGCGGTGCAAACTTCTCACCAAAGGTCGGTGAATTCGGATCGAACTCATTGGCCAGATCGTTGAGAATCATGCCGGAGATGTTGGCCGCAATCGGCACATCAGTGAACATATGAAACTCGGTAGCCGCATTCTGACCGGACGAGAGCGCTATCTTCTTGCGATCGCAGAGCGGACGCGTCGTACCCGCAAACGGTGCCGGGTCGTTCACTGCAGGATCGATCAACATTGCCGTATCACCACTGCCATCCTTGGTCAGCATGGAGAAGTGTTGCGGTACTACACGATCGTCACCCACGCAGGTAACTGCCAATGCCTGTGCAGAAGGCACGAACACTTCGCCAAAGTCGACGTTGCGGTCCTCCTCCTTTACGAGCTTATAACCTGCAGGGGTATTCGCCTCCACGATATAGTCACCAGGCAGCATGCCCGTGAAGCCGACCGAGGCAACAGCCGGAGTGTTATAGAAGGCGGTGAGCTTGGTCTGGATTGCAACCGGCAAAGAGCCATTGTCATATCCTTCGAAGGCCCAGCCACCGTCAAACACACCGGGACGGATCTGGTTAAAATTGCGCAGACCATCGTAGCAGTCAGGGGTCGTACCGGTGGCCGGGTTTGCCGGGTCAGTAAAGAAAGTGAACGATTCACCCTGGCAACCTGTCGGCAGGCTGTCATCCCAACTGTCGGAGTAGCCCACATTGAGCGCATCGCCCAAGTCGAATGTGGAATTGCCATTCCGGTCGATGTCCTCGGGACCGGGGAAGTTACCCTGGGGATAGTTATCTGCATCCGCCAGATCGACCAAGCCGTTCATATTGACGTCATCGATCAAGTTGTCGTCTGCATCGAATACGCCATCACCGTCCCAGTCAATATCGCAGGAATCAGCAGGAAAATTATTCAGCGGAAAACAGTCGATGTCGCCATCAGCGTAGAGGTTCAACTGAACCCGGGGAATACCAGGCTCCCAAGTCTCTACAGCGGTAAACCGGGGATCATCCTCAGCGCGAGTGATCGCGTAGTGGACCATACCGGAGATGCCACCGTTTTCACCCACGAAAGTCGTGGTGAAACCGTTCGCAATGCTCGGGAACTCGAAGGTCTTGTAGTCGGTTTTACCGAACTGCATCACGCTGGTCTGACCCAGAAATTGCTGGAAGGCCTGAGTCAACACCACACCCGTCTCCGTACGGGAGAGGTTGTTGCTGTCCGGAGTATTCGGATTTGCCGCCTCGCTCCCTGGAGGGCAAGTTCCGGTGACAGGGTCATAGCTGACGCCGGCCACACACTGTGGCTGTGGAGTAAGTTGATCGAAGGAGGGGTAGGTCCAGCCATTATCGGGCAGGACCGCACCACCGGCGTCAACCACAAAGGTAGCACCGGTCGCCTTCTTGTTTGCGAAACTCGCTTCCGCCACCAACCAGTGGAAGAAGGGGAAGACCGTATCAAAAGGCGCCTCGCCACCGTTATCAGTGGGGAAGTTCTGATAGATGGTGCCGTCGCGCCAGCGGATGGTGACATCCTGACTCTCAGGACCAATACCTATCTCATTCGCATCCCAAAAACCATCCTGGTCGTCATCGTTGAAGACAGCGGTGTTCAGACGTCCAAACCAGTTAAAGACAGAGACGTCACCAAAATCACAGGATAGACCACCGTTACAGGTACCACCGGTCGTGTCGACAGAAAACGCCGTCTGGGCGAATACCGCCGTCAGATTCGCGTCCCATATTGCAAGCTGGTAGCTGCCCGGCGCGAGATTAGGAATCGCAAAGGTTGAATCTGCAGCACAGGGGGCAGCATAAAGACCTTTGCCCAAAGCGCCGTTAACCATGCTGTTCAAAGCCACCCAGCAGGCCGGAAAATCGCGCCCACTAAAAAAGGTGAAATTAGGCGGACGTGACATGTGCTGATCAGTCACCTTACCTATGATATTTGCAGTCTGTTCACCAGGTAGCGGCGGCTGCAGAGGTGGGAACCCACCCGCTTGCCCCGCGACGTACTCACTGCTCGCCTTGGTAAAACCCACGAAGACGTGCGGACCAGGCAGACCAAATTCAACGAACACCGGTGGCTCGTTGGCCTTGACCCAGGCATCAATAACCTTGGTGCCCTCAATGGTGGTGGTCTGCTGCCAATTGGAAGCAGTTGGCGGAATCATGATGGTGCCGTACTTGCCCGGCGCCAGATTCTTCACCGTGAGGAAGCCGTTCTGATCGGGGTGCAGGGTACCGTCACCCAGCACAGCCACCACGGGTGCGCCACCAGTCATGCAGACAAAGTTGGTCAGCGGATTGAGGTCCGGATTCCCATTGATATCGCAGGTCCGATCATAGGTCGTACCCAACGGGTTGGCGAATGCATCCTGGAGACCTGGCCGCCATTTTGACCATACTTACCGGCTGGCTCTTCCAGGAAGAGCGAGAAGCCGCTCCAGTCCACATGGCCCGCATTCCCTACCGGAGGATTAATCTCCTGGGGTAGATCGGGGTTGCCGTTGACCGGGTAGTGGTCGTGGAAAAGATAGAACGAAATCTGCGCGGTGGGAATCGGCTGCTGCTGAACCGTAACAGTGACGGTCTGCTGATCCGTGCCTGTGGCATCAATAGAGACCGAATCACCGGAGAGACTGTGTCCTGAGAACGGCAGGACAGAGATATAATAGTTCTTATTGTCCTCAACATCCGCAACCACGGCCTGGGCGGTGTCAGAATAACCGCTCAACCCCGCACCAGTAATCGAATTGATGGCTGGTGGATGGTTACTGCGATGAAAGCCCAGCGAGAGCATATCGCCAGTGCTCACATCAGGCGTTACCGCGTAGGTTGTGTCTTCTTGAATCAACCAGCGGAAGCCATTCACAGGCGCTCCGCTTTGATCCTGCACATTTAGTGTGACTTGCCCTGAATGGGCCGCCGAAACGGCCAACATAGACAAGGCAATGGCGAAGTTAAAAACCCCTGTTTTGCCTTTTCTCATATTATTGCTCATAACTTTCACTCTCCGAGCTATGAAAGACCCTGAAATCAGGATCATTCCCCACGCCATAACGGCGCATCTCCCGTAAAAAAAGATTTTTGTTGGACTACGGTAGAAAATTTAGAATGATCAAGTCCCGGAGGCTACAGGCGGAACTAAGAATGATTGACTGTGGGACTCCCCCAGTTAAAAGCAGGAAAAAATGCAGACAGTGGGCAGGTGAACCCCTACCCTGTAGCTAGGGTATCGATGGGAAGAAATACAGTCTTCTAATCAAAACACAAAGAAAAACAGTAGCTTTGAGTGGTAGGGTTGAGTCGACAGAAGGAAGGGTTGGGCAGACGTGCCGTACTTTCATAACGGCAGGAGGGCTGAAAACTTGTAACTATTCAGCTCATAGTGGATACGGCGATATTGTGTAGGATGCTGGTGAGGAACGAACCGCATCGATCGCGAATGATGCGGTTCGCAAGCTCACCAGCATCCTACGTTCTGCATTTTGTACCGGTATGGGGTCAATCAAGGGTAAGCTGAATAGTTACGAAAACTTTAACAAAAAAAACAGCGCCCAAAGAAAAACCCGCGTGCAAAGCAACGCGGGTAAAGGGGATAGAGTTGGAGAAACTGTTTATCTATTACAGTTCGTTTTCATGACAGTGCGCGCAGGTCACCGGCTCTCCTTTGGTGAGGGTGATCGACTCGCCCTCGTTGGACAAAGTGCGGTCTGTCGCCGCACGGGCGAGTACCGTTCCCTCGCCGTTCACACCATGACAGGCACGGCAGGCGTCGGGATTTTTCTCGGCCAGGCTTTCATGCCCACCATCAGAGAATGAAGTATCTCCAACCGGATGCATGCCATGTGGTCCTTCAAGAGTATTGCCCAGGTCACCTGTGTGACAGGTGCTGCACTCGGAGATCGTGCCGGTGTGCCCCTGCAACTGAACGGCGGCGACATTATCGTTGGCATCTGGGTTCTTGTTCGGCCAGATACCATGAGTGGCGCCGTGGCATGCCTCGCAGAAGATACCTTCGTGGCCGGTGCTGACCCGGTAAAGCATTGGGTTACCGATACGAGAGTCATCAGGACCAGACACTGCGGGATTATTCGCTTCGATCACGTTCTCAGCAAAACGCTTGTTGGTGGGAACAATCGGGGTGGCCTTGGCATCGTCACTGCGGAAGGCCTGAAACAGACGGATACCGTCCACATTCGCATCGGCATCAACATTGTTGACCACCGTGCCGACAGTACCTGACAGACTATCCATGGCATCGCCGGTATGGCAGGAGCCGCAACCAGGTTCGTTGGCCCAGGGAACACGCGGCTGCTTTTTGCCTACATCACCTGCCGTCAGCTCCGGCGTTTTATAGAAACCACCACCCAACTCGAACTGACCCGGTGTGGCGGGAGAGACGCCTCTGGTGAAGTCATTACCCACCTGTTCCATGTTGCCGTGGCAGTCCTGACAGAGCATGCCGCCATTGGACATAGCACCGCGCAGACAGTCGGTACGTCTGCCAGGGTGACACTGGTAGCAGGTGGCTTCCAAAGCATCCCGGCGCTGTTGGAAGTTCTCAACTATGCCAAGATCGTTCTTGATGGCTGGTGGCATATCGGGGAACAGTTTGTCGCCATTTGCATCTTTAACGCTACCGTGATGACTGTGCATCACATTGGACATGGATTTGTGTTTGATCTGATCACGTCCGTTGGCCAGGGAATCAGATACGGTTACTCCGTTGAGTACCAGCGGTCCGTCATTCTCAGGCCCAAGCGGACCCAACTGCGCTAGATCAAGCGCCGGCGTGTAGTGGCAGGTCTGGCAGACCACCGGCTGGGAGTTCTCCAGATCGGTGCCGTGCTTCTGGTCATGCAGACGAACCAGGTTGAGGTCTGCGGCATACTCCAGACTGACATCCAGGGGTACTGCATCAAATAGTGGATCATCAAACTCTGCTATAGCTACTTTTGTCAGATTCCTGGTTGCCTCGCCATTTCCGCCATTCTCAGGCGCGTTGTGACAGGAACCGCAATTGGCCTCACCGGAGATCGGAACAACCGTATCGTTGGATGCCAGAACAGTTCCGCCTGCATCGATTGCCTGAACCCGAAACAGCGGCCAGGGATTTTCACGGCCGTAATCATCATAGGCAGTCAAAGGTATGCCTGGCGCTTCATACCAGTTCACCCCTTCCTTTACATAACCGAATTTAAAGGCTGGGTTGGTAAAGAAGGGCTGATCCATCACAAATGCTTCGAACAGCTCGGTGAGATTGTCTGCATAAGCGCCATGGCGACCGGGCATGGACTGTTGATCCGCATACAAGTTGCCATCACCCAGATAGAGCTGCTCCACATTCGGCATGGGCAGGCCCAGATCCAGGATATTGGCGCCTGGCGGATAGAAGGCCGGCAGGATTCCCTGTGGGTAGAAGGCATCGTAAGCAGCTAGCGCGCCTTCCCAGAAGTTGGTTTTATATACACTGCCATCAGGCAGCATGCTGGAAGCAACAGGACCTGAACCGGCTGAGTTCTCACCGCTAAGGATAGGATCAAGCGGGTTTGAGGCCGCCGAATAGACAACACTAACGCCATCAGCAGGCAGCATGACTTTCGGGTCATTGCCTTGTTGGATAACCGTGGCATGCAGTACATTGAAGGGGGGCAGAATACTGGATACACGGGTATCCAAATCGCCGCAGTGCATTCCCAGGTCGTTGATGGCGAAGATCTTATAGCCATTCTGGTTGACCAGGGGTTGCTCGGCTACCGGAATGCCGGGAGTTCCATTCTGGCTGGTGGAGTTGATCGAGACCTCCGTCCCAACCGGTGGAGGGATCACAACCGGTGGAGGCGTTCCGCCACCGGTATCACCCGTGTCGCAATCAGCGGGGGCATGCTTGACCCGCTTCTCGGCAACCATCCCATCTGATTGAACTGCCCGCACACTGCAGGGAACCACAGCCAGATCGTACTCTTTGAATTTCCATTCGTCGTCATCGATAGTCTTGCTATTGATCACGGTCTGGTCAGATGCATACATCAGGGTGACTGTTTTGTCCCCCATTCCTTTGCCTTTCACGTTCAGACGGGATATTTCACTATCCCATTTGGCTTCCTCGATTTTGAATCTGTCACCGCCTGCCGAGGAGATCCCCGGTAACGAAAGGCACAAGACTACTCCGGCGCTGGTTAGAAATCGCACGTAGTTTGTATACATAATTGGCTATTACCTCTGGTAAATGTAGTCAGTCGTCTTCGGTCGCTAAAGGCAGACCGCAGGCTCTGTAATACCAAAGTAGCCAGTGAATCTTAAGGATCGCTTAAGGTTTTGGGAATTATTTCACAAATTTTCAACCTCGGACGGGAATGCGCTTCTGATAGGAATTTTAATCACAACCCGGAGGCCTTTACCCTCATCGCCATCTTCCAACATGACTGTCCCACCATGCAGCCTCACCGCGCTATGAACAATCGACAGGCCAAGACCACTACCCTGACCAGTGGTGCCGAGGAGACGGTGAAACCGGCCGAAAACCAACGCCTTGTTCTGGTCGGCAATACCTGGCCCGGCATCGATTACCATAAGGGTGACAAAATTATCATCGGCCAGGAGACTAACCTTGATCACTCCGCCGGCAGGTGTAACCCGAACCGCATTATCCAAGAGATTTCGCAAGACAATGGATAGCAGCTCCCAATTACCCTTGAGTGTCACCGGGTGCGGGGCCTCCAGTTCAAGGGAAACGCTCTTTTCAAGGTAGCCAGGAACATATTCCGATACCACCTCAACCGATAGCTTCTTCAAATCCAAGAAGGCAAATTCCAACATTGCCACATCCGGCTCCATACGAGAAAACACCAACAACTGTTCCACCAGGCGATTGAGTTTTGACAGGCCTTTCAATGCCTGATTTAACGAATGTTTCCGTTCACCTTCATCACTGCTTTCAAGTGCCGCTTGGATTTGAACCACTGAACCCGCGAGTGGAGTTCGCAGTTCATGGGCGGCATCGGCGGTAAACCTGTTGTAGCGTTCGATGGATAATTGCAGCTTCTGGAACAGATCGTTGATGGCATCTACCAACACCTTCGCTTCAACAGGCACTATCGCAGTGTCGATTGCTTCAAGATTGGTGGCACTGCGCGCGCCTATTTGATGAACCAGCCTATCCAGGGGATTCAACGCCCGTACGACAACCCACCAAAGAACCCCGATCATCGGTAGAGCCAGCAGTAAGGGGGATAGGATATTCACAACAAAACCGAGCATTCTGACTTCCCGACTGGCGCTCTCCTGCGCCACCTGGATTCGATGCTGTTTATCACTCGTATAACGGGTATAGACACGCCATTGACGGCCTTTCATCATCTCATTGCTGTACCCGGTTTCGAAATTGAGTGACAAAGGTTCCCTGGGGGCATTTGGGCCATGTACCAGCAGTTGGCCATTGGAGGACCACACCTGGAACACTGGCGGATCGTTATAACCGTTTACCTGCATATCCTCCGCAAACTCATCGAGATCCTGCTCTTCCGCCTCATGTGAAGTTACGACAGCCAGCAACGTGGCGAGTTGAAAAAGTTGTTCATCAAACAGGGCATCAGCCTCAGCCGCAGCGCGCCACCAGGTAAACCCGGAAATCATCAACCAGCCAACAATAAAACTGGTAAGGACAAAGAAGAGCAGACGAAACCGTAGAGAGTGTTTCATTTTTCAATAATGTAGCCGACACCACGCACAGTACGAATAATGCAGCTGGTCAACTTCTTGCGCAGGTTGTGAATATGGACTTCGATGGTGTTACTCGCCACTTCTACATCCCATCCATAGAGTTCCTCTTCCAACTGATGACGCGACATGACTCTCCCCCGGTTCGCCATAAGCGTCCGCAACAAGGTAAACTCCCGTATCGATAGATTGACGGGTATACCTGCCAACGACAGAGTCAGCGCCTCTGTATCCATCACCAGCTCCCCGCAACGCAACCGACCTTCGTTCTGACTGGCAGAGCGGCGTCGAAGCGCACGGACGCGGGCACATAACTCATCGGTATCAAAGGGTTTTACCAGGTAGTCATCAGCACCGCTATCGAGTGCAAACACCCGGTTGGAGACGCTACTGCGAGCGGTAAGGACCAGTATCGGCACATCATTTTCCGCTGACCGAACAATTTTCAGAATGTCGAAGCCTGAGATATCGGGAAGATTGATATCGAGCAGCACCACATCGGGATCCGTCTCAGATATCGCGGTGAGCGCAGAGCGTCCATCACGAACCCATTCCAACTGATCACCTCTCCGAGAGAGAACCTTGCTAATACCGTCACCAAGGAGTTCATCATCTTCCACTAAAAGGATTTGCGTCATGGTATAAGTTATCCAATTATAGCTAGGCAGTGAATTTAAGATGGACCCAAATCCTGAATTTGGCAAGAAATGGCAGTCCGTCAGACTTACGGGATCAAGTGGCCAGCGCCCTGAAACTCCTGAACTTAATGGGATAAATATTTCCCGGTTTTATAAAGAAGAATCGTAACTATTCAGCTTACCCTTGATTGACCCCATACCGGTACAAAATGCATAACGTAGGATGCTGGTGAGCTTGCGAACCGCATCATTCGCGATCGACGCGGTTCGTTCCTCACCAGCATCCTACACAATATCGCCGTATCCACTATGAGCTGAATAGTTACGAAGAATCAAGCAAAAAGAGATGAAACATCAACCAAACTAAGTAGACTTCCGATAGACCACATCCTTATCAATCCGCACCAAACCACTCCCATAGTCGATAACGATGCCATGCGGCGTCACTTGGGACAGCTTTACGCTACTGCCCTGCAACTGATCCCCCTCCCGATACTTTCGCATATTGATTATGGCAAAGCGTTTGTCCGCATTGGTATTGTAGACATGCACGTTGATTGTGATATCGGGTATCGGCAGTCTTTTTGTATAGGGCAATTCAAAGATCAAAGGGATTTCACTGTCTGACTTATTGGCCAGGATCTCAGCCGCGGGAGGCTCAGTGTTCTCAACCATTGTCGGTGGTGGCTGTACGAAAGGTAGGCTTACGGGGATCTGCTGATCGGCCGGCTCACCGCCTTCAACAGCATCGCTGACTTCCACTATTTTCCGATCAGTGGAGGTATCGGACGGATTGCTCTGTCGATTGACTGTTAGCGGCGACGGAACACTTGTTGTCAGAACGTCACTTTTATTCGCCGCCTTAGCCTCGTTGAAATCCATCACGCTTATTTCAGGGCTGCTCATTACATTAGGTTTGCTTGGCGCCTCTTGTTGCTGCCCCCCCTTTTTTATCGAGACCAGCAAAGGGGTACCCCGCTGTTGTGTGGAAAGGTGTTTCTTCGGCAATTCCTTTTTAGGCGGCAGATGCCTGACCGTCTGCGTTTCACTCATTTGCGCAGCAGGGACAGGGGCATTGATATCGTTAAGGGCAAGCAGCGCGGCAATCCCGCTCAGTAACAGCATCCCCATTGCGGCAAGAAACCATGTCAGCTTGCCGTTTGCATTTGGGCTGTCGGAGAGTGGCGTTCTTTCTGCATCACCACCTTTGTTTCTCTCCCGGTCTGCCTGATCCAATGCATTTAATATATATGACATATCATCCACCCTATCCTTTCGACTGCATCAGAAGTGGCACGTCAGGATCTCCGGATGCGGACTGTAATTGAATAAGGGTCTGCTCACCTACGATTCCATCTGGCGTCAAACCGTGTTTTTGTTGAAACCTGACCACCCTTTCAACAAGAGTCTGGTCAAATCTGTCGTTTCGTTTGCCCTGTGTCTGGATCCCGTAGATCCCTTCGTCCCGGTCAAGTATGTCATTAAGCCATATAACATCCTGACCGCGCGCACCTACAGCCAGAACAGTCTCGTTGAGTTGCGGTGGTTTCCACAGCAGTACATAACTCCCGGACCACAATCGATCAATAGTGGCCCGTTCAAGTTGCATGCGTACTCCCTTGTTATCAATCACGACTCTATTGCCGTGCAATTCAGTCACCATCATATTGACCAAACGGCCATCAGATGTTTCCAGTTCAATGATCACCGGTCTGTTGAAATACTCCAGACTTGTCCAAGTGCCTTTTCCGTAGACACATTTTAATTTATGGACATCCGCAGTCTTACAGAATACAGAGCCATCTACTACGGCAGGAGTATCAACATTCCAATAGCGGAGCAGCGCGCTGAAGGCCCGATTTTCTGAAAACGCCTCCCCAGCAGTCATTGCCTCGAACGCTTTTCCATCGACTAGCGGATGCTCCTCTTTTTCAGGCACAGCCACCTCTGAATCGGAATAGCCGGCCTGTGCAATCTTAATTGGAGAGAGGTCCAACTTTTTGTTCGGGATGGGAGTGGCAGCATCGATCTCTTTTGGAACAACAGGAGCGCTTTTTTTATGCACTGCCAGGTCCGCCAAGAACAACCGCATCTGATGTTCTACATTGTTTCCAAAACTTGTGATGTCGTTGAGCGACAGGGTTGTACTCAAAACAACCAATACCGCTGCCACGGCGGAAACCGTGAGCAGGCTGCGCCATCTAACCTTCCGTCGGTTGCCCTCCACTTCTTCTGCGACACGCTTCAACAAGAAGTAGTCGACCTCATTTTTGCGTTCCGCATAAGCAGCCACCATTGCACGTTCACAAAAGATATTAATCCGGCGGGGAATACCCTTGGTAAGTTGATACACCGCCTCCAACGCGCTATTTGTGAAGAGATGTTGCGAAATTCCAACCACTTCGAGGCGATGCCTGATGTACTCTTTGGTCTCCGGTCGACCCATCGATTCTAAATGATACCGGGCGGTGATCCTCTGGGTCAGTTGCCGCAGATTGGGTTGATCCAGAATCTCTTTCAGTTCGGATTGGCCGATGAGGAATATCTGCATCAGCTTTTCAGTTTTGGTTTCAAGATTGGTTAACAGCCTGACCTGTTCAAGGGCTTCGTAGCTAAGATTCTGCGCCTCGTCGATAATGACCACTGTCCTTCGGCCAGCCGCGTGGGAACTTAGCAGATAGCTGTTGAGATGGTCGACCAGCACCTTGAGACTTTCGGCAGCAGCCGGATATTCCACATGCAGCTCATCACAGATTGAGGCCACCAGTTCAAACGGCTGAAGCCGGGGATTGAGGATTAATGCGACATCGACTTCATTCGGCAGACTCTCCAACAGATTTCTGCAGAGCAACGTCTTTCCAGTCCCCACGCCACCTGTCAGCAGTACGAAGCCGCCCCCCTCCTCCATGCCGAACCGCAGATGGGCCAAAGCTTCACGATGATTCCTGCTTAGGAAGAGGAATTTCGGATCCGGCGTGATCGAGAACGGATCTTCATCAATCCTGAAATAGTCCCTATAGATTGAGGCCATGGTGTTTACTCCAGGCGGATTCCGCCGCTGTTAAAATCCAATCCTTCACTTGGTCACCTGGGAACAAGGATCGGCATCTTCTGTTTTCTCAAGAGTTGCTTGGGAGAGATACGGCTTGCTCCCACAGGCATGCTGGTACCTGCTTCCAATATCAGGGTGATACTTCTTTTTCCTTTCCGTAAAACGACATCCCCCTTGCCAACCTCGGCAACCTGCCAGCCCTTGTAATCTCCACCAGCAGGAAGTCTTAATAACTCTTTGCTCCTGTTATCACGCACAATGGCGATATGCCGCTCGTTTACAAAGACGACGCCTTCAAGCTTAAGAGCCAGATTCTCCTGAACCGGAACAATCTGTGCCTTCTCTATCACTGGCGGAATACGTCCTTCAGTGAACAGGGGGCGTTCCAGTACTTCCCGATAGGCACTCTTTGGCAGCGCGGCATAAGGGGCATGGTTTTTGCGATTGGCATCGCTATTTTCGCCTCCGTTCGATAGCAAGCGCTCAGAGAATTCTGCCTTGCCTGCCTGACTGCCATTCCATTGATAGTGCAACAACACAGCGAGTCCTACCGTCGTAAGCGTCAGCAGGATTGTCAGTGCAGTGATCCGACCAGCCATTAAACTCAAGATTGGCTCCTCATATATCCGGACAGCACAAAGTCTAGATCAAGTTGTCGTTTCTGGATCTTCTGCTTCCGTTCAAAGGTTCTGGATCGCCGATGAGATCCTCTCTTGCCACGTATCTGCAACCCGGAAACAAAGAGAAAGGGCTTCCTGCTTTCCAACGCATAAATCACTCCGACCATCGACTCCATTGTTCCCTTCATGCGAACCCTGATAGAGACATTCGAAAACTGTTCATGCTGTTCAGAAGGTAATACCTGTGTACTGAATACCTCTGCTCCATGAGACTTGACCACTCGTTTCAATATTCCCTGAAGCTCTGCTCCAGCCAATGATTCGATCTGGCTCTTGAGATATCGTTTGTCCTTGGCGTTGACCCCCTCCAGTCTCTGATACTGCCCCCTGAGTTCGTCGGCCACACCCACTGATCGCCGGTAGATCTCAATGCGATTCTCAACACTGGCCAACTCTTCACTATATGCACTCTTCAGATTCAGGTAGGGCAGTACGATAGCGCTGCCAAGGGCAAACACGACCAATAGCAGCAGTGCAGCCGCAAAAAATTTTCTGGAAGCGGTCGACATATTATCCGTCATCTCTCCTTTCTCCCCATCACTTCTGCAGATAGATGGAAACGCTCCAAACCATTGAGCCGGTTTTGCGTTACTGACGATCTGAATCGTGCATGTTTGAAGAGATCAGATGATTCAACCAGTGATAGCAATGATGCAGCCGAAACAGAGAATCCATGAATATTCACCTCTTCATCATCAAACTGCAGGTTATCGATCCAGGTATCGTCGGGAACCAGGCGGGTCAACTCATCAATTATCTGCAGTATCGGTATTGCACCTGTTTTGCGTTCACTGATGAATTCCACTTTGCGTCTGGCCATATCGACCTTTTCCCTCAACTCACGGGCTTCGTTCACATACGACTTAAGCTGCTGCTCAATGGGAACAAGTTCTTTCAGTTGAACAGCTTTCTCCCAAATCGGGAATGCAACATTCAAAAGCAACAACAGCAGAGAAACACCCGCGAGGGTAATATTCAAGTATCGTGAAAACGTATCTCCCCGCTTCATCTTAAGACCGGGGATCAGGTTTAATTCTTTTCCATCTAACCCGAATGGCACTTACTTAAGTTTCTTGGGATGTCCATTTTTCCTGACTTCCTCCCTCGCTGCATGTCTGGGTTTGATGAGTAGAGGAAAGGATTTCGGTCGTCGTTTGAGCGCCCT
>JAESPD010000022.1 GCA_016756855.1 gamma proteobacterium endosymbiont of Lamellibrachia anaximandri | reverse complement strand
GGGTTTGAAGCCGACCACCGACGGCAGACTCCGGTGGGCCTACCACCATCTCTCTCTGAGCTTACAGCTCAGTAAGCCAAGTCGCGTACGACCGGCCTTATCTGTGCCTCTACGGCACACCATCCTTGTCACCCACCCGGCCTTCCGCTTCCTCCGCTTCCTGGTTGATCCGTTCAACCTCCAGCCGCATCTCTTCCACCGAGGTTCGTAATGTTTCCGCCGCAGGGGGGAGTGCGTCATTCACCACCAGGCGGTCTTGCTCTTTTCGCAGTTCGCCCACAGCAAGTTCACTGGCCGGACCTTCAGATGCGTCAACCTCAATTTGCAGGAAATCCTTTACCACATTACGTAGTGTTCGTTCCGGCAGTGCGACCGTTTCTTCAACTGCCACCGGCTCAATCTCACCGGTATTCATTGCAATAACTAACACCGCTATAACGGAGATAACACTCGCCCCAATAATTACGATCGGTCTCTTCATTCTCTGTTTTCCATTTTTGTTTATTCAACCACCGACGCAACAGGCATCGAAGTTTTATGTGTTGAAAATGACGTATATCGAATAATCCGTATCTTTGCTGCCAGCGCAAGCAGCAGGAGAGTAAACGTCAGTAGCAGCAGAGGCCACTCACCCCAGACCGTATAGGGGGTCTGACCGCGTCTGGGCTGTATGCTGCCGTCGAACCAGCTCTCTCCCCCCCTTCGGGTCTCAATGAGCCCCCCGCGAGGGCCGATAATGGCGCTGATCCCCTTATTGGTGGCATGCAGCATGGGCTTGCCGCTCTCCAGCACCCGCATTCTGGCTATCTGCAGGGCCTGCTCTGGTAACCACGTCTCTTCGAACCAACTCACATCGCTCACATGCACAAGTAGTTGCGCATCTTTCCACTCATGCCGTAATTCGTTGCCGAAGTGATTTTCGAAGCAGATGGAACTGGCCAGTGGTACGCCTTTTATCTCCAGCAGTCCCTGCTCTGGCGGTCCACTTGTCAGAGAGTCCATTTCGACATTGGGCATATCTCCCATATCGCTCAAAAACGGGATATCGGGGGTAAACTCGCCAAAGGGGATCAAGTGACGTTTTATATAGCGAAGTTTGGGTTCCGCGCCGACAAACAGGGCGTTATAAGATTTGCCGTCACGTTCGATATAGCTGCCCAGCAGCAGCTCTGTCCCCGCTTCACGCAAGCTGTCCGCCTGCGCATCCAGAAAACGGTAGACGCCCTTCAGTTCGTAGGCCACTGAGGACTCATGCCACAATACAAGATCCGGACGAGGCTCCACCTGGCTCATCGCCAGATAGCGTTCGATGGTATCAGTCACCTTGTAGCGCCGAAACTTCCGCTCCTCATTCTGATTTCCATGTATCAGACGCACTTCAAGCGGTTTGGATACTGGCTGAGTCCATTCCAGATGTCCCAAGAAAGTTCCTGACAGGATTAGCGACAAGAGTGCGGCTGATGCCGACAGCCTCATCTTTTTCCCCGGACCGATCAGCACCAACGCGAGCAAACCACCCGCCAGTAAAACAAGAAAAGTTAGACCCAGGACGCCAATGTATGGGGCAAACCCTGCCAGCGGAGTGTCGATAAAGCCGTAACCCGCCATGTAGTGGGGGAAACCGCTCATCCACCAGGTTCTGACCCATTCACCGAGTGTCCAGACCGAAGCAAACAGCAGAACAGATATCAAAGGTGCTCTTTGTCGACTCAAGCTGACATAGATATAACCGCAAACGCCGGGAAGGCAGATGTTAGCCAGGACCAGACCTGTCATGGCAATAGTGAGTATCGGCAGAAAGCTCTCGTCAACCCCACCCAGTGTGCTGAAGAGCCAATGAAGACCCACACCGTAGAAGGCCGAACCGAAGAGAAAACCGCGCCATGCGGCACGTAGGGGTGTTGGACGGCTCCAGATCAGAAACAGGGCAGCAAAGGAGACCAGCGCCAGCCACGGCAGATCAAAGGGGGCAAAGGCGAAAACCAGAGCCATGCCGGCAAGCAGGGCCAGAATATCCAGTCCGATATTATTCTTTTTCATACTGTCCATGTACTGTTTTTTTGCTTTGATGACGCTGCATCAAATCCCTGTCTGGCGAACATTCCCGGTTCGCGCTGGAATAGATAACACGGGAAGGGAAGAAAAACCCCATCCAGCAGTGTCTTTTTGTGACTCAGTTCACATTATAAAAAGTGATCCCCGAGTTTTCATATCCGCAGGGCGCAAGAGTTGCCGGTTCCGCTGCGCTTGAACCGACCTACACCCGGCGGAATTCTGTTGAGGCTTGCGCGACTACTCGACCAGAGAAACACCTCGAATCGGGCAGGCCCGTATCGTCTCCCAGAGCAGATCGACAGCTTCCGGGCGGGGGAAACTCTTGCGCCAGGCAAGGGCGACCCGGCGATAGGGGGGATCTCCCTTGAAGGGGCGAGTAGTGACCAATTCATCCGATGTAGGATTTGGGTTGATTGCTGTATCCGGCAACACGGTTATCCCGATACCACCCGCGACCATGTAGCGGATGGTCTCCAAAGAACCCCCTTCCATATTGCGTTGCAAGCTGCCTTCACTGGAACTGGGCTGCAGACAGCCCGGACAGACTTGCAGCACCTGATCGCGGAAGCAGTGCCCATCACCCAGCAGAAGCACGCTCTCCTCGCTGAGATCGGCGGTGGAGATGGCATCCAACTCAGTCAGCCGATGCGCTACGGGCAGTAGCACGGAAAAGGGCTCATCATAGAGTGGCCGGGTCTGAATGCCCGGTTCATCATAGGGAAGCGAGATGATAACCACATCCAATTCACCCTGTTTCAGCTGCTCTGACAGCACTGCGGTGAAGTTTTCCCGAATGACCAGCGGCATCCTGGAGACCCGCCGGGTCAGTTCAGGAATCAGATGGGGAAAAAGGTAGGGACCAATGGTGTAGATGGCACCAACCCGTAAGGGATCCACCAGTTGATCTTTACTCTGCATTGCCAGGGTTCGGATGAAACCAGCCTCCTCCAGCACCCTCTGAGCCTGAACAACGATGCGTTCACCCGCCGGTGTCAGTGTAACTTCACCCAGACCACGTTCGAACAGACTGATTCCCAGATCCGCCTCCAGTTTTTTCACTGCCACGCTCAAGGTCGGTTGGCTGACAAAACAGCCTTCCGCAGCACGCCCAAAGTGACGCTCACGCGCAACAGCTACAATGTATCGGAGTTCATTCAGGGTCATGGTAAACTGGCCTTAAGGAAAAAATAGGCATGCATCAGTACTAAAGCCCACAATAATGGTTAAATTATGCACAATAAACAGAATCTAATGCACATTTTTCATAAAAAGCGCACCCGCTTCATTGTTTCAACAGATTTTATTAGACTACTATAATCAGACTGAAAATCTGTTTTACAAGGGTTCGCCGGAGTATGCCCGGTAACCAGAACTTTCAAGGCTTGACCAACCGTCACCGATGTCCGCAGACACCAACACATTCCAAAACCTGCCTGAAGGCAGCCTGAAAGTACTGCAGCTGACGGACTTTCATCTCTATGCTGACACCTCGCGCTGTCTGCTCGGCTTGAATACACAGGAGACACTCAACCTGGTCTCGGCAATGGCGCTGGAGCAGATGGGGACTCCCGACATGATCCTTGCCACCGGCGATCTGGTTCACGACGCTTCTGAGACCGGCTACCGGCGGCTCAGGGAGCAGTTTGCCGGATTCGGCGCGCCAACCTTCTGCCTGCCCGGGAACCACGACATTCCCGAAATTATGGCCCGCTTGTTGAATCAGGACGGCATCTCCACCATTCCCAGCACACAGCAGGGAGGCTGGTCACTGATCTTTCTGGACTCCACCATCCCCAAGAAGCCCGGTGGCCATCTCGATGAGAGTCAGCTGGAACTGCTTGAGGATGAACTGCAAAAACACCCGGACAAGCATACGCTGATCTGCATGCATCACCATCCGATTCCGGTGGACAGCGCATGGATGGATAGCATGGCCCTGAACAATCCTGAACCGCTCTTCAAACTGCTGGCAAAACACCAACAGGTGAAAGGCATCCTATGCGGCCATATCCACCAGGAATTTGAGCGCAACTACCACAACCTGTTGCTGCTTGGTTCGCCCTCTACCTGTATCCAGTTCATCGCAGGCCAGGACAAATTCGGTCTTGCCGACACCCCCCCGGGTTATCGCTGGCTCGCCCTGTTGCCGGATGGTGAAATCCGTAGCGGCGTGGAATTACTGCCGGAAATGCCCGAGGGTGTGGAGTTCAATTCCAGCGGCTATTGAACCAAACATCCCTGCTGCTTTTCGATCCCGTATGAAACTTCAACTCAAATCCACCGCTACCGGATCACCCACCTTCATCGCCTGCGGCAGATGCAGAATACGCACGGCCACCACTTCAACACCAGCCTCGACCACCCTGCGCAGCGTTTTTCCATATACGGGATCGATCTCATCGGCTGGGCGGAAACACGTCCCCTCCGGCCGATTGAGCGCATAGATCATCACGCCACGATAACCCTGGCTGCAGGCCTCCGCGAGTAGCTCAAGATGTTTCAACCCACGCGCAGTGACCGCATCCGGGAAACTGAGTGACTCACCCCCCTCCCAGAGCGTGACATTTTTGACCTCGACCCAGACATCCGCCGCCGGGCCATTACTCAGAAACATATCGAAGCGGGAACGGGGAAAACCCGGTGCCTCGAAGGTCACTTCAGTCCGCACATCCCGGTACCCCTCCAGACCTGGGATCAACCCTTCACGCAACGCCTCGCTGATCACCGGATTCGTCCGGCCTGTATGTACGCCGATCCAGCCTGTGCCCATATCCACCCGTTCAAGCGTCCAGGCAAGCTTACGGCGCGGATTGTCACTGTGGCTGATCTGTACCAGCGCTCCAGGCTCCCAGCATCCACGCATACTACCGGTATTGGGACAATGGGCGGTTACTACGGAACCATCGGTCAATTCGACATCCGCCAGAAATCGTTTGTAGCGTTTTAGTATATGTCCGTTGGTGAGTAGTGGAAGCAACATGGGCCTGACTCGGTCTCCTAGGGCAATCCCTAATTTTACACGACCACGGCTGGGGCTTATATTAGGGTCTTCGCCGAATCAACGGAAAAACTCTCTGAAGAGGAGTGAATAATGAAGCGTGAACTATGGCTCACCGCCTGTATCACTACGTTCTGCCTGTCAAATGCGCAGTCTGACGAGGGCTATCCCACACAGGGGGGATACTATGACAATCCTTCCGCAATGGGACAGCAGGCGCCCGCCTACAACGAGCCGGTTTATGGCGCTCAAGGCTACGGCACACAAACGCCTCAATACGCCGCTCCGGCATATCGCGGCGACAACCGGAACAACAACAGACAGTTCAATATGAATCCGATGAACATGATGACGGGGGCGCCAAACCCCATGAATAACATGTTCAATTCCAATCGGCGTGAAGACCGCTACCCGGAACCCTACTATCCCGCACAACAACCAAATTATAATCAGGGATATGGCTACGGGTATGGCGGTGCACCGGCCTACCAGGCGCCACCGGCCTACGGGTATGGCGCTCAGCCTGGCAGCGGCTATGCTCCCTACGGAAACAGCCCCAGCTACTACAATGCCCCCCCTCAGGGCGGCTATCCGCAACAATACAACGACTACGCAACCACCCAGCCATATCGTGAGCAGCAACCCGTCTACAGAGCGCCGGCCTATAACCCGCCAACTTATGACACAGCTCCACAACAGCAATATGCACCGAGCTACGACTACGGAACCAGCGGCAGCAGCCAAACTTATCCGCAATACCCCAGCTACGCACCACCACAGCCGCCGCAAAGCGATTACACTCCTCCGGGCGAATACAGTTATCGTCCTATGCAACCGGCAGCGACTGGTGAGATGACACCCCCACCAATTGAGATGCCGCAGCCAATGGCGCCAGTGGTATCACAATCCGCGCCGATTGAGCCCCCCACAGCGCCGACTCCTGCTCCTGCTTTCCAGGAACCTCTAGCCCCTCTCAGCTACCCGGAGCCGGCCCCTATGGCTCAGGCTCAAGAGACAGCGGCGGTTCCCACAGCGCCTGTCGTCAAGGAGGAACAGAAGACAGCCACCCTGGCCAACGGGCAACCCGCCGTCTTCCGTCCGATGGAGGAGACCGCAACCGATGCGACCAATGGGAGTGTGGACGTCCCGGCAGCCCCTCAGCAGCAGTAACTTTCTACTCACGCTTCGGAGTTCAAACTGCCGGTAGGCCCGATCAAGCGTAGCGGATCGGGCATTCAGGTTATGGCAGAATGATACGGGTCGCCGGTTCCGCTACGCTTGAACCGGCCTACGGAAAGGAGTTGAATTCCGAAACTTGAGTTTCTGATTGAGCACAATTCCGTCCATGTGGACGGTGTACTATGCGGTTAGGTGATTGAGAAGTGGGAATACTCCTGGAAATGCAGGTTCTCACAGGCAACGCCAGAAACATCGGCATTGGCCGGTCCCTGACGCAACCAGTCTCGCAGTTCATTGATTGCCTCTGGATCACCGCAGGCAATCACTTCGACTCGGCCGTCATGAAGATTTTTTGCATATCCGGTGATGCCCCTTCTCTGCGCCTCGTAACGGGCACTGGCCCGAAAGAAGACCCCCTGCACCCGACCCGCCACAAGACAGCGGACACAGACCGGGTGTGCTGTTTGCACGGCTTTACCCATTGATTCTCACCACGGCTTTCTCACCAAGACGCAACTGCTGCCCCTTCGGGGTCTTGAAGACGACTACGAGACGGTAGTGACGTGGCATCCCGCTACCCGCCAATGGCTCCAACCCGACGGACTGAATTACCCCCGGCAGCCATTTGCCGTGAACACCGACCTTGGCTGCCTGCCCCGGCTGCAGCCTTGCTGCCATTTCACTGTCAACGGCAGTCACCGCTTTCATCTCCCGATCATTGACCATTACCACCAACGGCATGATCTGCAGATGGTTGACCACAGCCTGTCCCTGCTGGACGTTCACCACCAGCACCCGGCCGTTGAACGGCGCCTTGATGCGGCTGTACTCACGTGCAAGTTTTACCAGAATCAGCTCCGCCTCGACTGCACGCAGATAGGCATCCGCTTTTGCTGCATCGATCTCAGCAAGCTGCCGCTCATGGTCAGAGAGCAATGTTCGATCGTAGAGTTCCAGGGAGCGGTCCAACTCCCGCTTGGCCTCATCCATCTGTTGCTTGGCTGCCTCTTTCTGCGCTACTGCCTTTACCAACCTGGCTTGCAACGGCCGTTGGTCCAACTCGACCAGCAAAGCCCCCCGGATAACCGGCTCGCCTGCCGTCACATTGACCCGGCCCACGATCCCGTTCACCACAGTTCCCAACTCCACCCGTTGCTGCCACTCCAACTGGGCCTCCAGATCCTGGGCCTGCAATGTGCCGCAAAAGAGCAGTCCACAACAGATAGCTACACGAATCATTCTTTTCATTTCCCCTCCCCCTTACTTCCCACTGTAATATCAAATTCATCCAACAGCATCCCGGCCAATGCATCAAGTCGTGCATGCGCCAGCGCAATTTCAAAATCGGTCTCAGCCTGCTGCAGGCGCCAGTCGGAGATTCTGACCATGGAATCACCCAGGTCGGTGGAGACCTCCAGATCGTAGAGGGTACGGCTGCGATCAAGAGAGAGATCACGAAAGTCCCCGGTCACCTCCAACTCCTCCCGCCTTACCCGTAACCGGTCAAGTTCCAGCCAGAGCTCCAGCGCCGACTGCCGCAGATCGAGCTCCAATACCGCCAGCTCCGCCCGGCGCTCCCGTAGATGGGCGCGCTCCAGGGCTACCTCGGCACCAACCCGGTTGCCGGTAAAGAGCGGCACCTCCAGCACCAGTGCCGCTGACAGAGGATTACGCCCCCCCAACTCCCGATTATAGGTGGCGGCTTCGACTTCCCCGCGGATTATCGGATTGTCGCCTGCCCTGGCTGCACGCATCTGCTGCTCAGCTGCATCCATCTGTGCACGCAGCGACTTCAACCTGGGATTTCTATCAATAATACGCTGGGTCAGCGCTTCCACACTCTCAGGCACCGACAGTACAGGCAGGTCGGGAGAAACAAGATCGGCAGGCAGGTCATCGGGACGATTGAGACTGATAGCGAGACGCGAGCGGGTAATACGCTGCTTGTTCTGGCTGCTGATGGTTCGCCGCCTTACCTTCTGAAAGAGGTTTTCGAGCCGCAGCAGCTCCAGATCAGAGATTCCACCCAGTTCGGATCGGCTGCGAGCCTTGTCCAACCGGACGAAGGCGATCGACATCGCCTCATTCTCCCGCGCATACTCCAGATCCGCCAGCAGCACATCGAAGAATCTGGCCATCACTTCCAGTCGCCGCTGTTGGCGTACATCCAGCAGATTCCACTCCTCGCTTCGTCGTGCCGCATCCGCTGCGGCCAGTGCATTGTCGGTGCGGCCAAAATCATACAGCCGTTTGCTCAGTTTCAGTTTCGCCCAGCTGTCGTTGCTGGATTGATCGACGGCGTTGTACGAGGGGTTGACCACCTTCAGGGCCGCCTCGAAACCAAGCTGCAGGTCATCGCTGGCATCGACACCGGACTGCTCCGCGCGGGCGCGCTGCAGCGCCGCATCAGCCAGCTCCCGATCGGGATGCACGCCATCGGCCAGTCTCAGTGCCTGTTGCAGCGTCAGAGGGGATGGGAGTGGCTCAGATAGGCTATCAGTCGCCCGGACCGGCGCGAAGCAGATCCATCCAGCCAGAGCAGCAATCAAGATTGTCGGGATTCGAAGGCGGATCACCGCGCTCTTTTTTCCTTTCTCTTTTGTCGTTTATAGCGGGAAAAACTGATCTTTTTATACTCGCCGTTCACCACATACTCTCCAAGCCAGAGAAACTCCTGGGCATCCCGGGTGGCACCTGTAAAACGACTGATCAGTTTACCCTCCAGATCGAAAAAACCGAATACCGGCGTGGCTCGCACACGAAACTGTTTAAAGGCGAAATCCTTCTGCGAGACTTGCTCCCCCTGAAAGTTGGTGATCGCCACGTCACCCTCAATGTCCACAGTGAAAATCAGAAAGTGCTGTTTATAGTAGTCCTGGATCTCGGACTGATTCAGCACGGTATCTTTCATACGGTGACAAAATGGACACTCATCCATCTCGAACATGATGAGGATACCCGTTTTACCCTCCTCACGGGCAAGTTCCAGCTCCTCATTGAAATCCCCCAGCGACTGATCAAAAAAGTGATCGGCAGGGTCTCTGGTCACCGCTCCGGCAGAGAGCATGAACAGCATAAGGACAATGGAGAGGAAAATCCTCACATCGAGCCGCCTATTCAGCATTGTCGGCAATAAAACTTTCCAGATCCTGTGCGGTTAACGGCCCCACCTGCCGAGCCGCCACTTCACCACTTGGCGAGATTAAAAAAGAGGTCGGCAGGCCGGGGATTTTCCCTAACTCCGAGTCAGCAGCAGGTTTGCCCAACAAAATCGGATAGCTGAGAAACTGCTCTTCGACAAAGCGGCTCAGGCGTTTTTTATCAATGCGCTCAAAGGCCACACCCAACACCACTGCATCCTTGTCCTTGTGGGTGGAGTGAAAGACCTCCAGCTCCGGCAACTCCTCCCTGCAGGGAGGGCACCAGGTAGCCCAGTAGTTGACCAACACCCACTTGCCCCGGTAGTCGGAAAGCTTGTGAATCTTGCCATCGAGTCCCGGCAGCTCAAAGTCCACGGGCTCTGAGAACGATGCCGTGCTGAACAGGGCCAAACAGCCCAATAGTAGTAGCCGCCACACTGGGGGTGGATTGCGCATAGGGTGCCTCTGGTACTTGTTGATTCTTCTGGAGAGAAGCGCCGGCAACGGCACCCTCAATTATCCGACCCCCATTGTCGGGATAAATTCCGGGGATTTCAATCATGAACACTATACCGCAGCTCGATTTTTCAAGATTTGACGATAACCGCCGATAACCAGCCAAGAAGCGTCGGACTGCATCAATCAGCAGAAACTTATGAAGGGTGAACCCACCACGGAATATCGATACTATCAACATGTTTCAAATTTTCAGCAGACCAAATGATTCGATGCGGCGTCCCAAGTTCACAGTTCCTGCACCCGATACCATCGAAAACCCGCATGTGGAGACACATCCCGGATCCCTGCGCCAATGGATCGCTTCCCTCCCTTACGCCAGTCCAGCGCGCGTGGCTGAGGCGATTACCACCAATCTTGCGCAGCTCAACCGTTTTCCTGGACGGGTCACAGATCGCATAGAGTTGATGGAACTCTACCGTTTGCCCACAACCCGGCTCTGCCGGATCGCCTCAAATAAACCCGGAGCACCCAGCGTAGAACAGATCCGCCAGCTGATGCAGGAGATGGCCTACGGTCACAAACATATCGTCAATGAATGTCTGCGCCAGAAATCATGGCTCAAACACCGCAAAAGACTGTTGGGGGGGATCTATTACGCCATCAAGTTTCTCTCTCTTGAC
This sequence comes from gamma proteobacterium endosymbiont of Lamellibrachia anaximandri, assembly GCA_016756855.1. GTDB lineage: Bacteria > Pseudomonadota > Gammaproteobacteria > Chromatiales > Chromatiaceae > QGON01. Next base: position 44,662 of record JAESPD010000022.1, on the reverse strand, counting down.
CAACTGACCACTTTCGAAGGCTATGACTGCCAGGGCACCAATGCCTGGCGTGAAATTCTCCAGCTCTACAATCTGGCGGAACAGCAGAACCAACAACACGATCTGGTTGACGACCGTGACCAAGCCGAACCTAAGAACGCCTCTGTCGCCCATCAACTGAAACGTATCCTGCTGCTGGCACTACTCGACCCCTGCCATCTGAAGGCAGGGGAGGCACGACTCTGCTACGGCTATCTGAACCAATTTGCAGGCAAGGCACGTTTCGAAGAACTGAAATTAGAAGCGGATCCGGCCGGTCGCTATATCATCGATATGATGGGCGAGGTACCCCCGCGGATTTTCGATCCCGATACCTCCGGCACATTGGCATCTCCCCGCTTCCGCCTGCTCAACATCAATCCAGTCAGCAAACGCCTGCACCAGAGTCTGCGAAAGATCGAGTTACGTGGCGAAGCCCCCCCAATGGGATTGCAACACCTCAGTTCAGAAGATGCTGCAGGGACGCTGCGCGACATGCTGAAATCCTGGCATATCCGTGTGGAACGCAACAGTAAAAGACAGGATACCTATGGCCAGGTTACCGTTGCCATCGGCATCAGTTCGATCCACCACTTTCTTGGTATTGCCACTCCTGCAGTCAGCAGACCCGATGAGGAGGAAGGCGAGTCGGTGACTCTGGCATCCGGCAATCTGGGCGGAGGTTTCAAACCCCGCCACCAACGCTTCACCTGCAAACTGACCAACTGCAGCAAAACTGGTGTAGCGATTCATCTGCCGCTGCAAAGCTCGAGTCTTAAAATGGTCGGTCAACTGGTATTGATCACTGAAAAACATCCCGACCAGCCGGACAGCCTGAAAATCGGTGAAGTAAGACGCGCACTCAAGAGAGGCAGTGATATGTTGGAGTTGGGGATACAGTTTCTAAAGGGGCACGTAATGCCGGTTACTCTCAACCCCATCGGAGGGAGTGGTGGCGACCTCCGCACACAGCCTTGTCTCTACGTCGACCGGGGAGTCCCGAAAAAAAATACTCTACTGTCTACCAAAGGACAGCTCAAAACCGGGCGCGAATATCTTGTGGCGGAACAGATACCGGCACCAGTTATAGTGCCGACGGAACAGGCGTCATCGAGCCCCTATTACGAGCGACTGAAGTTCAGATACAAATAGCATCGCTTCAGCAATTCTGATTCTAAACCTGACGGTAGAGCGCTTCCAGCGGGCAATTCATACCCTTTTCAATATCTCTCTCGATAGTCTGCAGAATACTCGACAATACCACTGACCCCTCATCCAGCTTATCTGCATCCGGCAGCACAAAAGGCGCTGCACGGTAGAGATCACTGAGTTTCATCTCCTGCAGGTTCCTGGCAAGCGCCCAGCTCTTCTCCTCGGTACGCAACACCAGCTTCGCCTCCTGCAGGGTATACAGCGACGCCTCCAGGTGCTCTTCAGAGACTTCAGGTTCCCGCTTTGACAGATCCTGGCATGAACGCTGCTCCCCCAGCATCTGCGCCTCCCGCAGAAGGCCAATCAGACGAAGCGCCAACAGAAAGTTGCTACCGCGAGTGTTTAAGCGCTCGTGCCAATCGTCCCGGAAGATGCCGAGGCAGTAGGTAAACTCCGCCCCCAGCAGTGTCACCAACCAGGAAAGGTAGATCCAGATCAGGAATATCGGGATCACCGCCATGGCACCGTAGATTGCCTCGTAGGTGGGGAAATGGGTGACATAGAGGGCAAAACCCCGCTTTGCGCTCTCAAACAACAGGGCAGCGAGGATGCCTCCTGCGAGGGCATGGCGCAGCGGCACCTTCCGATTCGGCACCACAGCATAAAGCAGGGTAAAAGCAAAGGCGGAGATAATAATCGGACTCATACTCAGAAAGCGCGAACGCAACTGCTGCACCGTCTCATCATCATTGAGAATCGGGATTGAGACCAGATAGGAGGTCACGCCCACACTGAACACGATCAACACAGGTCCCAAGGAGAGGATTGCCCAGTAGACCATGAAGGTCGACATGGCCCCACGTTTCTTGCGCACATGCCAGATGGTGTTGAACGCCTTGTCGATATTGCCCATCAACATCAGCGCAGCAACCAGCAGAAAAGCGAACCCCACACCGGAGAGCTTTGCCGCCTTGCTGCTGAAATTACTCAGATGCTCATGTACCACTTCCCCCGCCGCAGGGACAAAGTTTTCGAAAACAAACTCCTCGATCTCCACCGCCACCCGCTCCGAGGCGGGAAAAACCGAAAACAGTGCCAGCATGACGGTCATCAGGGGGACCAACGAGAGCAGCGTGGTGTAGGTCAGGGCCGCCGTATTCTGCACCCCCCCATCCTTGATAAAATGGTGCAGCAGCAACGCACTGAACTGCCGGATACGGTGCAGATAGAAACGGCCTCTTGCCGCAGGATCCATGCTCATGTCATTACCTTGCAAAGTGTAGAAGAACAGTATGCCACCAACCAGCGACCGTGGGGAGACGTCGTCCTGCACGATGGTTACAATAGGCGTTTTTCAGCCGGAGAATAACCCAATGAGTGTGGAGATCTTTCACAACCCCCGCTGCAGCAAATCCCGCCAGACCCTCCAGTTGCTGAAGGATAACGGCGTCGAACCTGAGATAGTGGAGTATCTGAAGACCCCACCAAACCGGGATACCCTGGAACAGGTACTCGACATGCTCGGCATGGAACCCAGGGATCTGATGCGCAAGAAAGAGAGCGAGTACAAAGAGAACAATCTCGCAGACCCTTCGTTGAGCCGGGATCAATTGATCGACGCCATGATCGCCCACCCCAAACTGATCGAACGCCCCATCGTCATCAAGAACGGCAAGGCGGCCCTCGGCCGTCCCCCGGAACAGGTACTGGAGATTATCTGAGATGGCCGAGATTCTGATTCTCTACTACAGCCGCCACGGCGCCACCGCAGAGATGGCGCGGCAGATCGCCCGTGGCGTAGAGGATGTCGCCGGTATGACCGCCAGCCTGCGCACCGTACCGGAGGTTTCCAGCATCTGTGAGGCAACTGCCGAGTCCATTCCTGAGTCGGGCGCACCCTACGCCACTGACGCTGACCTGCAAGCCTGTGCTGGATTGATCCTCGGCAGTCCCACCCGTTTTGGTAATATGGCGGCACCCCTGAAATACTTTCTCGACCAGACCAGCCGCCTCTGGATGACAGGCTCGCTGATCGACAAACCCGCAGCCGTTTTCACCTCCACATCGAGCATGCATGGTGGACAGGAGAGTACGCTGCTCTCGATGATGCTGCCGCTGATGCACCACGGCATGATCCTCATGGGACTGCCTTACAGTGAAACCGATCTGCTGCACACGAGATCCGGCGGCACTCCTTACGGTGCCAGCCACCTGGCCGGTGGAGAGAGCAATCTGCCCCTCAGCGATGAAGAGAAAACGCTCTGCCGCGCCTTGGGCAAACGGGTCGCGGGCAAGGCAGAGCAGCTCACATCCAACGATTGACCACACCAGAAAAATGTCCAGTCAGCTTGCCCTGGGGATAGGGTTAAAACCTACGGTCAACTTCAGCGGCTTTATTCCCGGCCGTAATGGTGAGGCCCTTTCGCGTCTGCTGACAGGAACCGATCCGTTCATCTACCTTTGGGGAGAGGTCGGTTCCGGCAAAACTCATCTGTTGCAGGCATCCTGTCACCAACAGGATACATCCGGTGGCACCTGCGCCTATATTCCCCTGGCGCAAATCAACGAGTTGGAACCCGGTATTCTGGAGGGACTGGAGGCCCTGGATCTGGTCTGTCTGGACGATCTGGAAAAAGTGGCCGGCAACCCGGCGTGGGAGACCGCCCTCTTCAACCTCTTCAACCAGCTTCGGGAGCGTGATGCCCGACTGCTGATAACGGCAAACTCTGCCCCTGCCGGAGTGGACATCCGTCTGGCAGATCTCGCCTCCCGCCTCACCTGGGGCCCCTGTTACCACCTGCTACCCCTGGATGACGATGGCCGCCTGATACTGCTGACCCAGCTCTCGCAGCAACGTGGACTGGAACTTTCTAAAGACACCGCAAGCTACCTGCTGCACCGGATTCCCCGGGACATCAGTTCGATAACCGGTCTATTGGAACAGCTCGATCAGGCATCGCTCGCTGCGAAAAGAAAACTGACCATCCCGTTTGTCCGGGAAGTGCTTGGGTTATAGGGCCAACACCAAATACCCTGCACATCAGAAAGCCAATGTGGGTGCCAGCCATCAACTCCGCAACCCTTTCTCCTTCGCCTTACGCGACCAGACCCAGACATAACCCACTCCGCTGGCTACCGTAGTGGCCAACGTACTCCAGACCAGGGTTGAAATCAGCACTGCAGGAAGTGGATAGGGGCCTGCATCCGTCACCACAAGGATGACCAGCAATATCTGCAACAGGGTGTTGAGTTTGCTGATAAGACTTGGATCGGCCTGCAGGTCTTCGACACTGAAGTGGTAATAGAGCGCACCGCCAATGATCACCAGATCGCGGAATATCACCAGGATTACCAACCAGACAGGGACCAGACCCAATGCACCGAGCACCAGGAATGAACTCATCAACAGCGCCTTGTCCGCCAGGGGGTCGAGCATCCCGCCGAGGCGGCTCTCCCAGCCGTAGTGTTTGGCCAGGAAACCATCCAGGCCATCGGAGATACCGGCGATGGCAAATAACATCAGTGCCGCAGAAAACTCCCGCTCAAAGAGCAGCCACACGACTGGCACCGAGAGCAGTATGCGTAAAAAGCTGATGAGGTTGGGTATGTCTCTGGGCTGCATTTTTTACAAATTATCAGATGATACTGGAGAGGTTAATTTGTGTCCGTCCGAAAATTTATCTCTAACCACGAAGAGCACGAAGTACACAAAGAAAATATATGGTTGATCAATCTCTTTGCCTTAGTGCTCTTCGTGTTCTTCGTGGTAAAAAAACAGTGTTATGGACGAACATTAATCAGTGAAGACAATCCAAACTGGCTCACTGCCGCAAACGGTAGTCGAGACTCTGTACATCAAAATCTTCCGGTGGCGACGCCTCTGCTTCCACCACCTCATCAAAGGCGACCACCGACTCCAGCACACCGCCGAGCACGATACCCCGCTCCAGCGCTTCACGCCCCCCCTGCACTCTGGCCAGAAAACTGACCTGCTCCGGACCCGCCGCCAGCAGATCCAGCTGCTCTATCATCACCAATGATTGCAGGTAGTCTTTGACCAGAACATAGTCAGCCAGATTGAGCATACCTGAAACCCGTATCCGTAGTGCTTCTACACCCTGAGAAGTACTCTGGGGCGCAAATCTGGCGGCCAACAGATCCACCGCCCGCTGCACACCCTCACGGGCCAGCGCCAGATCACTCTCGCCCTGTATCTGCCACTGCTCCACTCCACCCGGCAGATAGAGCATCCAGTCGCCACTCCAGGTTTGACTGCCTTGCCGGTGCAGGCGGCCTGCCAGGATCACATCGGGTAGATAACGCTGGGAGGCACGACGGATGTTCTCTTCAAAACCACCCCAGAGGTCACTTACCTGAAGGGCGTTTCTATCTTCTAGATCCATCAGCGGCATCACTACCGGCAGACCTCGCTGATCCGCCGCTTCAGTTACCGCAGTTGCCAGTTCCGGCTCCAAATCCTGCTGGTAGAGGGTGCGACGACCTTTGGCATCACGAGTCAGCCAGACCAGCGTGGATGGCCGGGTACCGCCCCAGACCGGCACGCCGGCCTCACGCAACAGGCGATTCACGGCTTTTGCATCAAAACGCACCCAGAGCAGCCGGTCTGGCAATGGGTTTTCCAGATCCACCACAAGCGCGTGATCATCCGATAGGGGCTGTTCCAACATGCGGTAACGGTACTGCTGAACATACCTGGGAGCTCTTTTCAGCCGCTTGGCAATATCTTCCCGCAGTAACAGGTCGCGGTTGCCGGAGATCTTGATCAGCACCTGACCGAAGGCATCCCGTATGGCCGGTGCGCGGGCTTCGGCACCCTGCCCCACCACCGGCACCGCCCCTTCGTAGAGTCCGGACACACGCTCTGCCAACGCTCCGGCACACCACAGCAGAAGCAGTAATATCAGCCATGTCTGTTTAAAGATCATTGAAATATGCGTCCAGTTAAATTCATCTCAGTCGTTTTGACCGCAGGGATTCTAGCGCGGAGCAGAAAGCCTGTCTAAGAAGTTAGTCTTCATCCAGAAACGGAAAAGCCGGACAAATCCTGCAACAGCAACTCTATCACGGTGTAGCGGAAGATCTGCTAAAATCCCCCGCCAACAGTAACCGCCCACCAGGGAGTCAACCTGTGGCCCAAGACAGTACTCGCAACAGCGAAACACAACTCAGCTACCGGGATGCCGGGGTAAACATAGATGCCGGCAACAGCCTGATAGAACGCATCAAGCCTATTGTCAAAAAGACCTTCAGGCCCGGCGTACTGTCCGGCCTCGGCGGTTTTGGCGCGCTGTTCGAACTGCCCCTCGACCGCTACTCCGAGCCGGTACTGGTCTCCGGCACCGACGGGGTGGGCACCAAGCTTAAACTGGCGCTGGAACTCAAGCGCCACGACACCATCGGCATCGATCTGGTGGCCATGTGTGTCAACGATATCGTGGTGGCAGGTGCTGAGCCGCTCTTCTTTCTCGACTACTACGCCACGGGCAAGCTGGAGCTGGACGTGGCCACCGATGTGGTCAGTGGCATCGCCAAGGGGTGCGAGCTGGCGGGCGCTGCCCTCACCGGCGGTGAGACCGCCGAGATGCCCGGCATGTACAGCGAGGGGGATTACGATCTGGCCGGTTTCTGCGTCGGCATCGTGGAGAAGGGCGAGCTGATCCAGGGTGAACAGGTAAAGCCCGGCGATGTGCTGATCGGACTCGCCGCTTCCGGCCCCCACTCCAACGGCTATTCGCTGATCCGCAAGATCCTCGAAGTGAGCGGCGCCGATCTTGCCGAACCCATGGGCGAAGGGACGCTTGGTGAAGCACTGCTGGCACCGACCCATATCTACGTCAAATCCCTGCTGGCGCTGATGGCTGAGGTTGATATCCACGCCCTCGCCCACATCACCGGCGGCGGCCTGCCTGAGAACCTCCCCCGCGTCCTGCCTGCCGGAAGCAAGGCAGTCATCGACAGTGACTCCTGGCAACTGCCGGAGGTCTTCAGCTGGCTGCAGTCGAAAGGCAACGTGGCGCAGCCGGAGATGCTGCGAACCTTCAACTGTGGCGTGGGTATGGTGGTCTGTGTCGCCGCCGAAGACTCAGAACGGGCGATGCGGATGCTGAACGATGCCGGCGAGACCGCCTGGCGACTGGGACAGATCGAAATCAGCGACAGCGATGAACCGGGGGTCGAGATCAGCGGAAGCCTGGGTGCATGAGCGATAACCATAAACTGCCGCTGGTCGCCCTGATCTCCGGTGGCGGCACCAATCTGCAGGCGATCATCGACGGCGCAGTGGGCGATCTGCCTGTGGAGATCCGCGCCGTCATCAGCAATCAGCCCGATGTGCACGGCCTGACCCGCGCAGAAAACGCCGGCATCCCTTCCCGGGTACTGAACCACAAGACCTTCCCTGACCGGGAGAGTTACGACCAGGCGCTGATCGAACTCATCGACGAGTATCAGCCAAAGCTGGTTGTGCTGGCGGGTTTCATGCGCATCCTCACTCCAGGGTTCGTGCGCCACTACGCCGGCCGGTTGTTCAATATCCACCCTTCACTGCTACCGAAGTTCCGTGGCCTCAACACCCATCAGCAGGCCCTGGATGAGGGAGAGACCCTGCATGGCGCCAGTGTGCACTTCGTCACCGAGGAGTTGGATGGCGGCCCATTGATCGTACAGGCCCAGGTACCTGTCCAGGATGGTGACGATGCCAGGACTTTAGCCGACCGGGTACTGCAGCGCGAACACCTCATCTATCCGCTGGCAATACGCTGGTTTGCCCAACAGAGACTGCGATTGGCAGATAGTGGCCAGGTCTATCTGGACAACCAACCGCTACAGCAGCCGATCCTCTTCACACCGGATCAGGAGATCGTTTGATCCATGAAGGACACCGGACTCCTCCGCTACTGGCTGGCTGCTATCCCACTACTGCTGTGCAGCTCGCTACTCAGCGCGGAACCCCCCTTCCAGCTCAGATCCTTCGATGCCGGTTTTCAGGTCACCAACTACGGTGTACCCCTGGGAAGTCTGACGCTCCAACTCACCATCACTGAGGATGGCGAATATCTCTATCATGCGCACACCCGCCCTGAACGACTGGTCGATTGGTTTCAGGCCGACGAGATTCAGGAGACCAGCGAAGGGGTGCTGCAAAACAGCCGCATCGTGCCCCACGCCTACGAATACCGGCTTGGAAACGGGGAGATCAGGAACCTGACCCGGCTCCAGTTCGACTGGCCCGAGCAACAGGTCTGGACAGAGAGTGGCGGCACCCGCTGGGCGCAGGAGATCTCACCAGGCGTGCAGGACAAGTTCAGTCAACAGCTGGCGATCCGTTTCGATCTGGCCAATGGTCGGCAGCAGGTCAGCTACCAGGTGGCGGACGGCGGGCGTCTGAAGCGCTATCAGTTCCGGGTGGTTGGCAGAGAGTGGATTCAGACCCCGTTGGGCCGGTTGAAGTGTCTCAAGGTCAACCGCAGCAAAGAGGGCCTGGCACCCGACTACACTATCTGGTTCGCCCCTTCACTCGACTACCTGCCGGTGCGTATCGAGCGGGATCGGGTCTTGGGCCGCTATCGCATGGAGTTGAAACATTTAACGCTGAAATAGCAGCCCTGCGGGATTCACGCCCCTCCAATTCCCAGACTCCCTATTAAAGAGGGCCTACACCCGCAGCAGCCGACTCAAAATCTTGCTGAAAAAACCGCCAGGCGCCACTGTTATCTGCGCATCCTCAACATTGACCTGTTCCACCTCGTAACCTGTCATTTCGACTCCGGCTTCACCGTACATCTGCTGCGACAACTCGATATCATCGGCCCAGCGTGAAAGAAAATCCTGACTCGGATTGATATACACCACACGGCCGATCTCCTCCTGGATCAGCTTCGAGGCGCAGCGGGGACAGGGGGGATGCGTCACATAGACCGTACAGCCGCGCAGATCACGCTTGGCGAAGATCATGGCGTTCTCTTCCGCATGAATGGTGAGGTTCAGTTTGCACTCTCTGTTGGTGAGGCGGCTCTCCGCATCCTCCACCCCGGCCGCAAAGCCGTTGTAGCCCAGCGAGATAATACGATTGCCGTCCGTGATGACGGCACCCACCTGGGATGAAGGGTCTTTACTCCATCCGGAGATGTGAGCCGCCAGCCCGAGAAAACGGGTATCCCACTTCATGCTCATGGATCATTTCTCCTGTTTTCTGTTGCTGTTTGGGGGAAAGTATCACTCTCCGGACTCTTTCTTCTCCAGATACGCGACGTTGTCCGGCACCGGTTCTTCAATTTGTCTATCTTCCTCCTGTTTGAAACGCCGAGCCACCCCCTCCTCTTCGCGCAACACCTCCAGCAGCTCAGGGCCCGGCATGGGCCGGTAGAGCAGATAACCCTGCACCATATGGCACCCTCGCTGCTGCAGGAATGACAGCTGCTTGAAGGTTTCCACCCCCTCGGCGATGACGATAAGCTGCAGACTGTGCCCCATGGCGATAATGGTTTCAACGATGCTCTCATCATTGCGGTCGCGTCCCAAATCCTGCACGAAGCTGCGATCGATCTTGAGACTGTTGACCGGCATCTCCCGCAAGCGGGAGAGGGATGAGTGGCCAGTGCCAAAATCATCGATGGCGATCTCAATCCCCATTGCAGACAACTCAGCCAACTGACCCGAGGATTCACCATGACCGTCCATCACCGTGGATTCGGTAATCTCCAGCACCAGGCGATCCGCCGGGAAATCACAGGCCTGTAACTCCGCGCGCACCATCTGCACCAAGTCACGATGCCTGAACTGTCCCAGGGAGAGGTTCACCGCCAGTTGGGGACCGGAACCCTCTGGGCTCAGCCACTGTTTTGCCTGCCGCAGTGCGGTTTTCAGCGCCCATGTGCCAAGGGGAATCACCAGCCCGGTCTCCTCTGCCAAAGAGACAAACTCAGCAGGCGGAATCTTACCTGAGTCCGGGTGGTGCCAACGCAACAGCGCCTCAACCACCTCAACGGAACGGTTCGCCAGATCGATGCAGGGCTGGTAGTACAGTGTCAGTTCATCCTGCTCCAGTGCCTTGCGCAGATCCCGTTCCAACCGCAGACGCCGGTCCACCTCCGCGTTCATGTGAGGTTCATAGAATGCGACACGACCACGCCCTTCTCCCTTGGCGTGGTACATCGCAATATCCACATTGCTCATCAGCTGAACCGGATCGGTGCCGTCCTGCGGATAGGCGGCCACGCCCACGCTCGCGGAGACATAAACTTCATAACCATCCAGGTCGAATGGCTGACTCAGCTTATCGATAATCTTCTCTGCCACCTGGCTACCAAGATTCAGCACTTCAGCCCGGGAGGTCACGCCTTCCAGCAGTACAGTGAATTCGTCCCCACTCATCCGCGCAACCGTGTCCTCTTCACGCAGACAGCGACGCAACCGCTCTCCCACCTGTTGCAGCAGCAGGTCACCCATCGCATGACCGAGAGAGTCATTCACCGGTTTGAAACGATCGAGATCGAGATAGAGCACCACCAACTGCTGGTTCTTGCGTCCGGCGTTCTCAAGAGCCTTGTCGAGACGCTCATAGAACAGTACACGATTGGGCAGGCTGGTCAGCGCATCATAATGAGCGAGGTGATAGATGCGCTCATCAAACAGTTTTTTATCACTGACATCGTTACCGATAGAGAGAATCTCCACCACCTTCCCCTGCTTATTGCGAACCGCCCGATTCGCCCAGGAGACCCAAACCCTGCGTCCATCCTTGCAGACATTCTCATTAATATTGCTGATATAGAAATCAGGATGCAGTGCGATATCCCGGATCAGGGCGGACAGATCCCGTCCCGACCCTGACTCAGTCTCAGGTACAATACAGTCCATTAGATGCCGACCCACTACCTCCTGTTCGGAATAGCCAAAGAAACGCAGGGCAAACTGATTGAAAAAGGTGATTTTCCCTTGGATATTCCAACGCAGAATGATGCTGTTGGCCGATTCAACCAGTTCACGATAGTTCTCCTCACTGCGGCGCAACTCTTCGGTACGTTCCAGGAAACGCCACTCGAGTTTTTCATTGAGTTTTTCCAGTGCCTGTTGTGAAGCCACAAGTTGGGTACGGGTTCGTCGAGACTGATTTGTGAGAATCAACATCAACACAACACTAATCAGCAGCCCGGAAGCCGCCACAATCCAGGCTTGTCTCCTTGCCTGCCCGAACAAGGTGGTCACATCGACGAAAAGGATGATCTCGCCGATCTGCTGCGCCAGGTTATCTCGCAGAGAGAGCCGCCGCAGATGATGGTTTCTACCTGACCAGACGATATGCTCTGCATCGCTTCCCCAACCGGCGACCCGCTCCAGACTGGGGATCAGTGTTCCGGCGGCAGCCGAATTAAAGGAGAGGATTTGAGGCACATGGAAAAACCGATCATCCGGGTTTGGGATATCCACATCTGCGTCCATCCCGCCATCCCGATTGATACCAACCAACAACGTTTCCTGAAACGCCTTTCCGGTGTTGATCAGGACAGGCTCGATATTCGCGGTCAACAGGATGCCACCAACAACCTGCCCCGCTTTACGCCTCACCCCGGCAACCCCCATCGAAAGCCTGCCTCGTGCCCCCGCGATCAGTCCGTGCACAGGAAACTCACTGGCCAGGACCTCATACACTAGCAGCCTGATGGATTCGCTCTGCGCCGGAAGGGACCGCTGCTCAGGAAACAACAGTGTGCCGGATGCATCAAAATACCAAGTCTGGAAATCCTCTTTCCCTGTTTGAGTTTCCAGTGGGAATTTCTGCGGGACTGGAGTGCGGCTCAACGCTTCCCACCTGTGGAGCATGGCCAGACGGAGTTCAGACAGCCGTGTGTCATAGAGCTGTTGAAACAGCGCCGTCTGTCCGTTGACATGGATAGCCAAGCCGTTCTGGAGGTGGAAATAGACGGCCCCTATGGCCGCCGCGCCAAGCAGGAACACGGCCAGTATCGGCGGGGATAAAATACGCCAGTAGAATCCTTTATTGTTCATTATTTGCAAGTCCCTAAGTCCCATCCCTGGTGACTCTACGAGCCCGCCAAGTACTAATCCACCACGATCGATACCACCAGCATCAGACAAACAGATGCGGTCGAGTTGAAATAACGGCTAATTCTCCTTGTTATTGACCAGAGGCTGAATGTTCTCATCAACACTACGCAAGTGTAGATCACGTTGAGGAAAAGGGATCTCAACGCCATTTTCGCGCAACGTTTTTTCCAGCGCCATGTGGAGATCATGGGTCAACAGTCGGCGCTGGATTCGCTCCTTGACATGCACTGCCACCTGGAAGTCGAGGGAGCTGTCGCCAAAGCCCGTAAAAAAAACCGTCGGCTTGGGTTCATCCAGCACCAACGAGTGTTCGGTTACCGTTTTGAGCATAATGCGATGGGCCAGTTCAGTATCGGATCCATAGGCAATGCCCACCATAAAGGTAACACGGGTGACCTGATCGCTAAGGGTCCAGTTCACCAACGGCTCGATGATGAGATTCTGATTGGGGATGATCAACTCCTTGTTATCGAAATCCGTAATGGTTGTGGCTCGCATCCGTATCCGCTTCACCACACCGCTGACATCACCGAGAGTAACGGTATCGCCAACCCGAACCGGCCGTTCAAACAGGACGACTATTCCGGATATGAAGTTGGCGAAAATCTCCTTCAGGCCAAACCCCAAGCCGACACCGACTGCCGCTACCAGCCACTGCACCTCACCCCAGCCAACGCCAACCAGGTTGATCGACATGACGATGCCGACCGCCAGTATGAGGTAACGAATCAGACCGGAAACTGCGTAGCGATTGCCCTGCTCCACATGGAGAGGCTGCAGTAGTGCAATCTCCAACAAGCCCGGCAGATTTCGCTCGGCAACGAAGGTCAACAACAGAACCAGAACAGCCAGTCCAACGTCCGCAAGAGTAATCGGTAAAAGCTGGCCTCCCGTTTCTGCGCTTGTCATATGCTCCCAAATGGTAACGCTATCCAGCACCCCCAAGGCCGGGGTGATCGCAGACCAGTATGTCCAGAGAATCAAACCCACCAAAACAGTAAGCGACAACCGTAACAGGCGACGGGTCTGATCATTGATGGTGGCAAGGCCGATCTCAGGGATCTCGATCGCCTCAGGTGTAATCTCTCCTGTCTGCTCCACCACCCCCCTGCTGGCCCGTGAATCAATATCTGCCTGACGTTTGGCCAGTGCCCTGGCGAGGGCAAGACGGCGCTGCGCCACCAACAACCAGCGTACAGCAAGATAATAGATCAACAGCGCTACCAGAAGGACAATGAGAGAGCTGAATATCAGTCCTGCAACCCGCAGACTGGTGTAGTGATAACCTTGTGCTGCCAACATAACCAAGGCAAAGGGGATCAACAACAGCAGCGGATACCAGGTATATCGACTGCGCCAGACGAGGCTCGTGGTACGACGCTCAACGTTACTCTCTTTTAACCGAAGCACCCGCCAGATAAAGAGCAATAGAGCCAGCATCGCGACGCTGAACACCAGCCTGCCGATGGTATCCCGATAGAGGCCTGCATCGGATGATTCCGTCATCGCGACCAAAAATGCGACCCATACCATGATCGGGATCAACCAGGTCAGGTTGCCGGATACACGCCGACGGGTTCTCGCTTTCCAGCGAAAATGGATCTCTGCCAGACCATTGGAGACATAGAGTGCCTGCAGAAAGAGGAAGGCTGCCAGGATAAAGGCACTGCGCCTGAAACCAAATCCCGCCGCCTCGACAAAGGCATCTGCCCGTACATGGCCCAGCAACCAACCTGCATAGGCCATCAGCACCGGCCAGGGCATGGCCAGCAGCAACGTGATGACCAATACGACCAGGGTGTAACTGAATCGATCCTGTTTGACCAGCCCCACCTTGGCGGCAATATCCCCCAAACGTTTTTTAAATCGGTGCCTGCCCACCAGCAACGCTGATGACAAGAGCAGCACAATCAGGGTGATTGGCGCAGACTGTATGGCAGTTTTTACCAAAGCCTGCAAGACGGAAAACCAATTTACAGGGGAGAACAGAACCAACAACGGTTTGCCGAAAGCCCCGATCCACTGGAGACCCACCGGTTCCGCATTTGCGATCCACAATAGATTCTCATCCAGAAGCTCGTCGTACTTGTCTACACGATCGATAAGGTTCTGCTGTTCCTGGATCGACTCCCCCAACAACTGTATTTTGAGTGTATAGGCATCATCGAGCTTGTTGAGAAGCGCCTTCCGGTCTTCCATCAACCGGTGCAGCTCTCCGGTCAGCTGTTCCAGTTGGCTGGGGGATAGTGTTGCGGTCTCCTTCTTTTCGCCGGCGAGCAGCATCGCCACCACCTGTGCGATATCCTGCAGCTCGTTCAGCGACTCCTGAAGCCGGAATTGGGCCAACCGCGATTCATCCAGTTCACGCTGTTTCAGCGAGCGTTTTTTCTCATACGCTGCAACCTTGGGCAATTTGATCTGTTGGTTGCGAAGAAAATCCCCCAACTGTTGATCCAGCCGGGTGATTTCCAATTGTTGCAGGGAGCGTTGGTAGTTGCGATCAATCTGCTGATATTGTGTCCGAATCGATTTCAGCTGTGCGGTCTCTTCCTCATTGGTCCGGCTCAACTCACTAAGCAGGCGACTCCACTCCGAATTCATCTCCGCCGCAACAGAGATGAGGATATGCTTACCGACCGCCTCCTGCCTCGCCTGGGCAGCTTCCACTTCCGCCGCCTTCGCCTCACTGGCATGTCGCCGGTTGATCTCGTCCCTGCCCTCCTGCTCATATCGCTTGGTCATGACAAGCCGTTTTTCCAGCAACTGGCGTTTGGCCTGAAGCAGCTGCAAACGGAGGTCGTGACTCAAACGCTCATTGTTGAGCATCTCTATTTCTGCCAACAGCGCCATACGCACAGCTCGGGCGGTCACCAGCATGGCCTCGGTTGCTTCTTGGCTTTTATCTGCCGGCGGTGTCTTGCGCAGGGTCTCATCCACCTCTTCCAGGCGGGTATTGGCCAGAGAGAGCATCTGGCGATTTGATTCGGGGCGGGCCAGCAATGTGCTGATGGATTGGACGAGCTCCGCCAATCTCCCGCCAAGACTGACGATTGCGGCACTCTCCTCCCTTACCCGGGCCTCCAGCACAGCGTCCGACAGCTGACCAAGCGAAGATATCGTCTCTTCCGTGGATTGACGTGCCAGCCCCTCGATCTCAGCAGACAGCCGTTTGATCTCTGCCGGCGTATCCACCACTGCCTGTTTATAGACTGCTGCCTTTTCGGCAAACGCCTTCGCCGACTTCAACGAAGCGACCGCCTCCCGATAGAGATTCAACTCCACCTGGACCGCCTCTTCCCTGGGCTCTTCCAGTTTTTCCAGACGGGAAACCCTCTCCTCAATCTTTGCCACCTCCAGCGCCTGCACCGACGAGGGAGCCGACAGAAACCCAAGTATCAGCAGGAACAAAAACATTGGAAGAAAGCGGTGCATCCCATACCCCGGAAATAGTAATGAGAAAAGACTCAGGCAGACAGAGTCTGATGGCTTACTCTACAGAAAATAGAGACGATCCGCCGCCCCGCGTGAACGCCCTTAGTGGTTTAGTTGTCCAGTAGAGCAATTCAGCAAAACCGTCCCTTGTCCACGATCGACCCTGATGTTACCGAAAGGCTAGTCGACCCTGGAAAATCGGAGCACATAAAAAACCCCTGAATGCCCTGGAACAAGGACATAACAGGGGTTTGAGGGAGATTCGGAAGAACGATTAGTTGTTCTGAATCAGTAATTCAAATTTCACTGACCGGAGCACCCTGTACCTGTTTTCCATTATCAGGTTTATCCTTGCTGCCGACCATCCTCTTGGAATCTTCCCACACTTCCTTACCCATCTTCTTGGTAGCATGCCAGACTAGACCCGACTTCTGCTTGGTCGCCTTCCAGGCTTTTCCAGAGGTCTCCTTGGTGGCATCCCAAACTTCGTTTGATGTCTCTTTAGTCGCCTGCCAGGCATTTCCAGAGGCCTTTCTAGTGGCTTCCCAGGCCTCTGAGCTAAACTGTTTGCTCTTCTCCCAGGCACTGGGATCATGCCCTTCGGCTTGGACGACAACTGCAAAAAATGCAAGCAGGCTGGCGCACACGATCCTCCAAATTTGATATTTCATTCTACTTCTCCTTCGAGATATTTAGTGTGGACGGAATTAGATGGCGCCACCAATTGCCGCCTCTAGGGTCGAACTGTCCGCGTTCACTTCGATGGCAAGAAACGCAGTAAAAAAAACAAGTGTCTAAGCTTCAATGATCATATGATTCTAATCCAGAGAAACCGAATGCGTTTGTATTATCGATACTAATCTGAGGTATTTTAGGAATCTGATCACAATCTGATTGGGTGACTGTTGGTAAATGAGAACATGTTGTACTCGTGGGTATCGGCAGAAAAGGGGGAGCAGTTCTGGAATTAAAAGTTACTCACTCAGTCTGAGAAAACGTGGTGCGTCCCCTATTTTCTAAGCGGCGCTTCCGGCAGCGTGACGAGTGACCCCGCCGGCATCGACTGCAACACGCCAGACACCTGCCTCTATGGATTTGCCAAGGGTACCGTCGTGAGATTGACGGCATTACCCGCCGAGCTGAATTTCTTCGAAGGCTGGGGTGGAAACGATTCGTGCGATTCGACGGGTGTCGACGGTAGTGGCAACGACTACTGTGACATCACGATTTCCCAGGATATGTCCATCATCGCCATGTTCTTTGGTCCTTGATATCGCGCTAACGAACAGCGCGGCGCAGAGGCGGATGTGCTGCTGAGGTCCTTTCCCGCCATGACGGGTTTCGAACATCTAACTGTGGCGTGTGTCCAGGGGTTATCACGCAGACTGGGAGCAACACAAAGGGCACAAAAAAGCCCGCATAACGCGGGCTTAGGTGATACCTGAGTATCTACTGATATTGATCAGTTATTCTGAATCACTATATTCGGGAACTTCGCTGCGTAATCCTTGGCCTGCAGCGAAAGTTTGGCTGCCGTCTTACGGGCAATCTCACGGTAGATCATGGAGATGCGTGCATCAGGCTCGGCAACCACGGTCGGTTTGCCGCCATCGGTCTCTTCACGAATACGAATATCGAGAGGCAGTGAACCCAGCAGGTCGACATTGTACTGTTTCGCCATGGAGGAACCGCCACCTTCGCCGAATATATGCTCTTCATGGCCACAGTTCGAACAGATGTGGGTGCTCATGTTCTCCACGATACCCAACACAGGTACCTCTACCTTCTCGAACATCTTCAGACCCTTGCGGGCATCAAGCAGGGCGATATCCTGAGGAGTGGTAACAATTACCGCACCGGAGACCGGTACCTTCTGCGCCAGGGTCAGCTGGGTGTCACCGGTACCCGGAGGCAGATCGACCACCAGATAATCAAGCTCTGACCAGTTGGTGTCATTGAGCAGCTGTTCCAATGCCTGGGTGACCATGGGACCACGCCAGATCATGGGAGTCTCTTCGTCGATCAGAAAACCGATAGACATCGCCTGGAGACCATAACCCTCCATGGGCTCCAGGGACTTGCCGTCCTTGGACTCCGGCTTACCATCGATACCCAGCATACGCGGCTGTGACGGACCATAGATATCAGCGTCAAGTATGCCCACGGTGGCACCCTCTTCAACCAACGCCAGCGCCAGATTCACAGAGGTGGTGGACTTGCCCACGCCGCCCTTGCCAGAGGCAACGGCAATGATATTTTTGATATTATCGATCGGCTTGAGGGCCTTCTGCACTGAATGGGCAACGATCTTCCAGCTTGCGTCCACCTCAGCGGTAGCTACGCCTTCAACCCCTTCTACCTGAGCCTTCACTGCAGCAGCAATGTCATCCACACAACCCTTGGCAGGAAAACCGACCTCGACTGTCACCTTGACCTTGTCGCCATCGATATCAATACCTTTGATGGCATGCGCGCTTACCAGGTCTTTCTCCAGATGAGGCTCGACGTAGCCTTTAATCGCCTCTTTGATCTGATCTTGTGTTACTTCAGACATCGCTGATTTCTCCTGCCGTCAGGCCGCCAACGGTGCCTGAACTATTCACATAAATTTATGGCGGGCAATTCTACACCAAAATCACAAGGATATACCAAGTATTTTGCTGGGTTTTTGGTCGCCACCCCTCTCAGCGCTGTGAAAAGGCTATCTGGTCGGCCTGCGCCCCAGCCGCTTCGGAACTGCATGGCACGAAGTGAAGAATTGTCGATGGAGATAGATGTGCAGGTACAGAAGCGATTGTTCACCCATATTTTAAAGAATCCATAAAAGCAGCCGCCTTTATGGTTACTACCCGTTCCTGTGCTGGAGCGAGGTGCTTTTGCAGTCCGGATTGGTAACTCTCTGGGGCTTCCCAAGAGAGGATACTGAACAGCGTGTGAGATGACGGCGACAGATTATTTGGTGAACACCGATAGCGGGTTTTCCTTTGCGGAAGAGACCGAGGATTCAAAACACCTGGGTTCTGATGACGCTCTCCCATGGAAAATCATGGTGGTGGATGACGAGGAGGATATCCACCAGGTCACACGTATGGTGCTTGGTGATTATCACTATCTGGGACGCCCTGTCTTCATCATTGATGCCTACTCTTCCGAGCAGGCCATTGAGGTGATGCAGGAGCACCCTGATGTCGCCTTGATTCTGCTTGATGTCATCGTGGAATCGGATACCGCAGGACTGGAGCTGGTAGAGATGATTCGAAACGAGCTGGGAAACAGCGATGTGCGAATCTTCATCAGGACTGGACAACCGGGGATGTTCAATCAGTATCAGATTGCCGCTCAGTACAATATCAATGATTTTAAAGACAAAGCGAACCTGACGGTTGAAAAGCTCTTTGCCTCTATCACGACGCTACTGCGTGAATATTCCGGCCTGCAGGAGATGCGGCAACAGCACGAAAATCTACAAAAGAGTATCAACCAACTCAAGGCACTGGCAAGTGTGTTCCAGGAGACATCGTTGGCAACACTGGTCCTTGATGATCAATACCGGATCAAGGCGGTAAATCCTGCATTTGAAAAAGTGACCGGTTTTTCTGCTGAGCATTCAATTGGCAGGCGAGCTGACTTCCTCAAGTCGAACAATAACGATGAGACCATTCTGAATGCGGCTTGGGATAATCTGCTCGACAGTGGTTCGTGGGAGGGGGAGTTGTGGTGCGCAACGAAATCTCTCAACGACATCAATATCCGGCTCTCTGCTTCCGTAGTAAAGATAACAGATCACCACCATCGCGAAATTGCGATGCAGTTTTCAGATATCACCGAGATCAAGGAGCAGGAAAGACAGCTTTTGGAGCGGGCAACCCGTGATCCTTTGACATCATTGCCCAACAGAAATCTTTTTCTGGATCGCCTTGAGAATGCCATATCACTCTCTGAGCGGGGTGGTCAAAGTTTTGCACTGCTATTTATCGACCTGGATTACTTCAAGAGTGTGAATGACAAGCTGGGGCACAAATATGGTGATCAACTGCTGATTGAAGTGGCGGATCGTTTGAATAAATGCCTTCGCCGATCAGATACTGTCGCCAGGGTAGGTGGTGATGAATTCACGGCTATTGTCACAAACACCAGCAACTGCACCCGCATCGAAATAGTTGCGAAAAAAATTAATGTCGCAATAGCCAAACCCTTTGATCTGGACGGGAAGGAGGTATACATCGCATGCAGCATCGGGATAAGCCGATATCCGGATGATGCCCAGGATATTGAATATCTTCTGCATACAGCAGATCTGGCTATGTATCACGCCAAACAAAAAGGAAGAAATACCCATAGATTTTTTCTCCCTGAAATGGATGGAGATACGACCAAAGAATCCGGCACAGAGAGTGATTCATGAACATCGTCGCATACAGGCGATTCTACTGGTTTTTTCCTCTACTGCTCTGGGGTGGTCTCTCCTTACTGTCTGCCCTGTGGAATCTCTCCGAACTGGACGGCATGGCCGAAAGACTGGCCTATGAGAGGGCGCAAAGCATGTTCAGACTGGTGCAGATGACACGACTCTGGAATGCACAACACGGAGGGGTTTATGTGCCAGTCAGCGAATCAACACCTTCAAACCCCTATCTGGAAGTACCGGACCGGGACGTGGAGACGCTGGACGGCGTCAAGTTAACCAAGCTGAATCCTGCCTATATGACACGCCAGATAGCCGATGTGGCCAGAAAAAACAGCGGGATCCTTCTTCACATCACATCACTCAAACCAATCAATCCCAATAATGTGCCGGATGTGTGGGAGTCACAGGCGCTTAACCTGTTCGAAAATGATGTTCCGGAAATTCTGGAATATATCAGGCAGGATAGCAGCCGGGTCTACCGCTACATGGGACCACTGTTTACCAAGAAAGCCTGCATGAAGTGCCATGAGAAACAGGGGTATGAGGTGGGTGATGTGCGTGGAGGCATCAGTGTGACCCTGCCTGCAGATCCCATTCTCGCGGCCCAGTCAACGGCAAGATCTCAGGTGGTTCAAATCCATCTGGTGGCATTCATTCTATTGACATGGACCACGCTGTTTCTGCTTTCCAAACTGCGCCAACAATGGCAGTTGGTGAACGATACCAAGGAGATATTGGCGGGACGTGAACATTTCCTGAGAAGTGTCACCAATGCGGTGGGAGAAGGCGTTATCAGTATGGATCGACGGGGCATAGTGACTTTTGCCAACCCTGAGGCGCTGCGCATCCTGGGTTGGCGCGACTGGAAGTTGAGGGATGATGAGTCAGATGAAGCGCCGGAAGCGCCTGGTTTCATAGCCTCGACAAAGTCTGTCACCCAGGCTGCTCTTACTGTGGAGACGCAGAACGGCGGAGTCGTACGTGTGAATGAGGCTGTGTTTAAACATCAGGAGGGCCATTCGATACCTGTCTCCTATGTATCTTCACCCATTTTTGAAGGGTCGGAATTCTCCGGAACAGTGACTCTGTTTCAGGATATTACCCTGCGCAAGGAGATGGAGAAGACACTGGTGAGATCAGAAACCATGTCAGCTCTGGGTGGCATGGTTGCGGGTGTTGCGCACGAGGTTAATACACCCATCGGCGTCTCTGTCACCTCAGCCTCCTATCTGGAAAACCAGACGAAAGATCTTGTGCAGGCTGTGGCAGACAACAAACTTTCGCGTTCAGCTCTGGCTAACTATCTTGATCTCTGCAAAGAGTCGACTGCCATCATCCTCTCGAATCTGCAACGTGCCGGGCAGATGATCAAGAGCTTCAAGCAGATTGCTGCCGATCAGGCCAGTGAACAGAAAAGCCGCTTTAATCTGAAAACCTACATGGACAATGTGATTCTCACACTCAAGCCTGAACTGAAAAAAACCCAATTGAACATAGAGATTGAATGCCCTGACGATATCGAGCTTGAAAGCTATCCGGGGGCACTTTCACAGGTCATCACCAATCTAATTATGAGTTCATTGGTGCACGGTTACTCACAAAATAGTGTGGGTCATTTACGTTTTGAAGTGCTGGATGAAGATAAGATGGTGCAGATTTTCTATAGGGATGACGGAAAAGGTATAGCCCCTGGGCATCTGGAGAATGTTTTTGCACCATTCTTTACGACTCGCCGGGGTAAAGGAAGCAGTGGTCTCGGACTGCATATCAGTCACGATCTGATCTATACGGTTCTCAAAGGTACGATCAGCGTCACAAGTAAACTGAATGAGGGTGTCCAGTTTGTTCTTAATATCCCCAAATCTCCTGAATGAGTGGTGAGATTAACATGCACATAGAAAGCAACAGTCCATCGGATGAACTCTTGTTTGTCGATGAAGATATCGCCAAACCCTCTTCCATCGATGAGGCACCGGATCCCTGGAAGTTACTGATTGTTGATGATGAATCCGACGTCCACCGGGTGACCTGCCTGGTATTGGGTGACTTTACTTTTATGGGACGAAGCCTGGAGTTCCACCACGCCTATTCGGATGTTGAAGCAAGGCAGATGCTGGAACAGCATCCTGACATCTCCCTCATTCTGCTTGACGTTGTCATGGAGCAGGATGACTCGGGTCTGAAACTGGTTGAGCATATTCGCAATGTGCTGAAGAATCGTTTTGTACGCATTATTCTGCGTACCGGCCAGCCGGGTTTAGTCCCTCTCAAGAAGGTCATTGTGGACTATGACATCAATGACTATAAGGAGAAGTCAGAACTTACTGATCAGAAACTTTACGCCACCCTGGTCGCCTCATTGCGGGAGTATGATCATCTCGTCACGATTGAAGAGAACCGAAAAAAGATAGCACTGAACAAGATGGGGCTGGAAAAGATCATCCAGGCTTCAAACTCTATCTTTGAACTTCAGTCTCTGCGTAATTTCGCTCAGGGTGTTCTGTTGCAGTTTGAAAGTCTGTCTGGGGTGGATGTCCACTCCATCTACACCAAGGTTGATGGCTTTTCAGCGATACAGGAGCGGAGTGATTTTAAAATCCTCGCGGGTACAGGCTACTATACAGATCATCTTGAAGAACCTGTGGATGAAATCCTCAAAGAAGAAGACCTCAACCGAATCAGGGATGCGGTGGGCCAACAAGCCAATCAGTACGGTTCCGATTATTTTGTCTGCCAGGTTCAAAACAGCATTGGCCAGACCCATGTACTCTATGTTCATGGAAGTAATTTATCGACAAAGGGAGTCGACCGTGAATTGATTGAGGTATTCAACACAAATATCTCTGTCGCCTTCGAAAATCTGCATCTCACCCAGGAGATTGAACACACCCAGCATGAGATTATCTACACGCTTGGCGAGGTAACCGAGGCCAGATCCTACGAAACAGGTTTTCATGTAAAGCGGGTGGGTGAATTTTCACGAATCATGGCCCGGCGCTATGGGCTGGATATAAAGCAGGCAAATCTGCTGAAAGTGGCCGCTGCGCTGCATGATGTGGGTAAGGTGGGTATTCCCGATGCAATATTGAATAAACCCGGCGCTCTGACAGAAACGGAGTTCGAAGTAATGAAGGAACACGCCGTGCTTGGCCATAAGATTCTTGGAAAATCAAAACGGGAAATGCTCAAGACCGCATCAATCATTGCGTATCAGCATCATGAGCATTTTGATGGCAGCGGCTATCCTCAAGGACTGAAAGCCGATGAGATCAATATATTTTCCCGCATCGTTGCAGTTTCAGACGTTTTCGATGCGCTGAGCAGTGATCGTATCTATCGCCCGGCCTGGAATGATGAAAGGATTTATGACTATTTTCGGGAACATCGGGGCAGCAAGTTCGATCCCGGTATCGTTGATACATTTTTTGAAGCACTTCCAGAACTGCTGGAGATCCGGGCGCTATTTTCTGATTGATTTGTCAGTTCCACCACCCAGCCACAATTCCATAGATCAAGGACGATCAAAAACTCCGTCTGCCACGAATATCTCAGCAGAGAAGCAACATATTTCTCCACCTACATATTGATAAGTAAAGTGTAAGGCCCCATATCCAAAGTTCTCAAGCAACTAATGGATAGATCAAATGCCTCAATCTATCAATGACGCTCTGAAAGATGGATCCACCTGGAAGCGAATCATCAGTATGCTGGTGCTGGGCTTTGCCTATGGCGTGGCGGAAACCGTGCTGATCGCTCTGGTAATCGCCCAGGTACTGTTCCGGCTGGTCAGCGGCAACACCAATGAGCCGATGAAGGCAATGGGGAAAAAGGTGGCTGATTATATCTACCGCATCCTTATGTTTCTGACCTACAACAGTGATTACCGCCCCTTTCCCTTCAGCGCCTGGCCAGATGATGCAAACTCAAATGTGATCGTGCCACCTGCCACCCATGGCACGGATTGAGAGAATGGGCATATTCCAGCGATTGGTTCTGCAGTTGACATCTTGGTTCCAAAGCCTGGCGATGCTGTATCACCCCGGGACCTTGCGGGAAAAAGGTTGGGTTTGGGCCACTACGGTCGGCATGATGACACTACTGATCATCATGCTCGGCCTTAGCGCCTATTGGAGTCGGGAACCCGGGCAACTGGATATTCAGAGGGTCACCCGTGCCCAGCTGTCACCAGAACTGGAGCCGGCCACAGGAAGCTATACCGCGGCCACACTGATCGGCGTGATCGAGACCCTGCTGGACAAGCCGGGGGGCTATCTGAGCAACGATGTCATTCCCCCGTCAGTCTGGATGGACAATATGCCAAACTGGGAATTTGGTGCGCTGGTTCAGGTTCGGGATCTGGCGCGCTCGCTGCGGAATGATATGAGCCGGTCTCAATCCCAATCGATTGAGAACAAGTACCTGGCTATCTCAGAACCTCAGTTCAACTTCAACAACGACTCCTGGATTCTCCCTGCGACCGAAAGTGAATACCGCAAGGGCATTAAGGCCATGCATCAGTATCTGAATGACCTTTCAAGCAAAACAAACCAGGGCACTCAATTCTACGCCAGGGCAGACAACCTGAGAGACTGGCTCTCCATCGTCGAAAAGCGGCTCGGCAGCCTTTCGCAGCGCCTCAGTGCCAGTGTGGGGCAGGAGCGGGTGAATACAGACCTCGCCGGGGAGCCGGACGCCACCCAGTCGACCAACACCCCTGACCGGTTGTCGATCAAGACCCCCTGGCTGGAGATCGACGATGTATTCTACGAGGCCCGTGGCTCAACCTGGGCGCTGGTGCAGATTCTGCACGCCATCGAGCTCGATTTTCAGGCAATCCTGAAAAAGAAGAATGCCCTGATCAGTCTGCGCCAGATCATCCGCGAACTGGAGGCAGCTCAGCAGCCGATATTCAGCCCCATGGTGTTGAATGGTCGCGGCTTTGGTTTTGTCACCAACTACTCTCTGGTGATGAGTTCCTATATCTCACGAGCCAATGCCGCAGTGATCGACCTGCGGGATCTCCTGCAACAGGGCTGAAAAATTGTTAATCAGGATCACTGCTGTCAGGTAACCTGCCCAATCGAATGCCCCCTTATTCCATAAGAGTTAGGCGGCATGCTTGCCCTTCGAAGCCTCACAGGCACGTACAAAATCTCATAAAAGCTATTTTGATGAACAGAAGGATGATATCCACCTCTACCCTACTAAATATCAGCTGACGCAGCTCAATATTACCGCCAGGCGGCCGATTACATTCATATTGGAGTCACAACAAACAGGCCTACAACGAATGTCTGCACTCAACGACAAAATCCTGCTCGTAGACGACGACAGGAATCTTCTGGATGCCTTCAAACGGCAATTCAGGAAAAAGCTCAATCTGGTGACTGCAACCAGTGGAGCCGACGGTATTCAAGCGGTGCGTGATGACGGGTCCTTTGCGGTAGCCATCTCCGATATGCAGATGCCGAATATGGATGGAATTGAGTTTCTCAGCAAAGTCCGCCAGATAGCGCCCAATACCGTTCGCATCATGCTGACAGGCAATGCCAATCTCAACGTGGCGATAGATGCCATCAACGAAGGCAATATCTTCCGCTTTCTCAACAAACCTGTAGAAACAGATACACTCTACAAGGCCATCACTGATGGTGTACGCCAATATAGGCTGGTTACAGCGGAAAAGATACTCATCACAAAAACATTGAAAGGGGCAGTTGATCTGCTCACAGACATACTCAGCCTGGTCAATCCTACCTCTTTCAGCCAGGCTTCTCGCATCAAACGCCATGTACGCACCATGGTTAAACACCTCTCACTGGAAGACAGCTGGAATTATGAGTTGGCGGCGATGCTGTCGCAACTCGGTTGCATCACCTTACCGGCAGAATTACTGGATAAACTCAACACAGGCAAGGAGCTGTCTGATACAGAGCGCTCGATGGTGCAGGGTCATCCACAGATTGCCGGCCGTTTGTTGAAACACATTCCCCGGCTTGAAACCGTTGCTACCATGGTGGAACACCAGGCTGACGAGGGGAGCACTGTGGCGTTCAAGGAGAAACTCAATCAGGGTGAAAAAGGGGTAATGGGCGGACAACTGCTCAAGGTTGCCATCGCTTTCGATAACCTGTTAAACCATGGGGAGACTGAAAAAGAGGCATTGGCCTTACTGAAAGACCTGCCTCAGGTCTACGATCCTGCTCTGGTGAAAGCGCTGGCTGCTGGTGATGATGACAGCATGGCTGTCAAAGTTATGAAACTACCAATAAGCAGATTGGCACCGGAGATGATACTGGATCAAAACATTCTCTCTCATGGTGAAATATTGCTGGTGGCAAAAGGCCAGGAGTTGAGTCAGGCGGTCATTCTCAGACTTCAGGCATCAGAAAAAAATGAGATCAT
Source organism: gamma proteobacterium endosymbiont of Lamellibrachia anaximandri (assembly GCA_016756855.1). Classification (GTDB taxonomy): domain Bacteria; phylum Pseudomonadota; class Gammaproteobacteria; order Chromatiales; family Chromatiaceae; genus QGON01. The sequence goes on along the minus strand of JAESPD010000022.1, from coordinate 18,159 downwards.
CACTGGCCCGATCCAGGTAGTGGTAACTTCTACATGAAAGATAAAATTCTCATAGTAGACGACGATCCGCTCATCCTCAAAGGCTACCGACGGAGTTTACGTAATCGGTTTACCCTTGATACCGCCGGCAGCGGCCGGGAGGCACTTGAACTGATAGCGGACGGAAGCCCCTATGCAGTGGTGGTTTCGGACATGCGTATGCCGGGGATGGACGGCCTGGAACTTCTGCAGCAACTGCATGAAGCCAGTCCTGACACCGTGCGTGTCATGCTGACTGGAAACGCCGATCAGCAGACTGCAGTGGATGCAGTCAATAAAGGTAAAGTTTTTAGATTCCTGACCAAACCCTGTGATTCAAGCGAGATGGCAGACGTCTTGCAGAAAAGTGTTGAACGCTTTCAAATGCAGCTCATCATGAAAAACCAGGGGGAGAGGGATGCCGAACGGATACAGCTGCTCACCAGAAAACTATCCTATCAGTCACGCCATGACATTCTCACCGGACTGGCCAACCGCAGCACCTTTGAGCTCAGAATGGAGTCGGCTTTGAGTGCAAGCTACCGGGAGGGCCGCGAACACGCACTCTGCTATCTTGATCTGGATCATTTCCATGTCATCAACGACACTTGTGGCAATATTGCGGGAGATGAACTGCTACGTGAGGTCAGCCTGATACTCTCCACTCAACGACGCCGAGGCGACTTGGTGGCACGCCTTTCCGGTGACCATTTTGGCATCCTGCTAAGTGACTGCCCACTGAGCGAGGCACAGCGAATCATCGAGACTCTGCATGACAAAATCAGACTGTTTCGTTTTCAATGGGAGGAACGACAGTTCAGCCCCAGTGTCAGCATAGGACTGGTACCGGTTACCAACAACAGCGAGGATGTCGCATCACTGTTTGGAGCTGCGGAAACTGCCTGTAATGTAGCCAAGGATCAGGGTCGCAACCAACTCCATGTCAGCAATAAAAATGACCAGGAACTGACCTCAAGACTGGGTGAAATGCAGTGGGTATCGAGAATCAACGCAGCTCTGGAAGAGGACCGTTTCCATCTCTACTATCAGACAATAACCCCCATCGGCAACAACCGTGAATCCGGTGAGCACTATGAACTGCTGGTCCGACTCGAGGATGAAGAGGGCAATATCGTTCCTCCGGGGGAATTCCTGAGTGCAGCAGAAAACTTCCATCTTTCCAGCCGATTGGACCGATGGGTCATCAGCACTGCAGTGAACTGGTACCTCAACCACCCCCAAAGTCTGGCGCGACTCACCCTCTGTTCCATCAATCTGTCGGGACACTCCCTAGGCAAACCCGAGATGCTCAAGTTTATCATCGATCAGTTCAATCGAACCGGACTGCCTGCAGAGAAGTTCTGTTTTGAAGTCACAGAAACAGCGGCCGTAAGTCAGTTGAGCAGCACCGTGGAGTTCATCAGAATCCTCAAACAGGCTGGGTTTTATTTTTCCCTCGACGATTTCGGTACCGGCGTCTCCTCATTCGCCTACCTGAAAAACCTGCCGGTGGATTACCTCAAGATAGACGGCACCTTCGTGAAACAAATCGATCAAAACTCCATAGATCGGGCCATGGTGAAATCGATCAACGAGATCGGCAAGACCATGGGAAAAAAAACCATTGCGGAATTTGTCGAGAATGAAGCTATCAAACAAGAACTGATAACCTTAGGCGTGGATTTCATACAGGGCTACCTTATTGGCAAGCCCAAACCACTGGACGAGCTGGCACTTATCACCTAATCTGTTAGAAATGGAATCTGCTCTCTCGCCCGCCACTGTGGGAGTAATCTACTCCAAGGCCAGTTGACGCCAAGCTTCGATTCGATCTTCGATTCCGAGTCTTTGCAGGTAATCGTGGTCGAAATCATATCCATCCGATGCATCGTCATTAGCCAACACATCGGCTACGTGTACTGCGGTAAGCGCACTGAATTCAGCATCCGGCAGAGCACCGGGATCATGATGAAAGGCCACAGCCGACACCACGCCCTCTGGCAAACCCCAGAGTCCAAGCAGATAGGCACCGACACCACCATGCGTTGTACCCAAAGCCATCTCTTCTGCATGATGCAGTCCAGCCAGTCCTCCATCCTGACTGGCCATCTGTAACTGCTGCAGAATCTCCGGCAAGTTCAGTGCCAGTATTAATTTTCCGATATCATGTAGAAAACCAGCCAGCATGCTGTCCTCAACCACACTCTTTTCCGCATGCTCAGCCACGGCAATACGCTTTGCGATGGAGGCGACTTTGCTACTGTGTGCCCAGAGTCGATCGACTGAAAAGCCCTGCGACTGGAGTTTGCTCTGATCACACTGGGAGAAAATACCAATAGAGAGCACCAACCCCTTGATGACATTCATGCCAAGCAAAGAGGCTGCATCCACTGGGTTCGTGATGCGACGACCCAGACCAAAAAAAGCGGAATTAACCAGTTGCAAAACCTTGCTTGTCATAGCGAGGTCTTTTGCTAACATCTCCCCCACTGCCCGTACAGTGACGTCACTATCCTGCAGCATGCCAACGAGCTTCAAATAAAGGGAGGGAAGGCTTGGCAAAGACTCCATGCCGGAAATAAGCGCCACCAGTTTATCGTCATGGATCAGCTCTCTGAGCGCAAAGGCACGGATGATTGCGTTTTTAAGATGATCAATATCACAGGGTTTGTTCAGATATTGATGAGCCGGCAACACCGACTTCATCACCATCTCCTTGTCGGATTGTCCAGAGAGCACGATACGCACAATATCAGGTTGAAGATGTACCAGTTCTTCCAACAATTGCGCGCCATCCATACCAGGCATGCGCATATCGGTCACTATCGCATCAAAAGGGTTACTCTCCGCCAACTCCAGGGCCTCCTTGCCACTGCCCACAAAAGTCATCTCCCACTCCTTTCTCTGACCGCGCAATGCACGCCTCAAGCCATTGAGCAGATCGCGCTCGTCGTCCACAAACAGAATCCTTTTTTTCATATGTTTAACCTGTTTTCACACTGGCCATATTGACGGGAAGCGTAATTGTAAAGGTCGTGCCGCGACCGATTTCGCTCTCCAAACCAATTGTTCCGCCATGCCGATCCACAATGGATGAGTAAGCAATTGCCAACCCCTGTCCAGTGCCTTTTCCCACTTGCTTGGTAGTGAAAAATGGGTCAAAAATTCTGCCGCTGATATCCTCAGAAACACCACAGCCCGTATCAGTGACCTTGATCTCGACACGTTCATCGCGTTTCAAGGTTCTAATAGTTATAGTTCCCAGGCTATCTGAATCATCCTCTGCCTGGTCTTCGATGGCATGAGCTGCATTAACGATAAGATTCAGAATGGCTTGATTCAGTTCTCCCGGCAGACAGGGTGTGGCTGGCAACGCCGGATCCAGCTCCAACACCATCTCTGCAAAGTACTTCCACTCGTTGCGGGAAACCTCCACGGTGCTGCGAATCGCTTGGTTGATATCGATACAACTTTTCTCTTCGGTCCCGGGGTGAGAAAATTCTTTCATCGCCCCGACGATCTTTTTGATTCGCCGCAACCCTTCCAGTGACTGTTCGATCGCCTCGGGTATCTCATCATGGAGATAGTCGATATCGATATCATCTGCAACAGCCTTCGCCGTCTCGATCAGCTCCGGGGTAAGCGTATCGGCTTCAACTGCCTCAATCACGCGATGGCGAAAGCCACACAATTTTTTGATATCCTGAAAAGCATCCTGCAGGAAACTGGTGTTATCACTCACGAATTGCGTCGGCGTGTTGATCTCATGGGCAATGCCCGCTGCCAGTTGACCAATAGCCTCGAGCTTCTGTGCCTGTCGCAATTGTAGTTCCATCTTTACACGCTCCAGCTCCGCCTGTTTGCGTTGGCTGATATCCCGGATCACCAGTATCAACAACCTGCGTTCGCCAAGATACGTCTCGCTGAGAGCCAAGTCCATGGGGAAGATTGTTTCATCACTGCGCTTTCCATTGATTTCACGGATCATCGTCCTGTTACCCAAAACACCGACCGACAGATCACCGATGGATCCCCCGTTCATCTCATCACTTTCCATGAATAGACTAAAATCAAGCCCTATTGCCTCTTTCTGCGAACAACCAAAGATCATCTCAGCTGCATGATTGAACGAATCGATTCGACCCTGTTCATCCACAGTCACAATGCCATCCACTGCGGCATCCAGAATGGAACTGCTGCGTTGCTCCTTCTCTGCCAAATCTCTGGCCAGTTGCTTTAACCCTACATTTGCATGGTAGAGCTCAAGACTTTTCTCTTCGAGGAGTCTTTCCGCCTGATTGCGTGCCGAGCGTTCCCTTTCACAGCGGCGGGCAAAGCGTTCGACTTGATTCATTGGAATCACTGCCGGGTCAATAGAAAGCGTGTTGAAAAACCATCAACAACAGGGAGTTCCTCTCGCTCGATAGTGATATCTTCATTGAAGTGATCCAAACTCCCCTCTATCAGCCCTTGAGCAAGATCAGCAAAGGGCCGCTTGGAGTGGTATGTCATTGACATCTGTCTTGGCCCCGGAAAGTCGCAAGTGAATTGTGGCAACTCTGCATCAGGGTAGAGCTTTCGCACCTCGACATGAATGTGATTCTCGATACTCTGCAGGAAGGGGAACAGGGTTTCAGCACCTTCAAGCAATTGTGGGTAGGTGGCCGCCAGGCGGCCAAAAAGATGCTTTCCGAAAATCACAACGAGGTCAGATCCCGGTATTTTTGTCAGCTCGCTGAGAGCAACAACGAGTTGTATAATCTCTTTATGATCATAGGTACCAACGGATGTGTAGGCACCTCTGGAGGCGGGGTCAGCGAGTTCGATCATGTCATCTACAAAATCAGCCCCAAACTGCTGTTCAACGAACTCCAAAAACTCAGAAAATACGATACCTTTCATGCTTACTTCTCCAACAGTTTTTTCAATGGGGGATCAACAATCCGTCTCTTTCATTCACTGACTCAACCACCTTCCTCTATCAGTGGCAGCCGAATTATAAATGTGGTGCCCTTTCCAATTTCGGTCTCGAACGTGAACTCGCCTTCGTGCTTGCCCACAATAATGTCATGACTCAGCGCCAAACCCTGTCCTGTTCCCTCCCCCACTTCCTTAGTGGTAAAAAAGGGATCGAATACATGGGGCTGAACATCCTTGGGTATGCCAGTTCCTGTATCACTGACACGTATCTCCACCCAATCATCCAAGCACTTTGTTGACACTTTTATCACTCCCTTGCCGTCTGATCCATCACCAACAACATCATTAATCGCATGGGCTGCATTGACGATGACATTAAGAATCACTTCATTGAAAGGGCCGGCAATACAGGGCACAGAAGCCAGGAAATCATCGAAAGAGGTCACGACATCCGCCTGGTATTTCCATACATTGCGGGAAACCGTGATGGTACTTTCAATGGCGCGGTTGATATCGGTGGCCACCCGTTTCTCCGATCCCGGATGGGAAAACTCTTTCATCGCGCGGACGATATCGGCCACCCGGCTGATACCTCCCAGAGTCTGCTCAATAGCGCTGGGAATCTCCTCCTGCAGGTAATCCAGATCGATATCTTCCATCATCTGTTCCACTTTCTGCAGAGCCTTCAGCGAAACGGCACTCTCCTTTGCTTCGGAGAAAATCACCCGTCCTTGGTCAATGACGCGATTTATGTCCTCAAACGCTTCCAGTAAGAAACGTACATTGTCCCCAACGTACTGGATGGGCGTATTGATCTCGTGAGCAATGCCTGCAGCCAACTGTCCAATCGACTGCAGTTTCTGCACCTGCTGCAGACGACTCTCCCTGCTCTTCTGTTCGGTGACATCATCTCCGATCAACAAAAAACCCGTGTGCACTCCACCCGGGTCCATAAAGGGGGTCGCCACAACAGAAAGCAGGCCATTGATACCCTCAGCGTGTTCAAATCTGGCATCAAAGCGCCTTGTTTCATAGGGTTCGGTCATACACGCGAGAATGTTCTGCAACATCTTTTCCCAATCCCACTTGATCCCGATCTCCATAATCCGCCGCCCCATGACCTGCTCGGCAGAAAGGCCAAAACAGGCCTCCGCTGCCCCATTCCAATGGCTGATACAGTCATCATTGTCCACCCCGATCAGGATGCTTTTGATGGAGGCGAGCAATGCACTGTTCTGATTGTGCATCTTGACAAGCTGTTCCTGCGTCCGCCCATGCTGAATAATGCCTGCCAGCGTACTGGCAACACCATTAAGAAAAGCATGCTCATCGTCAGTGACGGTATGTCCTTGGTCCAAGTAGAGTACGAGCACACCAAGGACAGTATCCTTCGCAACAATCGGCACGCAGTAGTGACCATGGTCCTGCATGCCTTCAAAGCGGATTTCATGCCTTTCATCGACACACTTGGCATGGACCAGCTGCTTCTGTTCAGCGGCTCTACCACAGAGACAGGTGCCAAAAGACACTTGGTTGCACATTATTGCGATTTTTTCTTCCAGTTGAGACTTGGCCACAAGATGCAGCATCTGCTGCTCTTCATCCGCCAGGAAGATACCACCTTTGTTCTGAATCTCGGCAAACGGGGCTGAAAGGATGATCTCCAGGCACCGCTGCAGCAGTTCGTCCAGAGGAAGATCCTGCAATGACAGATTGAGCAGTTCATTGATAATATGCCGGTTCTGACTTTTCTGGTGCAATTCCCTGTAGGTAATCGCACGCTTGACTGCATAGGTAATGACTCTATGTAGAATATGCGGGTTGATCACCCCTTCATAGAGGCAGTCATCTGCCCCAGCCTCCACCCATTCCAACGCCAACGCCTCATCCGGGTATTTTGAGATTGCGATAATAGGTGAATAGGCGAAGGCGTTGCGCAACACCGATATCGCTGAGGGAGTGGGCAGATCGGCAAGCGTGGTTCCAAGCAAAATGATATCGAATAGCTGATGCCTGATCAGTTTTATCGTCTCATGCACAGACCCTGCAGACTGACAGGTCATGCTCAACGCTGACGCCTCTACAGGCATTGTTATCGCAACCATGAGCTCAGACACATAATCGGGATCATCATCTACAATAAGCACCCGAAGCGGTCGGACATTGTCCCCGCTGGCAGCCGGCACAGGCAATTGAGTAAAATCCACACGCATTTCCACTGTTCTCGACGAGAGATACATCCAACCCAAAAACGATTTCCGGATCTATACCATTCAATCGACTGGAACAGCGGAAACTTTAACGAGACAGATCGACTGGCCGTCTCGGAAGCTGCCTTGGTTCTGACAGCCCGGCAACTCTGACTGAATCAGTTGTCATAACCTCAGATGGACTACCTGACACCTGGCGATAAAGTCGCCCGACTGCTGGAGAGAACATCCCCCATACAGACTCCTTTCTCCAACCTAAATATGCGACAATGATGCGCTTTCACCCTGCGCCGGGGTGAACTTGGAACCCGATCCACCGGAACCGTTACACGATGAACGACACACCGCGCAAAATCCTCGTCACCAGCGCCCTGCCCTATGCCAACGGACCGATCCATATCGGCCACCTGGTGGAGTACATTCAGACCGACATCTGGGTACGATTCCAGAAGATGCGTGGAAACCAGTGCATCTACTGCTGCGCCGACGATGCCCACGGCACGCCGATCATGTTGCGTGCCCGGTTGGAAGGGATCGAGCCGGAACAACTCATCGCCCGGGTTGCCGAAGAACACCAGGCTGATTTCAGCGCCTTTCGCGTCGGTTTCGACAACTACCACTCGACCCACTCGGAAGAGAACAGAGTCTGCGCCACCACCATCTACGAACACAACCGGGATAGTGGACACATCGCGCGACGGGAGATCACCCAAGCCTACGACCCTGTAGAGAAGATGTTCCTGCCGGACCGTTTCATCAAAGGCACCTGTCCCAAGTGCGGAGCCGAAGACCAGTATGGCGACAACTGCGAGGTCTGTGGCGCCAGCTACTCCCCGGCCGAATTGATAAACCCGGTCTCCGCCGTCTCCGGCGCCAAACCCGAAGAGCGCAAATCGGATCACTACTTCTTCAAACTGGCCGATTTCGAGGAGATGCTGCAGAGCTGGACCAAAGGCGGCCACCTGCAGGCAGAGGTCTCCAACAAACTCGACGAGTGGTTCGAGACCGGTCTGCAGGAGTGGGATATCTCCCGTGACGCGCCCTATTTCGGCTTTGAGATTCCCGATCATCCCGGTAAATATTTCTACGTCTGGCTCGACGCCCCCATCGGTTACATGGCGAGTTTCCGCAATCTCTGCGACAAGACTGAGGATCTGGACTTCGACGCCTTCTGGCAGCCGGACTCCACCACCGAGCTCTACCATTTCATCGGCAAGGACATCATCTATTTCCACGCGCTGTTCTGGCCGGCAATGCTGCACGGCGCAGGTTTCCGCACCCCCAGCGCCATCTTCGCCCACGGATTTCTCACCGTGGACGGCAAGAAGATGTCAAAGTCCCGCGGCACCTTCATCAAAGCCAGCACCTACCTGGACCATTTGAATCCGGAGTACCTGCGTTACTACTTCGCCGCCAAACTCGGCTCCGGCGTGGACGACATCGACCTCAACCTGAAAGACTTCGCCCAGCGGGTGAACTCAGACCTGGTGGGCAAGGTGGTCAACATCGCCAGCCGTTGCGCCGGTTTTATCAAGAAGCGTTTCGACGGCAAACTTTCCGACAGTCTCTCCGAACAGGCCCTGTTCGACGAATTCATTACCGCCGGCAAGGGCATCGCGGAGCAGTACGAAAAGCGGGAGTTCAGCCATGCCGTGCGCGCCATCATGGGACTTGCCGACAAGGCCAACCAGTACATCGACGAGAAACAGCCCTGGGTGATCGCCAAGGAGGAAGGCAAGGACCAGGAGCTGCACGACATCTGTTCCATGGGCATCAACCTGTTCCGTGTGCTGATCGGCTATCTGTCTCCCATCCTGCCGGGCACGGCAGAGAAGTCCGAGGCGTTCCTGCAGGTGGAACCGCTAACCTGGGACAGACTCGCCACGCCACTTACCGGACACCAGATCACAAAGTTCAAACCGCTGATGACCCGGGTCGATGAAAAACAGATCGATGCCATGCTGGAACACTCCAAGGAAGATTTGAAGGAAGAGGGTGCAAAACAGACAGCCGAACCCGCAAAGGCCGCCGGTCCCCTGGCTGAAAACCCGATCGCCGACACCATCGAATTCGACGACTTCGCCAAACTCGACCTGCGGATCGCAAAGATCGTCGAGGCCAATCCTGTGGAGGGCGCTGACAAGCTGCTGCAACTGACACTGGATATCGGCGGCGAAACCCGCAACGTCTTCGCCGGTATCAAGTCGGCCTATCGTCCCGAAGACCTGCAGGGCAGACTGACGGTGATGGTGGCCAATCTGGCGCCGCGCAAGATGCGCTTCGGTCTCTCCGAGGGCATGGTGTTGGCAGCCGGTCCCGGCGGCAAGGACCTCTTTATTCTCAATCCGGATGAAGGCGCGCAGCCTGGGATGAAAGTAAAATAGCCCATGACAGTCGATGCAGGCCCACCAAGCGCAGCGGATCGGGCGGCTCCAGGATAACGGATTGCATCAGTTGCCGGTTCCCTGCGCCTGAACCGGCCTGCGAACCCAGCTAAGTTGCGGATCATCAAGGAATTGAAGGCTCCGCCAGCCCATAATGACAATGGAATCCAGCCACAGATGAACAAAGGGACCTCTGAACAGAAGCGGCTCCTGCAAATAACCTATAACCTGATAGTTGTTTCCATTGGCCCGGTTGCCTATTCTTAGACGGATGTTTGAATTTTGTGCTAACAGGCCCTGACACCCATAGATGAAAGAGTACGCCCTCATCCTAATCAGCACCGTCCTGGTGAACAACTTCGTATTGGTGAAGTTTCTGGGACTCTGCCCCTTCATGGGTGTCTCCCGCAAGCTGGAAACCGCCACCGGCATGGGGCTGGCCACCACCTTCGTGCTCACACTTTCATCCGTTTGCGCCTATCTGATCAACGAATATCTCTTACTGCCCCTCGGTCTGGAGTTCCTGCGCACCATTGCCTTTATTCTGGTGATCGCGGTAGTGGTGCAGTTCACCGAGATGGTGATGCACAAGACCAGCCCGATGCTCTACCAGGTGCTCGGCATCTTCCTGCCCCTGATCACCACCAACTGCGCCGTGCTCGGCGTCGCACTGTTGAATACCCAGGAGCAGCACAACTTCATCGAATCCGCCCTCTATGGATTTGGTGCTGCCGCCGGCTTCTCCCTGGTGCTGGTCCTCTTTGCCGCGATGCGTGAACGAATCGCCGTCGCCGACGTTCCAGAGCCCTTTCAGGGCAATGCCATTGCATTGATCACCGCAGGTCTGATGTCGATGGCCTTTATGGGTTTTGCCGGCCTGGTGGCCAACTGAGAGTGGTGAAACCATGCTGATCGCCATTCTCACCATCACCGGACTCGCCACCGCCTTCGGCCTGCTGCTGGGTTATGCCAATATCCGTTTCCATGTCGAGGGGGATCCGGTTACCGATCAGATAGAGGCGCTGCTGCCCCAGACCCAATGCGGTCAGTGTGGCTTTGCGGGTTGTCGCCCCTACGCAGAGGCCATCGCCGACGGAGAGTCTGAGATCAATCTATGCCCTCCCGGTGGCGAAGCCACCATGATTGCCCTCTCCGACCTGCTGGGACGCGATCCGGTACCGCTCTCCGAAGAAACCGCCGAAGAGAAACCCAAGGCGATTGCGCTGATCAAAGAGCAGGAGTGCATCGGCTGTACCCTCTGCCTGCAGGCCTGCCCAGTGGATGCGATCATCGGTGCCGCCAAGCAGATGCATGTGGTCATCGCCTCCGAATGCACCGGCTGCGAACGCTGTCTGCCGCCCTGTCCGGTGGACTGCATCGTGATGGAACCGATTTCACAGGAGAGCGGTGGTTGGCGCTGGCCTTTCCCGGACAGCGAACATCCCGAGATCGTCTCGGCACCACCGCAGTAGACCAGCAGCATGTACGTTGAATCAAGCAAAGGAAAGATACGGCGGCTATGGGATTTTCATGGCGGCCTGCACCTGCCGGACAACAAACGGCAGTCTCTACAGACTGACGTGACATCCGCCACGATGCCCGCTCTGCTGATCCTGCCGCTGCGTCAGCACATCGGCGAACCCGCGATCCCTCTGGTAAAACCTGGCGACCGGGTGCTGAAAGGAGAAAAGATCGCCGACAATACTGCTCCTGTCTGCGCACCCATCCATGCCCCCACATCGGGAATCATCAAAGGGATCGAAGCGCATCCAATTCCCCACCCCTCTGGTCTGAACGGCCCGGCGATAGTGCTCGAAGTTGACGGTAAGGAGGAGTGGATCGATCTGCCGGCGCCAATCAAAGACTTCCAAAATGTCGATAAAAGCCTGTTGCTGCAACGGGTTCGTGAGGCGGGTATCGTCGGTTTGGGCGGCGCCGCCTTCCCGGCAGCGATCAAGCTCAATCCAGGCAAAGCGATCAAGACCCTGATCATCAACGGCGCCGAGTGCGAACCCTTCATCACCTGTGACGACCGGCTGATGCAGGGCGCTCCGGACCGGATACTGAACGGCGTACGCATCCTGCAGCACATTCTCGGCGCGGAAGAGTGTCTGATCGGTATCGAGGACAACAAGCCGGACGCCATCAGCACCCTGCGCAGCCACCTCACAGACGATGACTCGATCGAGGTAGTGCGCATCCCCACCCTCTACCCCAGCGGCGGCGAGAAGCAACTGATCCGCATCCTGACCGGGCAAGAGGTGCCCAGCGGCGGCTTTCCCGCACAACTCGGCGTGATCTGCCACAATGTGGCCACCACCGCCGCCATCGCCGATGCGGTACTCGAAGGACGACCACTGATCTCACGCCTGGTGACCCTCACCGGAGAGGGCATCGCTAACCCCTGCAACATGGAAGTGCCTCTTGGTATCACAGCCGCCAACCTGATCGAACAGGCCGGCGGCTATACCGGTAAATCATCACAGTTGATCATGGGCGGCCCGATGATGGGCTTCAATCTCTCCACCGATCAGGTTCCGGTCACCAAGGGCAGTAACTGCCTGCTCGTCCCCAGCGAGGAGGAAGTACCTACCACAGGCTCCGCGCTTGCCTGCATCCGCTGTGGCCGCTGCGCCGAGGTCTGCCCAGTGAATCTGTTACCCCAACAGATGTACTGGTTCAGTCGAGCCAAAGAGCTGGAGAAGGTTCAGGACTACAATCTTTTCGACTGTATCGAGTGCGGTTGCTGCTCTCATGTCTGCCCCTCCCATATCCCTCTGGTGCACTATTTCCGCTTTGCCAAAACCGAAAGCTGGGCAAAGGAAAAGGAACAGCAGGCAGCTGATATCGCCAAAAAACGGCACGACTTCCGTATCGCCAGGCTGGAGCGACTCGACGCGGAACGCAAGGCCCGCCTGCGCAAGAAGAAGGAAGATCTCGGCAAGAAAAAACCGCCAAAACCGGCAGCCAAGGGGGAGGATGCCAAAAAGGCAGCCATCGAAGCCGCGATGAAACGGGCTGCTGCGAAAAAGGCAGCTCTGCAGAGCCCCCCCAAGAACACAGACAATCTGACACCGGCTCAGCAGAAGCAGGTCGATGCGGTCGATAAAAACCGCGCTGAAACAACAGCCGACCAGGAGTAATTTACGGAATGCAGTTCCAGACCTTCAGTTCTCCACACACCCGACGGCCCAACAGCGTCGACAAGGTGATGCTGCAGGTGATTCTTGCGCTGCTGCCGGGCGTACTTGCCATGACCTGGTATTTCGGTCCAGGCGTATTGATCAACATCGTCATCGCCACGCTCTCGGCAGTGGCCTTCGAGGCGCTGGTGTTGAAACTGCGCAAGCGGCCGGTGATGCCCACCCTCTACGACCTCAGTGCCGTAGTCACCGCCATTCTGTTCGCCATCGCCGTGCCACCACTGCTGCCCTGGTGGCTGACAGTCATCGGCATGGCCTTCGCCATTATCATGGTGAAACAGCTGTACGGTGGCCTGGGTTACAACCCATTCAACCCTGCCATGGCCGCCTATGTGCTGCTGCTTATCTCATGGCCAATACCCATGACCAGCTGGCTGCCGCCAGTGGTACTCAGCACCAACCCGCTGGATTTCATGCAGATAGTCAGTGCCATCTTTACCGGCTCACCACCAACTGGACTTGAGTGGGATGCCATTACCATGGCGACACCGCTGGACGGAATGCGCACCAATCTCGACCAGGGTCAGATGATCAGCGAGATTTTCCAAAGTCCGGTGTGGGGCGATTTTGGTGGTCTCGGTTGGGAGTGGGTCGGCAACTGGTTTCTGATGGGCGGCCTCTGGCTCATCTACAAGCGCACCATCACCTGGCATATCCCACTGGCCTTCTTTGCAGGCCTGACTGGGCTGGCAATGATCACCTTCCTGTTCGACCCGGAAAGCTACCCCTTCGCCCTGTTCCATGTCTTTAGCGGTGGCGCAATTCTCGGGGCCTTTTTTATCGCCACTGACCCGGTGACTGCCTGTACAACCAGAAAGGGACAACTGATCTACGGTATCGCCATCGGCATGCTGGTCTATGTCATCCGTACCTGGGGCGGCTACCCCGATGCCGTGGCCTTCGCTGTACTGCTGCTGAACATGGCGGCCCCCACCATTGACTACTACACCCGGCCACAGGTGTTCGGCCATGGGGATAACCATGGTTAAACATCCAGTAGTGATTGCGGGCTCGATTCTGGCCATGTTTGCCGTTGCCGGTAGCACACTGGTTGCCTTCACCCATGATTTCACCAAGGACCGTATCGCCGCCAACGAGCGGGAGACCCTGCTGCGCAGCCTGCGCGCCATGGTGCCCTCCAACACGGTGGACAATGACATGACCACCGATAGCCTGACCGTCAATGATCCAGAGATGCTCGGCAGTCCAGAGACCGCCGTCTATCGGGGGCGTTTGATGGGACAACCGGTGGCCACCGTACTAACCTCTGTGGTGCCCGGCGGCTACAGCGGCCCAATCAAGCTGCTGGTAGCCGTACGTTACGACGGCACATTGGGTGGCGTACGCGTCATCTCCCATAAAGAGACGCCAGGACTCGGAGACAAGATCGAGGAGTCACGCTCCGACTGGATCTACAGCTTCGACAACAAATCCCTGGACAACCCAAAACTCAAGGAGTGGAAGGTCAAACGGGACGGTGGCGTCTTCGATCAGTTCACCGGCGCCACCATCACGCCCCGCTCTATCGTCGAGGCGGTCAAGAAAACCCTACTCTATGTCAAAGACCACCGTGATGCGCTCTATGACAAAAAAGCCGCCTCCGATCCAGAGCCAAAAGAGAATAAGAAGCCATGAGCAATAGCGGATTCGGCCCGATCATAAAAAACGGCCTCTGGAGCAGCAACCAGGCACTGGTAGCCCTGCTCGGTCTCTGCCCACTGCTGGCAGTGACCAACACCGCAATCAACGGCTTGGGGCTTGGCATTGCCACCACCGCAGTGCTGGTGGCTTCCAACGGCACGGTATCGCTGATCCGCAATCTGGTCAGATCAGAGGTGCGGCTGCCGGTCTTCGTACTGGTCATCGCCTCCTTCGTGACCGCCATCGAATTGAGCATGAACGCCTACTTCCATGAACTGCACAAGATCCTCGGTATCTTTATCCCCCTGATCGTTACCAACTGCGCCATCATCGGTCGTGCTGAAGCCTTTGCATCCAAAAACAACCTGCTGCGTTCGCTGGTGGATGGTCTGAGTGTCGGCGTGGGTTTCACGCTGGTATTGGTCACACTGGGAGGCATGCGCGAATTGATCGGCCAGGGCACACTTTTCGACCAGGCCCATCTGATGTTCGGTGCCGCCGCTGAGGGCATGAGTCTGTCACTGGGCAGTGATTTTCATGGCATGCTGCTTGCGATTCTGCCGCCAGGGGCATTCATCGGTCTGGGCCTGATGATTGCAATAAAGAATCTGATCGATAAACGGCTGGCACAGACAACTGCGACAAAACCAGAGGCCATCGAATCCGGAGCTGAAGCCGGCACGTCCTGAGATGCGTATCCCCCGCATCTTTACCAATCAAGACCTAACCCACACCGGTTCGGTCACCCTGGAGAAGGAACCTTCACGCCACCTCAGCCAGGTGCTGCGCCTCAAACCGGGTGCAGATCTGCTGCTCTTCAACGGTAACGGCAATGAATATGCCGCACGCCTGCTAACCTGTCAGAAAAACGCCGTTGAAGCTGAACTAACCCACTGTCTTCGGCATGAGCCGCCCCCACCATTGCACATCCATCTGACCATCGGCATCTCCCGTGGCGAGCGCATGGATTTTGCACTACAGAAATCAGTGGAACTCGGCGTTACTGAAATCCAGCCGATCTTTTCCGAACGTTGCGTGGTTAAATTGGACGACAAGCGGCTTGCACGGCGCATGGATCATTGGCAGAAGATCATCATCGGCGCCTGTGAGCAGTCCGGGCGTTGCCATATCCCCATCCTGCATAAGCCAGTCGGTTATAGCTCCGCAGTTGAAAACAGCTCTGCCAGACTCCGTATATTGCTTGATCACCGAAGCGATCTCACGTTAACAGACGTCCCTGCTCCCAGTCAGGATGTGCAGATACTGGTTGGCCCGGAGGGGGGGCTCTCCGGTGCAGAGAGAGAGATTGCAAAAGAGAAGGGGTTCACCGGCATCCGGTTGGGACCCAGGGTACTGCGTACCGAAACCGCCCCACTGGCAGCCATCTCAGCCATGCAAATCCTGTGGGGGGATCTTGCCGGCTGACGAGCTGCGTTCCCATCTTTTTTAATCGCCCCTAAAGCTTTCGTAACAAGAAACTGTTTGCCAAAGCAATCTACTTTTACCTTGGAGGACTGGATATTTGTCCTGCTGGGTTGATTAAGCGAGAGTCACCCATTGGATCAGGGAAAGAACCAAGATTAAATTACACTTTTTTAGAGTAAACATACATTTACTTGAGTGTTTCCCGATATATCAACTTTCCTTTTTCCATATTAATTTTGTATCTCAAACAACAAAAGGATATTGCTGAAAGTCCTTCGGTTTTATTAATACCAACGAAATAATCAGGCTCATTTGAATTTAAGTATGGTGATCCAGTGAATTCCAAATCGACCCTCGTCCCTTCACTATCAACTAATTTTAAATTAATGTAATTTCTCGGTATACGAACGTCGGCAGGAATATCATATAAATAAAGGCGAAAGCCATCATACTCTATGCTATCTATTACTGTACCAAGCATGCCACCATCTTCTTTCACCTTGCCTTTACCCGTTCTGACACTTTCTTTCCTATAGGAACTGCCTTGGATACCTTCAAGTCAACCTTATTAAAAGATTTATTTTGGCGATTATATTGTGGCCGTAGCTCATACTGAACGCCTCCACCCAGCGCTGTCTTACCATTCTTTCGATAAGTTTGCCTACCCGCAATACCCATTGAAACCTTGGTCTTTTGCGGAACAGTAACATGAACAAAATGAGTGGGAACATGAGGCAAGGCAAATTTTCGTTTGATTTGGGCCGGAGTCAGGCCACGAATGTCTCTGGCTCTCATAAGCCATTTTCCCTGTGCAGTAGTTTTTCCTTTTGTGAAGACACGTACAAATTTTTCAGGCTTCGTTGTTGTCCTAGTTAATACTGAAGTTCCACGCTTGTAAGGATTATTATAATTCTTTGCCCTTAGTCTGGAATTCTCCTGGCCAGATTTAGTAAGCTTTACTTTGGCTTTGCTTAGTAGCGATTTTACAGAATCTACGTTTTTAAAAGCCTTCACAGTACCAGGCTTAAGATTAACTTTCTGACCATTCTTAAGCTTCAGATTATTACTTAAAGACTTTCCTTTAGGCTTTAATTTTTTCCGAAACCCCAGACTGCCAGAAGACTTCTTTGGCTTGACTGACTTTTGTTTTACCCTCCTAGATTTGACTTTCTGTGGAGGTGGTTTCTTTACACTCGCATAGGCAATACCTTCACTACTAATATTGGCAACTGGAAAAAAAGTAACAATAAAGAAACATGTGACTATAAACGCAGCAAGAACAGATTTCATATCTAATTCTCAACAACAAACTTTTTTAAACCTCTATATACACGGCGAAATGCATCTGGATCCGAATCATAAAGAATCGCAAGGCGCTGAGCATCTTGATAAGCTTGCTTCTTGAGTACATCCAACTTTACTAGCGGGCTATTTACAATAGCTGTATTTGAGGCCAGTAACTCATCCTGAATTGAACCACCACTTTTACGAGTGTTCGCTATTGCAAAAAAAGGAGCAAGTACAGATTTTAACCCAGCATCCAACGACTGATTCAATCCACGCCGACTCGTCAGTAATTTTTTCTCTATCTCATAAGACAAGTTCGGATCAATTTCAGTAACAATCATCCGATTATCTGTGATAAACAATACACTCGTAGTGTCAGACAGAAAGTTGTGTATAGTTGAGACATATGTGATGTTATTGAGGAGCTCCGTCTGAAGTGGAGTGGTATTTCCTGTATAAAAAGCATTGATCAGGTCTGGGCGATTAAAGTTATCTGGATTGAATTGAGGAAATTGGCTGGAAGGCAGAGCAGAAGATGTTTGCATCTGTTCCTTGGCAATAGCCGCCTCCACTTCCACAAGCCAGTCTTTAGCTGGCCTAAATCCTCCTTTTACAGCACGGCGAAGATACTTCGCCGTCTCATCCAGATCTTCTGTTAGATGCGCGATATATGCATCGGCAGCTGATGACCCCCGCTGGGAAGCTTTTTCGAGGAGCTCTAAGGCAAGTTCTTCATCACCGTAAACCAGTGCCGCTCTCCCCAAGGCAAATATATATCGGGACTCCCCTGTTTTCGCTTCGGCATAAGGCAGTGCGAATTCTATAAGTTCAGCAATTTCTTCAGGTGGTACCTCCGCTAATTCCTCATCACTCCTGCCTACCACATCCATTGAGTTCTGAGGATCAGAAGGATGTGCAGCTACTTCATCTATTAATCTAAATGCTAATGCTGCCATATCTTCTTCATTTGTAACTACTCACCCCCATCCGCATAAAGCTGACCAGAAAGCGCCAACTGAATAGCGACCAGCGGATTGTATCCCTGATTCGCCATGGTCTGTAAGTAGCTGG
>JAESPD010000021.1 GCA_016756855.1 gamma proteobacterium endosymbiont of Lamellibrachia anaximandri | reverse complement strand
TTCCATGTAGTTCAAGTCGACGCCCTTCATGATTTGGTGATTTTTATTGATAATACAGTTGGTTATACGTATTTAGTTTGGTAACGTTGGGACACTAGTGATAACAAGTATTTCAAGGAGAACTCTCTTGAACAATGAAGAGAAAAACACAGGGAACATGTTGTATCGCCTCGTGGGTGGTTTTTCCTATTTCAGCATCAAACAGCGACTGTTCGCCGGAGCAGTATTGATTGGACTGATCTTCTCTCTGGGCCTGGCCAGTGCGGCCCACACCCAACATACGCTCGAAGCAAGCCTGCATGCCATTGCGACACTGACGCTGTCGCCCCAGGCGGAAGCGGTAGTGGCCGAGGCATTGACTCAAGTAAGCAGTGGCGCACAACGTCTCTACCTGATAGGAGGCGCAGGATTCCTGCTGCTTCTACTATTGACCATGAGTGGATTCTATATCCTCACCCACCCGCTTGGGCGATGCGTGAAGGCCATGCAGGAGTTTGCGAATAACGGAGATCTCGGGTGCCGCATGCCGGTGCGGGGAAAGAATGAATTCACCGAACTCGCAGATGCCTTCAACAGTTTCGTAGGAAGGATGAGCCAGATTGCGGATCTGGTGAATGCCTCCTCGGGTACCCTGGTGACAGAATCACAACGGCTCACCAATGTTACCAGCCTGAACCGGGAGCGCGCAGGCACCCAGAATGAGCGGGTTCAGGAGGTGACGGTCGCTGTTCAGGCAATGAATGAAACCCTATCCAGGATCGAGACCCTGACCTCCGATGCTGCCACCAAAGCAAAAATGGTGCGCGACGAGGCGGATCGCGGTAGCCGGATTGTGGAAGATGCTGTCGGGGCGATCAACGAAGTCGCGGCCCAGGTCGAAAGCGCCAACCGGGCGATTGGTGAACTGAAAGCGGTGAGTGAACGCATCGGCAACATCGTCGTCCTGATTGGCGGCATCACCGATCAGACCAATCTACTGGCCTTGAACGCCGCCATCGAAGCCGCCCGAGCTGGAGAGTACGGTCGTGGTTTTGCCGTGGTGGCCAACGAGGTACGCGCGCTCTCACAGGAGGTGGCAGAGCAGAATGCCCGCATCGGCCAACAGATCAAAGAATTGCGGTCGGCCACAAACAAAGGGGTGGACATTATCAGCAGCGCATTCGAGAAGGCCCATAACAGTGTGGATGCGGCTGCGCAGGCTGGCACCGCCCTGATTGCCATTACCGAAGCCGCAGAGGAGATATCCGGTATGAACGCGCACATTGTCGATGCCATGGCCGGTAATCGCAAACAGACGCGGCATGTCGATGACAATCTGGATCAGATCGTCACCCTGTCCACCGAGACGATGGGGATCGCCGACGAGACATCAGCCTTGGGTAACGAGTTCAAGGTACTGGCCCAGCAACTGGGCAGTCTGGTAAACCAGTTTCTGGGTGGTGAGCGCCAATCGGTGATTTGCGAGGTGGAACAGCAGTCAAATAAGGGAACGGGGAGGGTTACCGGAAACAACACAGAATTGTTTTGACTTTACGCTCCTGCGGAACTAAACCAAAAAAATCGGGTAACTATTCAGTTATCTCATGAAAGTTAGGGAAACAAGGAATCGTATGTGCTGAGCGTAGCGATGCGCATCTGTTGCGATTGATGCGGTTCGTTCCTCACCAGCATCCTACACTTACTCTATATCCAACATGAGCTGAATAGTTACAATTATTCAAAACAGGTCCATCTGGTTGGTGGTGATCCGTTCGAAACTCCCGCCGACAAAATGGAGAATACCGTCCGCCACCGGGGCCAACTGCCGGTCGATGTAGTGTTGATAATCAATCGTACTCCGCAGATCAGCAAGCGGCTCCGGGCCATTGAGAGTGATCAGATAGCTGATCCAGCGCCCCGCCCGCTCCAATTTGCGGGCCGCCTGGATATGGGGCGGCACATTGCGCTGGTAACTTTCCAAAGGATTGCGGATGCGCTTACGATATACCAGTTGTTCATCAAGTGCGCCCGACTTGAGGCTTGCGACCGTCTCCCGGATGTAATCTTCCCAGGGTTCAGTAAAAAAAACCCGCCGGTAGAGTTCCCGCTGAAAGACCTGAGCCAGCGGAGTCCAGTCACTACGCACACTCTCCAACCCCTTGAACACCAGTTCGTACTCTCCCGCCCCATTACGCACGTAACCCGCATAGCGTTTTTTGCTACCGGTTTCCGCTCCCCTAAGGGTAGGCATGACAAAGCGGATGAAGTGGGTCTCGAACTCAATCTCCAGGGCCGACTCCAGACGGTATTCTGTCTGTAGTTTGTCACTCCACCACTGGTTGAGGGAGGTCTTGAGTTGTCGGCCGATACGATTTGACACCGCTTCGTCGTGATCCGATCCAAGCAACACGAAGACCGAGTCGGTATCTCCATAGATAACGCGATAGCCCTGCTGTTCGATGTAGTCCCGACTGCTGGTGATGATCTCATGCCCCCGGCGGGTAATGCTGCTGGCAAGCCGGGCGTCATGGAAACGGCAACCGCTGGAGCCCAGCACCCCGTAAAAGGAGTTCATGATGATCTTGATCGCCTGGGAGAGTGAACGGTCTCCCTGCTGTTTGGCCTCATCACGCTGTTGCCAAAGTTCGGTAATGATCTCCGGCAGAATCGACGCTTTGCGGGAAAAAACGGCACCCAGAAAACCCGGCACCGGGTCATCTCCCGGGCGCACCAGACCGAGCGGGTCTATGAGGAAGGTACGGATGATGCTGGGATAGAGACTCTTGAAATCGAGTACCAGCACATTTTCATAGAGCCCCGGCTGGGAGTCCATCACATAGCCGCCGGGACTGGAAACCCCGCTTGTGTTGGCGCCGACATCCGGGGCCACGACACCCGCCCGGTGGAGTCTGGGCAGATAGAGGTTGTCGAAGGCGGCTACCGATCCACCTTGGCGCCCCAGTGGCAGACCCGTCATCACCGATCGTTGAATCACGAAATTAAGCAGATCGGTCTTTTCAAAGATCGCCTCCACCAGTCGACAATCTTCCAGGTTATAAGCCGCCAGTGCAGGTTTATCCTCCCGGAAAAGCCGAAGAATCTCCTCGACCTTACCCTCACTCCCTTCGATCAGCTTCTTGCGGCCCAACAGTTTGTGAGCCACAAAACCCAAAGCAAAGCTGTCGAAACGCCAGAAGGCCGCTTTCAGATTGTCGATGCCATCCAGCACCACCCTGCCGGGAATGCTGGCAATCCTGACCTGCCCTGTCTGCTGGGGCTGCAGAATAGCCGCCTGCTCATCCCCGCGCCCCATGTCGAATCGTAAACGATGGTGGCGACATCGCAACTCGATGGTATTCAGGTCGAAGCTGATCACATTCCAACCCAGGATAAGATCCGGATCCCACTCTCGCACCCGTGCAAAGTAACCGATGAGCAGTTCACGTTCCCCTGGAAACCATTCGACAGGCAGATCGGTCGTCCAGTCCGCTCCATCTCCCTGCATCAAAATGACCTCACGACCCTGGCAACTCAAGGCGATGGAGAGTATTTCGCTGCTGAATGCATTGGTCTCGATATCGAGACTGACATAACTGAGTTCGGGAGTGATCGTCGCTGGGCGCAGTCGTGGATTGACCAACTCCCGGTAACCCGCCTTTTGTACCGGATGACCCAGTACCTCCAAGCTCGCGGTGATAAAACGCTCCATCAAATAGCGGTCATGGGGTTTGATGTCCGATTCGTAGAGAGGAATGGCATCGGCTGCGGCCCGTTGACGAAACTGCTGCAGCGATTTCTGTGCGGAAAAGTAGAGTCCATCGACGGCCCCGCCATCCAGCCCTTGCAGATCCAAAGGCTTGCGTTCAAGACGGCTTCCCGGCAGATAACCCGGCCCCAACTGGATTTCGGATGAAATGAAACAGACGGCACGCTGATCCGGATAGACACAGCGCAGCGGCCCTTCCTGGGTGTGAACCCAAAAGACAAGATCGATCCCGTTAGGACGGTCTCTCCAGTGACGGGTTAGCAAAAATCCAGTAGCTGCCGGCATCTATCAGTTCTTTTCCTGGACATCCGTAGCGCTCAACCCCAAAGAGATTGAAAATCTGACCGACAAAAAACTACACCGCAGCCGGCAGAAAGGGTAGTTTAGTATCACTATGCTCAATATTACCCCAAACACCCAAACCCCCAGGCGTAAGAACTACGTTTTCCCGCTGTTGTCTCTGATACTCAGCGTCACTCTCATCGGCTGCAGTGTCAGCGGATCACCAGACACCATCTCGATTTCAGAAGAACCGGCGGGTACTTTGACCGAATCAGCGATGGACCAGGACTATTTGCTAAGTATTCGTCAGCAGACAGCTGAGGCTGCCAATCTCCGCTTGCAACAAGCCTACGAGCGCAACAACATTCCCCAGCAGCAGCGCAACGGGCAAGCCAGGGTGAGTGGCCAATACATTAGTCTACACTCGAGAAAACTGGCTCTGCTTGATCTCAGCTATACAACGGGGCCTGTACGGGTTACCCGAATCACGGGACTCAAGGCGCCATCCATAGTATCGATCAGTTGTGTTTCAGCAAGCGGAAAAGCTTTCGACATCAGCGATATCGAAAACAAGTGCGGCCAGACCGTCGAGCAGGTCTTTGGAATGGAGTGATGTCCAATCAAAACCGGTTAGAATATTAAAGCACAGGGAGGGACCCGCCGTGATTTCTCACGCTTCACGACAAGGTGCGGGGAGTTAACCCCATAGAGATTAGCGCCCTACCAAAATCGGACGCGGCCGGTATCCAGATGGACAAAATCCGATTTGGGATAGTAACCGACACCACCGCCCTTCAGCGCCAGTGCCGCCTTGCGAAGATTGCGAAGCTCTGTCCCGGGCAGGCGCACGTCGATCGCCTTGCCCTGCATGTGCAGGCTGCGCTTGGCCACGCCACTCTTCCCACTCTTGCCCCGCAGCATCGCGTTGGTATGGGGGGAACGGTAACCTGAAATGATGCGGAAGGATCGATTGGAGCCGAGCCCTGTTTTCAGCGTGTGCAGCAGGTCCAGCAGATCCCGGTCGATTGACTGGGCATCTCCGGTACGGTGATCTCTAAGCAGATGACTGATCTCCTGAAGCCCGTCATCCAGATACTCTCCATTGGCCCAGTAGGTGGCCGTCAGCCGTTCCCCGGTATGCAGATGGCGAAAAGCCAGGCTCCGCGCTTCACTGCGGGCGGCAGCTGCGACCCAGGATGGCACTATCAAACCGCTGGCCACAACCGCGCAACCACTCAGAAAGCGGCGACGGCTGATGGTGTCTTGAGAATCGGCAGAGATTTTGTTCTGTAACTTCATGAGCCCTCAATTTTCATCCAGCAGGTTGTTTCTGCTAACTATTTTCGGCCATCCGGCAGATAAATTGAGGGCAAGGTTAACAGAATATGAGGGAGAAGTGCCAAACCTGTGACCAAATTCACGGGATTGGGCGGCAATTCAGCCGATTTCGGCCCCCTCTCTCCCAAGCAGAGGGCTGGGGTGAGGGATTTCACTTGACCGCTGTATTTTGGCCCCACATCTCGAATAATTGGATAACGATTGATCTGAATCATGAGTGTCAGTCGAATAGCAAACCAGCCATCACGAAGTTAACTAGTATTGGAGTAGAGGAGGCGGCAGATGGCTGCTTTTGGGCGTTCGGGTCGGATTTTATCGGCGATGGCCTTGGGGCTGTTGTTGGTGGGAGGGCTTGTATATCTGCTTTGCCGCAACAGCTCTTCAGTCTATTTCCTGGCAAGCATCTTTCCTGAATCTGTCGGTTACTCCATGCCGGCCGCAACTGTTTGTAGTTCGGTTCCCTCCTTCATCCACATCTATGCATTTATTTTACTCACAGCCGTCGTGCTTAATCCGTCCAGGGCTGGACTGGCCCTGATCTGCCTTGGCTGGATAGCCATAGAACTCTTTTTTGAATTCGGTCAGCACCCATTTTTCGCTCAATACCTGACTGAAAAGATACCCGCGTGGTTTGAAGACTTTCCTCTCCTCGAAGTCGCGGACACCTATTTTCTAACCGGTACATTCGATCCTCTGGATGTACTTTTCATTCTCTTTGGCACAGCTGCGGCATTACTAACCCTGCATAAGGTCCAGCGGTGGGAGATGGATCATGCTTAAAATCAATAAGGGTTTACAGGCCTGGAGAGTAGTGTCGCTCATTCTGGTGGTCGCCTTTGGTTTATTAACGATCTTAGGTACTGCTGACGAGGAGCTTTATGTCGATCGCCATGGCATCGCCGACGCGGGACTTGATCAGCATGTCGGGGTCTATGAAACTGTCTATCTCGATGGCAGCGGCGGTAATACGGCCCTTGGAGCGAATCCGGGAGATAGTGGCGTTTTATACAGTTGGGAGATAGTAAAGCAACCAGCAGGTAATGCATTCTGGACAAGTGCTACAAACATTATCAATCCAACATTTAGCGCCGGTCCTGAGCCAGGTGAATATATCATTCAGCTAACGGTCTGGTATAACGGCTATAGAGGGTCGGACATAGTCAAGATTACTGCTTACGAGAGAGCTGATGAGGTTCTTCCGGTCGCCAACGCGGGTGCGGATATTGTGGTAAAGCATGGTGCCCTGGTTGAGTTGAATGCCAGCCATAGTTTCCATAAAAAAACTTTTATGCCGTTGACTTACACCTGGTACATGACGGAGCGTCCTTTGGGTAGCACTTCAACACTCTCTTCAACAGATGTAGTCAATCCCTCTTTTATTGCTGAATTCAATGAGAATAATATGGCAGCAGGGACGAGCCATTATGAGGTTCGCCTGCATGTGATTGAGAGGAATGGCTGGGTAAGCTCGCCTGATCATATCGACGTCTATGTCTATCCTTCTGAAGGTTATGTCCATCCCACGCCGATTGCCGGACCTGATCATAGAGTCAGCACAGGCACACAGGTAAATCTCGACGGGAGTGAGAGCCATGATGTAGATGGCAGGCCCCTGGCTTACGAATGGCAGTTCTATTCAAGGCCTCAGGGAAGTCATGCCGTTCTCTCAGACGCCAATACCCCGACACCTTTCTTTACCCCTGATGTAGATGGTGTCTATCTGCTTTTTCTGTCGGTCGACAATGGTGAATATAACAGCAGCAGTGATCTGATCGGCGCCTTTAATAAAAGTCTTTATGACCGTCAGTATCAGGACCGGGTGCAGGTGGTTGCAACATCAAGTGCACCTGAATCCGTCTCCATCCTTGGGCCGGATCAGCGGGTCGCCTATGCTGGACCGGACAGTCTGATACTGGATGCCAGTCGTTCTACCCCTGTCATTTCTGGAGTCACCGGTTATCAATGGGGGTTGATCAACAAACCGGCCACCAGTAACGCCACTGTCCTGACTTCAGATTATTTTGATCCGAATGGCGCCCAGCTGAATTATGATATGGAAGGGGATTATGTTGTAAGAGTTAGTGCAAAAAGTGTCGTTCACTTGGACTACGATACAATAGTTTATAAGGTCACCACGAATACCCCGCCGGTCGCGGATGCTGGCACTGATCAGAATGTCACGGCCAATTTCCCGGTCACATTGAACGGCAGCAACAGCAGTGATGTTGGCCTTGACCCTGTAGCCTACAGTTGGAGCCTGGTCTCCACGCCGGTAGACTGGACATCCTGGCCAGGCGCGTGGCCACTGCTTTCCGAAGGCAGAGAGGCCAGTCCGACCTTTACCCCAACGGTGAATGGCAACTATATTTTCCGGCTTACCGTTAATGATAATCAGGTTAACAGCGAAGCTGACAGTGTAACTGTCACTGTCTCCGGATCGATGATCAATTCACCGCCGTTCGCCGATGCAGGCCCCGGCCAGCCCAATGCGGTAACAGGTGTGCAGGTTACCCTGGACGGCAGTGGCAGCAGTGATCCTGATACGGATCCAATCACCTTCCTCTGGCATTTTGAATCCGTGCCTCCGGGGAGCATGATGACCGATGCCTCACTGGCAACGCCAACCCTTGAGCAACCGGCTTTTACACCCGATATTGAGGGTGTCTACCAACTCTCGCTTGTGGTAAATGACGGCCAAGTCAACAGCACTGCGGATACGGTAAATATAACCGCCACAGATCCGGGGGGTGTTTGCAGCAATCCACTCACCCTGCAAACCGCCTTGCCGTATCTACCAGGACTTGGAGAGATGCCATCGATTATCCAGATCGATGCCTCAGGGATAGACACAATCAGGGTTGTCTCCACAATGGATCCCAGTGCGTTATCAGACGTATCGGCGCTGCAGGCATTTATTCCTGACCAGAATCAGATATCGGAAGCCAATTTTATTACGATCAATGGAAACTGGACGATATTCAGCAGGACGCATGACAATCCAGTGAGTGACACCGTATCGCCGTCATTCATCCTGGAGCGGCAGAGCGATAATATCTTCTTTAAGATCGATGTGGCATTCACCGGCTCTGACGCGCTCGCCGAGGTACAGATCGATTCACTGACAGCCTGCCGTTGTGGTGCGGACGCGGGCGATTGTCCATAAGTCCAGGCTTGCTGAGCGGGGTCGACACCCCGCTTTAGCGAGTCACCGAATCGGAAGAGACAGGCAGTCCCGCTACCGACAGACTGGATAACTTGTTGCCAGCGGATTCCAAAGCCTGGATCAAAGGGGCATCCAGGCCATAGACGTCAGCCCGGAACTGGGGGATGCCATCCTCGTTCGCCCATGCAGAGAAGTAGGCCAGATAGACCGGTATCGGTTGCTTTAGCCGCCAGATCATCGTCTGACCGGAGTCGATACCCTCCTGCAACGCCAATGCCGAGGCCTGTTCGCTCTCCCCCTGTAGCAGCTGTGTAGCCAGAAGGGAGGCAGACTCAACCCGCACGCAGCCTGAACTGAAAGGACGGGTAGGCTGTTCAAAGAGTCCTTTTGCAGGGGTATCATGAAGAAAGACCGCGTAGGGGCTGACCATATGAAATTTGATTTGTCCCAGACTATTGCGGGGACCCGGCATCTGTTTCAGGACAAAGGGGAAGTCATTCTTGTGATACACACTCCAATCGATGGCCAGCGGATCCTCCTGAATCCAGTCACCCTCTTCTCCCTTACGAAATACCGCAATCTCTTTGCTGTCGAAAAAATTATCGTCCCGCAACTGCTTGGGCAGTAAATCCTCCACTGCAATACGTCTTGGAACTGTCCATTGCGGGTTGAGCACCAGATGGGTAATCCGGCTTTTGAAGGAGGGCGTTTCACGTTTCAGCTTGCCACCGACAGTACGACGGCGAAAGACCTCTGCACCCTGATCCCTCATCGTCACTTCGAAACCTGCTGTGTTGACCAACAGGTAACGATTTTCCAAAGAGTGGGGCAACCAGCGCCAACGCTCCATATTGGCCTTGATCTGGGCTATGCGGTGTCCCACGGACACATTCAGCGCAGCCCGTGTTTTCGGGCCGACCCGACCGTCCACATCCAGCCCATGGCGCTGCTGGAAACGTCTCACCGCGGCTTCAAGAGGTGGATTAAAATAGTCAGCCCCGTCCGCCGATGGCTCGAGATAGTCACCTTCAATACGCAACCGCTCCCGTAGCCGCAAAATCGAGGGATGACGATCACCCGGACGCAGGATCTGGACCCTGGGGAAGTTTTTCCAGCCCCCTCTGCTCTCGATTTCATGGTAATCAAAAAGCACCTGCCGCAAACGCTTGTACTCCAGCGAGTCTGGAGCCAGATCATTCAACAGGTCAGACAGGCCGTCTGCCGACAACGCGGCCTGCAGGAGTTCCATCGGTTCAGTCCGGTCAAATTCAAAGTGCCAGAGCGGATCCAGTTCTGCCGCTTTGACACGGCCTCCACGAAGGTCACCGGCATAGCGGAAAAAGGCATCGGTGAGCAGAAGTTCCCGTTCCAAAACCACAGCCGGGTCCTGCTGGTGCCGTGATACTTTCAAACGCGTAAAATGATAGTCAACAGGCTCCAAACCTTCCGTCAAGGCACTGTCAAGCAGGGTCAGTAGTGTCTCACCCTGAGCATTGAGTTGCTCGCCATCATGCCATACCGCTCGTCCCTTCCTGTCCTTGTAGAAAGCCTGTAATCGCATCCAGTTGGGTTCGCGGGCGGGAAGGGTGACTGCAATATTCTGTAACACTGCCTGCAGACGGCCACGAATCGCCGCCACCCCGCGCAGCTCGTCTTCAAGCGACGCACTGTTCGCTGTTCCACACCACAGCGTGACGCAGAACAGTCCGATAATGGTAGATATGTGGTTATGCGATTTTCCCATCCTGTTACCTGAAAACATCCTCAGCCGTTTCGCAGTTGCGGCTTTTCCCAGGGGCAGTGTGCATGGAAAAAGTGGCCGGTACACTAATGCACACAAGCAGACTAACTCGTGTCTATCCGGAAACCCGTATCTAACCACGAAGCGCACGAAGTGCACGCGACTGCATGGATGCAGGAGGTAGAGCAACGCAGGGAGCAGTTGCCGAAAGAAAATTTATTGTTAATCAATCTCTTACCTTTGTTCTCTTCGTATCCTTTGTGGTTAAAACATTGTTTCCGGATGGACACTAACTCAGCAACTTCTTACATTTTCAGAGTATAGAGGCCAGAAAAAATTCAACAGTTATCACCCTTTTCTATCAAGGGTCTGCCAGTTTATGGCTAGAAAAGATCGATCTCACCGCTTTGAGGTTGTTCGACATTTTCCAGCAAATTCTTCTCGACCAGATCTTCGTAGATATGCAGTTGATTCCGCCCGTTGTTCTTTGCGTAGTAAAGTGCCCTGTCGGCACTTCCGATCACGTCTGCAGTACCGTTTTGATCTCTGATTTCAACGGCCCCGATACTGATAGTGACACGACCAGCCTGCGGCATCTCATGGGATCCCACCGTCCTGAGGCAACGCTCCAACACAGATATCGCATCTTTCCGGGAAAATACCTTGAGTATGACGACGAACTCCTCACCGCCATAACGAAAAAGCAGATCCCCATCACGGAAGGTATCTGTCAGCAGACGCGCTAACAGGATAAGCACTTCGTCTCCAAACAGATGACCGAATCGATCATTAATCCTCTTGAAATAGTCGACATCAATTAACGCCAACCAGTAGGTGGCCTCATCTTCAGAGCGGCGTTTTACCTCAGACTTGGCGCTGCTGCGCTTGTGACAGCTCAAAGTCAACTGTTTCATCACTTCACTGCTCAGGGTTTCACGATTCAACAGACCGGTGAGTTTGTCCTTCTGATTTTCATCCAGCAGGGTGAGGTAGTTTGAGTAGACCTTCAGCAGTCCATAGGTCAGGCGTTGCAATTCAAAACTGGAATTTTCAGTAAACTGCAGCAATACGGCGAAGACTTCATTCCTGGTATTGAATACCGGATAGATAGTATCTGTTAAGCCACGCCTCTCATCGTCTACCGAGACTACCTCACCCTCCTCCACGGCAACGGCAATACCGTCGGAAAGCGTTTTGGAGATATGTCGTTCAATCGCAGGAATACCTGAAACCTCTTTGTTCTCAACCATGTGAGCAAGAAGAAGTAGATCGAGATTCTCTACCTCACCAGTTACCTGATAGAGACGCAACTCCTTGCAGGGCGCAACCTCAGCCAGGGTTTTCACCAAGCTTCTTTCGATCAAATCACGGTCGTGAAACCGGGTGATCTCCGCCAGAGAATCGAGAACCTGGACGGTTGAGACTTTTTTCAAAACTGCCATACCTGGTTTTTTTCTTTGTGATCAGAGATTTAAGAGGAAAAAGCAACACAGAAACAAATGTCTCTATTCCTTTTTCCTTGCCAGTATTTTACATTCAACACGGAATCGCTGCCTGGAGAATCGCGCGCTTCAGCAATTTGTTTCACTAGCATTAGCGGCAGCTAATTGAAAACCTTAAAATCGGGACTTCTTTTAGTATATAGAGTCAGTCATCAATGAAGTTACTCTTTCTGCTGGTACTACTCACCCGCAACGGCGCCGGTGATATCAACGCATCCTTCGTCAACACAGAAACACTGGGGCAGTGTGATCTAAAGGCGCTGATGCTCAGTGGCATCTTCTCTACGGCTAATATCGACATCGTCGAAAGTCGCTGCATCCCGAGTCGGATGCAGTTTTCCGAGTTTTCCCATGCCGCTTCGTCGAACATGACCCACACTTTCTACCTGGTCCATTTCAGTGATGAGGCGGTAGAGATCCAGCCCATGCCAGACTGGCGTAGTTGCATGATCAAACAGCGGGAGGCAGGCAACCGGAAGCGGGTCTACTGCAGCAGCACCCTTCAATCCCTCTTAACCCACGAGGGGCCTGAGTCAGCCAATCCCTAATAATCGAACTCCGCCCAGATTGGGCAGTGATCCGATGGCTTCTCCATCCCCCGGATCTCATGGGCGATCCCCGCACCAGTGCAGCTCCGGTTTAGGGGGTCGGTCGCCAGGATCAAATCGATACGCAATCCCCGTTTCGGCTCCCGGTCAAATCCCCGGCTGCGATAGTCAAACCAGCTGAACTGGTCGTCCACCTCCGGGTAAAGGGTGCGATAGGTGTCGTGCAATCCCCAGGACTGCAGGCGATCAAGCCACTCTCTCTCTTCCGGGAGAAAACTGCACTTGCCGGTGCGCAACCAGCGCTTGACGTTGTCCGGGCCGATACCGATATCGAGATCCAGCGGTGCAATATTCATATCACCGATCACCAGCACTGAGTCGGTAGGCTTGTGGAATTCGTTCAGGTAGTTGAGCAGATCTGCGTAGAATTTACGTTTGGCAGGGTATTTCGTCTCGTGATCCTGGCTTTCACCCTGGGGAAAATAGCCGTTGATCACGGTGACTTGGTTACCCTTCCCCGAGGCATAGCGGGCGATGATCAAACGCCGCTGGGCATCCTCATCATCGGCGGGGAAGCCCTTCTCCACCGCCAATGCCGGCTGCTTGGAAAGCAGCGCCACACCATAGTGGGTCTTCTGTCCGAAAAACTCCGCCTGATATCCCAGGTTCTCCATCATCTTGAGGGGGAAATCCTGATCCTGTACCTTGCTCTCCTGAATGCCGATGACATCCGGATCATAGGATTCCCGCAGTCTGGCAAGCTGATGTTCACGCGTGCGAATACTGTTGGTATTGAAGGAGACGACTTTCATAATTACACCCTTAATCCAGTATCTGCCAGGAAAACCCTATCTAACCACAAAGAACACGAAGAGCACTAAGGTAAGCGGTTGATTAACAATAAGCTTTCTTTCGGCAACTGCTCCCTGCGTTGCTCTACCTCCTGCATCCATGCAGTCGAGTGTACTTCGTGTGCTTCGTGGTTAAAGCGTGTTTCCAGGCAGAAACAAATCCAATGTATCAGAGCACTTCCCGGGTCTCTTTCTCACCCATCTCGAAACCGTGCAGATAGGCTTTTCCCCAGGGCAGAAGCTCCTGGCCGGTAATGCGTTTTTCGCTGTCCGCATCGACAGTCCGGGAGATTTGTTCCGCATAGCCCAGATCCCGCAGGGCGCGGATCATACCGTTGGCATAACCCCGGTTATACCAGAGTTGCAGATCGCCATCCGATTCGGTCAGTCCGTCACTCTCTGCATAGAGCCGCTGCAGCAACTGCAACAATCTTGCTGTAATGGTATCTTTATCCTGGTTCATTATCAGGCTCTTCTGGAAATTCCCGGCAAGGCTAGCATGCCGCTACGATCTGCACTACTTCACCATAACCACGGACCGGCTGCGGTTGTATTTCACCTCCAGGATCGCGATTATTCGAATCTCCGTCAGCATTTCGGCAACCACACCATGTTAATCATCATCTCTCCTGCCAAGACCCTGGACTATGAAACGCCCCCGGTCACCAAAACCCATACCAAACCAGCATTTCTGAAACAGTCCCAACAGTTGATCAACAATCTGCGCAACTATTCGGCACTGGATCTGGCGGAACTGATGAAACTGAGCATGAAGCTGGCAGAACTCAATTTTGACCGCTATCACGACTGGAAGACCCCTTTCACCACAAAAAACGCCAAACAGGCAACGCTGGCGATGAAGGGCGATGTCTATACGGGACTGGACGCAGAGAGCCTGAATGAAGAGGATCTCGCCTTCGCCCAAGACCACCTGCGCATCCTCTCCGGACTCTACGGCCTGATGCGTCCCCTCGACCTGATGCAGCCCTATCGGCTGGAGATGGGCACCAGACTGCCCAATGAGCAGGGCAAGGATCTCTATGCCTTCTGGGGAACCACCATTACCGATGCGATCAACAAAGCGCTGGCGAAACAGGGAGATGATGTGCTGATCAATCTCGCCTCCAACGAATACTACAAATCGGTCATGCCCAAACTGGTGAGGGGACGCATCATCACCCCGCAGTTCAAAGAGAATAAAAACGGCAGCTATCGCATGATCGGCGTCTACGCCAAAAAAGCCAGAGGACTGATGAGCCGCTACATCATCGAAAACCGAGTTACCGACCCGGAGGATATCAAGGGCTTCGACGTGGCGGGTTACGACTACAACGAGGCGCTCTCCCAGGGGGACCAATGGGTCTTCTCCCGAGGCTGATCGACTCCCACTGCCACTTTGACGATGCCCGTTTCGACCAGGATCGGGAGCAGACCTTTCAGCGCGCCAGGGACGCGGGAGTTACCAGCCAGATCATCGCCGGGGTAAAAGCTGAATGGTGGCCGCGGCAGAAGCAGGTCTGCCGGGACTATCCCAGACTCTATCCCGCCTACGGTTTGCATCCTATGTTCCTTGGGGATCACCAGCCTCAGGATCTGCAACTGCTCGCCTCCTGGATCGAACGGGAACAACCGGTCGCCGTCGGCGAGTGTGGTCTGGACTTCTTCATCAAAGATCCCCAGCCGGAAGCGCAGCAGGCGTTGTTCGAGGCACAACTGGAACTTGCGAGAGACTACCGGTTACCAGTGATCATCCATGCCCGCCGTTCCGTGGACCAGGTTTTCAACAGCCTGAAACAGTTCCCCGGCCTGTCGGGAGTGGTGCACAGTTTCTCCGGCAGTGAACAGCAGGCCCGCCGACTGATTGATCTGGGTTTTCTTTTGAGCTTCGGCGGCCCCATCACCTATGAGCGGGCCAAGCGCCTTCGCAGTCTGATCCAGACCTTGCCCCTGGAAAGCTTGATGCTGGAGACAGACGCACCGGATCAGCCAGACAGCGGGCACCGGGGGGAGCGCAACGAATCAGCCTATCTGCCAACCGTCTTGCAAACAGTCGCGGAGCTGCGCAACCAACCCGCTTCGGAGATCGCTGCCATAACCTCAAAAAATGCCGTGCGGCTGTTCAATATTCCCACCAGCAATAAGTCGTGACAGGCACGATGTCTCAGCCAGGCTCCCCGGTACCAGACCTCACTAACCTCTGGCTGTCCGAGCGCCCGGAATCGCCACCCGATCCGGACACACTGCACCTCTGGTCCATCAATCTGGACCGTTCTGACTTCCGCCGTTATCTTTCACAGGATGAGCTGACTCGCGCCAGCCGGTTCACACTGGAAACCCCCAAAAGCCGCTTTATCGCCGGCCGCAGCGCCCTGCGATCCATCCTCGGACACTATCTGGCCATCCCGCCTCTATCTGTCCGGCTGAAATATGGCGATCACGGTAAGCCTGAACTTGCCGGTCAAGCAGGTGATATCCACTTCAATCTGGCTCATAGCGGCCCTCTTGCGATCCTGGCAGTCAGCTGCGGCAGCCCTGTGGGAGTGGATGTGGAAAAGATCCAGTCACGCAGATATATGCTCGGCATTGCCGAGCGCATGTTCAGCAGAGAGAATTTTACGTTGTTGGAATCGCTTTCCGGCTCAGCCCGGACCAGACTCTTCTGCCATTTGTGGACTGGCCTCGAAGCACGGCATAAATGCCTTGGCACGGGGCTGTTCACGCCCACCCTGGCAAGTGAAGACGCCATGCCCTGTTGGGTGAACTTCATCCCTGAACCCGGTTTTTGCGGCGCAATCAGCATGCAGAAGGAAATTCCAAAAACGGAAAACTGGACCGGCTTCAAATTTCAGTGACATTCAGTAACGGAGACATGACGCAACCCGCCGCTCCCGGTATGATGAGCCGGTTTTGATCATATCGAGAGCGGAGCGAGTAATGGCCAACAAAGGGATTCTGATCACCGGTGGCGCCGGCTATATCGGCAGCCACACTGCACGTCAGTTGGGGGAAGCGGGGGAGCGTCTGATCACCCTGGACAATCTCTCCACCGGCTTCAGAGAGGCGGTCCTCTATGGTGAGCTGGTAGTCGGCGATACCGGCGATCAGGCGTTGGTCAGCCGTGTGCTCAAGGAGCATGATATCGACACGGTGCTGCACTTCGCAGCCCACACCGTGGTACCCGAATCGGTCGAGGATCCACTTAAGTATTACGGCAACAACACCTGCAACACCCGCAGTATGTTGCAGTGCTGCGCTGAGGCCGGGGTAAAAAACTTCATCTTCTCCTCTACCGCCGCCGTCTACGGCACGCCCGAGAGCGGCATCGCCCATGAGGACACCCCCACCAGCCCGATCAATCCCTATGGCACCTCCAAGCTGATGTCGGAATGGATGTTGCGCGATCTCTCCGCCGCCACGGATATGAAACACGTCATCCTGCGTTACTTCAATGTCGCCGGTTGTGATCCGCAAGGCCGCATCGGCCAGGCCACCCCCAATGCCACGCTGCTGACCAAGGTCGCCTGCGAAGCGGCTGTTGGGAAACGGAATTCCGTCTACATCTACGGCACAGATTACCCTACGCCGGACGGTACCGGCGTGCGTGACTACATCCACGTGGAGGATCTGGCGGCTGCTCATGTCAAGGCTATCGAACACCTGCGCAAAGGGGGGGACTCCGCTATCCTCAACTGTGGATATGGACATGGATTCAGCGTGCGCGAGATGTTGCAGGCAGTGGAGCAGGCAGGCAGCATCAAACTCGATATCATCGAGGCCGATCGCCGTGCAGGGGATCCACCTGCCTTGATCGCCGGCGCGGATAAGGTGCGCGAGGTACTGGGCTGGAGTCCCGCCTACGACGATCTCTCAGTCATCGCCGGTTCTGCGCTCAACTGGGAAAAGAAACTGCTGAAATCACCCTGGAGTAAATAGAGCCCCATCATGGAACTGCTTCAAATATTCATTCTCGCCGCCCTCCAGGGGTTAACCGAATTTCTGCCGATCTCCAGCTCGGCGCACTTGATCCTCGCCCCTCTTGTTTTGGGCTACGCCGATCAGGGACTGGACTTCGATATCGCAGTCCATGTGGGTTCTCTACTTGCGGTCATCAGTTATTTCCGCAAAGAGGTCGTCAGTATCACCAGTGATTTTTTCCGCTCACTGGTGAATCGCAATGCCAGTTCAGCCGACTCCCGGCTTGGCTGGATGATCATCATCGCCACCATTCCTGTCGGCCTCTTCGGACTGCTGATGAAATCGCTGATCGAGACCGAACTGCGCACCCCGTTGGTGATCGCCATCACCACCATCAGCTTCGGTATCGTTTTGTTGATGGTGGATCTGCTCGGTCGTCACACACGGGACGAATACTCTATTAAATGGACAGACGCCCTTATCATCGGCGTATTTCAGGCATTTGCCATCATTCCAGGCACCTCCAGATCTGGTGCAACCATGACGGCAGGACTGCTGTTGGGACTCTCACGCGAGGCGGCTTCCCGCTTCTCCTTCCTGATCTCCATCCCGACCATTCTCATGTCCGGCGGGCTGGTCACCTTGGAGTTGATAGAGAGCGCCAATCCTGTGGAGTGGGATTCACTCTTTATCGGTGCCGGACTCTCGTTTGTCACGGCCTATCTCTGCATCCATTTTTTCCTGCGCTTCATCGAAAAAATCGGCATGCTCCCTTTCGTGATCTATCGACTGATTCTGGGTGTCGGGATTCTCTATATCTTTCTTCCCTAGTGGCTCAAATCCAGTGTCAGAATATTCCTACATAAACATCAGGATTATCGGCTTCTTCCAATAGGCAGGCCGGGGTATTTTGTACGCGTCTTGAATAATCCAAGACCTCCAAACGGAGTTGGAGCCATTGCAAAGGAGTGCTTACGATGCCCGTCCCAAAACGTCCCACTATTTTTCAGCGCCTGCTGTTCGCCGCCTGCCTGACATCCATCTCCCCGGTTCACGCGACACTTGTCATCAACGAGGTCGATTATGATCAGCCTGGCAGCGACCAGGCGGAATTTATAGAACTGTTCAACACAGGGGTCACTGCCCTCGATCTTGACGACTACACACTGCAACTGATCAACGGGAGCAATAGCGCTTCCTACCGAACCTACGACCTTCCCACTTTCACCCTGGATGCCAACGCCTACTTTGTGCTCTGCGGC
The DNA here is from genome assembly GCA_016756855.1 of gamma proteobacterium endosymbiont of Lamellibrachia anaximandri. Classification (GTDB taxonomy): domain Bacteria; phylum Pseudomonadota; class Gammaproteobacteria; order Chromatiales; family Chromatiaceae; genus QGON01. The sequence continues at coordinate 38,642 of JAESPD010000021.1, read as the reverse complement.
AATGCCGGCAACCTACTCAACTGCGACTGGGATGTAGCACCGAACAGCAACCTGATACAGAATGGAGCACCCGACGCCATCGCCCTGTTTCTGGGAAATACGCTGATCGACAGTCTCAGTTATGAAGGGGATATCGCTGGATATACTGAGATTTCCGGCAGCAACCTGGTCGACCCTTCAAATGCCGCCTTTCTCGGCCTTTCACGCGCCCCTGACGGTAGCGACACGAACAACAACAATCTCGACTTCAGTCAGGCCTGTATCACCCCCGGCATGCGCAACAGCACCCATGCAAACAGCTGCAGCGCACCCGTTAATCCGGTTGCCCTGCCGGAGCCCTCCAGCTGGCTGATTATGATGGTGGGATTGGTGGGCATGCTGCTGCCGAAAAGATTCCGTGAAAAAGAGATGTGAACCGGGTAGCCCGATCCGCTGCGCTTGATCGGGCCTACATTTCTGCATCATCTCCTGCTTGCATGCCAATCCCCGCTTGCGTACAACTACGGCCATGAGCAGCCAATCCGCTTACGCTGAAAAACTCCCCCGCCTGATCGATAAGGCAGGTATCGGAAAACTGCCTCAGGCGCAGCAGGATTTCCTGCAATCCCAGGCGCTGATCTATCGCTTCACTCTGCAGGAGCTGCAAACTCTGAGTGATATCTGCCTCGATCTGAACATGTGGCGGGAAGACCCTATCGAGCAGATCTGGCCGACAGATGCGCCCTCAGATATGGCGCCGAAGCAGAAACGGCAACAGATTCTGGGGCTGATTCGGCAATACTGGGAAGGCCTTCGCCAACAGCCAAACCAGTATCCCGTCTCTTTTGACAAGATTGAATATCAGCCGGACAAAATCAAGCGGGTTATGGTGCAAAGACCCAAACTCGGCCTAGGCTATTGCCCGGTGGCATCGTCCCGCACCCGTTGCTGCAACCTGCTGACACTGGATGCAGTGGAGAACTGCGGCTTCGACTGCAGCTACTGCAGCATCCAATCCTTCTATCACGGAGATGAAGTCCGCTTCGACAACCAATTCGCCGAGAAACTGGCCCAGCTTGAGATCGATCCGAACCGGATCTACCACATCGGCACCGGGCAATCCTCCGACTCCCTGATGTGGGGCAACCAGGCGGGTATTCTCGATGCGCTGAGCCTTTTTGCCACTGAACACCCCAATGTCATTCTGGAGTTGAAGACCAAGTCGAAAAACATCAGCTACCTGGAAAAAAATCCGCTACCGGCGAATATCATCTGCACCTGGTCTCTCAATACCCAGACCCTGATTACCAATGAAGAGCATCTGAGCGCATCATTGGAGGATCGCCTGATAGCTGCCCGACGTCTGGCGGACAAAGGCATAATCGTGGGCTTTCATCTTCACCCGATGATCCACTACGCCCAGTGGCGTGAAGACTACGCAGAACTCTTTGAACGGATGACATCACTGTTCGACCCGGATGAGGTGGCCCTGGTCTCAATCGGCACCCTTACCTACATAAAACCGGTGATCAAAAAGCTGCGGGGGCGGAGTGACTTTCACAGCAAGATCCTGCAGATGCCAATGGTGGAGAGTGACGGCAAGCTCTCCTATCCGGAAGAGATAAAGCTGGAGATGTTCTCCCACGCCTACCGGCAGCTTGCACCCTGGCACGATAAAGTATTTTTCTACCTCTGCATGGAGAACCAGCGTTTGTGGAAACCGGTCTTCGGTTTTGAATATGCGAGCAATGACGAATTTGAGACCGCGATGAAAGCGAGCTATCTGGCAAAGATCAAACAACGCCGGCAAGGGTATTCCTATTCGTAGGCCTGATCGAGCGTAGCGGATCAGGCAACAGACACGAAAAACAGATGGTGCTGCCGGTTCCGCAAGCTTGAATCGGCCTACACTGAATATTTAATCAATAATATCCCATGACACAAGACCAACTACTGATCGGCCTTACCTTCGCGCTCTATCTGGTCGCCATACTGGGGATTGGCATCCACGCCTGGCAGCGCACACGCAACCTTTCCGATTTCGTCCTCGGGGGGCGCCAACTCGGCTGTTGGGTGACCGCTCTGAGCGCCAGCGCTTCGGATATGAGCGGCTGGCTGCTGCTTGGTCTGCCGGGTTTTGCCTATCTCTCCGGAGTGGAATCCGTCTGGCTGGCAGGTGGTCTGTTGATCGGCACCTGGCTCAACTGGCGTTTCATCGCCGCTCCGCTGCGAGTCGCATCGGAGCAGGCAGGCAACGCTCTGACCCTGCCGGAGTACCTCTCCAACCGTTTCGACGACAGGAGCGGCCTTATCCGCACCATCTCATCCCTCTTTATCCTGCTCTTTTTCCTCTTCTACACCAGCTCCGGGCTGGTGGCCGGCGGCAAGCTTTTCGAATCAGTATTTGGTCTGCCCTATCTCTGGGCCGTGGCGGCCGGTACGCTCACCATTATTCTCTATACCTCTTTTGGTGGTTTTCTCGCAGTCTCGTGGACCGATCTGTTGCAGGGGCTGATGATGGCGGCGGCACTGCTCATCGTACCGCTGATGGCGTTCGGTGAACTGGGCGGAACGGCGCATACTCTCCGGCTCATCTCCGAGTTCAACCCGGCACTGCTTGACCCGTTCACCGACAACAAGGGTGTGCCCCTCGGCTGGATAACCATCGCTTCCCTGCTTGCCTGGGGACTGGGCTACTTCGGACAACCCCACATCCTGGCCCGTTTCAAAGCGATTCGACATGTGGCGCAGATTCCAACAGCCCGGCGCATTGCCGTCACTTGGGTGCTGTTGACCCTGACGGCAGGCTGCCTGGTGGGTCTGACGGGTATCCCGATTTTTGAGACACCGCTGGCCGACCCGGAGCGGGTGTTCATCCACCTGGTGGATCTACTCTTCCATCCGTTGATTGCAGGCATCTGTCTCGCCGCTATCCTGGCGGCCATCATGAGTACCGCCGATTCCCAACTGCTGGTGGCCTCCAGCGCATTCACCGGAGACCTCTACAAAGGCCTTTTCCGCCGTAACGCAAACGACCGCGAGTTGATGATCACCGGCCGGCTGGCTGTCGTCGGCATCGCCGCCATCGCCTTTTTGCTTGCACTTGATCCCGACAGCAGTGTGCTCGACTTGGTCTCTTACGCCTGGGCGGGATTCGGTGCCGCCTTCGGACCCGCCATCCTCTTCTCACTCTACTGGAAACCCATGACCCGCAATGGTGCACTCGCCGGTATCATCCTCGGTGGTCTGACCGTGGTCATCTGGAAACAGCTGTCGGGAGGGATCTTCGATCTCTATGAGATATTGCCGGGCATCATCGTTTCAATCGTCGGCATACTGATTTTCAGCAGGAATCGCCATATGTAACAGAGGTCTAAATACTCCAGCACAATTGATTTTTTACCCTGACCCCTTCAATATTTTCTTGGTGAAATGCACAAAGCAGGATTTAAGGTAGAAATCAAAATGGAAGTATTGATATTTGGCGGCACACTCTTCATGGGGAAAATTCTATGCGAAAAACTGTTCGCCAATGGACACAAACTAACCATAGTTTCCAGAAGAAAACCCGATAACCTGACCGGAATTGAATATATAGACGCTGACAGAAAATCATATCAACAATTAGCAACTAAGTTACAAAACCGCTCGTTCGATACTGTCATCGATATGCTCAACTTTTCCTCTTTCGACTCATCAGTCATCGAGAAACTGATCAATCAGAAGGTTATCTCGTGCGGCCACTATATTTTTACTTCTTCATCTCACGTATACCTCCCTGAAGGAGGAAAGGAATTGAAGGAGAGTGCATTTGATCCATTCAGCTATAACTCGGCAGTAAGTGACAGACCAAAAATCTCATACAGCGAAGGAAAGAGGAGGGCTGAAGCATATATCTTCCAAAACATGCTGGGGATACCGATCACTGCAGTTAGATTACCTGTCGCGCTTGGCACCAATGACCCCTCGGAACGTTTTAGCAATTTATTCGAAAAAATCCTGGATAAAAAACACGTTCCACTTTCAAACAGCGCGCAACCCTTAAGCCTGGTCTGGGCCAATGACGTGGCTGATTTCCTCTATTGGGCAGCCACAAAAAAACTCTCTGGAATATATAACGCCTGCTCCCCTGAAACGTTCACGGAAGGCGAAATTTATGAATTTTTTCTTTCTGTACTAAAATCCAAAAAAAAGATCACCAGAATCAACTACAGGCGTGAAAAGAAACCTTTTTATTCAAAAGTACCTTTAACCCTGGATTGCTCAAATGCCACATCGCAAGGATTCAATTTCACTCCAGCCTTCGATTGGATCAAACTTGAGGTTTCTCAGCTGCTATCAAAACGGGGATACAATCCCGGATAAAGACCCTCGCCACAAGCGGACTGGGTATTTAAGTGAAGGAGCGGCGGGGCACCGCTCCTACTCCTTAGCAAGTTGGCATATTAGTCCAGATCAGGAAATGTCAACTTATTCCAGGAGATAGAGATACTGGCCCTGCCGGTTTCATCCGGGCTATTGATCTCGAAGTTTTTTACCGGTTCATTATCGATTGTCAGTCGGATGGATTCAGGCGCATCAGTGTAGACAGTCAGACCCGACAGATCATATTCCGCTCCACCTGTAACGAGATTGATCAGGACCAGACCACCATCCCCGGTCTCTTCGACACGGATCTGCTCCGTCATTTTTGTATATTGCAACAACCGGTAGGTCGTGGCGACAAGAATCTCCTGGCGGTCGGCGTACCCTTTAAGACGGCGAAACCCGTTGCGGGTCGCCTCGGAGAAGATCTCGGCCCTGTCTGCGATCTTGCCAAGATGAGTATAGATAATGCTCTTGGCCCGCTTGCGTGTCAGGGTCGACAGCACCCTGTCCGTCAACACCTCGGGAATACCCTGGGCAGTCTCCCCCGCGCTCACACCACCCCAGTGGGGATTACAGCGCATGAACTCGGTCACTGATTCACCGCTGCGCAGACTGGCAGGATAGATCAAGCGGTTGCCTTTGTGCAGCGCATATTTTGGATGCTTCTTGAGCGCCAGCAGGCTTTTGACGAAATCCTTCAGAATCGTCTTTGCCGCTGGCAGCGCATGTTTTATCGACCAAAGTCCACCATACCCCTTCGCGCAATCCTGGCCTATGACGCTGGTGACGCGGCCCCGCCAGACATAACGCACGCCGTGCCGATAGGTGAGGTCGGAGTGGAAGGCTTCATGCCCTTCGAGATCCCCTTTGCCAAACATAATACCGGGATCGAAGTTGGTGGCCGCCTTGGAGTGGTCCACCCAAACCCTGATGCAGCAGTCATGTGACTCCAGCTCATTGAGCGCCCGTTCCACATAACCTCTATCCACCGCAAGATCGCCATAGGAGTGGAAACAGTCGATATGACCGGAGCGGATCAACCGCCGTGCACTCTCCCGTCCCTCATCATCGGTATTCCAGTAGGCGAACTGGTTATCGGGCATATCGAAATAGAGCGTATTGCCGATCTCCAGTCCGACACCCGGTCCCATTGCAGTCTCCTCTTCGGTATTGAGAAATCTGGCGATTTCAAAATACTCCCGCTTTGTTGGCGTCTCATCCAGATCGCTGCAGACTGCCAGCATTGCGTGGTAAGGATAGGGGATCTTCCTGATTTTGGGGTCGGTCATGATTGCAGAGCCTGTCGGGTCTTCTTGATTATTTTTCTGCGCGGATCGCCGCACACTGGTTCGATGCTTTTACGCTTCACTGGTTTTCTGAAACCGGTGGTGTCGGATTTTCCTGCACACCATCGTGATAGGCAAAAAAACGTTTCACATTATTGAAATCACGGCTCTTTGTCATCGGTGGCAGGCTTTTGATAAAAACTTTTCCGTAGGGTTTGCTGAGCAGACGTGGATCGCAAAGCACCAGCACACCACGATCCTTCTCATCCCGAATCAATCGTCCGGCACCCTGTTTCAGTGCGATCGCCGCCTGGGGCAGTTGAAAGGTCATGAAGGGGTTGCCGCCCCGTGCACGCAGTGCATCGATCCTCGCCTGCAGGACGGGCTCGCCCGGCGAGGCAAAGGGCAGCTTGTCGATGATCACGCAGGAGAGGGCATCACCCCGCACATCCACCCCCTCCCAGAAGCTGGAGGTACCCAGCAGCACCGCATTGCCGAGGCTGCGGAACTGCTCCAGGAGTTCGCTGCGGGGGGCTGTTCCCTGCACAAGCATGGGAAATTCGATGCGATCCTGCAGATAATCGGCCGCCTCCTGCAGGGCGCGATGGCTGGTGAAGAGCAGAAAAGCACGGCCACCGCTCGCTTCCAGAATAGGGATGGAGAGTTCGGAGACGGTGCGGTTGAACTCGGGGCTGTTGGGTTCCGGCAGGTCACTGGGCACATACCAGAGCGCCTGTTTCGGATAGTCGAAGGGGCTGTCCCAGCAGTGGGTCTCGGCATCCTCCAACCCCAACTGACTGGCAAAGTGGCTGAAACTGCCTCCCACTGCCAGGGTTGCGGAGGTAAAAATCCAGGCCGCCGGATTGTTCGCCATTCGCTCCCGGAAGATAGCGGAGATCTCCAGCGGCGTCCGGTTGAGTCGGAAGCTCTGGCGCTGGGTCTCGAACCAGCGGATATCCTGTGCATCATTCTCATCGAAGAGTTGATCCAGACGCGATGCCAACTCCTTGCAGCGGTCGCGGCAGCTATCGAGACCCTTGCCCCGTCCTTCGATGGCTTCGAGCATGTCACCCAGAATCGATAACTCGCTGCGCAACCGCTCCAGCCCGGCCTCCACTGCCGGGTTGTTCTCCACATCGGACCAGGCGCCACGCCGCATCTCCAGACCAAAGGCGAGACGCAGATCCCGGGTGACCTGTTTCAGACGATCTGCCTGATCCACGATCTTCGGCAGATCCCCCGCTTCACGGTGATACTCCGCCACTGTGTCCCTGGCCAGATCGAGCAACTGGCGGCCACTCAGACTCATGCCGAAGAAGTTACCCGCTACATCCGGCAGTTGATGCGCCTCGTCCAGGATAAAGCAGTCTGCACTCGGCAACAGCTCACCAAAGCCCTCGTCCTTCAGCGCCATATCGGCACAGAGCAGATGGTGATTGATCACCACCAGATCCGCCTCCTGGGCACGCCGCCGCGCTTCTACCAGATGGCATTTACTGTGGGCCGGACACTCCTGACCCAGGCAGTTCTCAGTGGTGGAGGTCACCATCGGCCAGATGCCGGCATCTTCAGGGATTGCCGACATCTCGGCGACATCGCCGCTTCTGGTCTGTCCCGACCAGCTGCGTACCTGCTGCAGTTGATGGCTCTGCTCGGCCGTCAAACGCCGATCCTCCAGCATGGCCGTCTCCATGCGATAGGTACAGAGGTAGTTGGCGCGCCCTTTGAGCAGGGCGACGGAGACAGGGCTGGAGAGGCTCTCCCGCACCAGTGGCAGATCCCGATGGAACAGCTGATCCTGCAGATTCTTGGTACCCGTGGATACGATAACCTTGAGACCCGACATCAGCGCAGGTACCAGGTAGGCAAAGGTCTTGCCCGTACCTGTACCCGCCTCGCAGATTAGCACCCCGCCATCATTCAGAATGCGGCTGATCGTTTCCGCCATCGCCTGTTGCTGCGGACGGTGGGAGAAGCCGTCGATACGCCGGGCGAGCCAGCCTTCAGGCCCAAAGATCTCGGCAATATCGGTCATGAAGCATTTCCCGGACGCACCTGGATAACAATCAAGGTTTCAGCCGGACTGGTTGTCCCAGACCTCGGATTCGAGCCCATCCCCGCGGGTCCAGACCAGGCGGCCGATGATCTTGAAACGGGCCACCGACATGGCGCCACGCTTGGCCCGGCTGCTGCTGGAGTCATTGACGAACTCGAGGATCTCATCCTTATCCGCCTCGTAGATTTCGTAGGGTTCATAATCCTCGTCCATGAGTACCAGCACCACGCTGTCCCAATCCCGATCGAGTTTGAGTTGACCGATACGTTGACCGGACTTGCTCTCGTCGAAGATGGTGCGGGATTTTATCTGCACCCGCCAACCGTCCCGCGACGGATCAATGGCATTGTAGCCGGTCTCACCCTCGGGGCGTGGTTCCAGCCGCAGCAATTTTACTGCGTCATGTTCGGCAATCTCATTGCTGATGCCGGGCAGTGGCTTGCCCATGGTGCGACGATACTCTGCCGCGAGCAGACGGGCCTGGGCGATCAGTTTGTCGGCGGCGTAGACACTCAAGCCGGGTTCCTCATGGGTACTTTATAGGGAGAATTGTATCTGAATGTGGGGGTTGTGGCACAGGTCTTTATCTGTCAGATGCAGGCCCGATCAAGCGTAGCGGATCGGGCGACCCCGTTTTGATCAGACGCATTGGCTGCCGGTTCCGCTGCGCTTGAACCGGCCTACTGTTTGGGTATTCGAGCTAACGAAACAACTGCTGAAACCAGTCGATACTGTCATCGACAAAAGTCTCATCGCTTCTTTTTCTTCGTGCAGAGGCGCACTCCGCCCGCCGCGTCGGCGCGCTGCCACGGATGAACGGCACCAGTCTCGCCTCCGCACATCCAGCGCCGAGCAGGCCCGATTGCGGGTCGATGGCAACCGGCACAACACCTTGCGGCATCTTTTCGTCCAGGCGCGACACACCGATGCGCCGCATCAGGTCTCCCCATACACGCATGGCACCGGTGGAGCCGGTGAGACCAGTACTCTTATTGTTGTCGCGGCCCACCCAAACGACAGCCACCCGCCGGCGGTCAAACCCGGCAAACCAGCTGTCCCGCAGCTTATCGGTAGTCCCGGTCTTTCCAGCCAATCCCCCCACATTGGAGAGCTGGTTCACAAGCCCCCGGCCGGTCCCCTCGAAAATCACCTGCTGCAAGGCTTTGCTCAGGAGAAAAACCGCCTTTTTATCGGCAACCTGAGACACGGACAGGGAGTAGCGGGAGAGCGGTCTGCCGTGCGCATCCGTCACCGCACTGATCGCCCTGAGTCGGGCCAGCAAGCCGCCTGTCGCCAACGCCTGATACATCTGAGCCATCTCCAGGGGAGAGAGGGAGACAGCGCCCAGCAGCATGGATGGATAGATATTCAACGGTCGTTCGACACCCAGATCCCGCAGGGAAGCCGTCACTGTTTTCAGGCCGACATCCATGCCCAGTCGTACGGTCGCCAGATTGTAGGAGTGTGCCAGCGCATCCTGCAACAGCACCTTGCCGTGGCTTTTGCGATCATAGTTGCGGGGCGACCAGATCTTGCCGTCCGAGCCTTTAAGACGAATGGCACTATCCTGTAGTGAAGTGACCAGCGTATATCGCCCGGGCTCGGAGAGTGCCGCAAGATAGACTGCGGGTTTTATCAACGAACCCACCGGCCGTATTGCATCCAGCGCACGGTTGAAACCGGCGTAGCGGGGATTGCGGTCACCCACCAGCGCGCTGATCTCTCCCGTCTCCACATCCGCCACCACCAGCGCACCCTGCAGGATGCCAGCCTTGATTCCCGGACGTTTCTCGATCTGTTTCAACTGACTGCTCAGCGCCTGCTCCGCCCGTTCCTGTACCCAGGGATCGAGGGTGGAGAATATGCGCAGCCCCTCACTGTTGAGGTCTGCCTCATCATAGTCCCGCCGCAGTTGCCTTCGCACCAGATCGATAAACGCAGGATAGCTGCCGGCCCCCGCCCGGCCTTTCTGCAACCCCAGGGGCGCATTTAATGCCGACGCTGCCTGGTCAGCGCTGATAACGCCCTGTTCCTGCATCAGATTCACTACCAGTGTGCGACGTTTCAACGCGCGTTTCGGGTGACGTTTGGGATCGTAGGCCGACGGACCACGAACCAGCGCCACCAGCAGTGCCACCCTTGGCAGATCCAGTTCAGCCAGAGGACGATTGAAGTAGAACTGGCTCGCCAGTCCAAAACCGTGGATGGCACGGCCGCCATCCTGCCCCAGATAGATCTCGTTGACGTAGGCTTCGAGGATCTCATCCTTGCTGTAGTGAAACTCCAGGATCACCGCCATCAGCGCTTCATTCACTTTTCGCAGCAGGGAACGCTCCCTGGTAAGGAAAAAATTCTTCACCAGTTGCTGGGTCAATGTGCTCCCCCCCTGCACGACCCCTCCGGCCCGGATATTGGCTATCAGCGCCCGGCCTATGGCCAGCAGGTCGAGACCGAAATGGGACTGGAAATGGCGATCCTCCACGGCAAAAAGTGCCGACACCAGCAGTTCCGGCAACTCACTGCGCCGCAACAGCACCCGATCCTCACTGTGGGCCGGATGCAGACTGCCGATCAACGCAGGTTCGAGGGGATATCTGTCGAAACGTTTGCCGTTCGCCGCCTGTTTGAGGGTATTTACCCGCCCCTTCACGATACGGACTTCCAGATAGTCGGAGCCCCGTTGACCTGTGGCGAAGTGGAACGGGCGGGTACGAATCAGGAAACGCCCTTTATAGCTGGAGTAGCTGCCGGCATTGTCAGGGTGTTTGACCCGGCGATAACCCAGTCCATCCAGGGTCTGACGCAGACGTTTTTCAGTGAGCGGCACACCGGGCCGGAGCAACAACGGTCGCCCATAAACCTGTGCCGGCACAGCCCAGCGGCGGCCCTCGAAACGTACCTGCACGATCCGGTCGAGATAGAGTACATAGAGTGTGGTACTGAAGATCAGCGCTGCCAGACCCAGCCAGATCCAACGCCTCCATGACGTTGCAGCGCGCCGGGCGCTCCGTCTGCCCCGCTTTTTCCTGCGTTTTGCCATTAGAGAGTCAGTACGCCGCTGCCAGACGATCGCACTCGCTGTTGCAGGGGACCACCTTGGCTGCCAAAGGAAACTGCTGCAAACGTGCGGCGAGATAGCGGTAGAGTTCCCTGACCCACGGCACGCTATCCTGTTTAGCCAGGACGGAGTGCTGCCGGAAATCCCGTGGGGCGATCAGCACACCAGCCTGCTCCACGCCGATACGCGCCACCAGCACAAAAAGCTCCTCGATCGCCCGGTTCCCCATTGCCAGACAACCGGCAGACCAGGTGCTACCGTGAATAAAGATATTCGACCCCGGCTGCATTCGTCCCTCTACCGAGGCGTTGGCCCAGTCGAATGTATTGGGATAGTCGAGTTTCATCGAAAGGTGGAAGGCGCTATTGGGGTTGAGGGCCTCGATTCGGTAGAAACCCTCAGGCACCTGCCGATCCCCTTCCCGCAATTTGGGTCCGCTCCCGCCGCTGGCGGCTAACACAGGGTAATCGTGGACATGTTTCCATTGAGTATCGCTGAAGACCCACAACTCCACGATGCGGCGATCCTTCAATGCGATAAACTGGATCCGCTGCGGCGGGTATTCGACTCCTGCGTGATGAAAACGTCTCTCCAGTACCGCTTCGGCGGCAGGGGCGTAACGCTCAAGCGCGCGTTTAAGATCAGGCTCGATGATTGCCGAAACCTCTGCCAGAACCAGGCTGTTCCACAGCAGCAGCAACAGAAGCGGCAGTCTCACTTGCGTCGAACCCGTTCAAGCCAGTTACCGTAGATCACATCAGAAACCTGATGCAGCTGTTTTATCTTAGCCGTCAGATCATCGGTAATGGTCGTGGAGGATTGTGCACAGCGGGAGGTCAACATCAGATCGCTGCCATACTTGGACAGCCAGGCCTCCACCATCTCCACAGTCATCTCCAGATGAAACTGCATGCCGATATGGTCGCCGAAGATATAGGCCTGATTGCGGAAACACTGGCTCTTGAGCAACGGTTCACTGCCGGGGGGCATGGAGAAGGTGTCGGCGTGCCAGTGAAAAGTATCGAAGGAGATTGGAAGTCCATCAAGCCAGCCGGTGTGCTCTTCACCATTGATGCGCTGCAGCGGATACCAACCGATCTCCATCCCATCTCCCTTGGTGACCTCACCACCGAGCGCCTTGCTCATCAACTGTCCGCCAAAACAGATCCCCATCATCGGCACCCCGGCCTGGTGTGCCCTGCGGATCAGTTTCAGCTCGGCACCCAGCCACGCCGGCGAATCGTTCACGCTCGCCTGAGCCCCCATAAAGACCAGCCCGGAGACATCATCCACCTGCGGCGGCACCGGGCGGTCCGCATCGATACAGACCAGTTCCCAGGGAACCTGATGACGATCGAGGAACTCCCCAAGATAACCGGGGCCTTCACAGGCGATATGACGAAAGATGCGGATCGGTTTCACGTTCACTCAGACAGCGGGGTTTAGAGCTCCATTTTAACCACGGATACAAGGATTAGAAACCATCTGAACACTCCACTTTACGAATAATCCATCATTGATTAAAAAACAGGATTGCTAACCTTGCAGAGTCGATACTCTTGAACTATGGATTATCTGTTGAGTCGTTTATTTCCGCCCGCGCTCACCTCCAGATGGATAAAACATCACTATAAAAGGGGATTACCATGCCCACAGAGATTCTCGAAACACCTGACGGCTACAAACTCAATGCCGATAACGACAGCCCGGACTCTCGGGACCACTTCTACCAACCATCGTTGATACAACTCAAATCGGTAGTGGAACCCGACCACGTCAGTCTGAAAATTCTGGACCAGGGCAAGGAAGGCGCCTGCACCGGCTTCGGTCTGGCGGCGGTCATCAACATGCTGAATCAGAAACGGGAGAGCGATATCAGGGTCAGCGCCCGCATGCTCTACAATATGGCAAAAAAATTCGACCGCTGGCCAGGTGAGGCATACTCCGGCTCCAGTTGCCGGGGTGCTATTCAGGGCTGGAAGAGTATGGGTGCCTGTAGTGATGAACTCTGGCCCTATCGAAGCGATGACCGCTCCTACCTGACCATCGAGCGCGCCAAAAACGCACGCAACAATACCGTTGGCGCCTACTACCGTCTGAAACACAACATTGCTGATTTCCACGCCGCCCTGAACGAAACCGGAGTGATCTACGTCTCCGCCAACGTCCACTCCGGCTGGTGGCCTCGCAACGTCCGGGGTGGCCGCATACCTTTCCGAACGCCCAGCCAGGGTGGACATGCCTTTGCCGTTGTCGGCTACAACGAAGCGGGTTTTCTGGTGCAGAACTCCTGGGGTCCGGGCTGGGGCAAAAACGGCCTCGCCTTCTGGAGTTATGAGGACTGGCAGGCCAATATCAAAGACGCCTGGGTGGTGCGGCTCGCCCTGCCCACGCCAAACATTTTTCCAGGGGTGGCGCATGCCAATGGCAATGAGACCGGCGAAAACTTCTCTCTCTTCAAGAAGCGTCCAACCCGGGGAGAGATCGCCGGTCATTTCGTGCATATCGATGATGGCGATCTGCACGACCAGGGGCGTTACTGGAGCAAACGGGTAGACCTGCGGCAAACCGCCGACCTGGTCGCAGACAGCGAGGATTACGACCACCTCCTCTTCTACGCCCACGGCGGCTTGAACAGCATCTACGACTCAGCACGTCGTATCAAGGCGATGAAACAGGTCTTCAAGGACAATCGCATCTACCCCTTCCACTTCATGTACGACACAGGACTGTTGGAGGAACTCAAAGACATCCTGTTGCGACGCCACAGCGAGGGGGGCGGGAAGGTTGCCGGTTTTACCGACTACACCGACAAACTGCTTGAGAAATCGACTCGCCCCCTTGGCCGCGCACTCTGGCGGGAGATGAAGCTCGGCGCCAAACGTCCCTTCAGCAGCAATGCCCGTGGTGGCATGCAGACCCTCAACGTCTTTCTCGATGCCCTGGCAGAGAGCGACAGGCCCAAGAAGATCCATCTGGCGGGCCACAGCACCGGCGCCATCCTGCTGGCCTGGCTGATCAAGGCACTGCCGAAGGCCAGCGAGAACACAACCATCGCCAGCTGCAGCCTGATGGCTCCCGCCGCCACCGTCGATCTGTTCAGGAAAAACTTTTCACCCGAGATAGGCAAGCTGGTCAAGCAACTGCGCATCTACAGCCTATCCAAAGAGTTGGAACTGGATGACAACGTCGCCTTTGTCTATCGCAAATCGCTGCTCTACTACGTCTCACTGGCCTGCGAAGAGGAACTGGGAGAAGAGATCGTGGGTATGGTGGAGCATAACGAACAGCTCCCCCAGAATAAGGATCTCAGAATCATCATCAGCAAAGGAGAAGACGGGAGCGAGAAACGCAGCAACAGCGAAAGCCACGGCGGTTTCGACAACGACCCCACCACCATGAACGATATCCTGAAAACCATCCTCGGCAAAAAGCCGAAGCGTGAGTTCAAAGAGGATGACCTGGATTATTGACCGCCAGAAATAGGCAGAAGGTAGGCCCGATCAAGCGTAGCGGATCGGGCGTCCTCGAATTGTCTGAACACATGGATTGCCGGTTCCGCTGCGCTTGAACCGGCCTGCCTCCGGTCAGATATTTTGGCCGGATCACATCACCACCTCTTCAGCAGTGACTACATACCTCAGTGGATCTCCCGGCACCAAAGCGTCGAAGGGGTAACAGGTGATGAGCAGCAGTTGGTTGTGCGCATCGGGTAACAGCAGTCCGGTCTCTGTTTCGTGGTGTACGCTCTGCTGCAAAACAGCGTAGTGAACCAGCCGCCTATCGGGGCGTTCTATCACCAGCCTGTCGCCCTGTTTTAGCTGTTGCAGAAAACGAAAATGGGTGTCCCGGTGGCCGCTGATAATGCTTTTACCCGCACTGCCGGGACGGGCGCTGTTTTCAGTCCAGCCCGGCCCGAAGGCGAGAGTACGGCCACTGGCTCCGGCCAGGATGTAGCGCTCTACCTCCAGCCCAGGCACCGAGAGTCTCGCCACCGGCCAGGTATCGGCCCAGTCCCAAGGGGGTACCCTGGAGGATTCCGACCGGGTCGCTTCCCAGGCATCGGCAATCAGGACTTCCGATAGCCAGGCCTTGGCGTGAATCCATCCTCCGGCGCCCAGTTGCCAAACGGCCGCCAGCAGGAGTGCAATCACCAATAACCGCTTCATGCCCTGCGTCTCCGTGCCAAAAGCAGTCCGCTCGTCAGCAACATCAATCCGATCAACAGATGCAGTGAGGCGGGGGTGGCGGTTTGAGGCATACGCCTGAACACCTTGTTCGCCGTCCAACCGTGAGGCAGGTTGGTCGGCATCGGTTTTGTTTTCAACATCTCTTCGAGCTGTCGGGCGGGGGTTTTGTCCACAGCGACCAGACTGGTGTATCGGCTGACCAGACGATGTTTCAGTGCCACTTCGAGGACGGCTTTACGCACTTCCGGTTCCGGCCTGCCGCGATTGTGCTGGGCCATCAGTGCAGCGATGTTCGCCCTCGCCCAGAGCAGATGCACACCGGCTCGATCACCACCGCCACGCAGATGAATACGCCGCTGCAAGGGTTCCCCTGCCCTGTCGCCCTTGATGGTCAGCTGACCCTGTAGTTGGTCGGCCTTTAGCGCCAGCAAGATCGGTTCTCCCGCATAGAGATCAGGTAGTGGATTTGGATAGCCCTCCACTTCAACATCATTGGGCCACTCCAGTTGGATATTGGTCAGCAGCGGCTGCTCAAGTTTGATAAATAGTGCCGCCAAACGTGACTCAACCTCTTCCAGATCCCCCACATAGGTGAAGCTGCCACGACCAAACTCTGCCGCCCGGGACATGAAGAAGCTGTTGGGCGCAGAACCTATGCCGATGGTGAAGAGACGACTCGCTCCCAGACGCCGATGGATCACCCTGAACAGTTCATCCTCGTTGCCCACGCTGCCATCGGTGAGAAATATCACCTGGCGCAGCCGATCGTGGGACTCCCTGCCATCAAGGGCCAACTCCAGCGCCGGTAACATCTCAGTACCGCCATCTGCTGCCAATGACGAAACATAATCCAACGCCTGTCGAAGATTTCGCGCTGTCGCATCCACCGCATTTTGGTGGAGAGCGCGGGTATAGCTGCTGAACTGGATGATATTGAAGCGGTCTTGCGGGCGCAGACGCCGCAGGGCAATTTTGAGCGCGGCTTTGGCCTGGGCGATAGAGGTTCCATGCATGGAGCCGGAGGTGTCGACCACAAAGATGACTTCCCGTGGTCGGGTTGGCATCACAGCATCTCCCTGGGGCGGCATGACCATCAACAATCCATAGACATCGTTGTCCCACGACTCGGTGAAGAGAGCAGCATGAGGGGCAACTCCGACCTTCGGCACCCAGGTCAACTCGAAATCCCGATCCGCAGGAACCTGTTTCGACTTCAGGCCGATTTGATAGCGCCCCCTGTCATCCTGGGTATGGACGATAGGGTGATAGCGGCTCTCCAGAGAGGCCAGCGGTAAACCCGCATCCAGATGGATATTGAAAGAGACCGGGTTGATCCGTCCCAACGCAGGATCTGCCACACTGGGAGTGATCCGGCTGGCATCGGTCACCTGATCGGTATCCGCCGCCCAGCCTGAACCGCTGAAGCCACTGCTCTCCTCCGGTACTTTTGGGATACCGGGGATATAACGCGGTGCAATGACCAGCGGAAAACGGATCTGAAATCGCCCCTGGTCATAGCCCAGGCTCTGCTGGTATTCGATCTCGATGACAATCAACTCCCCCGGCCCGATATTGGCCACCGACGTGGTAAACATATTGGGCCGTTGCTGACTCAGCAGACTCGCCTTGCGTCCTTCCGACCTGGCCTTTTCGTAGGTCCTCCTGGCCTGTTGTTTCTCCTGGATTTCACCCTCGATGACCCGCTCGCCGATGCGTATCCACAGTCGGTCTACCGCCGCATCCTCCGGCAGGGGAAACTGATAGATACCCTCGACCCAATCCTGACTGGGATTACTGAAGCGCTGCGCCACCTTTACCCGCGCCAGCATGCCGCTGATCTGCATCTCCACGGCGGTGCTCAGGTTGGGGGCATCATCGATACGCCGACCATCCAGTGAGTAGAGATTGAGGGTGCCGCGCGTCACCTCATCGGCTGCCGCCAGCGCACTGCTGCTGGTGCTGAGGACCAGCAGAATGAAGAACACAGATCCCGCCAGACCAGCACCGATAGCGGCAACCAGTGTCAACAGCATATCCTTGACGAATTGCCGGTTTCGGAGATCGATCCTGACCGGCCCATCAACGAGATCACCCGCCTGCATGAGTGACTGGCTCATCTTTACACCCTCCCCGCTGCTGCTTGTTTCCCTTTATCGCCCGAATCTCCTCCTCCGATAACCACCTGGCCGACTGGGTTGAGATCCGTTCCGGCGAGCCGTAAAGAAATGCCTCACTCAGAGGCTGCGGACAGCGCTTCACCGTCCCGGTCCCGGTACAAATGAGAGCAGCACGAAACGATCGAAACCGAGCCCCTCCAGATCCACATAGGGATAGAGCGCCATTCCCTCACCCTCAACCCGCTGTTGAATGCGTCCTGCATTCACCCCGGCAGCAACCAACCGTTGGGAAACCGTTTCGGCCCTCAGTTTTGACAGCTCCCGGTTGTAGTCGTCACTGCCCCGGCGATCAGCTGAAGCGAGGATCCTGATATCAAGATCGGGAAAGGCATTCAGCATGCCCGCCAGGGCGTCGAGCTGCGGCTGAAAACGGGGCTCCAGATCCGCGCTTTCGGTGCGGAACTGCAGACAGAAGGAGAAACCCTCCACCACTGCCTGCTGCCGCTCCTGCTGCTGACGCAGCTGCCGTTCGATCTGCTCAGACTGACTGCCGCTCTGCTGTTGCAGCTGATGTACCTGTTGACGGGTATCGGCCAATTGATCCTGCTGTAGACTCAAGGCTGTTTTCTGCCCGTCGATCGTTCCGATCAAGGCCCCACCGATAGCACCCACGACCAGACCGGGAGGTCCGCCAAATACACCACCAATCAGCATACCGATAGCTGGCCCCTTCAGTTCGCTGCTACTGTCTACGGCAGCATTTTCAACCGTATTGGCCAGCAGTGGCGCGGCAAAGAGCAATCCCATAATTGCTAGGCTGAGCATTTTTCTTTTCATGATAATTCCCTCTGATTATTCCAGCGCGCCATCCTTGGCGGAGAACGACAGACCTTTGTCTGCGCCGGGTTGAGGGTATTACAGACGAGTGAAGTGACAGACAAGTTGCAAAATACGGGCGTAGCTATGGCGAAAAATGGCGGGAGGGTGGCAGAGGGGGAATCACCCTTTTGAGGCATCCCTGGATATTTCTCAAACGAGGTTAGTCACTTCTCCCGTCTGGCGGTTCTATATCAGGAGATGATGATAGCTTGGTGGCTATATGACGTTCTGACTTGACGAATATTGAAAGGAGCCACAAACTCTATTTAAGGCAGTAACTGAAATCACTTATTTTTGGGTTGCAACCATGTCATCAGAAAAATCTTCAGACAAGCTCGACCGCATCGTTGCCCAGGCCCGCAGTGCTCGGGAAGAGAGGGAGAAGGGTTACCGCGAGAGAGCGCTAAAAATGTATCCCTGGGTTTGCGGCCGTTGTGCGCGCGAGTTTACCCGCGTAAATCTACGGGAACTGACTGTCCATCACCGCGATCACAATCACGACAATAACCCGCTTGATGGCAGCAACTGGGAGTTATTGTGCCTCTATTGCCATGACAACGAACATTCACGCCACATCGATTCAGAATACGGTGATACCACGACCGACACGAATAAGAGCAACACCACCCATAATCCATTTGCGGACCTGGCAGCCATGCTCAAAGAACGGGAGTAACTTCCCGTCTCACCCGCACGAAAACCCTCTTTGGATCAATATCAGCTGGTATATTCCGTTCTGTCAGACGTTGGTTAACGAGGCTGAATCGGACGAGACGTCTCCCTCATGGGCCGCCTCCAGCGCATGCGCCTCATCGATATACGGCCCGTGGCTTGGACTGTCCTCCTCCTTGAAATACCAGCCTGCATCCGCAAAGAGCGAACTGACCCAATATACCGATGTTTGATGGCCGTTGGTTTGTTCAGTCATGTCGAGGATCCCCTATTCCGGCTCCACTGCGAAGATAGTTTCGTCAGGCACCAGCGCTACACGCTTTCGTGGTATCTTTTTTATTCCCGAAAGTCCTATTAATCAGGATATATTTTCAGGTCAGGATGTCTATGCGTAATAACCCAACCCTCTATGGGTAATCACCTAAGGCCGAAAAACAGATGCAAAAACAGATCGCCATCGTCGAAGATGAAGCCGCCATCCGGGACAACTATGTCGAGTTTCTCTCCCGGCAGGGGTATCAGGTGACGGGGTTCGATTCCCGGCAGACTGCCTCAACTGCGTTTGCAAACTGTTTGCCCGATCTGGTCATTCTCGATATCGGTCTCAATGATGAGATCGATGGCGGATTTGAACTCTGCCGTGAACTGCGCGCCCGCTCATCGACGCTGCCGATCATCTTCCTCACTGCCCGGGATGACGACTTCGATACAGTTGCGGGATTACGTCTGGGCGCCGACGACTACCTCACCAAAGAGATCAGCCTGCCCCACCTGTCAGCCCGCATCGCCGCCCTCTTCCGCCGCATGCGCGCGATGGAGAAGCCGGTAGCTGAAAACCAGGTTCTGCAACGCGGTGATCTGCAACTGGATATAGATCGCCTGACCACGGCGTGGAGGGAGCAAGCGGTCGACCTGACCGTCACGGAGTTCTGGCTTACCCACTCTCTGGTACGTCATCCCGGTCATGTACGTAACCGTGATCAACTGATGGATGACGCCAACATCCTGGTGGACGCCAGCAGCATCAGCACTCACATCAAACGCATACGCCGCAAGTTCCAGCAGGTGGATGAGCAGTTCGACGCCATCGAAGCCGTCTACGGCGCAGGCTACCGCTGGCATCAGCCAGGCAGCTGATCAAAAATGGGGCGGCGATTCTATCAGGGACTGCGCTTCAAACTGCTGCTCGTCTCCCTCACCCTGCTGGCCATCCCCTGGGCTGGATACCGCTATGTCATCGAGACCGAGTCCTTTCTCCGCGCCTCCCAGGAAGAGCTGCTACTGGGCCGGGCCGAACTCATTGCCAATCTGCTCAGTCAATCCTCCAGCTTGCCGACCATTCCTGCAAACCCACAAAATCCCGTTTCGATTCTCTACGCTCATCGCCTCACACAGCCGATCCTGCTTGACGGTTATACAGATGACTGGAGAACCCTGCTGGAGCAGAAGCGCTATTTCCGCTCCAGTGAGACTGACTCGGAAGCCGCCGCTTTTTCCCTGTTGATGGGCATCCATGAGGGCGATCTCTATCTGATGCTGCAGACAAGGGACGACGCCGTGATCTACCCTTCCCCCACCGATAATCGCGCAGACGCGGGAGACCACTTGCGCATCGCCCTCATCGGTGATGGTGGAGAGATCGTAAATTTCCGGGTCAGCACAGCCGCCCCTGGCTGGGTGACTGCTGAACCACTGGCGGGCGCCCCCCGCCAGCCTCTCATCAGGGGTGAGTGGCAGGAGACGAAAACAGGTTACAACCTTGAGTTGCGCGTCCCACACAGCCTGTTCAAACAGCGCCTCTCTCTGGCGTTGTTTGATCGGGATGGGGAGGCGGATGGGAGACCGGCAACTGTCGCCTCCACCTCCGGTCTGATGCACCCCGGGTCTCTGGCATTTGTCGTCACGTCATATGAAGCTGTGGACACACTGCTGACCGGCTTCGTCTATCAGGAGAGCCGCATCCGCGTCATCAACCGGCAACAGTGGGTAATCGGACAGAAGGGTCGTCTCGCCCCTGGGAGAACACCAAACACCCAGCAAAAAAGCCTGCTTACCGGCCTATTGAACCTGATCCTGCCACTACCCGATAGCGACTTCCTGGACGACCAGGAGTATGCCGCGAGATTGGATGGCCCTGACATCCGCCAGGCGCTGCGGGGCAATCCGACTGTGCATCGACGTCGCGCCGGTGATGCGTCGACAGTGGTACTTTCAGCCGCCTACCCAATCAAAGGTGACGGCGGAGTGAGCGGTGCAGTGGTCATGGAACAGACCACCCAGCGCATCCTCACCATGCAGCAGCAGGCCCTGAAGGGGGTATTCCAGATCACCCTGATGCTGTTCCTGATCACCGGTGGTCTACTACTCGGGTTTGCCACGCTCCTCACCAGACGCATTCGTCGCCTGCATAACCGGGTGGAGGAAGCCGTCACTCCTGACGGGCGCATTTTGCACGGTCTCAGGCATGAGAAAACAGCGGATGAGATCGGCGATCTCGGCCGTAGTTTCAGCAGCGTGCTGGAGCGGCTGCAAGAGTACAACCGCTACCTCGAAGCGATGGCATCACGACTCTCCCACGAATTCCGCACCCCGCTGGCAATGGTGAAATCGTCCCTGGAGAACCTGCAGCATGATGAGGATCCATCGGCCCGGACACGTTATCTGTCCCGCGCCACGGAGGGTATCGACAGACTGACCCTGATTCTCAACCGCATGCGTGAGGCGACCCGACTTGAGCAGACCCTGCAGCAGGCGGAGAAAACACCCCTGGATCTGGTGGAACTGGTGCGGGTGATGCGGAACAACTATGCCGTCACCTATTCTGAAGTCACCATCAAAGCCCGACTCCCTGACAATCCAGTGGTAATCAACGCCGCTCCGGAACTCATCGTGCAGGCCCTGGACAAGCTCGTCAGCAACGCAGTGGATTTCCACCTGTCAGGTACGCCTCTGACACTCGCGGTGACGCAGGAGACCGACCACAGCGTCCGTCTCAGCGTCATCAATCGGGGACCACCCCTGCCTGAGACAATGCAGCACCATCTCTTCGACTCCATGGTTTCTGTCCGTCCCCATGCCGGCGATCAGACCCATCTCGGCCTCGGTCTCTATCTTGTGCGATTGATCTGTGAGTTTCACCAGGGAAGTGCCAGCGCCGAAAACCTGAAGTCCGGGGATGGGGTTTCGGTGAATCTTGTATTGGCGACCAGTGCCGTATCACGCTAGTGTGCAGCAATTTCGAACGGGCCCAAGGATTTCCCGCTCTCCTCAGGCCCCTTGCAGACTACTATCCAGATGCAAATTGTCTGCCGCTAGCCTGTTCAGCATCCTCTGCACAACGTTATTGCCAATCATATCCATTCCCGTCTTCAGGATCAGCATTTCGACATCCACCTGTTGCATATCATTACGAACATGGACGGCCTCCAGCAGAGACATACCTTCGGGACTCAACAGGTAGAGCACGGCCTTTTTCTTCGCATGGTTCCGTTTATGCTGCCAGGCATGCTGAATCTGATTGTAGGTCGCTGAGGAGAGATTTCTTTCACACCACTGGTTGAGGGTGATCCAATAGGGGATTTTTTCCTGGTTTAGCGGGAGGTCTGTAGCGTTGATTTCAGGCCTTTTGAGCAACTGGCCCTTCAGCCAACATGCGCTTTTAATGGGTAAGATCCTGGTTTTTATTATTGGTTTGATAGCCATACAGATTGCTTATTACACATGATGAGGAATTAAAATACTACTGCGACATTGTAAACCTAGAAGAACTAAAAGATTGTTAAAATATGTGTCCTGAAAACAAGGGCGCAACAGAGGAGGAGGTGCAGTCCCCCTGGAACATCAGGCTGCAGGAAGCTCGATAAACTCCAGTGCATTTTGATCAGGATCACGACAGAAGAGAGCCCGCCGCCCGGAGCGGCTGATGCTGAAGGTTATACCTGCCTGATCGAGACGGGATTTCAACCGGTCGAGATCGCTGACAACCAGCGCCAGGTGGCGATCCCTGCCACCGTGCTCAGGTCTACCTTCCAGGGGATCAGGATTGGGCAGTTCCAGCAGGTGGATCTGTTGTCTGCCCACCTGCAGCCAGACGCCGGGATAGCCCAGATCGGGACGGCCGTCGTCCACTTCGAGACCCAACAGGTCGCGATAGAACCCGAGCGCTCTGGATGTGTCGGCGACAATCAGGCTGACGTGGTGCATACCATTGATCAGTTCACCCATTATTGATTTCTGTCCAAAAGTCCAGCCAGTGGGCGGCTACGCCGCCAAAAACGATAGCGATGTTTTTTCTGCAAAGTGTAGCTTTTTCCGTTGCAGGGGTAGATGTGGATTCGGGCGTTTTTCCGCGTTTTCAGCGATTCTGTCAGCTGCTGCAACTTGTTATCCAACGCTGCCAACTGCTCAACCCAGCGAAGGGAATCAGTATTCAATACCGGCGACAGCAGATCGGTAACAGTCAGCAGCGTCTCACCCTCTGGAAGCCAGACATCTGCAATATTTTCCGGGATCGCCTGGGGTTGCATTCCTGCCAGCAGCGCTAATCCTCTGCTGCAGGGATCATCGCCAATGATCCGCTCAAACAGAATACTCTTCAGGCTGGGTAGAAAACCCACCCCCGAGAGCCAGAGACCGTTGATAGTCAGCCTCCCCTCAGCCTCGCGCCGTTGATTCAACTGCGCATTGAAAAGCAGCATCTGGATTTCGTTGCTCAGGGCACGCCATTTTGCGGCATCTGGGCCACTCGGCAGGAAAGAATCGATATTCCGACCCACCACCTGCTCCAGACTGGTGGTAACCAGATCGGGACACTTTTCCAGGCGAAGATACCAGTGCGCCGGTAACGGTGTTTCCAGACGAAGACCATCGTCGGCAAAATGCGCATTGATTTGACCGGCAATCTCATCCGCCTCAGCCTGTTCAACATCGAGCAGTTCTGGGTTGAAGAGCAGCAGGCGGTCCCGATCCGGTCGCAGATGGACTGGATCGGCACGCAGCCAACAGGTCTCACCCGGTGAGCCACCGCTCCCAAGAAAGTTGACCGCGCCCTCGGGCAGATCCCGGCCTGGCTGGGCCGCCATACCGAACAGGGAAAACAGGGTGGTTGACAGATCGTGGCCAGGCGTCTCCTTCTGGTCAGCACGCGCCAGAATCCGCTCCAGTGTCGGAACACCCAGCTCGAATCCAGCCGCTTTGAACGACGGCATCGGACCGAGCAGGCCGGGCAACAACAGATGCAGCGTTACCGCCATCAGTAGCAGGCCTTGGCGTTACACCAATCAGCCGTCCAACTGTTCCACGCGGATGCGCATCACCTCTCCGGCAACCGCATCCAGGGCCTCGATCGTCTCGATGGCCTGATTCATCTGCCGCTCTTCCACGCGATGGCTCAGCATCACCAACGGTACACGGGTCTCCCCTTCTGCGGGCTCTTTCTGCTGGATCGCTTCGATGCTGATCCCGGCATCACCGAGAATACCGGCAATAGCCGCCACCACACCGGGCTTGTCATCCACGGTCATACGCAGATAGTAGGCGGTCTGCACCTCTTCCATCGGCAGAATCGGATGGTCGGAAAGCTCGTCGGGCTGGAAGGCCAGGTGCGGCACCCGGTTCTCAGGATCGGTCGTGAGGGCGCGCACGATATCAACCACATCCGCCACCACTGCCGAGGCAGTAGGTTCAGCGCCCGCACCGGCGCCGTAATAGAGGGTCGGACCCACGGCATCGCCCATCACCAGCACGGCGTTCATCACACCGTCCACGTTGGCGATAAGCCGCCGTTCAGGAATCATGGTGGGATGCACCCGCAGCTCGATGCCCTTGCCGGTCTTGCGGGTCATGCCCAGATGCTTGATGCGATATCCCAACTCTTCCGCATACTCCACATCCTGCCGTTCGATTTTGCCAATCCCTTCGGTATAAGTCTTGTCGAACTGCAGCGGCACGCCAAACGCAATGGAAGCGAGGATAGTCAGCTTATGGGCGGCATCTATGCCCTCCACGTCGAAGGTGGGGTCGGCCTCGGCATAACCCAATGCCTGAGCCTCTTTCAGCACATCGTCGAAATCACGCCCCTTGTCCCGCATCTCGGTGAGAATAAAGTTACCGGTGCCGTTGATGATGCCGGCAATCCACTCGATGCGGTTCGCCGCCAGTCCTTCACGCACCGCCTTGATGATCGGAATACCACCTGCCACGCCAGCCTCGAAGGCGACGGTGACCCCCTTCTTCTGCGCCGCTGCGAAGATCTCGTTGCCATGCATTGCGATCAGCGCCTTGTTGGCGGTTACCACGTGTTTGCCGTTTTCGATCGCCTTGAGCACCAGTTCCCTGGCCGGAGAGTAACCTCCGATCAGTTCGATGATGATCTCCACGTCCGTATTGTCCACTACCGCGAAGGCATCATCACAGACCTCAACCTGATCCAGCCCGAGCAGACCCTCGGGATCGTAGGACTTGGCTGCCGCATGTGTGATCTGGATACCGCGTCCGGCACGACGGGCAATCTCTTGTGCATTACGGGTCAACACATTCAGCGTGCCACCACCCACAGTGCCCAGTCCCAACAAACCAACTTTGACCGGATTCAACGTTTTTTCTCCTTAGAGCCTGTTAACAGGCCTTAGTTACTGATAGGGCCGTCACGACGAAACATGTCGCGAATGCCGCGTACCGCCTGTCGGGTACGATGTTCGTTTTCGATCAATCCGAAGCGCACGTGATCATCTCCATGGGCACCAAAGCCTATGCCTGGGGAGACCGCCACCTTCGCTTCCTGCAACAGCTTCTTGGAGAAGGCAAGGGATATACCTCCCTCTTCATCCTTGAATTTCTCTCGATAAAACTCGGGAATCGGCGCCCAGACGAACATGGTCGCCTTGGGTTTCGCCACCTGCCAACCGATATTATTGAGGCCGTCACAAAGCGTATCGCGCCGGTTCTGATACATATCGCGTATCTCTTCCACGGCTTCCTGGGGGCCCTCAAGTGCAGCAATCGCCGCCACCTGAATGGGGGTAAAGGTGCCGTAATCGAGGTAGGATTTTATGCGCGAAAGTGCTGCCACCAGGGTCTTGTTGCCGCACATGAAACCCACGCGCCAGCCGGGCATATTGTAACTCTTTGAGAGCGAGAAAAACTCCACCGCGATCTCCTCCGCGCCAGGTATCTGCAGTATCGACGGCGCCTTGTAACCATCGAAGACGATATCCGCATAGGCCAGATCGTGGATCACCCAGATATTATGCTCTTTGGCAATCTCCACCACCTTCTCGAAAAAGTCGAGTTCGACACAATGGGTGGTCGGATTACCGGGAAAATTCAGCACCAGCATCTTTGGCTTGGGCCAGGAGTCGTTGATCGCACGCTGCAACTCCTCAAAGAAATCGACACCGTCAACCATCGGCACATGGCGCACATCGGCACCCGCGATGATGAATCCATAGGGGTGGATCGGATAGGCCGGATTGGGTACCAGCACTGAGTCCCCCGGTCCCATGCAGGCCAAAGCAAGATGAGCCAGGCCCTCTTTGGAACCGATCGTGGTGATGACCTGGGTCTCGGGATCGAGATCCACGTCGTAACGGTTTTTGTACCAGCGACTCATGGCCCGCCGTAGCCGTGGAATACCCTTGGACATGGAGTAACGGTGGGTATCCTTGCGATTGGCCGCTTCGCAGAGCTTGTCGACAATGTGCTGAGGAGTCGGTTGATCCGGGTTGCCCATGCCGAAGTCGATGATGTCCTCGCCCCGCGCTCGCGCTGCTGCCTTGAGTTCATTCACAATGGCGAACACATAGGGCGGCAACCGCTCGATTCTGCGGAACTTTTCCATCTCGGACGTAGACACGAATACCTCTGCTCTATTTAGAGTCGGCAAAAGGGATAAAGGTAACCGACAGACAGTGAAATATCAATTTCGCAGCACATAAACTTGCCCCGAAGCGGTGCTTTTTTCAGCCTCGGGAATCCGGTATCTTCTGTCTATGAAATTTACTCAGGATGATCAATCTCAGGGGTATGTGATCCACGCCTACGATAATGGGCGGGTCAATATCAACGGCAAGGACTATCGTGATAGTCTGATTCTGCTGCCAAGGCAGATCATCGAACACTGGCGTCCGGACTCCTTCGACACCCTTGCCAGGGAGGATTTCTCGGAGATCGCTGAGTTGGCGCCGGAACTTCTGCTGCTTGGAACCGGCGCCACACATCGATTCCCCCATCCGTCGCTCCTGCAACCACTGGCGGCTCTGGGCATCGGCGTCGAGTCGATGACCACCGCCGCGGCCTGCCGCACCTACAATATCCTGATGTCTGAGGGACGCAGGGTTGCAGCCGCCCTGCTGATAGAACCTTAGTGGTCGTACACGACCTCTTCCACTACCTTAATATTCTCCGGTGGCGGAAACTTCTCGACCAGACGATCCGGCAGTTTGTGCAACATCGTCTGATGCAGAGCATCCGATTCCATCAGGATCAACACCAGCACGGTCACCATGACCGGCAGTCCCGCTATCCCACCAACCAGTGCGTAGACTGCCACCTCCATCATCCCTAAGTAGGTATAACCAATCCAACCCAACAGCGATGCAACCAGCCCCAGTACCAACATGTAGATAAACAGTCGGCTCCGGGCAGCACAAATCTGCCAGTGGCACATCACAAACCACTCATCGGTCATCTTTGAACGTCGTGCACGCCAGAGCGTATAAGCCAACAGCATGAAGGAGACGACAGGTACCATCGCAACAGGCTGCCAGTAGGATTTGGCCAGGCCCAAGGCCGCCACAAACCAGAGGATATGGTTGCCAATCAGATTGGTAAGAAAAATCTCGTGGGGTATCTTGGCCTTGCTGGCCACTTCATCAGCAATCTCGAATTTCATCTGAACAGACTCTGGGTTGATAACAACGGTACAAAGCTCGGGACGTTACCACCAGACGAAATCAAATGCATCTCTTCAAGAAGACTCGTTGTTACTCTCCATCTTGGCGAACAGCCACTTTTTCAGTCCAAACAGCGCCAGAAAGAGAACCAAACCGACAACAAACCCAATCCAGGGCTGCTCTTTGAGAATTGTTATAAGCCAAAGACCGTTTCCCATTGTAGAATCCCCGCTTCGGTGAATATCTTTCATATACTAGCGCCGAACTCAACGCACTACGATGTGTATTATCAATTGCCCTAGGTAGATGGCCAATGGAAAAAAAGATCTTTTTTTGGGTACTTTCCCTCACCCTCGTCGCATTGGCGCTTGCTCTGGTACTGCCCGGAGGGCGTGCACCTGACCCCAACCCCAAACTGCCCTGGGATATCAAGGTGGACGGAACAGGTGTCTCCGAGGTGTTCGGATTGAAGCTCGGCAGCAGCACTCTGCAGGAAGCCAGAGATATTTTGCAAGACTCAGGGAAGGTCAGCCTGTTTGTCACAAAAGCAGGAAAGCCTGAACTTGAAGCCTACTTTGAGCGCATCTTTCTCAGCGGTCTTAGGGCCGATTTCGTCCTGGTGCTTGAGGGCGATGAAGAGACCCTGCAGCAGATCTATGATAGGGGCAGGCGCATCAGCCGCACCACTGAGGTCACACGAAAAGTGGAAATTGCCACTGAAGATCAGTTTCTGGTAGCAACTTTTCCCATAAAATTGATCAACTATATTCCCCAGGCGAACCTGGAAGCGGAGCTGTTAAGCAGCCGTTTTGGAGAACCCCTACAGAGGATTCCGGAAGCTGAAACCGGTGTGGTGCACTGGATCTATCCCGAGATGGGGCTGAGCATCGGTCTGAATCCCGAGGGCAAAGAGATCTTTCAGTATGTGCCGCCAAAAGAGATCGACCAATTGATTCAGCGACTCAACGAGACCACCAAAGAGGAGAGGGTTGTAAACTGACGATTGTTGTCCGGGTTTCAACGCAAGCCAAGGCCATAGAAAATCTCCTACTGCTGGTATCAATGGGGGCTGTGCACGAAAGTTCATTGCGTAGGCACGATCAAGCGTAGCGGATCGAGCGTTATTGAGTGCGATTGCCGGTTCCGCTGCGCTTGAACTGGCCTACGACTAAGGTATGTTCAGGATTTTCCGTAAGAAACCGGAACAGTTTGCTTCAACGCTTATCCTGATCTTCCGCGTCAGGCATCATCGTTTTTGGTCTTTTCTTTTTAACGACAATGTCATCATCCATCAGAATCCTGTGGGCCTCACCTTCCAGATCGTCAAACTGACCACTGCGGGCTGCCCAGAATAACACTGCCACAGCCACCAGACCGAGCAGAATCATACCCGGAATCAAACCATAAATGACTTCCATAACTGTGCTCCGTTAAGATTGGAGCAACCTGCTTCCATCCAGAAACAGTGTTGCTTCGTAAGCTGGATTTTACCGGGCTTTGACGCCCCGGAACAGAGTGCGTATCCGGGCAGAGTTTCCGATCACTGCCAGTGAACTCAGGGGCATGGAGATCGCAGCCACCAAGGGCGTCACGATTGCAGCCATCGCCAACGGCACCATAATGAGATTGTAGACAATGGAGATAGCGATATTCTGCCGGATGGTTTTCAGGGTCCGCCGCGAGAGACCGGCAGCCAGACGAACCTTCTCGAGCTCACTGCTCATCAGCACAATATCAGCACTGGCGATGGAGACATCGGTGCCGGATCCCATAGCGATTCCCACATCAGCCCGTACCAGTGCCGGTGCGTCGTTCACTCCATCGCCCACCATGGCGACCTTTCTCCCATCCGCCTGCAGTGACTGGATGACCTGATCCTTCTCTTCGGGCAACACCTCGGCTATCACCTCCATGCCTCCCAGACGCTCGGCAATCGCCTCGGCTGCCTGACGCCGGTCCCCGCTCAACAGGGTCACTTCCATGCCCTCCGCTTTGAGGTCGCGAATCAGTGCAGGCGCCTCTTCACGAATCCGATCCTCGATACCGATCAACGCCACCTCTTTGCCATCCACTGCAATCCGGATGGAGCCAATTCCTCGCTGATCAAGCGCTGCTGCCTGCTGCTCCAGAGAAACCTGTAGTTTGATCTGGTTCTTCTGCAACCAGCCGCTGCTACCAGACAGCAGCGATTCACCCGCTACAATGCCACGGATACCGAACCCTGGTTCGTTCTCGAAGCCAGTGGCCGTCATCGAACGAAAGCTCAACCCCTGCGATTCAGCCCATGACAGGATTGCCAGCGCCGTGGGATGCTCAGAGTAGCGTTCCAGGGCCGCTAATTTTGTCATAAGTGACTGAACTTCCGCAGGTATCGCTTCGCTATCAGCTTCGCGCCATTCACAACCATCCATTTGTACCAGGACAACCGACATCTTCCCTTCGGTGAGAGTGCCGGTTTTATCGAAGACGACGTGGTTGATGGATGAGAGCGTCTCCAGTACCTCGCCATTCCTGACCAGAATGCCGTACTTCGCCCCCAGCCCCGAAGCGACGGCGATCGACATGGGAGTAGCCAGCCCAAAAGCGCAGGGACAGGTAATGATCAAGACGGAAGTTGCGGCCAGCAGGGCGACCTCCAGGTCGGTCCCCACCCACCAGAGGAAGGTGGCGGTTGCAAGGCCCAGGGTCACCATAACGAACCAGGGGACGATCCGGTCCGTCATACACTGAATCGGCGCCTTCGAGGCCTGCGCCTCCTCCACCAGGCGGATGATCCGCCCCAAGGCCGTATCCTTCAGTGAACTGACCACCTTCAGTTGCAGCATGCCGTGGCTGTTGATGGTACCGGCGGAGACGGAAGCCCCAACCATCTTGGTTACGGGCTGCGCTTCACCAGTCAGCATCGCCTCATCCACAACACTCTGCCCTTCGATCACCGTGCCATCGACGGGGATGCGCTCACCCGGTTTGACGAGCACCACCTCGTCGACGGCCACTGCGCGGATTGGAACAATCTTCTCATCACCGTCACGGAAAACCGTCGCCACCCGGGGCTGCAGGTCGAGCAACCGCTGAGTTGCCGCCACTGCCTGCCGTTTGGAGATCGCCTCCAGATAGCGTCCCACAAGGATAACGAACAGAAAGTTGACAACAGTGTCGTAGTAGACTTCGCCGGTTTGGGTTCCAGTGACGGTGACATAGACCGAATAGAGATAGGTGATGCTGGCGCCGATGGCAATAGGCAGATCCATGCCCAGGTGAAAGTTCTTTATACCCGACCAGGCACCTTTGAAAAACGGAAACCCTGAATAGAGCAGTACCGGCGTTGCCAGCATAAAGCCGACCCAGTGAAAGAGACTGCGAAACTCTCCCTCATCCGCTCCGGAATAGAGCGCGATGGAGATCCACATCAGATTCATCATACCGAAGCCAGCAAACGCCATCCGATACAACAGGTTCCGGTTCTGCTGTTTCAGCTTGCCCTCGGCAACCTCGGGATCATAGGGCACCGCAGCATAACCGATCTGCCCCAAGCGGCTGATGATAGCTGAGAGTGCGACCTGTCCGTTGTGCCATTTGACATGCAGTCGCTTGCCGGAGAGGTTGACCCGCGCCTCGATAATGCCGGGCATGGCGTTGAGACTATGTTCGATGAGCCAGACGCAGGCAGCGCAGTGAATCCCCTCCACCAGCAGATGGATATCCCGGGCTTCGCCCAAATCACCGACGAACTCTTCCTGAACTTCATCCAGATCGTAGAGCGCAAGCTCCTTGGGAATATCCGGCGGCGGCGCCAGTGACGCATCTTCCGGGGTTCGCTGGTAGAAACCCTCGAGCCCTGCCTGATAGATCGCTTCACAGACCGACTTGCAGCCATTACAGCAGAAATGTTGCCGTTCACCCTCGATCTCGGCAATGACCTCATCCGCAGGAGGGATCGGCAGGCTACAGTGGAAGCATTGCCGCTCCGCGCTCGATTCAATCACTATGCGACTCAGGGCTGCCAGTCGATACCGACCCCGACGCGTTTGGGGGTATTGAATTCATCTTCGCCAAGTTTGGCACTGACGAGCATATCCCAAGCGCCGATCAGCGGGAAAGCCACCTGGGTTTCGTAGACGCCGGGCTCAACCACTTTCATCGGTATGGTGAAATCCTGCCTAGCGTCGGAAGGACGATAGACATAGAGGATAACCGCGTCTGGCGTTACCGCCTCCCCCGTCTTGTCTTTCACCACGAAACGGCAGAGCACAGACTGATCGATCTCGATCTTTTTTGGCAACTGCACTTCCATCAGCCAACCGGGATCCCGCGCCTGACGTTTGAGCATGTTCTTTTCATAATCCTGGCCACGCTCATAGAAATCTTCTACGACCAGCCCGGAATCATTATCCACTGCCAAAAAGATCATTATCAAATTCATGGAAAAAAAGATGGCCACCATAGCCACCCAGCCGATGACCCAGGGACTTCTCCAAGCAGAATTTTTGTTTGCCATATTCATAAATCAAATCGTTAACAGGCCAAAACCACAAATAGTAAGGGGGCGGACCTTTCAGCCCGCCCCCTCCATGCGACAGGGATTATATCAGTACTTTGGTCCAATAAAGACACTCTTACGCGTGCCCACGAACACCTCGCCACTCTCTTCACCCTCGACCTGGAAGATGATCGGGGTATTTTCCCCTTTCAGATTCGACTTGGGAACCCGCACAAACACCGTTCTCGGCGTTACCTTGCCATGCTTGGCGGTAATGCCGTCTGCATCAACGAGAATCAGTCCCTCAGGCCCGGTCGCAGTAATCGTCACCGGCACATCCTTGGTCATCTTGTTGAGCACTTTCAGGGTGTACTTGTTCTGAATCGAACCGTTGCTCAGCAGCACGAAGAGCGGCTGCCTGGCATGGATCACCTTCAGCTCCAACGCATCGAGGGTGCTAAGTCCATAGCCGATTCCGGCCAGAGCGGCTGACATGATCAATCCATAGACCCAAACACGTGGACGTTTGAGCAGCGGACGATTCTCGCCGCCTTCAAGCACATCAAGGGATTCGTAGCGAATGAGGCCCTTGGGCCGGTCAAGTTTTTCCATGACCAGGTCGCAGGCATCGATACACAGGCCGCAGGTGATACAACCTTCCTGCTGGCCGTGGCGAATATCGACCCCAGTAGGGCAGACTGCAATGCACTGCTTACAGTCAACACAATCGCCAGTGGTCCGCTCATCCTCTGACTGCCCTTTTACAATTCGACCACGAGGCTCACCCCGTTTGAAATCATAAGTAGGAACCAGGGTGGTATTGTCCACCATAACCCCCTGAATACGGGCGTAGGGACAGAGCCAGAAGCAGGCCTGTTCACGCATATAACCGGCCAGCACATAGGTGCCTGCAGTAAAAAGTGCGATGGTACCGTATGCCGTAGATCCCGCTTGCAGGCTAAAAATATCCGACCAGAGATCATATGCGTCATAAAACCAGGCTACAAAACTGATGCCGGTCAACACAGAGATCAACAGCCAGATAAGATGTTTGGTGAACTTGATACGGAATTTCGCAAAATCGAGTTTAGCCTTGTCCAGTTTCCTGCGCTTCGGTGCCGTGCCTTCCAGTTTCTCGTCCAGCCAGGTAAAGACATCGGTCCAAACCGTCTGAAAACAGAAATATCCACAATAGATCCGCCCTGCCAATGCTGTCGATACCGCCAGCAGCAAGGCAAAAAATAGCAGCAGCAGGGAGAGCATCCAGAAATCCTGAGGCAGAATCGTCGTGTTCAGGATATGAAACTGGCGGTTGGGTATATCAAAAAGTATCGCCTGTCGATCACCCCACCTGAGATAGGGAGCGATAAAGAAAAGGATCCAGACAGAGGCTGACAGCCATTTGATGTTTCGCCAGAGGCCGCCCATGCGTTTTGCATGGATTGTCTCCTCGCCGGTATTCAGATTCCAGTGTTCCGCCTCATCGTAGAGTTCATCAACGGCAGACTGTTGGGGGGATTTCTGTTCGGCGCTCAAGGTGGATACCTCACATTAAAATATTTGTCGTCTCAGGATTCTACGTAACATTATTCTTAAAACCAGCATATTAACCAATGCGATTTGTCAAAACAGATACAACAATGGTGTTTATCTATGGCTACGAAAAACCACGATACATTCCAAAAAAAAAGGGGGGATAAATCCCCCCTTCTCTAACTATACAATCACCGATTATTACTGTTTGTGTTTCTCAGCATCGCTCTTTACCAAAGCACTGACCTTAAAGCCGAGATAAACGATGATCACCACACAGATCACCACCGAAACAATCGAACCTATCGTTACCGCATCCCAATGCATAACATACCCCTTAAATTATTGCCGCGCGTGACGGAAGACTCCATCACGCGCTTACCAGGAAATAAGGCTCTTGCTACTGTCCGCCGCCGAACTTGTAGACATAGACAGCCAGCTTTTTGATCTCGTCTTTTGACAGACGATCACCAAATGAAGGCATTACCGCCTCACGGGTCTGCGGGTCAGTTACATCGTTGACACCGTGCAGAATGGTCTGTTTGACGCTGTCTTTGATAGACTCGCCTTCTCCCGGAACGAAACGGTAGATGCCATCAGTCAGGTTAGCCGAACCCAACATCTGCATACCTTTACCATCCATGCCGTGACAGGCGACGCAGCCCTTCTGCAGGAAGTTAGGATCCGACATGGGGTCACCCGCCACGATCGCATCAACAAGTTTATCGGCTTCTGCACCGGAAAGGATCTTGCCATGTGCAGTCATGATGCCTTTCCGACCCATGGTGATGGTCTGTTCGATAGTCTCGACAGTACCACCAAAGAGCCAATCATCATCAGCCAGCACCGGGAAGCCGGGGCCACCCTGACCGCCGCCGCCGTGGCATGGCGCACAGTTATCGCCAAACAGCACCTTGACGGAGGCCACGGTGTAGTCAGCAAGCCCAGGATTGGCCAAGATATCCTTGGCACTCATATCCTTCAGCTGATTTTCGAGCTCGGCACGAACCGCCACGACCTCATCAACACCTTCCTGATACTCCTTGATTTGGGTCCAGCCCATAACCCCCTCAGTCGGCTTCTGACCGATTGGGTACATGGGGTAGAGCACACCGTAACCAAAAAACCAGGCGATGGAGGCCCAGAAGGCTATCATCCACCAGCGTGGAGGTGGGTTGGCAAGCTCCCTGATATTGTCATCCCAGATGTGTCCGGTATTGTTTTCACCCGGAAATGGATTGTTATCCGCCATTTTTTTCTCCGCTATCTATTCGATCTTCATCCATCGGGATAAACCGGTTCTTCTCCAGCTTATCCCGATTTTTCGGACGCAATGCGTAGAAGTACAAACCTACCATCAGGAGGAATGTGACCACCGTCATAACCAGACCTACCCAGTCATTGGTGGTCATAGCCTCCCAATCAGTATGAAAGTACTCAGCCAAACTATTCACGATAAGCCTTGCTATCGTCCAGTTTGGCCATGGTGCCCAACACCTGAAGGTAGGCAACCATCGCGTCTTCCTCACTCTTGCCCGCCAGTTCAGCATTTGCGCTGGCGATGTCCTCATCAGTATAAGGAACACCCATCAGCTGCATGACGCTGAAACGGGCAGCCATGTCCACACCTTCCACTGAGTTCTCCTGGAACCAGGGATAGTTAGGCATGACAGACTCAGGCACGACCGAGCGAGGTGCGCGCAGATGCTTGCGGTGCCAATCATCAGAGTATTTGCCACCAAGACGGGCAAAGTCAGGACCGGTACGCTTGGAGCCCCACTGGAACGGATGGTCGTACATCGACTCCGAAGCCAGTGAGTAGTGACCATAACGTTCCTTCTCGTCACGGAACGGACGGATCATCTGGGAGTGGCAGAGATAGCACCCTTCCCGCTGATAGACGTCGCGACCCGCAAGCTCAAGCGCGGTGTAGGGACGCATCCCGTCACCCGGCTTGTGATCGGCTAGGGTCTGACCCGCCTGGCGCTGCCAGACAAGTTCAGGAGCCTTATTGTGCTCCATAGTATCGTCGATCAGGAACAGCGGAACGATCTCCACGAGACCACCGACGGACAGTGCAATAGCCAGGAAAAACAGGAACATCCAGATGTTTTTCTCCATCTTCTCCTGCATACCGACTGCTTCATTGTTATTCGCCATTTTGACAAACCCCCTTTATTAAGCGCTAACGGCAGCTGTGGAAGCCGCTCGCACGCTGCCTTCACTGGCGGCCTTGCGGACCGTCATCAGCACGTTGATAAGCATCAGCAGAGCACCTGTTACGAAGATCATGCCGCCAATGGCGCGCATTGCGTAATAGGGATGCATGGCTTCAACAGATTCTGCGAAGGTGTAGGCCAAGGTGCCGTACTCGTCATAAGCACGCCACATCAAACCCTGCATGATGCCGGATACCCACATCGCCACGACGTAGACCACGGTACCGATGGTAGCAGTCCAGAAGTGAGCATTGATCAGCTTGGTGGACCACATTTCGGTGTGGAAGGTACGGGTCATCATGTGGTAGATGGCGCCGATGGCAACCATGGCAACCCAACCCAAAGCACCGGAGTGTACGTGACCAACGGTCCAGTCGGTGTAGTGGGAGAGCGCGTTAACCGTCTTGATCGACATGATCGGACCTTCGAAGGTCGACATGGCGTAGAAGGCCAGAGACATGATCAGGAAGCGCAGAACATAGTCAGTACGCAGTTTGTCCCATGCACCGGAGAGGGTCATCATACCGTTCACCGCGCCACCCCAGGAAGGAATGATCATAGCGATGGAGACAGCCGCACCCAGAGAACCGGTCCAGTCAGGCAGAGCGGTGTACTGCAGATGATGCGCACCCAGCCATACATAACCGAACATCAGCGCCCAGAAGTGGATAACTGACAGACGATAGGAGTAGACGGGACGACCCGCCTGCTTGGGCACGAAGTAGTACATGATTCCCAGGAAGCCGGCAGTCAGGTAGAAACCTACCGCGTTATGGCCCCACCACCACTGGATCATCGCATCCTGTACACCGGAGAACAGTGAGTAGGACTTGAACAGATCAACCGGGATCGCCAAGCTGTTGACCACGTGCAGATAGGTGATCATCACCATCATGCCCAGGAAGAACCAGTTGGACACATAGATGTGAGAGCTCTTCCGGGTCGCCAGGGTCATGATGAAGTTGAACATGTAGACGAGCCAGACCACGGCGATTGCCAGATCGATCGGCCACTCCAGCTCTGCATACTCTTTAGCCTGGTTGATACCCAGGGGCAGAGTGATGACGGCGGAGACGATGATCAGATTCCAGCCAATGAAGACGAACCAGGCCAGTTTGTCACTCCACAGACGGACACCGCAGGTGCGCTGAACACTGTAGAATGACGTTGCCATCAACGCACATCCGCCGAAGGCAAAGATGACTGCGTTGGTGTGGAGCGGACGCAAGCGCCCAAATGTGAGATACGGAATATCAAAGTTCAGAAATGGCCATGCCAGTTCTGAGGCGACGTAAGTCCCCACCAGAGTGCCTACTACCAGGTAGACAACTGCCATGACGGTGAACCAGCGTACAATGCCTAGATTGTACTTCTGTTCTGCTGCGGCGTCCATGAACCCCCCTCTTTACAGATTATTGAACGTTGCGTGAATTTTCGGGAAACCCCAATTGCCCATCATGTGAAATCACACAATGAGGCGTGGCATATCTCACTCTCAATCCTGACAAATGTCAAGATCCAATGCATCAATGAAAGCAACCCTACAGCGTTCTTAGTCGTTGATTATCCTGGCATTAAATTTTTTATTATTATTTGATTGATCCAAGACAAAGGAATCGCTAATAAACTAATTGGATTTCCGTATGTTTTTTGTGTCATTACACAAAAAACATGCCTGCCGGCAAGAGAAGAGAAGGACTTTAGTTGGGCTCAATGATCGACATCAGCCCGGCGTGATCCCGAAGCAGAACCTGCTTACGGCGCAGTGTAATCAACCCCTGATTCTGAAACCGGGTCAACAGTCGACTCACCGTCTCGCTGGCCAAGCCGAGGTAGTTGGCAATATCGGCGCGGGACATCTGCAGGCAGAATTCGCTCTCCGGCAATCCACGCTCTAAACGGCGGTGGGAAATATTCAGTAGAAACGCGGCCAATCGTTGCTCGCCATTCTGCTGAATCAGCGCGGTGGTGACAATGTGGCTGAAGGCCACTTCGCTGCCGAGCAACTGGATCAGCGCCTGCTGTACGGCCTCATTAGGACGCCCGGCCTCTGGTAACCGGGAGATCCGCAGTTCGCATACACTACTGGGTTCCAGTGCACGCGCAGTGCAGGGATAGCTGCCGCTGGAGACCGCCTCGACGCCGATCAACTCGCCAGGCTGATGGAAACCGATCACCCGATCGCCACCTCCAGGAGAGGATGTATAGGTCTTGAAGGAGCCGGATTTGACTGCATAGATGGAGCTGAAGGCCCCGTTGGCTTGAAATAGCGTCTCACCCCTGGCCACCGGCAGCCGACGCAACAGGACACCCTCGGGAACCCCGCTGCCTGCCTCTGCATAATCAAGTACCTGGCAGATGGGATCAAGGCCGCAGGCATCGCACTCCACTTCGAGCGGTTCTTCCGCCAAACACCGCCGAGTCCGGCAAACACATGGAGAGGCACTGTTCAAAATAAGGTTTCCGCCGTAGGTTACTATTTCAAGTAGGTTGCTATTTAAATACTGAAGTTTCACCGTTTTTTGCCGGCAAATATAAGTAGTAGCTAATATTTTCGGGATAGTATTTTAATTCCCCCTGCATGCATGAAGCGTAAATAATCACAGAAATATCAATCGGATAGGGTGAATGAGGGCCGCTTTTCGGGTATAATCAGTGGTGCTAAATCATTGATAACACACCAAAAAGAACCCCCATTCAATGTTCATTCTACGCGACCTGCTACGCGCTCTCCAAGCCCCATTTTCTGACTCACAGCTGGGCCGTGAACGCGCCCACTGGTTTGTGTTTACGCTACTGGCCGTCATCGTACCCTTCACCTCCTCGATGACCTCCAATCTGTTATTCTTATTCGTTTTCCGCAGTCCAAACCGAACGAAGACGATGAAGACTCAGATCCAGTCCCTGGTCGCCG
>JAESPD010000205.1 GCA_016756855.1 gamma proteobacterium endosymbiont of Lamellibrachia anaximandri | reverse complement strand
GAGGGTGGTCCCGCTATCACGCTGACGGTAGATCGCACCGGCGGTTCGGACGGCACGGTAACGGTTGACTATGCCACAGCGGATGTCACTGCCAATGCACCGGGTGACTACACGGCCCTTAGCGGTACGCTGACCTTTCTCAATGGAGAACTGAGCAAGACCCTGACCTTGAGCCCAACCAGTGACACGACCTGGGAGCCGAGTGAGACGTTTACCCTGACCCTCTCCAACCCGGGGGATGCCACCCTGGGCCTGGCCACTGCGACAGTGACCATCGACGATGACGATCCACGCAATGCGGGGATTCTGAACCTGAGTACCGCAACGGAGAGCGTTGCGGAGAATACCGCTGGCGGCATTACACTGACAGTAAGCCGCACCGGTGGTTCGGATGGCACCGTATCGGTTGACTACGCCACAGCAGATGGCGGCGCACTGCAGCCGGGTGACTACATCCAGGCTACCGGTACGTTGACCTTCCTCGACGGGGAACTGAGCAAGACGATCCCACTGACCCTGACTGATGATGCGACCTGGGAGCCGAGTGAAGACTTCACGGTGACCCTCTCCAATCCAGTGGCGGCAAGCCTGGGCACCCAGACGAGCACCACGGTAACCATCATCGATGACGGCGTCCGCAATGCGGGCACCCTGGACCTGAGTGCCGCCACCGCGACCCTGTCGGAGGGTGGTCCCGCTATCACGCTGACGGTAGATCGCACCGGCGGTTCGGACGGCACGGTAACGGTTGACTATGCCACAGCGGATGTCACTGCCAATGCACCGGGTGACTACACGGCCCTTAGCGGTA
>JAESPD010000204.1 GCA_016756855.1 gamma proteobacterium endosymbiont of Lamellibrachia anaximandri | reverse complement strand
AACCACTCACCTAAAAGCAATTACGAATGGGATGCGGGTGATTTCCACTCAACCCTTTGAACAATTCCTGCATCGTTGGCCTGAACTACCAAATTGGCACACACCATCGTTCTGTGGAACTGACCAAACATTCATACCACTAACTTCGATTTTATCTCCGCCAGATCGACGATGTGCGTTTTCAAAGATTTTCACAGCTAACGCCTAAGCTAAGGGGCGCGGCTCCACCAACGCTGAACAGCGCCACTTACCTTCACGCCCCACCTTGCTCCCCAAAGGCGCCGCACTTTGTGCCGCGTCCCTCTTGAGCTTCTTGTTCGCCACCAACGTTGGTTGGAAGCACGACCTTTGTCGCACCACCGTGGCTCCAAAGTAGGGGCTTTTGAAAAGAAACCATAGCCTTCACGCATTTTTGTGCCACCGGCCTTCATCGAAGGGAATGGCCTTTGCTTTTGTGGATTGCCTTCTGGAAGCCACCCATGAAAACAAACTGGCTTGTCGGGCTTACCCCAACGAAGCCACTAAACTATTCTTGAACTACTGATTTGCTTGTTGTAGCCGCCCGACAAGCCCTCCTTTTGTTTCCCTTCCGCTCATTCTGGCCGATTTGCTTCACGCTGCGGATTTGCCTTCCTTCCTGCTTCTATCAGTATTTTTGCCTTGCTACTACCACGGGTATTTTCTGT
The DNA here is from genome assembly GCA_016756855.1 of gamma proteobacterium endosymbiont of Lamellibrachia anaximandri. Classification (GTDB taxonomy): domain Bacteria; phylum Pseudomonadota; class Gammaproteobacteria; order Chromatiales; family Chromatiaceae; genus QGON01. The sequence goes on along the minus strand of JAESPD010000204.1, from coordinate 128 downwards.
GGCGAGTAGAGTAGAACCTCAGTGCATGGCCGCTGCATTGGTGAATTCGGTATACGATACCTGCCAATGTTCTTTAAGCACCCGGCTTGATGCCCAGTACAGCTAATCATTTCCCTTAGTCCCCTCGT
>JAESPD010000203.1 GCA_016756855.1 gamma proteobacterium endosymbiont of Lamellibrachia anaximandri | reverse complement strand
ACTTACAGACCATGGCGAATCAGGGATACAATCCGCTGGTCGCTATTCAGTTGGCGCTTTCTGGTCAGCTTTATGCGGATGGGGGTGAGTAGTTACGATGACTTTAACCTGCGTGTCACGGCTACCAGCACTGAGTCTGATGGTGGAGATACGACCGCATCAGTATCAACCCTGAATGTCACGGTTGATAGTGTCAATGACAGCATCAATATCGTCTCCGATGCAGACACTGCTTCCAATACGGTTGCAGAGAATTCAGCCAACGGCACTTCGGTTGGTATTACGGCATCTGCTATGGATGTGGATGGCGATGCCATCAGCTACTCCATTGTTGATGACGATGGCAATGCGGTAACCGATGGCCCCTTTACGGTCGATTCCAGGATGGGTGAAATCACTGTGCGTGATGGTGCCCAACTTGATTTTGAAACCGCGATTTTTCATGACATATACGTTAAGGCGACCAGTGCGGATGGCACCAGCAGTACGCAGTCATTTACCGTTAATGTCAGTGACCTGAATGAAAAACCTGCAGGTGTTGAGCTCACAGGTACACGTGGTGCGGATCATCTGATTGGTGGAGCGGGTGACGACACGATATATGGTCAAGAGGGGAATGACCGCCTTGAAGGGCTCGGTGGTGACGATACATTTGCTTTGCACGGGGATGATGGTCTTAATCAGATCGATGGTGGTGATGGTTATGACACAGTTCAGGGCGGTCGTTACAACGACACCATCCGTGTTTCGGATGATCTCTCCAATCTGCAGGGCGTGGAGGAGATCGATGGCGGTGATGGCTGGAACCAGGTGGTCGGTACAA
>JAESPD010000202.1 GCA_016756855.1 gamma proteobacterium endosymbiont of Lamellibrachia anaximandri | reverse complement strand
ATTAAGGCTGGTTCCTGAGTTGATTGGTGTGGGTTTGGCGATTTGCATCTTATCACCTGAACCAGCCTTTTTTATTGTTATATCAATATGTTAATCCTAAAGTAAGTGCCATTCGGGACAGACCACTATTTTTTCAATAATATGCATGAAGATGGGCCTTTCAATTTTCCTTACTTGTCAGTAAGTGTTGAGATGGCCTAATTTCATATCAATGTCGGCTGGAATGCTATCGAACTCTCGGTGATAGATTATTATGGTATCAAGTAATCAAGCTGATGGTAATAGCGAATAAATATGAGGATTAATAATGTCTGCCGTAGTTAGAAAAAAAGATGCCCATAGGCTGGTTGATCAACTACCAGCCGATGCAACTTGGGAAGACTTGATGCACGAGATCTATGTGCGTGAGGCCATTGAGAGTGGGTTAGAAGACAGCAGGGCCGGCAGAACAACAGATGTGAAAGAAATTAGAGGGAAATATGGGCTCCCTGAATGAAAGTTCACTGGACTGAAACGGCAAAGCAGCATTTGGATGCTATATATGCATACATTGCGCGAGACTCCAAGATATACGCGCTTCGTACAGTCGATCAAATTACAAGAAAATCACAGCAGATAGGAGCATTTCCCCTGTCTGGGCGCCAAGTCCCTGAATACGACATAGATCAAATCAGAGAAGTTTTTGTCGGTCCTTACAGAATCATTTATGTAACTACTCACCCCCCCACCATCCAGATTAACAAACTTGCACCAATAGAAGCTTGACAACATAGCTTTCTGATTCTATGCTGTTGATCCAATGCGATGCAAAGGATCAAAGATCATGAGCAG
>JAESPD010000201.1 GCA_016756855.1 gamma proteobacterium endosymbiont of Lamellibrachia anaximandri | reverse complement strand
AACATTGGATTAAGTTTCACTATGCTTGATGAACCGCCCGCTGCGGACCCGCATGCCGGGTGGTGTGGGGAGGGAGGGTTAGATACCCTCCCTTACCCGATTAGATTTATTTTGGCACATGGATGAATTCGACTCTAATGCCACTTGGCTCATAACACATCATATGATTTGCAGGTCCATCTCTTAATAGCTCTGGTGAAAATTCAATTTTCAGGCCTTTTTCTTTTATTTCTTTATAGACAGCTTCTAGTGTTTCAAAGCTGTCAACTGATAATGCTAAATGATGTAGCCCTACATTTTCATTCTTATTAAATTCCACAGGAGATTCAGTTTTTACTCCCCATAGCGTGATCATCAATGTTCCATCTGAAACAAATATGGCTGGATAATCTAGATCTCGCCTTACCTCAGACCACCCAAGAATATCTATAAAGAACCTGGCTGATTCTTCAAGCCTCGATACTGTTAGCCCTATGTGATGTGAGCCATTTGTTATTGGGGTTGATTTATTCACCTCTTTTCCTCCTTTCAGTTACACTTTCACCAGCTATACCCCAGTTATCAGTTTTAACCTCATCTATGACTACAACAGTAGTATTTGGATTTTTATTCAGTACATTTTGAAGCAAATCAGTCACTCCTTTGATTAATTCTTGTTTTTGCTTCTCTGTAGCCCCTTCATCCGTAATTTTGATATTTACATATGGCATGATTATTCTCTATTGAAATCTAGTAGAGTAGAACCTCAGTGCATGGCCGCTGCATTGGTGAATTCGGTATACGATACCTGCCAATGTTCTTTAAGCACCCGGCTTGATGCCCAGTACAGCTAATCATTTCCC
>JAESPD010000200.1 GCA_016756855.1 gamma proteobacterium endosymbiont of Lamellibrachia anaximandri | reverse complement strand
TCTGTTAATTTCTCTGTTAATTTCTCTCTTAATTTCTCTCTTAATTTCTCTTTTAATTTCTCTCTTAATTTCTCTCTTAATTTCTCTCTTAATTTCTCTCTTAATTTTCTCTTAATTTCTCTCTTAATTTCTCTCTTAATTTCTCTGTTAATTTCTCTGTTAATTTCTTTGTTAATTTCTCTCTTAATTTCTCTCTTAATTTCTCTCTTAATTTCTCTCTTAATTTCTCTCTTAATTTCTCTCTTAATTTCTCTCTTAATTCTCTCTTAATTTCTCTCTTAATTTCTCTCTTAATTGCTCTCTTAATTGCTCTCTGAATTTCTCTCTTAATTTCTCTCTTAATTTCTCTCTAAATTTCTTTCTTAATTTCTCTCTTAATTTCCCTCTTAATTTCTCTGTTAATTTCTCTCTTAATTTCTCTCTTAATTTCTCTCATAATTTCTCTCATAATTTCTCTCTTAATTTCTCTTTTAATTTCTCAGTTAATTTCTCTCTTAATTTGTCTCTTAATTTCCCTCTTAATTTCTCTGTTAATTTCTCTGTTAATTTCTCTGTTAATTTCTCTGTTAATTTCTCTCTTAATTTCTCTTTTAATTTCTCAGTTAATTTCTCTGTTAATTTCTCTGTTAATTTCTCTGTTAATTTCTCTGTTAATTTCTCTGTTAATTTCTCTGTTAATTTCTCTCTTAATTTCTCTTTTAATTTCTCAGTTAATTTCTCTGTTAATTTCTCTGTTAATTTCTCTGTTAATTTCTCTGTTAATTTCTCTGTTAATTTCTCTCTTAATTTCTCTCTTAAATTCTCTCTTAATTTCTCTCTTAATTCTCTCTTAATTCCTCTCTTAATTTCTCTC
>JAESPD010000020.1 GCA_016756855.1 gamma proteobacterium endosymbiont of Lamellibrachia anaximandri | reverse complement strand
GAGCCTTACTCTTTTCGAGAAAACCCCATTGGATCAGTTGCTTATGAAATCCGATTGCAAAAGTGAAGAATGCGCCATGGATAACCAATTGAATTTATTCGATTTAACGTTGGGACACTAGTGATATCGACTAATATAAAAAATCCGGACTTTTTCAGGCAGTGCCCATTACTTCCGATACCAAAGACTTGGATGAAAAACAGACCTCCACCCAGCTGCTTTCCGTCGTGGGGGAGCTGGTGGCTGAACTTCATCCCGGGCAGGCAAATCTTCCAGATCCAAAACTGGCCGACAGGCTGGACAGTGACCTCGGTTTCGACAGCCTCAGCCGGGTTGAACTGCTGAACCGGGTGGAACAACAATTTGCAGTACAGTTGCCCGAGCAGTTGTTCGCAACGGCTGAAACACCGGCGGACATCCTCCAGAGCATCCTCTCCACAGATCCGACGCTGCAGGAGAAGATGCGTGTTCTACCCCAGTCACCCGCAGAAGTCACACATCTCGCCCAACTCCCGGAACAGGCTAAAACTCTGCCGGAGGTACTTGAATGGCACAGCAAACAGAGCCCCGACCACACCCATATCCTCCTCTATGGTGACGGCGAGCAGCCCACACCAATCAGTTACAAAAAACTCTGGCAGGGTGCACGCAGGGTTGCGATCTCCCTGATTGAGCGCGGCCTGCAACCCAATCAAACAGTTGCGATCATGCTGCCCACAGGGGCTGACTATCTCTTCAGTTTCTTCGGAATTCTGTTGGCCGGCGCCACCCCTGTTCCCATCTATCCACCCGTCAGACTCTCCCAGATCGAAGATCATCTGAAACGGCATGTGCGCATCCTGGAAAATGCCGGCGCAGTTATGTTGATCACCGTCCCGGAGGCAAAGAGCGTCTCCATCCTGCTTAGAAATCTGCTCAATCAGGATCTGCAGATACTGGTATCAAATGATCTCGATCAAGAGTCTGTTTCAACCCCGCTGCCGCGTTCCCGGCCTGATGATATCGCCTTCATCCAATACACTTCCGGCAGCACAGGCTCCCCAAAGGGTGTGCAGCTAAGCCATTTCAATCTGCTGGCAAATATCCGGGCCATGGGGGAGGCGGTGGCGATCACTCCGGAAGATGTCTTCGTCAGCTGGCTGCCCCTCTATCACGACATGGGATTGATCGGCGCCTGGCTCGGCAGTCTCTATTTCGGCATTCCCCTGGTGCTGATGTCACCCCTGCGGTTTCTTGTCAGACCACAACGCTGGCTGTGGGCGATTCACGAACACAAGGGCACTCTCTCCGCGGCACCCAATTTCGCTTACGAACTGTGCCTGAAAAAAGTTCGGGACGAGGAGATCGAAGGCCTCGATCTCAGCAGCTGGCGGATGGCTTTCAATGGTGCCGAGCCGGTAAGCCCAGCGACCATCCGCCGCTTCAGCAGCCGTTTTTCCAGCTATGACTTTGCTAATAATACGATGGCGCCGGTCTACGGCTTGGCGGAGTGTACCGTGGGTCTGGCATTTCCACCCCCCGGCAGGGTTGCCCCTATCGATCGCATTCAGCGTCGCCCGATGCGGCAGTCCGGTCTGGCCCTTGTGGCCGGGGAGAGCGATGAATTCCCCCTGGAGTTCGTCGCTTGTGGAGCGCCACTGGCGAATCACGACATCCGTATCCTGGACAAAAACGGCCAGGTGCTGCCAGATCGCCAGGAGGGCCGCCTGCAGTTTCAGGGGCCTTCCGCCACCCGCGGATACTTTCGCAATCCCAAAGCCACCCACCAACTGTTTGACGGCGACTGGCTCGACTCCGGCGACATGGCCTACCAGGTTGGAGATGAGATCTATCTGACTGGCCGCAGCAAGGACATGATCATCCGTGCCGGGCGCAACATCTACCCTCAGGAGGTGGAAGAGAAAATCGGAGAGATCGAAGGTATCCGCAAGGGCTGCGTGGCGGTTTTCGGTCACCTGGATGGGGCAACAGGCACAGAGGAGCTGGTGGTGATGGCCGAAATCAGGGAGATGGCAGCGGATACACAACAGCGGTTACGCACCGAGATCATGCGCTCACTTAGTCAACTGATCGATGCACCACCGGACGACATCTCCCTGGTGCCGCCACACACCGTACTCAAGACATCGAGTGGAAAGATACGCCGCACTGCCTGCCGTGAAGCCTATGAACAGGGGGAACTGATCAAAGGCCGCCCACCTGTCTGGCGGCAGTTTGCTGATCTGATTGCCGCCGGTCTGCCGGTGCAGTTGCAGAGATGGCGACACAAAACCGGCGAGTTGCTCTACGCCGGATATGCCTGGACTCTGTTCCTTGTCGGTGCCTCGATTGTCTGGCTGCTCGTGATACTGCTTCCGGGCACCGGCCTGCGTCGCAGCATCATGCACCACAGCGCCAGGCTGCTGATGAAACTCTGCGGCATCCGCCTGCAGGTCGAGGGACTGAACCATATACCGGAAAACCGGGTCTCGGTACTGGTGGCCAACCACTCAAGTTATCTGGATGGTCTTATTCTGATCGCAGCAGTGCCGTTCACCTTTCATTTTGTGGCAAAGGCGGAACTGCTGGACAAATTCATTCCCCGACTGTTTCTGCGACGCATCGGCACCTTCTTTGTCGAACGTTTCGACCATGGCGGCGGCGCCGGCGACACATCCTTTCTGTCCAAACAGACACAAAAGGGGGAAACACTGCTGTTTTTTCCCGAAGGCACCTTTACCGCCCGTGAAGGCCTGCAACATTTCCGCCTGGGGGCATTTGTCACCGCCACTCAAAACAGGGTTCCGGTAATACCGGTGACCCTCAAGGGCAGCCGAAAACTGCTGCCCGCCAACCGCTGGAAACCCCGGAGAAACCCCCTTAAAGTGATCGTGGGGGAACCCATTACCCCAGCGGGGGATGAGTGGCAGGACGCCATCGACCTGCGCGATGGCACACGGCGAGTCATACTCGAAACATGCGAAGAGCCGGATCTCTCCTGGACCCCGTAGACAAAAATAGAACTATATCCTCATTAAATTCATGTTTTAGGCTATCATGCCGATATAAGTAGAAGAGTGCTTTATCTATACGCTCCATTTGATCCAAGGCAAACCCTGAATTCGAATATAACTATTACTATGATTCAAAATACTGGCGAATTGGCAAAGGACGCTAGTGCAGAGCAAAATATCAAAGCGGAGCAGACCCGGCTGATCTACCGATCGATGCCGTTCTCTCTGCTCGCCATCCTGATCAACAGTTCAATACTGTCGCTCGTGTTGTGGCGGGTGATTGACCACTCGACGATCATTGGCTGGCTTGTTGCTGTCTACCTGACAACGCTCTACCGCTTTCTGACCTATCGCAATTTTCTCTCCATTACGCCTACGCAGGATAATGAGATCGAGCATTGGAGAAAGCTGGCAATCCTCGGCGCCACTCTCTCCGGCGCACTATGGGGCGCTGCATCTCTGCTGCTTTTTCCGCTGGAGCATGTTGCCTATCAGGCACTTCTGGTTTTTGTCATAGCCGGCATGTCGGCTGGCGCAGTCACCACCCTCTCCTCCGTCTTTACGGCGGCGGCAGCCTTTCTGCTACTGACATTGCTACCGTTGGTCTGGCGTTTCCTCTCCCTGGAGTCAGATGTCGGATACGCCATGACAATCATGGGCATCCTCTTCACGGCGATGGTGTTCGCCTCCTCCAGGCGGATCAGCCAGTCTATTCAGGAGTCACTAAAAGTCCGTTATGAACGGCAGCGCGCTGAAGAGACGATCATCTACCAGGCCCACTATGATGAACTGACCCAACTGCCGAACCGCCGCCTGTTCATAGACCGCCTCAACCAGGAGATCACCCGCGCACAGCGGCATCAACACTTTGGCGCGATCCTGTTTCTCGATCTCGACCATTTCAAAAACATCAACGACTCCCTCGGTCACCAAGTGGGTGATCAACTCCTACAACAAGTTGCCCAACGACTCCAGCACCGAATCCGCAACGAAGACACCGCCGCCCGCTTGGGTGGTGACGAGTTTGTCATTCTGCTCACTGAGATCGGCGATAGCAGGGAGATAACCTCCAGTTGGGTGCAGAATTTCGCAGCGCAGGTACAACAGTTATTCACCGAACCATTCATGGTTCAGGAGCACGAACTGCACTTGAGCGCCAGTATCGGCGTCACCCTGTTTCCCATCAATGGCGCTGTACCGGAAGACCTTCTGCAACAGGCCGATGTGGCGATGTACCGCGCCAAGGCGGAGGGGCGGGATCAGAGCCGATTCTTTCAACCAAGCATGCAGGAGGCTGTTCATCAGCGCCTGGAGACCGAAAAGGGTCTGCGCAGAGCCTTGGTGTGCGGTGAGCTGGAACTCTACTATCAACTGCAGGTGGATATTACCGGTACATGTATCGGCGCAGAAGCGCTTCTGCGGTGGAACCATCCGGAACACGGCCTCATCGCCCCGAATGAATTCATATCCGTGGCGGAAGAGACCGGACTCATCTATAAGATTGGTGACTGGGTGCTCGCCACCGCTTGCAAGGATATGGCACAGATAGGATTTAATCGGCCAATTACCCTCTCTGTGAACGTCAGCCCAAAACAGTTTCGCGAGGCCAACTTCGTCGAACGTGTGCAGAACATTATCCACGGCTGTCGAATCAACCCCGCACACCTGCGCTTCGAGATCACGGAAAATGTGCTGATAGAGAATTTTGAACAGACAGTAGCGCGCATGCAGCAGCTAAAAAAATGTGGCATCAGTTTCTCTATCGATGATTTTGGTACCGGCCACTCTTCACTGGCCTATCTCAAGCAACTGCCGGTTGAAATGCTGAAAATCGACCGTTCATTCGTGCGCGACATCTCAACCGACCCCAACGATGCCATCATTGTGGAGACGATTCTCGACATGGCAAGACACATGGGACTGAAGGTCGTGGCCGAAGGCGTGGAGACCCCGGAAGCTTTTGCATTTCTCAAGGAGAAAGGGTGTGAGTATTTTCAGGGCTATCTATTCAGCCGTCCTGTGCCACTACAAAGTCTACTCAGCAAAATTGAGTCCACAGCCGCCTGATCCACACCGGAATAACCAGGGATTTTATAGGTATTCACCAATTACCAAAAAGCTTTGGAATTACCTATAATCGGGTCGTTTTACGTCAAGTTCGATCCGGGTGCAGTTCGTTCCAATCCGACTGGTACTATACGTCAGCAGCGGCACAGCACCTGAGACTGCCCTTTCCCCGGGAGACGGGTTTCCCTGGGGACACTGCCTCAACCTGATCCACCAGATCTGCCGGCAATTTTCAAACTGAAATCAGACCCTAAAAAGGAGTAGCCGATGCCGCACACGAAGCCCCTGCTGATATCCATTCTGGCCAGCTTTCTCAATTTCAGCCCACTGACCGTGCAAGCTGAACAGGCCTACCAGATCATGAAGGTCAAACGTGAACTGATACCCTTGACCATCGATATCGCAGGCACTGTGGCAGCACGCAAGACCGCACAACTCACTGCCCAGATCCCTGGGCGTATCAGACAGATCGCCGGGCAGGAGGGTGACAGGTTCAACCGGGGCAACGAACTGATCAGCATCGATGACAGCGCGCTGCGCGCAAAACTGGATGCGGCCGTTGCCCAGAGAGACGCGGCCCTCGCCTCCATGCGCAACGCCAACGTGCAGCTCCACCGGGAGGTCAGATCACCCCAGTCCACTGCCGGTAGCACCGCCCCAGGCGGTATGGGCATGCCTTCGATGATGGATCAGGCGTTTACCAACCCGATGCAGAATATGATGGGCATGCGCAATCGGGGGGCGGAGCGCCACTCCGATGTGGTTAACCGCCAGACCCAGGTCGCCCAGGCCAACACCAAGTACAAACAGGCCGAAGCGCAGATCAAGGAGATTCAGGCCAGCCTGCGGGATGCCCGCAGCATCGCCCCCTTCAGCGGTGTGATTGAATCGGTCAATGTCGAGGTGGGTGACACAGTGCAGCCAGGCCAGCTTCTGTTGGTCTACAGTGAGACCTCAGGTTTTCAGGTATTGGCCGATGTACCAGTTCGTCTGCGTCCGGGACTGAGTGAAGGAATGTCGCTTGGGGTCAGACTGGACGGCGCGGATCCCGTCATACACACCAGAATCAGCCGCATCTTCCCGGTTGCCGACCGCACCCAGCATACGGTGCGTTTCGAACTGGATCTGCCCGACAACACAGTCACCACCGTCGGCCAGTATGCGGAGGTAAGCGTACCCGACCTGAGCACACGTCAAAACAGCAATCTGGTCATCCCGAACAGCGCAGTACGTAAAAAAGGCGGGCTGCCACTGGTCTTCGCCGTCGATGCCGAGGGTATTGCCAAGCTGCGCGTGGTGCGTCTCGGGGAGTCGGCCAATGCCGACAACACGGTGGTCCTCTCCGGCATTCGGGAAGGCGACCTGCTGATCAATAATCCACCACCAGGCCTGCGTGCAGGCACTCAGGTAGTGACGCCTGCTGAATCCGCACAAGCTCCGAACAACAATCAATAACAGGTGCCTGCCGTGTCTGAGATCGACCAGAACAACCTTGGCCTGGCGGGCAAAACCGCCCGCTCGTTTATCCACTCCCCCCTCTCCCCGCTGCTCTTCCTGGCGATGCTGGCGATGGGCATCCTGGGCCTGATGGCCACGCCCCGGCAGGAGGATCCACAAATCTCCGTGCCCCTGGTGGATATCTTTCTGAGTTATCCCGGCGCCAGCGCCCAGCAGGTGGCGGATATGGCGGTCAATCCGCTGGAACGGATCATGAGCGAGATCCCAGGCGTCAAACATGTCTACTCCGCCAGCGCCCGCGGCGAAGGGGTGGTTACCGTCCGCTTCAAGGTCGGTGAGAAGACCGGATCCTCGCTGGTCAAGGTGCACGACAAACTTGCCTCCAACCTCGACAATATGCCCAGCGGCGTGCAGATGCCGCCGTTGGTCAAAGTGAAGGGCATCGACGATGTGCCGGTGGTAACCCTTACCCTCTGGTCCAGCGAGTTGGACGGCGGCAGTCTGCGACGTCTGGGTCTGAATCTGCTGCAGGAGTTCAAGCAGATCCCCGATACCGGCCAGGGCTTTGTGGTGGGCGGCCAGCGTGATGAGATCCGGGTCGAGATATTACCCAACAAACTCTCCGGCTCCAATGTCACTGCCGAGCAGGTGGCAAACGTGATCCGTGGCGCCAATGCCGAGAATGTAGTCGGCAACGCGGAGGCGGACAACCGTAACCTGCGGGTCTATGCCGGCAGTTTCCTGCGTAACGCACGGGATGTGCAAAACCTGGTGGTAGGCGTGAACAACGGCAAACCCGTCTACGTGCGGGATGTGGCACGTGTCAGCCACACGATGGAAGAGATCGACAACTATGTGAACTACTACACTGGCCCCGCCTATGCCCAAGTCAGCGGCGAAGAGATAGTGGCGGACGGCGAGCAGGCGATCACTGTCGCCATTGCCAAGAAAGAGGGCTCCAACGGAGTCACCGTAGCCAACGCAATCCTGGAGATGGCCGACTCCCTCAAGGGACGGCTTATCCCGGATCAGGTCCGGGTCGAGGTAACCCGCAACTACGGTGCCACCGCCCAGGACAAGGTCAACGAACTGCTGTTCAAACTGGTCGTGGCAACCGGCATCGTCACCCTGCTGGTCTGGTGGGCGCTGGGACTCAAACCTGCGATCGTGGTCACCGTGGTGATTCCCGTGGTAATCCTGATGACGGTATTTGCTGCCTTCGTTATGGGTTTCAGTATCGACCGGGTCTCCCTCTTCGCCCTGATCTTCTCCATCGGCATCCTGGTGGATGACGCCATCGTGGTGGTAGAGAATATCTACCGGCGCTGGCTGATCGCCGGTTCACCGGACACCAATATCGCCGTAGATGCTGTAAGGGAGGTGGGCAACCCCACCATCCTTGCCACCTTTACCGTGGTTGCCGCCCTGCTGCCGATGGCCTTTGTCAGCGGCCTCATGGGACCCTACATGGCACCGATTCCGGTACTCGGGTCGGTGGCGATGATGATCTCCCTGTTCGCCGCCTTCGCGTTTACCTCCTATCTGGTGATGCGCATCCGTCCCTCCATGGAGAAATTGAAAAAAGCCGAAGAGAAGGAGCACGCCTCCAACGAGAAGCTGGACAAGCTGTTTCGCAAGCTGATTCCCGCCCTGCTCGACAACAAGCGGTTAGGCTGGGGCTTCCTGATCGGCCTGATCCTCATCTTCTTCGCCGTCTGCGGTATGTTCTACACCACTGCGGTGACAGTGAAGATGCTGCCCTTCGATAACAAACCCGAGTTCGCGGTCATCATAGACATGCCGGAGGGCACCGCCCTGCCGACCACCAGCAATCTGGCCAGGGAGCTGGCGGAAGAGCTGCGCAAGATGCCGGAAGTTACCGCACTGCAAACCTATACTGGCTCTGCCCGTCCCTTCGATTTTAACGGTATGGTGCGTCACTACTACCTGCGGGAGAAGTCCTGGCTGGCTGAAATTCAGGTTCAACTGCTCGACAAAAAAGCACGCAAGCGCACCAGTCATGAGATCGCCGAAACGGCGCGTGCAACTTTGACCCCGATAGCCCGAGCCATGGGTGCGAGAATCACCGTGGCTGAGATGCCGCCGGGTCCACCGGTGCTGCAATCCGTGGTGGCGGAGATCTACGGTCCGGATGACAAAACCCGCCGAGAGGTTGCCCGCCATATGACGAAACTTTTCGATGCCGCCGAGGGTCTGGCCGATGTCGACAACTATCTGATCGAGCCCTATCAATCCTGGCGTTTCGAGATCAGCACTCGCAAGGCATCCATGCAGGGGATCACAACCAATGCCGTCATACAGGCCCTGTCGGCCGCCATGGGAGGCTACCAGATCACCGACGTGCGCGCAGGCTCGGCACTGGAATCTACCTGGATCGTCATGCAGGCGCCCCTCTCCCTGCGCGCCAATCCCAAGGCCCTGAGCGACATGCCGGTAGCAAAGCCCGGTGGCGGCAGTGTGCCGCTAGCCGAACTGGGCCGCTTTATAAAAGTCGAGGAGGAGCCGATCATCTATCACAAAGATCTGCGTCCACTGGAGTACGTGGTGGGCGATGCGGTAGGCCGCCTGGGAGCCCCTATCTACCCGATGATCGATATCGACGAAAAATTGCAGGACTATAAGACACCGGACGGCGTCACCCTCTCCGGCACCATGACAGGCCCGCCGAGCAACACCGGCATGTCTGCCTTCGAATGGGGAGGGGAGTGGACGGTCACCTATGAGACCTTCCGTGACATGGGCGCCGCTTTCGCCGTGGCGCTGGTGCTGATCTATATGCTTGTGGTGGGTATGTTCGGGAACTTTACTGTACCGGCCATCATCATGGCGCCAATCCCCCTGACTCTGCTTGGCATAGTACCCGGACACTGGCTGTTCGGCGCCCAGTTCACCGCCACCTCCATGATCGGCTTCATCGCCTTGGCAGGCATCATCGTGCGCAACTCAATCCTGCTGGTGGATTTCGCCGTGGAAGAGGTGCGCCAGGGTCATGATGTGCGGGAGGCGGTGCTGCGCTCCTGTAAGGCCCGTACCCGTCCCATCATGATTACGGCATTCGCCTTGATGGGTGGCGCCAGTGTTATCATCACCGACTCCATATTCCAGGGCATGGCGATCGCACTGATGTTCGGGGTCTTCGTCTCCACCGTCCTCACGCTGATCGTTATCCCAATGGGCTGTGTCAAAGCTGCAGAGAGCCTGAAGGAGATCGCAGCGGCTAGGGGTGATTAAATCAGTGTAGGCCCGATCAAGCGTAGCGGATCGGGCAATATTGTAGGGTTGCCGGTTCCGCTGCGCTTGAACCGGTCTACATAGTATAGATACGGGCAAAATATTCTATAGTGGAAAGTATGACTGAGAGACATGCAACCATAGGGATAACAGATGATTCGTATTATCTTGCGATTAACCTGGATGTTGTTGGGCTGGATCGAACTGATCCTGCTTACGTTGCTGCTCTATCCCCTCTCCTTTTGGCCAGCACAATCTAACTCCAGACGCTGGTATACATACCTGTTCAGAATGTGGTCCGGCGCCTTCGTGCATGCGTTGGGCGTCGATCTGCGCCTGCATCAGAAGAACCAACACCCCTTGCCAAAGCAGTTTATTCTGATCGCGAATCACCCTTCCGCCTTCGAGGATATCGGCATCCCCTCTCTGTTCGACGTCCATTCCGTAGCCAAGATCGAAGTACGCGACTGGTGGATCACCGGCAGAATAAGTGCAGCGGCAGGAACGCTTTTTGTTCGCAGGGAATCCAAAGAGTCCCGCAAGAGTGTTACCGAAGAGATTGCCAATGCACTGCACAATGGTCTCAATATTGCGATCTACCCTGAAGGCGGCATCAAGGGGAAACGTCTGCACGATGATTTTCGCTATGGCATCTTCGATATCTCGATACAAACTGGCATCCCGATTTTACCGGTCTATCTACACTATGAATCACAGGATGACTTTCATTGGGGCGACCAGTCACTGCCGCAAAAGATCATTGAATTCATGCTGACGAAAAACAACCGGGTTAATTACTATCTGTACGATGCAATCCAACCCGATCAGTTTGAAGATAAGGAATCATACTGCCAATTTGTGTATGACAAATACCAGGCCTGGCAAGAGAAATATCTTGATTGAAATGGGGGGACGCAGGCTCGATCAAGCACAGCGGATCGGGCGTTAAGAGATCAACTATTTTCAGCTTCCGAAAGCTGAAACTGCAACTTCCCACTGGCAATCTGCCTGACCCGTCCCTTGTGTACCGGCCCGAGTGAGAGAAAACGGGAGAAGAAGCGCCAGTAAGGTGGCGCCACCCCCATCATGTGCAAGAGCCTGAAAGCACGCACAGTCATCGGACTGCTGGATGGATCTTCTGCCGCATGGACGACATTAGGACAAACCGACACCGCCTGATTCACCCGGCGTAACAGCCACTCTTCTGAAACCGCTGGAGAGAAATAGAAAACAGATTGAGCAAGATCCATGTTCTTGGGCAGATAACCTGTCTGAAACGACTGTTCAGCCAATTCTGTACCCGGCAATATACGGATGCCGGTGGTAAACATCGGCAGGCAGTTTTTCCAGTTCAGATGAGACTCCACGAACGAGACAGTCTCCTCGGCAGTCTCCCTGGTCTCACCCGGTGCACCGAGCATGAAAAACCACATGCTGGGGATACCCGACCGCCGCACCCGCTCGGCACACTGGCGGACTGCCTCGACATCAAATCCCTTACGCATGGAATCGAGAATACGATCACTCGCACTCTCCGGCGTGACCATCATTGAGTTGAATCCAGCCCGCTTCATCAGGCTGAGCAATTCATCGGAGAGATGGCGTGGATTGACCCCCATGGTGGTCAGATTCACCTTCAAACCCGAACGGATGATCTCTTCGCAGAGTTCTATGGCATAACTTTCCGGAGAGTTGAAAACAGAATCGATGAACTCGAAGCAGCGGGGATTTTTCACCCTTTTCACTTCCCGCATCTCTGCCACCACATCCTGTGGAGAACGCTTGCGAAAACGCCTGCCCTCGATGGTGGGATAGGTGCAGTAGGTACAGTGCAGCGGGCATCCCCGCTTGGTCTGGATCGGCCAGGTCGCACCTAGGCGTTCATAGCGTTTCCAGGAGATCCAGCGCTCCATGCCGGAAGCACCGAAAGCGGGCAGACGACGAGCCTGTGCCGGGATAATTTCGCTGGATTCCCGAAAGCAGACACCAGGAACATCGCGGTAGCACCCCTCTCCCCTCATCTCTTCCAATAGCTGGGGAAAGACCAACTCACCCTCGCCCAATACGGCAAAATCGGCGTCGATATGGCTCAGGACGTTACACCCGAGGATCGATATCGCCGGGCCACCCAGCACAATCTTCACGTCACTGACTTCCCGGACCAATGAGATCTGCTGCGCCAGCACATCCAGATGGGTCAAGAGGCGCTGATGCACTACGTTATCGATATTACGTACCGAAATCGCTACCACCTGGGGCCGGAATTTCTCTAACGTGCCCCGCAGTTGACGCAAGCCATGATCATTGACCAGCATGTCGACAAACTCGACTTCGTGGCCTGCATCCAGGGTGGCGCTGGCCACATAACTCAACCCGATCGGCGGCGCGGGCAGCAGATCACGAACGTGATTCGAGTAGATGAAGAGAACGCGCATTTTGTGAATTCTAAGAGACTGATTTCCGGTCGCAAGCCGAACTCAGTATAACGAAATCCACAGAAATATAATCGACGATATTTTTCACGCTCGCCAACGTCCAGGCGAAAAAATCTATAGCCGCAAAACCTCCAGCGCGCCCATATCCTCGCGCACCGGATTCCTATCGTCTGGAATGGATTGAAACAGTTAGCCTATACGACCAAAATTACCAAAGCGGCCAAGCCCCAAATCACTGCGGCGATCAAAACAACTGTATCTAAATGGGTTTGAGTTTTCGTACTCATCGTCATACCTCACTGCTCAATCTGGTAGTTCGATTAGCTATCTGTCATGGCTGAAAAATGGCCCCATACGAAGGTGTGGGTATGGGGCCAGTTTCCATGCTTGCAGGTCTGTCTCTATGGAGCATCGAGGAAGGGGCGGCGATACTGCTTGAGCATAGTGACAGCTCTTCCTGCCCTTTCCCGACGATCCCTATTATTCACAAACGTCAGCAATCAGCATTGATAATTCTTAATTTGGTTTTACTGAGGAATTCAGTTCTTCTTACTACCAGAGGATTCAATCTCCCTTGGAGGTTTATGGGTTAATTGATAAGCACCACAAGAAGAGGGTCGGCAAACTACTCAAAAACCCCATTGTCCAGTTTTATCAGCATCTCACCGACAACCTGGTTAAAACGAATGATGCTCAATCCCTTGTGATCACGCAGAAACTCCTCCGCATCTTCTTTTGTTTCCAGAGGAATCAACTCATGGCCCATTGGCCCCAATACATCTGAGCCGATTACGTAGAAAGCCTCATGCGCATCGATAAGCGCCAAGCCGTAATACTCCGTGACACCAATTGAATCGATGTTTTCAGCCTGGTGTCCCGGCGCCCATTTCGGCAAATCCAGCAGATATTTGAAGAGATCTTTAGCGCCGTCGAAGTGATGCGCATGGCCATCCTTGTAGCGTACTGTTGCTACCCATTCCGGATACTTGGCGACAAACATGCCACATACCGGGCAGGTATCCGTCGGACCTGGCTTTGGCAGGTCGACAGATCCTGAAACAACTGGCTGTGCCAGCAACAGAAAACCCAGAATAATTATTAGAATGAATCTATTGTTTGTGTTCATAGCTTTTGTATCTTAGGCATGACATTCAATTGTAGGAGCGGCAGGAATATATCCCAATACCCCTGCCACGACCTATGTCAATCAGCCCTTTGATTACATTTTCATTTTTTTCATCATGTGTTTGCGGCGCTCTGTACGACGCTTGCGAACCATGACTGTATCCGTAGCCATACTCAGATAGGATTCCCGCAGCGCATCATCAAAAGTACCCAATTCGCCACCATGTTTCTCCTGCGCTGCCTTGGCGGCATCGGCGGAGGCGAAGGCCTTCTTGCTCTTCTTAGTCATGACGCCTTTCAGTTTGGCACCAATCAGGTAGCTCACCTTGTCCACTTCCACCAACGGCTTGATCTTGGCATCAGAGCCCAAATCGGCTGCATAGATCGCCTTGGGTCCACGATCGATGTTTAGCGACAGACTGATAGCCAGGCAGTGAATGGAACAGGTGCCGTCCACCAGGCCATCATCATATTGCACAAGATGGCGACTGTGATGAAACTTGGTGCGGTCCATGCCGCAGTAGGGGCACTTGGGATATTTCTGCAGCTCATTTTCCAATGGATTCTCATCCGGTGCCGTCTTGGGGATAAATTGCAGTGGCGTACCGTCACCAAAACATTTCTCACCGGTAGCCTTGACCCAACCCTTGCCGGGAACCATGACACCAATGCCCTGCCCCGCTGTTGCCGAAGCCGCCAAACCGCCAAGACCAACGGCAGCCAGCATCTTCATCATATCTCTACGATCGATCTTTTTTTCTTCGCTCATGATCTACTGCTCCTGATTTTAACCAAAATATAAGTGCTTGCGGTTCAGGTACGTCGCAAGATCTATACCGCATAACAGATCTAACGGTTTTTCAGTCAGTTAACCAAATTCACACTGTTCACATAGTCCGTCAAAAACACCGTCTGCGTGATATGACTCAGCGAATAGACACTACCAGTTGGCCAACCCACGCATGATGTCGTAGAAGATCACCCCTTCGTAGACCGTCCAGAGTCCAAGCAGAACCACGCCAACTCCAGCAAGCTTTGCCATGCTGCCACGTACTTTTTGTCCAATAAATGAACCCAGAAGACTGACTGCTGCCATAGCGGGCAGTGTTCCCGCCCCGAAAGCCAACATCAGCAGCCCGGCATTTAGTGGATCTGCACTAGCAGCAGCCTTGATCGCTACTGAAAAAACCAGACTGCAGGGAACAAAGCCATTGAACAAACCGGCAACCAATGGAAGACTCTGTTTTTGATTGATAAAATCATCCCCTGAAAACCACACTTTCCGGGCTTGTTGTATTCTCTTCTTTCCAATCAGATCCAGCAGATTCAAGCCAAGGACGACAATCAATATCCCGGCAAGAATCATCAGGACTCCCTGCGCTTTGCCGACGAGACCTGCCTGCACCACCACCTGTCCAAGCAGAGCGCCGCTGACACCAAGAAGGGTATAGACCCCGATACGTGCTCCATGAAACGCCAACACGGGAAGCAGGTTGGAGAAGTTGCCATAGCGGATGAAAAATCCACCATTGATGCCGCCGCACATGCCGACACAGTGAAAGGCTCCGAAGATACCCGTGGCAAAAGCAAGCGCAAGGGTGAACTCGCCGTTCACAGCAGTTCCTCGACAATCTTGTGGAAGAGCTCCGGCGTGGATTCACCCAGTATCCGTGTATGCAGATTACCCTGACGGTCGACAATGAAAGTGGTTGGGAGCGCAATCACACCATAACGGCGTGCCACATCTCCATCCCGATCCAACAGCACATCGTAGGAGATATTCAACTTGCGGATAAAAGCAGCTGCAGTTTTCCGGCCCTGCCGCACATTGATTGCCAGAATAACCAGTCCCCGCTCTTGATGCAGTCGATAGACCGGTTCGATATTTTTCATCTCTGATTCACAGAAAGGACACCAGTCGGCCCAGAAACGGATGGCTACCACCTTGCCCCGCAACGCATTCGGAAAGTCCAACGAGCCACTCTCCAACCGATCCAGGAGAAAACCCGGCATAGGCTGGCCCTTGATCAGCCTTGGCGACTCTTCACTACAGCCTGCCACTGCCATCAATAGCAAAACGGCAATGGAGAAATGACGCCGAAAACGCGTGGCCATAAAAATAAAATTCACCACCAAACCCCTGACATCACCAGGTTCGAACTCAACACAGCCCAAGTGGCTATCAGATAAAACAGCCCGAAAAGACCGATCGCCACCCAGGTCAGCCGGGGGGCATTCCGTTCCACCGCGTCAGTAAGGCTCGGAAGCCGTTTCCAGGGTGCAATCATGCCAGCCCCAAAAGCCAGGGCAGTGGCAAAAAATAGCGGGATATAGAGAAAATACCCCGCATAGTCGTGACCCGATTTCAAAATACAGAACGGACAATGGTGATGCGGATGCTCGTATATGTAGAGTGACACGAACGAGACGATGGCCACCAACGCCATGATAAAAGCGATACCGCTCAGAATCGCAAACAGCGGTCCGCCGCTACGCCTTAGTCCATACCAGACCCCACTTCCCAGGGCTGCAACACCTGTACCATAGAGGGCGAACATCGCGGTTCTCGGCTGCAGACTGGAGACCTCTGCCGCCACACCTTCCGCATCTGCAGAGAAGAGCGCCCCGCAGCAGGAGGTAATGACATCCGGGTCCATCTCCAGAAAGTGACGGAGTTGAACGTAAAACTCTGCCAACACCATCGGCACGATCAGCAGCAGCAGCGCGTACTTCAATTTTACCAGTGGATAGTCATAACCCTGGTTGTCCAGGTAGTTGAGTGACAGCCAGGCCGCGCCGCTGAAGAATATCGTCATCTTCAGAAACAGGGTGGGCCACCCCCACTCGTTCACGTTGAGCACACCAGTTGCGCACATGGCACCCACAAACTGACCGGACATGGATTCGGCGTTGTAGATGAACAGCAACAGGGAGACCAGTTCCGAGGCAAACGCCCAGGTCAGCAGGGTCGAGATCAGATAGGTGCGCCGCTCCAGCTTCAGTTGACGTTCACTACCACTGTCGATATCCCAGTGTCGAACAACCTGCAAGCCGAAACCCGCAGCCAGCAGCAACATCAGACTGACCACCGCAGAGACCAGGAGAAGCGCCATGATAGCCGGATTCAGCAGCATGGTTTACTCCTGCACAAGCAAGCCATCACACATCTCAACTACCCGGTTCACCACGGGTGAATCGAAGACAACAGGATCATGACTGGTAATCAGAATGGTCTTACCCGACCTGTATAACTCATCGATCAGGCCCATGAATTCGCGGGAGAGTTTTGTATCGAGATTGGCCGTCGGTTCATCGGCGATCAAAATCTTCGGATCATTGATCAGGGCGCGGCAGATCGCCACCCGCTGGGCCTCGCCACCAGAGAGCCACTCCACTGGGTTATCGGCCTTGCTGCTCAGGTTGAAGTGATCCAGCAGACGGTGGGCCGACTCCACCAAGACCTTATGGTCGGGCGCAAGCGGATAGGCTGGCAGCATGATGTTCTCCAGCACACTCAGCCCCTGGATAAGGTTGAATTTTTGGAAGATAAAACCAAAGGTATGGCGCCTGATATCGGTCAGAAAGCGTTCCGGTAGACTGGAGATAGTTCGATCCCCAAGCTGAATGCGGCCACTGGTCGGTCGCGAGAGACAACCGATCATGGAGAGCAGCGTGGTTTTTCCGGAACCACTCGCCCCTTTAAGGCAGGTGACCTTGTTGGGTTCGATCTTCAGGGAAATACCCTGGATAGCCCAAAACTCATTTGGCCGGCCCTGGTTAAAGGCCTTCTTGATATCAGTCAGTTCAATGAACATCTACAACTACCGCATGATCGCATCGGGGTCGGTGATCGAGGCCTGCCATATTGGAATGATGGTTGCCACGGTGTAGGGAAAGACCGTAAAGAAGAAGAGCGTTGCCACCTGCATGCCGTCGATAAAAGGCGTCAGCTGAAAATCGGGATAGAGCACGGCCCAGCCCTTGAGCACCGGCTCAAACAGACTGGCCGATCCATAAAAGACGTGGGCATAGGCCGCCAGATACCCGATGATAAAGGCGGCAAGCGAAATGATGGCCCCCTCCCAGAACTTCATCCTCAATACATCTCCGGTCTCCCAGCCCACCGCTTTCAGGATGCCGATCTCCCGCTTCTCTTCCGCGCTGAGACCAGATGCCTTATCCCAGGCAAAAATCACGAAGGCAAGCACAGCACCGGCCAACAGGACAAAAACGATGCCCTGGCGCCAGGAGAAGATGCTATCGTAGGTACGCAACACCTCTTCACGCAGGATGGGACGCGTATCCGGCAGTTTCAACGAGAGCTTCTCCGCGATCTTTTGCACCTCTCGCGGGTTGCGAACCGACAGCACAAGATCAGTAAAGTAACCTTCAGGAACGCCAAACGTGACCCGATAGGCCTTCTCAGAGAGAAAAACCAGATCGGCGCTAACCAGTTCCGACGCCGTATCGAGTATCTCTGCCACCTGAAAAGAGTAGGCCGCACCATCATGAGAGCGGAAAGTGATCCAGTCTCCGACACCGACCCCCCGAGTGCGTGCGATAGCCGCGCCAATAATCGTCTCCGTGGTGGAAAGTCCCTTTGTTTCATCCACCATCATGGTGTAGTTGGCCTTTACCGCGGGATCGTAGAAATACCCCCAAAGACGCACTTTCTTCTCCACCACGCCGCGCAACCGGCCAATACGATCCAGATAGTCCGCAGGCATCAAGGCGTGCCGACCGGCCACCATGCGTTGAAGAATGATCTCCGGTGACTGCTGCAAAATGATCCCAGCCTCATGCCGCAGCGCATGGGTAAACAGCATGACAGAGGCAAGCATGAAGACTATGAGCGTATAGACAAACAGGAGACCAAAATTTTTGCCTTTACGCCGTAACAGTGAAGCCAGGGTAAAGTCGATCAGATACTTCTGCTTGCGGAAAAAGTCGATCACTGGCCAAGCCTCTGAGGGGGAAAAATCAATGAGCCGCTGGGAAAGTGCTCCAATGCCATCGGATGATCCTGAAACGCTGAATGCAGATCCGACTGACTCGGGTGACGCGTATAACGCGCTTCGGTGAACAAGGCCAAGTCAGTCAATCCCAACTCCGCCACCAGAGCTGAACGATGTTGCAGATCCGCAGTTGCCGATTGACGGCGAAGTTCCGCATCCACCAGGGTAAAAATCAGACACAGAACAGCGCTGAAAAAAACTATCAGAAGTGTGTTTGATCGCCTCATGACTGCGTAATCACTATTAATAATGGTGTGAATAGCAGCCAGTCTAGAGTGCCGGAATACGGCTGCTCATTGACAACAATCAGTCTGCCAAAAAAGAAATGAAGAGTGTGGCAAATGCCACAATTTTACGGGAACGCGGGGAATCTGGCCGAATACCACACGTACCAATTCAGCACATGGTGAACACTGAGGTAACGTGTAGGTCAGGTTAGCCTGAACGCCCGATCCGCTACGCTTGATCGTGCCTACGAATTCGATAGCGGGGAGAGTGTACTAACGCAAGCTAGCTTTCTATTGCGTACTTCTTGATGCGGTACAGCAGAGTATCTCGACTGAGTCCAAGCATACGCGCCGCTTTGCTTCGATTTCCCAAAGTCCGACTCAATGCCTGGCAAATCAGGTTTGCTTCCAGTTCATCCATGTTCAGACCGGTAGCAGGCAGAACAAAATCACCGGGCTGCTGTGACTGGGGAATCACCTCATGGCGGAACTCCCTCGGCAGGTTTTCAGGCTGGACCGCCCGACCGCTAAACAGGATCAGCATCCTTTCGCAGAAATTTTTCAGTTCCCGGACATTTCCCGGCCAGCTGTAGCGACGCAGAACTTTCAAGACCGAGCGACTGTAGTTTGGTGCATCAAGGCTGTACTGGGCTGACAATTCCGCTGTCAGTCTGTTGAACAGCAGTTCAACATCACCCGGACGTTCACGCAATGCAGGCAGTTCCAGGGGAACGACATAGAGCCTGTAGTAGAGATCCCGACGAAAACTGCCCTCTTTTACCGCCTTGCCGAGATCCTTGTTGGTCGCGGCGATCACCCGGACGTTCAGTTTTTCAGCCCGAGGGTAACCCACGGCCTGACACTCACCCGAATCGATAAAACGCAGCAGTTTCGACTGAATCGAGTGGGGCAGTTCCCCCACCTCATCCAGAAAAAGCGTACCACCATCAGCCGCTTTCACCTTGCCCATTTCGTCCTGAACCGCATCGGTAAAAGCACCCTTGCGATGGCCGAAAAGCTCCGACTCAGCCAGGTGCTCCGGCAGAGCTGCGCAGTTGACGGTCACGAAGGCCTTATCGGAACGCCGACTGTAGCGGTGTAACGCGTTAGCCAGCAATTCCTTGCCGGTACCGCTCTCACCAGTCACCAGCACGGTGGCGTCAGTGGCAGCAACAATTCTGGCTGCACGCAGCACCGTCTGAAACTCTGGCGCAGCCCCGAGCATGGTCTGATTCTGAATATTCATGGCTGACATCATAATTCATTTCAAGAACTGTGTGAAATGCCTTAGATCAAAACGTCCACACGGGGCGCAGCTTTCGCATCTTTATCCAACTCAGGACGACACACGGCAGTCCGGCTGGGATCGACAGCATGCTTGGTGACCAGATAATCCTCCACCGATTCTGCCCTCTGGCGCGCCAACTCCAGCAACTTCTCGTTCGTGACGGATTTGGGCTTGGGGGGCAGCTTGAGTGTCTTTTTCGTCTTCTTACCGTTTTTTACGCTAGATTTATCGTCTTTTACTGCAACTTTTGCCGCATCTGCCTTGGCCGCTTCTGCCTTTGCCGCATCAACCTTGGCCTTCCACGCCTCCTGACTCCTACGGTCAAACTCTGCCCGATCCGCTTCCGTGGCAAAGCCACAGAGCTTAATGGCAATGCCCGGACGTGACTTCAGCACCTCAGCCACCTTTTGCAGATATTTCCGATGTTCACCTTCCAACTCCCCGGAAGCCGCTGCAAAAGCAACCGGATCGAGGCGGATCGCCGAATTGCTGTCTGCCAGGTGTGTGGCAATTGCTATCGCCGTTCCGTAGGGAAAAAACGCTGCGCCAAGCGTGGCCAGCGCACCCGTCTTGATCGCTTTACCCAGCGCAATCGAAATCACATCGCTTGGGTCTATCTGTAGATTACCCATCTCCCCGGAAACAGGGATATTCAACACGATGTTGTCGTTTTTATCCTCCAGTATGCCGAGGGCGGTATCCAGCGGCATGGAGATCTTTGCAGTGAGTTTCTGCGCCTTTTCGTCACTCACCGGAGAAACCTCGAGCCTGTTGATTTCGATCTTGTTCTCCGCTGCAATCTGTCCCTTGTCGAGATTGAAGTCAATGATCAGATCCAACTCGCCGCTATCCATTTTGTAACCTATTGCGTCTCCTGAATAAGAGGAGGCCTTAGGCAGCTCAAACGCATCGATCTCACCTTTTAAATGACCGCTGGGTGGGCGATAAAAAGGGGTGTAGTCAGCATCCAATGTGAGACGGGTGTGCCTGCCAAGATTGGCTTTAAGGTGGAGACTGGTCAGCTTCTCAGGTTGGGTACTGTCTATTCCCTCTACCTCGAACGCTTCGATGATTGTCGTCATGGCAAAGGGGGGATCGACGAAATCATCCCGCACATGGATTTTATTCTCCCCCTGCAAGACGATCTGATCGATCACAATCGGCAAGGGGATTTCGACAGCTCCCTCCGTTTGCGGTTCAGGCTGCATCAATTTTTCTTCGGTCTCCGCCAGCTTCTGCCCGGTCTCCTGAAGTGAGATCGCGGGCGGTGCTTCGACGTCGATCTTGCCTGTCTCACCCGTCAACAGTTCAGTCATCACTTCCTGGAAGACGACAACATTCCAGTGCCCCTTTCCGGATCTTCTCAGAGTCTTTTCAATGCCCTGTTTTTCGATCTGTTTTATGGCTAATCCGTCCTCCATCGAAAATGACCAGTCGCGGAGATGAATCGATTCAGTGAACAGGATACGTTCCCCCTCCTGCTCCACGGGCGCCGAGAGTTCCAACCCTTTGAAAACTGTCTCCGCCATGGCCAGACGGTTACCCTCGGTTATGGCCACCTCTGTCAGCTTAAGCTGCTCCAGAGCCATCAAAGTCACCTGGCTGCGGGTATCGCTGAAAGTGATGCGGTCAATTTGGGCTCCACCCTCGCTGGTCACGACAGGTACCTCGCCACCTGTCTGCAATGCAAATCTGCCGTTCCATTCAAACTGCTCATTAGTCAGGGACACTCCCGGATCAGACACATTTCCCTCAAATGATTTCAACCCCAGGCGGCCATCGGTTGCCAATGTCATGGCAGCCATCTCAGGGTCGGGTTGATCCAGAGAAAAATCTCCTGACCAAAGCACCTCCGCCAACTGCACTGCCCCCTGCGGAATGGAGAGATCCACCCCATCCACTTGCAGATCACTATGATTCGAGAGCTGAATCCCCCCCGCATCATTTCTGTCCATGCTGAACAGCAGCTTGCCGAGCTTCAGGGCAGCAACCGCCACCTGGGCCGATTGTTCGCCCGCATGTTTAATCGACAGATGACCCAGATCCATATCCCCCTCGACCCTGAGGGCCTGACCTTTGAGGGCCACATCACCCTGCCAGTTGATCTTCTCCAGCGAGAGGGCGTTTTGCGGATCAGAAAGCTGCAGCTGATTCATCATCACCTTGGCCCGATTGGAGAGTTCAAGCTGCCCCGCCTTATCGATACCGAGCTTGAGATTCATACTGTTGATCTCTACCGTCTCCGCAGCCACTTCTCCCAGATCAGAAGCACGGCCATCCATTTTCGTCTGCTGCAATCCGAGATCCCCAAGCACCTGCAGATGCAGGCCTTGAGCACCCTGAGTCAGTTGCACTCTCCCCTTCCAACGGGTTGCACCACTCTCTATCTTCATTACCGGGTTGGGCAGATCCACCTGGGTCAGGTGATGGTTGAGACTGCCGCTCAGATCCAGTTCCAGTCCCTTCCCTGAAGACCAGCCGCCCTGCATGGTGCCGTTCCAGCGGGTCGACTTGTCAGCCACCTCTACCCAAGGCGTCCGCAGCTGGAGTGAATCCGTTCCCAGGTTGCCATCGGTACTCCAGAGGAAGCGGCCTTCCGGTTTCAGTTCGACTTTGAAGGCGCTGTCGATGGTTAACTTACCTTTTAACCGGCGCACACTCTCCATGCCCAGCGCCTGAATCGGGTCCAGTAAAATCTGCTCCAGCCCCAACTGCCCGGCAACCCAGGGTTCATCCACAAACGGTCTGCTCTCTCCCGTTAGCTTCAGAGGTGCCTGGTTGAGCTTGCCGGAGAGGCTGAAACGGGCGCTGTGTTGTGGCTTCCAACTCATTAAATCTTCAAGCTGGAGGCTATCGATCTTCAGCTCACTATTGAAATCGCCGTTGGTATATGTAAGCTTGGTGTTGACGATCTTCAACTGATCAATCGCAAATCCCCAAGGCTCTCCCTCTCCGCCCATGGCCTCGCCGCCAAGGGTACGTATCACGATACCGCCCAAGTGCACCACGCCCTCTGCCTTCTGCTCCATGCCGAGCTGCAGGCCATCGACTTCAACCATACGAAGCCGGGCACGGCGACTGAAGAGGAAGTGCCAGACAATCTCCGCGCTGCAACGCTTCAACTCCACGCGTCGTTCTCCCTCTCCTATGGCGGAGAGTCCACGCAGATGGAAACGGCCGCTAAAGGGATTGAAATCGACATCCTCGATCTCCACCTTTCGTATCCCATGATCGAGCATATAGCTGCTGATGCCCATCTGTATGCCAAACGGGATAAAGACGAGTACACCGATGATGAGCAGAGTGATGCCACCCGTTATCGCCATGAACCGTCTGGATTGCAGCCTGGCGGTAATAATTTTTATCAGCGGGTCAACGGTCATGTCACCTTTCCTTGTCTGCCAATGTAGAGAGTGGGACAAAATACGCCTGTCACTCCTTCTCTAGTCTATACCTTCCCAAAGACCAGAAGTACCTTCCCGTCGGCATCAGAATTCGATCAAACGAAACTCAATCAAGGCGTGGAAAAGTGAATATTGTTCCCCACCTGCACGGTTTTATTTCCCAGGGCAGGGAAACAAAAGTGGTTTTTTTGCCCGCTTTGGGGCAAAAAACGTGACCCTGATCTCACTCCTTCGGAGGATGCAAAAATGCGTGCGTCGATACCGGAAAAAGTGTGAACTGGCGACTGAAGAAGTCCCGCTGTCGCACCGATATCCTGGGTAACGGAAATATAATCAACGGGTGCAGCCATGAAAGCCTTACATAACATCTTCGCAATGGTACTTACCGGAATCCTGGTTACCGCATGTGGCGGAGGTGACACTATAAGTGAGGCGACCACTTCCAATAGGGTGGAGTTCGGCGGCAGTGTAGGCGACGGACCTGTCGTGGGCGCCACTGTGACAATCCGCAATCGCAACTTCGAGGTTATCTCCTCTACGACCAGTGACAACCAGGCCAACTTCGCCTATGTCGGCGAGATCGCCGATGAACAGTTCCCCCTGATCATCGAAGCCACTCTTGGTATCGACTTGGTAACCAATGCACAGCCCGACTTCACTCTCACCGCAGTGGTCATGGATCGCAGTCAAACCCGCATCAACCTGAACCCTCACTCCACCATGATCGTGAAGACCGCCCTGGCCATGTCGGGCGGACTTAACCTCGCCAACCTCAACAGCGCCCGTGAAGCGGTAATCACCAAGATGAACTTCGGCCTCGACACCGCCCTGGTAACCGACCCCATCACTAACGATATCACCGACAACAATGTTGCAGTGATTACCAAGGCCAGTGAAGTCTTCGGTGAAATGGTACGCCGTGCCAGCTACTGGATCGGCAACGGTATCGATGAAGATGCAGTTTTCGCCGCCCTGGCAGCCGATTTGACCGACGGCGCACTGGATGGTGTTGGCGGACCAGGCACCAACGCCCGCTATACCGCCATCGCCCATGTGGTGTCCGCCCAGGTACTGATCGAAGCCATGCTCAATGACCTACAAGTCAACAATAGTTCCGCCACCCTGGCGCTGGACAACGCTATCGAGCAGATCATGGGGAATGCGAGCACCGCCAACCGCTCTACAACCACTGTAACGATCAATGACCTGATGATTGAGCAGGCCAAGTTTGCACTGGCTGCTGCCCGGGCCATCGATCCGAATGTGACCTTCGATAACCTTCTCACCGTTCTCTTCAGCCTGGGCAGCGATGTCTCCACCACCGTGGTCTCCCAAGGTTTGGGAGATAGCGGCATGAGCGGCAGCGTCACTGTTTCAATCGACCAGTCCATCTCGCTTGCCGCCAGCAGCAACACCGGCGGCGTCAGCGACATCAACGTGGCCGCCAACAGCCCGGTCAGTATCAGTACCGACGGCGGCAATACCGATGGCGGCAACACCGATGGTGGCGCAACCCCAGTTGACCACCTGCCAGTGGCTCAGGCTGATAGCGCCTCCACCATTGAGAATTCCGCCGTCACCATCAATCTGTTGAGCAACGACAGTGGTCTTGAGGATGGCCCGGTGACTCTGACCGTCTCCGGCAGCGCCAGCCACGGTACTCTGCAGGTGAACAGTGACGGCACCGTGACCTACAGTCCTGCAAACGGCTACCGCGGCGTGGACAGCTTCATCTATCAGATCACAGATGCCGATGGCGACTCGGCAACCGCCAGCGTCAACCTGACCGTGGATTGCCTCAGCCAGTGCAGCTCTAGCGTACGCATTGCCTGGAATGCTAGCACCGGCGGGGATGTGGCAAGCTATAATCTCTATCATGGCACCAGCAGCGGCAATTATGGCGACCCGATCGCAGTCGGTAATGTCGTCACCCACGATCTGAATGTCGACGGTGTAGGCAACCACTATTTCGTTGTGACCGCTGTCAATCTCGGTGGCCACGAGTCAAGCTTCTCCAGCGAAGTCAACGTCCAACTCTGATTGAATTCTCTCCGGACAAGAATGTCCAATTTACGCCGGTCTCTCCAACCGGCGTTTTTTCGTGATATAAAGCCCACTTTCTGGCTTCGACTGTTGTGCTGCCGAAGCATAAAATTAGACTGCCCAATTTCCAGATCCATGAAAAACGACGCCACTGTCGTCTCATCCGCTTATCAACAATGATTTTTCTCATCGGCCTAAAACCTTTCTTGATTGTAACTCTGCTCCTGCTGGGGTTCTCCACTGCGACTCGGGCCAATCTTGTAGGGGAGGGAGCCAGACTGATCGAACAGGGCAAAACGGAGCAAGCGTTGCAACTGTTCAGGAAAGCGGCCAGCGCAGGGGACAGCCTGGGTGCATACGGTCTCGGTGTGCTCTATTTTCAGGGCATTGGCGTTGAAAAAGATCCGGAAAAAGCGACCAAATGGTTCAGACTTGCTGCCGAAAAAGGCCATGCGCCCGCCCAGTTCAATCTGGGAAACGCCTATCTCAACGGTCGTGGCACCAGACAGGATATCAACAAAGCGGAATATTGGTGGCGCAAGGCATCCATGCAAGGTTATACCCGGGCGCAGTTCAATCTCGGCTCACTGCTCACCAGCGAAAGGAGTGGTCAGACTGACCATGAAGAGGGGATCGCCTGGTTCCGTGCCGCTGCTTCACAGGGTGAAGAACAGGCAGCACAAAAGCTCATGGAGTTCGACGAGCCGATTGCCTATGACCGGATAACGACCGACTGGCAACGTGAACCACTCCGCAGCGAAAGCCGCCTGCTTACCCTGCCGGCAGAGCACTACACCATCCATTTCCTCTCCGCCAAGGCTCCTGAGACCGCAGTCCACTTTGTGCAGCAACATAGGCTTCAGGGAAAGGCGCTACTGTTCCGCTTTACAAGGGAAAAGGAGATCTGGACCGGGGTAGTCTTCGGGGACTATACAAGCAGGGCTGAGGCCACTGCCACCATCGAACGCCTCAACCCATCCCTGAAGAGACTGCAGGCGTGGGTGCGCCCGATAAAGGATATTCAGAAAATCATCCTGGCTGGGGATTTCGGACGCTCCCCGTAGACGTACCAAAATACGAATCAGACTTCCCATGTCCTAAGCTGTTGCTGGTAAAAAACGGGATCCAGCACTGTTGCACCCTGTCGGCCGACCAGCGCCGAGGCAAAGGAGTGGGCACGGAACAACAGGGTTTTGAGATCCCACTGGCGTAGCAGTCCGAGAATGCATACGCTGGCGAAGGCATCCCCGGCGCCCACTGTGTCCACCACGGAAATTTCATCCTGTGGCAAAACCGTCTCAAATTCGCCGCGCTGGTTCAGGGCGAAGGCGCCCCGACTTCCCCGAGTCACAATAATGAGTTCCAACGCGTGGTCATGCAGTAAACTCTCCGCCCGGCTTCGCAGGTCTCCCCGACCCTCGCACAACATCTTTACTTCATTCTCATTGAGTTTTGCCCAAGTGCTGCCATCCAGCATCTGTTTCACCTCTTCAGCCTGCCACCAGGGCGGCCTCAGATTGACGTCCAAAAAGACAGGGGCGGGGTGGCTGGTTTTCAAAGACTCCAGGGCAACTTTCGCCTCGGGACGCCTCAAACCCAGACTGCCATGGTAGATCAGTGCCGCATCGAAAGGCGGCATTGCGCAATCCTGGATAAAATCGTAGGCCTGGTCAGCGACAATCTCGAAATCAGGCTCCCCACCTCTGAGGGTCACCTTCACCGTGCCTGTCGGATGAGCGCAATCGAGCTGCAACCCCGCATCATTCATCCCCCACTGCTGCATAGTGTCCCTAATCCGCCGACCCGAAGCATCGTCTCCAACACGACTGATAAGCAAGGGGGCCGCCCCAAACGCCTGCAGATTCCAGGCGACATTGAAGGGTGCGCCACCCAATACCCGATTGCCGTCCTCGAAACAGTCAAAAAGCACTTCGCCAAAGATTAGCGGTACAGCTTTCACAGCATAGCCCGATTTCATGAGATGGCAGGAGTGGTATGCCTACCCCGATCCTGCGTCCAAACCTCTCTTTCCACCAAACACTTCCCGCATGATTTCAAGAAACCGCTTTGATTGAGGTGAAATGAACTTACCGCGTCGCAGCACGATGCCGTAACTGCGATCCGGAAAATATTCCCCGAGGGGAATCTTCACCACCTTTTCATCCCCGGTCAGGCAGAGATCGGTAACGATCGAGATGCCCATGCCATTCTCGACATATCGCTTGATCACCTCCCAGCCTCCCGCTTCCAGGGTGACTTTGTAGCTGGCGTTGTGCTGTTCGAAAACCAGGTCGACCATGCGCCAGGTACTCAGGTGGTGGGGTGGCAAAATCAGCCCGTAGGGACTGATGTCTTTCAGGGTAACCCTCGACTTGTCCGCCAACGGATGTCCCAGCGGGGTTATCAACGCGGGGCCATAGTTCACAATGGGTTCGTAGGTCACATCGTCCGGCACTTCCAGCATGGAACCGATGGCAAAATCGGCCTCATCAGCGCGTAGCATCGTCATCCCGTCGCGCCCGGTCACATTGTGCAGTTTCAACCGTATACCTGGAAAACGTTCGGCAAAACGCCGTAGTGGCTCCGGCAGGATGTAGAGTATCGTCGACTCCCCCGCCGCTATATTGAGTTCACCACTCTCAAGCTTGCCGCAAGCGGCGGAAAAGGTCTCCCGCAACTTGTCCATCCCCTCCACCAGGGGCTGCGCCAACTTGTAGAGAATTTCCCCCTCCGATGTCAGTTTGATCTTTGGACCGCGCCGTTCGAACAGCACTGTGTCGAATTCACGCTCCAGCGCCTGGATCTGCAAGGATACGGTCGGCTGACTGAGGTAGATGCGTTCTGCCGCCTCGCTGATAGAACCGGTCTGGGCAGCATGGCAAAAAGCCCGCAGCTGCTTCAGGCGGTTTTGTTTGTAATAGACTTGAGGGGTGGAAGCCATAGGCGCTCCATGAATTTCGTTCAACCGGGAATCGATTTATAACCCACAATAACCAATACAAGATAAAAAAACTATTTGCCTGCACAATAAAACACTCTCAACACTTGATTGAAGGTGAGGGTCGGCTTAGCCTTAATTACTTGAAGTCACATCAAGAGATAAAAGGACACCATGGAGACAACACTGCTCTTTTTACAGATATTTTCCCAGGCCCTTTTCTACACCGCCCCCATTCTCCTGTTTCTTATCACGCTTATCCTGCTTAGCGCAGCTGTTATTGCCCGGCAGGAACCCTTACCTATCAACCTCGCCATCTACATGTCCTTCATCACCGCATTGACCATTGGCTACGGTGATTTCACGCCGAAAAAACCTCTGCCCAGATTATTGGCTATCCCTCTTGGCATCATCGGTGTAATTTTTACCGGCATCATTGTTGCGGCAGCCGTCTACGCAACTCAGCAGGCACTTCATGCCGCGCTGGGCAGATAGGAGAGAAACATGCAGAAACCCGAAATCAAGCAGGACGTTATGTATCAGTTACTGCGGGATGAGAAGATAACCGAGTTCAATCAGCGAAGGGCGGATGGAGAGTCCTGCGATCTGCAGCAGGCGGATCTGCGGGGATTGGATCTACGCGAACTTGATGCAAGGGGTCTGGACATGCGTGGCGCCTATCTGCGTCAGGCAGACCTGCGGGGATTGAATCTGTCAGAGACGCAAATGGAGGGAACCAGCATCAACGGCGCAAAGATCTCCGGGGCCTTTTTTCCCAAGGAGTTGACACCGGAAGAGATTTCCCTGTCACTGGTACACGGTACGCGGATGCGCTACCGATAACACCTCGCCACAAGCGGACGGGGAAATTAAACCCAACAAGATTAAAATCTACGGCGTATCCAGCTGGGCGAGGATGTTTCTGGCCACCCGTCGCTGGTCGGCGTTGCCCTCTTCCAGAATCTCATAGAGCAGTTCGCGGGCCTGCTCCACATCACCGACGTCACGGGATGTCTGGATCTGACGAAACTTCTCTTCCACCGAGGGTCCATCGTCCTCATCTTCCTCATCCTCGATGGCGTCGAGTTGGGCCTCCATCTCATCATCGGTCAGGGGCACGAAACGATCAGGATCGACGTAGTCATTCGCAGGGTCTATCTCCGAACCCATCGGTGTCTCAGGCTCGGGGGTTGCCGATGACGAACCGGCTGTGGCCGTCGCCATCGCAGGCTCGACACCCGCGTCTTCGGAGTCATCCTCTCTCTTACGCACAAAATTCGCAGAGAAGAAGACGCCTATTTCAAACAGCACCCACATGGGCAGGGCCAGAAGCGTCTGGGAGATGATATCCGGCGGCGTCAGAAACATGCCGACGACAAAGGCACCGACGATGATGTAGGGACGTTTGGATCTCAGGCTCTCCGGTGTCGTCACCCCCATCCACACCAGAATGATAGTAGCGATCGGCACCTCAAAGGCGATGCCGAAGGCGAAAAACAGGGTCATGACAAAATCGAGATAACTACCCATATCGGTAGCCATCTCGATCCCTTCTGGCGCGGTGCTGGTGAGGAAGGCGAAGACCAGCGGAAAGACGATAAAATAGGCGAAGCACACGCCCAGATAGAAGAGCAGAGTGCTGGAGACCAGCAGCGGCATCACCAGACGCTTCTCATGCTTGTAGAGCCCTGGCGCTACAAAGGCCCAGAACTGGTGGAGAATAAAGGGAATAGCCAAAAACACAGCCATCTGCAGACTGAGTTTAAACGGGATCAGGAATGGGTCGATCGGCTTGGTCGAGATCATGGTGCTGCCTTCCGGCAACGCGCTTCTCAACGGATCGGAAACCATGATGTAGAGGTCGTTGGCAAAAGGGAACAGCACCAGGAAGATCGCCAACACCACCAGCACCATGCGCAGCACACGGTCCCGCAG
This sequence comes from gamma proteobacterium endosymbiont of Lamellibrachia anaximandri, assembly GCA_016756855.1. Taxonomy (GTDB): domain Bacteria; phylum Pseudomonadota; class Gammaproteobacteria; order Chromatiales; family Chromatiaceae; genus QGON01. The sequence goes on along the minus strand of JAESPD010000020.1, from coordinate 28,405 downwards.
TTCGAGAAGGTGGGCGACCAGCGGTTGTTCGGAACTAGGAGTAGCCTGGGAATTTTCAGCCAACGGAAACCTACTTGTCAGTACCGGGGATCTCGCGATCCTCCAGGGTGTTCTTGGCGTCATTCAACGACTTGGAGGCGGAACGTTCGACATCGTAGAGATCTTTTCGGGTATCCTCGATGATCTCCTCCAACGGGTTGGACATCTGCTTTTCGAGGATCTGTTTCAGCTCGTCCGCCTTGATCTCCTTGTCGATATCCGCCTTGACGTTGGCCACAAAACGGCGGCCGCGGCCAAGCCAATGGCCTGCGACACGCGCCACCTTGGGCAAGCGTTCAGGACCTATGACCACCAACGCAACGAGCGCGATAATGCCCAGTTCCCAGAAACCGATGTCAAACATGGTTGGATCTCAAGCTGTCCCCGAGGCGGGGTAAAAGAATCAGGCCTTGTCTTTCTCTTTGGAGGTGACTTCCCCTTCCACTACAGTGCCGGACTCAGACTCTTCGATCTGTTCGCGCTTCTCACTGGACTCGGCCTTTTCACTGTCAGTCATGGCGCCTTTGAAACCCTTGACAGCGTTGCCTAGGTCAGAGCCAATATTCTTCAGCCGTTTCGTGCCAAACAGCAACAGAACGATCGCCAGAACAATCAACAACTGCCAAATACTAATACCACCAATACCCATAATCTTCTCCGCTCCCCGGTTCAAACCGGATGTCTATCTATCTTTTTCGTGCCGACCAGAGGAAACCTCGGCCATCAATGCGGGGATAATACCCCAGTTATGCCCCGGCGGTAAGCACCGTTGTCACTCGGGCTGGATTCCAGTGACACTATTTGCCACGACTGGCCTTCTCCTCCAGCCCGGAAAGCCCGAAACGGCGTTCCAGCTCCTGCAGTACGTCATTCGGTCCCAGACCCTGCTGGGCCAGCAGCACCATGGTGTGAAACCATAGATCGGCAGTCTCGTAGATGATCTTCTCCGGCACCCCGTCCTTGGCCGCCATCACCGTCTCGGTCGCCTCTTCGCCGATCTTTTTAAGAATCGCGTCCAGCCCTTTGGCGTAGAGTTTCGCCACATAGGAGCTGTCGGGCTCCGCCTGCTTGCGCTCCTCCAGCACCTGGGCCAGTTGTTCCAGTACATCGCTCATCTTTAATCTCGCTATTCACCCATATATCTGACTCGGATCTTTCAGCACAGGTAACACTTCGACCCACTCGCCATCCTGCAGTTCCCGGTAGAAACAGTTGTGGCGACCGGTATGGCAGGCGATGCCACCCTTCTGTTCCACCTCCAGCAACACCACATCCGCGTCACAATCGACCCGGATCGCGCTGACTACCTGCTGGTGCCCCGACTCCTCGCCCTTGTGCCAGAGTTTTCCACGGGAGCGGGACCAGTAGACCGCATGACCGGTCTCCTGCGTCAACCGCAGGGCCTCCCGATCCATCCAGGCCATCATCAGGATGGTGCCTGTCTCTTTCTCCTGGGCAATGGCGGGCACCAGGCCCTGCTCATCCCATTTGATGTTGTCGAGCCAGCTCACAGACGGACCTCTACGCCCCGATCCTGCATGAAGCGCTTGGCCTCACCAATGCTGTACTCGGCGAAGTGGAAGATGCTGGCGGCCAGAACAGCATCTGCAGCGCCCTCTTTCACTCCATCCACCAGGTGTTGCAGGTTGCCCACGCCACCGGAGGCGATTACCGGGATCGGCGCCGCCTCGGCGATGGCCCGGGTCAGTTTGTTGTCGAAACCGATCTTGGTGCCATCCCTGTCCATGCTGGTGAGCAGAATCTCACCGGCGCCGTAGTCTGCCATCCTCTTCGCCCACTCGATGGCATCGATTCCAGTGGGCTTGCGTCCGCCGTGGGTGAATATCTCCCACTTCAGAGGCTCTCCCTCACCACTCACCTTCTTCGCGTCGATAGCGACCACGATGCATTGGGAGCCGAATTTGGTGGTGGCCTCCCTGACGAACTCCGGATTGAAAACCGCCGCGGTGTTGATCGCCACCTTGTCCGCCCCGGCATTGAGCATACGGCGCACATCCTCCACCACCCGGATGCCGCCACCCACAGTCAGGGGAATGAAGACCTCGGATGCCACCTGCTCCACGACGTGGACGATGGTCTCCCGATTATCGGAGCTGGCGGTGATATCGAGAAAGGTAATCTCATCCGCGCCCTCTTCGTTATAGCGGCGCGCCACCTCCACCGGGTCGCCCGCGTCACGGATCTCCACGAATTTGACGCCCTTGACCACGCGGCCGTTGTCTACATCGAGACAGGGGATGATGCGTTTGGCTAGCATGCTTTATTTACCTTTGCTTAACCACAAAGGACACGAAGAACACAAAGAAAAACTTAAACCCTTCGTGGCCTTCGTTGCCCTCGCGGTGAAAACTCACCCCGTCAACTCATCCGCCAGTCTCTGGCCTACGGCGAAGTCGAGCGTCCCTTCGTAGATCGCCCGGCCGGTGATGGCAGCGGTGATGTTGGAGGTATCGGCTTTACACAGGGCCTCGATGTCACCGATGTTGGTGATACCACCGGAGGCCACAACAGGAATGTTGATGGCATTGGCCAGCGCCGTGGTGGCCTCCACATTGGGGCCAGTCATCATGCCGTCACGGCCGATGTCGGTGTAGACGATGGAAGAGACACCGTCATCCTGGAAACGCCGCGCCAGCTCGGTCACCTCCTGATCAGTGACCTCCGCCCAGCCGTTGATCGCCACCATGCCCTCTTTGGCATCCAGACCGACGATGACATGACCGGGAAACGCCTTGCAGGCGCGGGCCACAAAATCGGGTTCTTTCACCGCCTGGGTGCCGATGATGCAGTAGGTCACTCCCGCCTTCAGATAGGCCTCGATGGTCACCTCGTCGCGAATACCGCCGCCCACCTGTATCGGCATATCGGGATAGGCCTTGGCGATATTGCGAATAGCGGCGCCATTGACCGGCTCTCCGGCAAATGCACCGCTGAGATCCACCAGATGCAGGCGTCGTCCACCAGCATCCACCCAACGGCCTGCCACCTCCACCGGGTTATTGGAAAACACTGTATCGTCTTCCATGCGTCCCTGACGCAGGCGTACGCATTGACCGTCTTTCAAATCGATTGCGGGGATTAGTAACACAATACTTTCCTGATTAGCGAAGGAGCGGCGCCCTCGCCGCGATTACCCGGTAGTTTGATAGATCGCAGCGAGGGCGCCGCTCCTTCTACAGACAGACTAAACATTCCAATTCACGAAATTCTTCAGCAATTGCAGACCGTCATCGGCGCTCTTCTCCGGATGAAACTGCACCGCAAAAAGATTGTCCCGGCCGATGGCGCTGGCGAAGGTAACCCCGAAATCAGTGGTCGCTTCAATCAGGTCACCATCATCAGGGTCAACATAGTAGCTGTGTACGAAGTAGAAACGGCTGCCTTCCTCGATATTCCCCCAGAGGGGATGATCGTGGTTATGACTCACCCGGTTCCAGCCCATATGCGGGATCTTCAACAGCGTTCCATCGGGTCCGCGTCCACCGGGAAAATGGCGCACACTGCCGGGAAAGAGACCAAGCAGTTCGGTGCCTTCGTTCTCTTCACTAAACTCCATCAACACCTGCTGGCCCATACAGATGCCCAGAAACGGCTTGGATTGTGCCGCATCCAGAATCGCCCGGTTCAGATGGTGATCGGAGATAGCGGCCATGCAGTCACGGGCCGCCCCCTGGCCGGGAAAGACCACCCGGTCGGAGTTGAGGATCAGGGCCGGATTATCGGTTACCAGCACCTCGTCGCCGGGAGCGGTGACATGCTCCACCGCCTTGGCGACGGAGCGCAGATTACCCATACCGTAGTCAATGACTGCGATGCGTTGTGTCATCGAAATACTGCTCTTTAAAATATTGGGGTGAGTTTACAGCGTGCCCTTGGTGGAAGGCACCACGTCGGACATGCGGGGATCAGGCTCCAGCGCCATGCGCAACGCCCGGCCCAGCGCCTTGAACACCGTCTCAGCCTGATGGTGGGCATTGATGCCCCGCAGGTTGTCGATGTGCAGGGTCATACCGGCGTGGTTGACCAGTCCCTGGAAAAACTCCAGAAATAGATCCACGTCGAACTCACCGATACGGGCACGGGTAAAGGCCACATTGTACTCCAGACCGGGACGACCGGAGAAGTCGACTACCACCCTGGAGAGCGCTTCGTCCAACGGCACATAGGCGTGGCCATAGCGGCGAATACCTTTTTTGTCCCCCAGCGCCTTGGACAGTGCCTGTCCCAGAGTGATGCCGATATCCTCTACAGTGTGGTGCGCATCGATCTCCAGATCACCCTTGGCATCGACCTCCAGGTCGATCAGCCCGTGGCGGGCCACCTGATCCAGCATGTGATCAAGAAAAGGGACACCGGTCTCGAAACGGGACTCGCCCGTACCATCCAGATTCAGCGTAACGCTGATCTGAGTCTCCAGTGTATTGCGTTCCACCTGCGCTGTGCGCTGCATGGGAAGGACTCCAAACAGTTATGTGTTTAACGGCGTCGCCGACAAAACACGCATTTTAGAGCAAAATCGACAAAATAGCAGCGCGAGGCATCTCGCCTGCGGATTTCAGCGTGGATTGTAGGCCTGATCAAGCGCAGCGGATCAGGCAAACGTCTACCAATTCTCCCCTAATAACTCGAAGTGGGCCTGCGGATGAAGGCAGGCGGGACAGACGCCTGGCGCCTCATCCCCCTCATGCAGGTAGCCGCAGTTTCGGCAGCGCCAGACCACTTTGCCGTTGCGCTTGAAGACGCGTCCCGCTTCGAGATTGTCCGCCAGATCCTGGTAGCGCTTGCCGTGCTGTTTCTCCGCAATGGAGATCGCCTCGAACGCCATTGCCACCTGTTCGAAACCCTCTTCTCGGGCAACCTCGGCAAACCCCGGGTACATGGTGGTCCACTCATGCTCCTCTCCCACAGCAGCGTGGCGCAGATTCGCCAGGGTGTCCCCCATGTCGCCCGCCGGAAAGATTTCTGTGATTTCCACCTCTCCACCTTCGAGAAACTTGTAGAAACGCTTGGCGTGCTCCTTCTCCTGGTTTGCCGTCTCCTCGAAGATGTGGGCTATCTGCACCAGCCCCTCCTTGCGGGCAACACCTGCATAATAGGTGTAGCGATTGCGCGCCTGTGACTCACCCGCAAACGCGGTCATCAGGTTTCTTTCGGTACGGGTTCCTTTAATCGACTGACTCATATTTCACCTCGTGGAGCAAACGATCAAAACATCTCTGCTTCTACTTCAAGGTAGGCAATGCTGACGTGACTGCCCACCTCCATATCAAAATCGACCCAATCTTTGTAACCGGTGAGCAGTTCCACCACGATGGGTTTGATCTCATAGTCGCTCAAGCCCTCATCCAGCTGCTTCGCCACCTCATTTCTAAGCGTGGAGAGATAACCCTGGTAGGCTTGCGCAACCTCACGACCGCCGGTTGCGCCGTGACCTGGCACATAGATCGCCGCATCCACCTTGAGAGCCATATCTATAGCCGCGATATTACCTTTGAAAGTCCCGTGGCGCATCTGACCCAGGCGACCAGCCATAACATTGTCCCCAAGAAAGAGTAATTTCTTTGCCGGAACCTCGATCATCAGGTCGGTATCACTATGGGCTTTGGGCTCAAACAGAAAGCGGATCTTGAGTCCGGCCAAGGTGATTTCACCACCATGATCAATCGCATGATTTGGCCCTACGACCGCCGTTCCCCTGGTTGCATTTTTCGTCATGCTCAACAGCGACTCGACCCAGCTCTGACCTTCGCCCTCTTCGATCCTGGCAATCATATTGGGATGGCCATAGATTGCCACCTTCGGATAGGCAGACCGGATCGCCTGATTGGCCAACCAGTGGTCACCGTGGATATGGGTGTTCATCACCGCGACCACCGGTTTATCTGTAATCTTGCGGATCTGTCGCAGCACCATCTCGCCGATCTGCACACTGGCACCGGGATCGACAATCACCACGCCTTCATCGGTGACAATAAAGGCAGGATTGTTCATGAAACCCTGGTTCTCCACCGAGGGCCGACCCAGCGGGCCATGAATGACATAGACGCCATCCGTCACCTGATCTGCAGGATAATTCTTCACCGCCGGACCCCGTTCTGCTGCGATCAGCAGCGCCGGCAGCAGACAGACCATCAAAAACAGCTTTCTCATTCTCACTCCTCTGGTTGCCCGGTATTGGGCTTATATACATTGTAGGTGGTTGGACAGCAGGTTCATCCAGATAATATTCAGGGAAGATCCATGAATCTGTTTACGTCATCTACGCCGTGAAAATGAGTCCAATGTCACTCTATTTCCCCGCCCTGACCAAGCCGCCCAGCCCTATCTCTTCCAGCGCCTTGCTGAGCAACGCCCTGACTTCAGCAGCCTTTTCGCAGCGCAGCGCCGCCTGCAGTAGTTCCCTGGCCCTGGCGCGGCTGATGGAATGAATCACCCACTTCACCCGTAGCAGGCTGCTGGCGCTCATACTAAGATTTTCGACCCCCATACCCAGCAGCAAGACCGCCGCTGCAGGGTTGCCCGCCATCTCACCACAGACGCTGACCTCCCGGTGAAATTGCCTGCCCCCCTCCACTACCTGAATCAGGGCCCGCAACACAGCGGGATGCAGATCATCGTAGATCTCGGCCACATGGGGGTTGTTACGATCCACCGCCAACAGATACTGGGTCAAATCATTGGTGCCGACAGAGAGAAAATCGACCCGGCGCGCCAACGCCTCCACCTGATAGACCGCAGCCGGCACTTCTATCATCACGCCGACACGGGGCATCTTTACCCCATGGCCCTCTTCGATGAGTTCATCGTGTGCCCGCTGAATCAGCAGCAGTGAGTCATCCACCTCACTCACATTGCTGATCATCGGCAAAAGCAGCTGCAGATTATCCAGGCCGATGGCTGCACGCAGCATGGCACGCACCTGTGTGAGAAATATCTCCGGATGATCCAGTGAGATGCGGATGCCGCGCCAGCCAAGGAATGGGTTGGACTCATTGACAGGAAAATAGGGCAGGGGTTTATCGCCACCAATGTCGAGGGTGCGGATGGTGACGGGTCTGGGGGCAAAGGTCTCAAGAACATTCCGATAGTTTGCGGTCTGCGCCTCCTCACTGGGGAAACGGTCGCGCACCATAAAGGGGACTTCCGTTCGATAGAGACCAACCCCCGCCGCCTCATCGGAGCCCAGAGTACTCATCTCGGAGACCAGGCCGGTGTTCAGATAGAGCCGCACCGACACCCCGTCGGAGGTCTCTGAAGGCAGATCACGGGTCGCCTCCAACTCTGTGCTCAGTGCCCGGTCCTCTTCCGCCTGCCGCAGGTACTCGGTTCTCACCGACGGCGCCGGTGAAACATAGATACGCCCCCGGTAGCCATCGCTGATGAGGAAACGCCCATCGACCCGCCCCACGGGCAGATCGCTCACCCCCATGACCGCGGGAACGCCCATCGCCCGGGCCAATATGGCGACATGGGAGAAACTGGCGCCCTTGGCCGAAACAAGTCCCGCAAGGCGCTCCATTGGTACATCGGCAAGCTGCATGGCGCTGACCTCATCACCCACCAGGATAGTCTCCTCCGGATAGTCGACCGGGCCGGATCGTTCCTGCTGCAGGTGCATGAGTATACGGCGGCCCAGATCGCGCACATCGGATGCCCGTTCACGCAGGTAGATGTCGTCCATGCCATCGAACACCCTGGCATGCTCCTCGATGGTCTGACGCAAGGCGCCGGCCGCCCAATCACCAGCCATGATGCGCTCCACTGTCTTACCAATCAGAGAGTCGCTGCCCAGCATCATGAGCCAGGCATCGAACAGCGCCCGGTCTTCAGCAGGCAGACTGTCTTCCACCCGGTCTTCCAGGGCCATCAAATCCTCCACCACAGCAGCCACTGCGGTGCGGAAATCCTCCTCCTGCTCGGGGTCTTCCCCCTTGCGGTCAGGCACTGCATCCAGATCGGCGGGAGGGTAGACAACTACTGCCGTACCAAGGGCCACACCTGGAGCACCCGCGCGTCCCTGCAGAAAACGGGTGGGGGGCGCCACGCCCTCCATAGCGATTAGTTCACCACTCGCCTGGGCATGTGTAATGGCACCCGCAAGCTGTGCGGCAAGGGTAAAAAGGAAGGTTACCTCGCTGTCATCGAAGGTACGCTGCTTTATCTGACGCACCACCAGTACGCCGAGTACCCTGCGATTCTGAATAATCGGCACACCGAGAAAACCGTGATAGCGGGTTTCACCCGTCTCATGGGCAAACAGATAGTGACGATGATCGGGGGCATCCGCAACGTTGACCGGCTCGGCGCGCTCGCATACCAGCCCAATCAACCCCCTGTGCAGAGGAAGCCTGACTTTACCGACAGCAGCAGACTGTAAACCTTCCGTGGCCCGCAGTACATGTTCACGCCTCTCGAAATCGGTCAGGTAGACGGAACAGACATCGGCGCCCACCGCTTTTTTCACCCGCGCCACGATGAGTTCCAGCGCCTCGCCCAGATCGGGAGCTGCGTTTACCTCTTTGACGATTCGATGCAGGGTTTCGAGCATTGGCCCTCAGAGATCAGGTTGAACAAACGGGAAAAAATTGTAGGAGCTGCGCCCTCGCCGCGAAAACTCCGTAGGGTAGGCTAATCGCGGCGAGGCGCCGCTCCTGCTCACACTTCGCAGGAAACCTCTCAATTGCTCAGAGGCACCTGAACACGCCTTTCAGCGCCGGTTTTGCCGCAAATAGTTCGAATGCGAACGCGCCGGCATACCTTCGGGATAGAGCAGTGGCGCCAACTCCTCCAGGGCACGGGCATAAACACTGCGTTTGAAATAGATCACTTCCCGCACCGGCAGCCAGTATTTCACCCAACGCCACTCATCAAATTCAGGCGTGTCGGTGCTGTCGAAGCAGAACGAATCCTCTGGGCATTTTGTCTTCAACAGGAACCAGACCTGCTTCTGCCCAATACATAGGGGTTGACAGTTCTTGCGGATATAACGCGCCGGAAGACGATAACGCAGCCAGTCCCGCGTTGAGCCCATGATCTCGACCTGGTGGGGCTTCAGGCCGACCTCCTCTTCCAGTTCCCGGTACATCGCCTGTTCAGGCGTCTCATCGCTATTGATTCCGCCCTGAGGAAACTGCCAGGCATTCTGACCCACACGGCGCCCCCAGAACAACTGTCGATGGTTGTTGCAGAGAATGATGCCGACATTGGGTCGAAAACCATCAGAATCGATCAAAGGTTCAACTCTTAGTCCAAATTAACAGGGTACTCTGATTTTTCCATAAACCCAGTTTATCGGCAAGCAAACCAGACAACATAAGGCTTTGCTTATAAAGAAAAATCCGGTACCTTTGTCTTTTGGGACCCTTCGCAGGAAGATCTCAGCAACCAACAGGATTTAACCCATGGCCCTTGCCCTCTTCGACCTCGATAATACATTGCTGGCCGGGGACTCCGACTATCTCTGGGGGACCTGGCTGGTGGAGAACGGGGTTGTAGATGGCGAATTCTACGAACGCGAGAACGAGCGATTCTACCAGGAGTACAAAGAGGGCCGGCTCGATATCCTTGAGTTTCTGCGTTTTTCCCTGCGACCGTTGCGTGACCATGAACCGGATCAGTTGCTGAAATGGCGGGCAGCGTTCCTGACCGATAAAATCGACCCGATCATCAGCACAAGCGCCCGACAACTGCTGCAAAAACATCGGGACGCAGGGGATGAGCTGATGATCATCACTGCCACCAATGCCTTCGTCACCACTCCCATCGCCGAAAGGTTTGGCGTGGAGAACCTGATCGCCACCGAACCTGAAAAAATCGGCGGCCGATTTACCGGAGAAGTGGCGGGAGAACCCTGTTTTCAGATAGGCAAGGTCAACCGGCTCAACCAGTGGCTTGCGAAAAAGGGTACGGACCTGCGAGGCAGCTGGTTCTACAGCGACTCCCACAACGATATCCCCCTGCTGGAATGCGTCGACCATCCCGTGGCAGTCGACCCGGATGAGACACTGCTCCGCCATGCCGGGGAAAAGGATTGGCCCATTCTAAGGCTGCATGACGAAAATTAGGCCATACTTAGGGAAGCGCTGAATGACAGGCTTCTCTATTCATCCAGAGTTTCCTCAAAGTGCATCAGCTTATCCAGGCAGACCGCAAAGCATGAACAGAACCGTCTTTTTCGCCGTCTTGATCGTCCTGATCGGCGGCATCTATTATGTACTCAAAACCTCCGACGCCCCACTGGAGCAGGACGTCACCCTGACCCCCAAGGAGTACATCGAACTGGTAGAGCGAAAAAAGGCGGCCCGCCTCGCTGCCTCAAAGCTGGAGGCGTCCATGCAGCGTTCCGAAGAAAAACTGAAACAGGCGCGGCAGGAAACGAATCAGCGCTGACAGATAGAACGCTGGTCAGGATTTTCCACCGCATCGGCGATAGCGTTGACCAGATCCCCCAACTCTTCTGCGGTCACAACCTCCAGCAGACGCCGCATGACCTTCGGATCGATAGCCGCCTGCACGGTACGGCCGTCCTTCAGGGTGATATTGACCCCGGCCGCATGCACGTGATCCTCTCCTTCGGCATCCACAAACAAGATCTCGTTGAAGTCCAGCATCTCGTCGTAGAAGGCCTCGACCCGGTCATTGATATCGTCGTCGATATCCTCCGGCAGCATCACCAGCCAGCCCTCATCGTCTTTTGAGGTCTCCGGCACCATCCCCTGATCCTGCAAAAACTCAATAAAACGCCGCCAGGGGCGCTCATCGAAAAAGATATACTCCAGCAACTTTCCTCTCCCCTGATTCCATAGAGATCGGAGTCAAAATTGACTTCGACCTCATCATCAACCTTACATGAGCATCATTTAACTTAGCACCCAATCTACCCAAAAAGCGGGAAATTTATTAGTCGCGGACTCACGGTTTGAGCCACCCCCCTTGTTATGGTGACTGTAGCCTCTAACAAAAGGAGCAACAGATCATGCAACGCCGAACCTTCCTGCACACCCTGTTTGGCAGCCTGGGCATCGGGCTGAGTGGACGGATCAATGCCAACACCCAACTTCTGGAACCGAAACGCCGGGTACTGCTGCAAGAGTCACCCCTGGCCGGCTACCAATACCACCGCGCCCCTGGCATCTGGCAGTTTCTTCAGATCGGAGAGACCCTGAAACTGCGCCGCGAGCCTGCCAACCGATACGACCGCAACGCAATCGCCGTCTGGTTCAAAAACGAACACCTGGGATACGTCCCGCGCAGCGAGAACCGCACCCTCGCCCAGATGATGGATCGGGGCGAGCAGTTGGAAGGGCGCATCGTTCGGCCGCTGGAGGATGACAATCCGTGGAGGCGGGTGCGGTTTAGTGTTTTTCTGGCCATTTGAAACAGGCTAGACTGACATAAATATGCATGGCTGGAGTAAGGTATTTCACACATGGATGAGCGGAATGACAAACAGACGGGTGCCCTGGCGCTCTATTATCGCTATTGGGGCAAGGCCGCTTTTGATCAAACAGACGGACAGGGCTGTCACCTATTGCCGTATCACTGCCTGGATGTGGCGGCAGTAGGCCAGCGGCTATTGGAACAACACCTTCCGCTACGGAAAACACTCCAACGCCTGACAGGATTGGCAGAAAAAGACCTCCACACCAGCTTGCCAACACTATTGGCTCTTCACGATCTCGGGAAATTCTCCTCCAGTTTTCAGGCGTTGCGACCGGACATAACGCAAGCCATCAACCCGACAGCCACAGCCGCACAGGAATACGACATACGCCACGACCAGCTCGGCTATACCTTCTGGCAACGTGTACTCAAACCACGCTGGCAGCAGACCGGTCTGATCCCACGCACAGGCAGAGGAGGGGAAGGCGCACACCCTATCGACACCTGCATGCTCGCCATGACCGGTCACCACGGCAAGCCACCATCAGCCAAACATATCCGACATGAACGCTATTTTTCCGAAGCAGACCAGCTAGCCGCGATCGCCTTCAGCGACGACATCCTCATGCTGTTCCCCAGCTTCACTGAAACGCTTCCCAAGTGGGACATGCAAGCAGCGCGCCAGGCATCCTGGTGGCTTGCAGGTTTTGCTGTCTTATGTGACTGGATAGGCTCAAATGCCGATTTCTTCGCTTACAACTCATCACCCGCTTCCTTCGAAGAATATTGGAAAGTCGCCAAGCAACAGGCAGGCACAGCAATTGCGAAGACCGAGCTACTGACCGCCAGACCAAGCCACTCTATTGAACTGTCCCAACTGCTCAATATCAAACAAGACGCCAATCCGACACCTTTACAGGACTTGGCGACGACACTAACACTAGGCCATCAACCACAACTATTTATTCTTGAAGATGTTACTGGTGCAGGTAAAACCGAAGCTGCCTTGCTCATTACCCATCGCCTGATGGCCGCAGGCTTAGCCAACGGCCTCTACTTCGGCCTCCCCACCATGGCCACCGCCAATGCCATGTATGACCGCGTGGGTAACATCTACCGGGAGTTTTACGAGAGCAATACCGCCCCGTCACTGGTACTGGCCCATGGCGCACGCGACCTTTCTGATAAATTTCGCCAATCACTCATTCCTCAAAGCAAACACCCTGAAGCTGACTACCCAAACGAAGGAATCTCACCCGCATCCATACATTGCGGCGAATGGCTGGCCGATAACCGCAAAAAGGCACTGTTGGCAGAGATCGGTATCGGCACTATCGACCAAGCACTGCTCAGCATCCTACCCAACAAACACCAGTCACTGCGGCTGCTTGGTCTCAGCAACAAGGTCCTGTTGGTAGACGAGGTACACGCCTGTGATGCCTACATGCTGCCACTGTTGGAACGCCTTCTCACCGCCCATGCCATGGCAGGTGGCAGCGCCATTCTTCTCTCTGCAACCTTACCAAAAGCTCAGCGAGAACGACTGATGAGAGCCTTTGCCGAGGGGACAAGCAAGTCAAAACCCTCAACTGACAAAACCGATTATCCACTGCTCACGCATTTCAACGGCGAGTCCGTCGAAGAACATGCACTGCAAACCCGGTCAGAGGTAAAACGCCGCATTTCTGTCGATTTCATCAGCCAGAGAGATCAGATTAACCAGCAGTTGACGCAATGGATAGAACAGGGTGATTGCGCCTGCTGGATATGCAATACCGTAGCGGATGCGCGCAAGATCTATTCCTGGCTGAAGTGTAACCACACGGAATGGCAGATCGACCTCTTCCATGCCCGCTTCTGCCTGGCCGACCGAATCAGCATCGAGAATCGTGTCCTCCAACGCTTCGGTAAAAAGGGTGACCACAATCAACGCGCAGGCCAGTTACTGATCGCTACCCAAGTGGTTGAGCAGTCTCTGGATCTCGATTTTGACCATCTGATCTCCGACTTGGCCCCCATCGACCTGCTGATCCAACGCGCAGGCCGCCTGCACCGGCATCGACGGGATGTGAAAGGCAACCCCATAAAAAACCATGATCAACGTCTGGAACCTATACTGACCATCCATGCACCAGAGTGGCAAGAAGTGCCCACTCCTGATTGGTTCAAACAAGCATTCCCCCGAGCCCAAGCCGTCTATGAAAACCATGCCCAGCTTTGGCTGGGCATGAAACTACTCAAGGAACAAAACGGTTTCCGCATGCCCGAAGATGCCCGCAGCCTGATTGAAGGTGTCTATGGACTCGAAGCAGAGATACCAGAAGGACTACAGGAAATCGATGCCACGGCAGAAGGCAATCAAAAGGCGCAACAGGGTCAAGGCAAGCTCAATCGCCTGCACTTGGATGGTGGATATTCGCGTGAACACACCAATAACTGGTGGGACGATGCCGACACTCCCACCCGGTTAGGCGAAGAGACCACCCAGGTATGGCTAGCCAAGTGGCAGGATGGAGAGCTGACACCACTGTACAATGCATCCACTTTCCGCTGGCAACAATCCAGCCTGACTGTGCGACGGGCAGTAACCGATGCTTGTGAACATCAAGTGGAGATCCCTGCTGATGTACTGGAAACATGCAAAACCAACCTGCCTGCCAAGGGAAAATGGGGCCTGTTAATAACGTTGGTTTCATTAGCATCCGATCTATGGCAAGGCAACACCATCAACCAGAAAGGAGAAAAGTCACCTATTTATTACAGCCCCGAAATCGGCTTGATGACAGAGAAGGAATACACGGCAACTCAAGGAACAGATCTATGAATCTACTCGAAGACAAATGGCTACCCATCCACACCACTCAGGGAGAGACCCACATTGCCCCCTGGCAAATCAGCGACCCTGACATGCTGGCACTGGCAGCACCCCGCCCCGATTTCAACGGTGCTTTGCTGCAATTTCTAATCGGCCTGTTACAAACCGCCTGCCCGCCGGATGACAACAACCAATGGGGCGAATGGCTTGAGAATTTACCAGTGCCTGAAACGCTCAGACAACTTTTTGAACCCTATGAGGCCGCATTTAACCTGGATGCCGACGGGCCAAAGTTCATGCAGGATTATGCCCCCCTGGATGGCGTTCTCAAACCCATCGCCAACTTGCTAATCGAAACACCTGGCGACAAAGCATTGAGAGAAAATAGAGACCACTTCATTAAACGAGGCAACGTAAACAACATTTGTCCGAATTGTGCGGCTACTGCACTGTTTACGTTACAAACAAATGCACCAGAAGGGGGAAGAGGCTATCGCACGTCCTTACGAGGTGGCGGCCCCCTGACTACCCTTGTCGCTTTGGACACTCATCATGACTCAGGCAACAACCAGCAGTTAGCGAATTCACTATGGCGCGATTGTTGGCTCAATGTTCTCAACAAAGGCGATCTGCCTACATTGAGTGGCAATACCGATTTATCAGAACCCCCCGCCATTTTTCCCTGGCTTTCATCTACGCGAACCAGCCATGGAAAGGGCGATATCACCACACCGAAGGATGCCCACCCGCTGCAAATGTATTGGGGTATGCCACGCCGAATCCGACTCGACTGGAAACAGACGACGAGGGGATCTTGCGATTTGTGTGGCAAAGAATCTGATTCGCTCATCAGCCGATGCGATACAAAAAATTATGGCATCAATTACGATGGCCCTTGGAAACACCCACTGAGTCCACACATCAACAACAAAGACGGCTTGGCTCTGCCGCAACACGCGCAGCCAGGTGGGCTGCAATACCAACACTGGCTGGGATTGATCAGTACAGGTACCAACAACCACCCAGCAAAAATCATAACCAGCTTTTTGGAAAGTGAGGGTACCGGCCGACAGCTACAAGGCGAACAACTGCGGATACATGCCTTTGGCTACGATATGAAAAGCAACAAATCCCGCTGCTGGTATGAAACCACTTTTCCCTTATTTCCGCTAGACGCCACAATTCGCGAACAATTCATTGAAATAGCAGAAATTCTTATCGAGACAGCCACAGGTGTCGCCAGCATGACCCGCAGCTCTATCAAGGAGGCTTGGTTCAAACGTCCCGGCGATGCCAAAGGCGATACCAATTTCCTGCAGGAAGCCTTTTTCAGTCACACAGAAAACGCCTTCTTTACTGCCTTGAAAACACTCAAAGACCAACTCGACAAAGACCAGAACGAAACCCAGATACTGAGAGAGTGGCATCGAACGCTGTGTGATAGCGCCTTTCAGCTGTTTGATTACTGGACCAGCCGCGGAGACTTTGAAACTGTCAATCCAAGACGCATCGCCACTGCCCACAAGAAACTCAAAAACTGGCTCTACAGCAAAAAATTGAAGGAAAAACTGCAACTCAACAACAAGGAGAAAGCCGCATGAGCAAAGTATTTGCACCCGATGGTCCCGGCACCGGGATACTGACAACCTGGTGGCAATCACTGGAAAATGACCGGGGTACCCGCGCCACACTGCGCCGCTGTAACGGCCCGACCCAGGTCATGCTTCATCCAGCATATATTCGATTGTGCAAACGTCTCGAACCCTTTCTGAATAGTGATCATAACTGGGAGTTACGGCTCGCCCGGGTTGTCGGCCTTTTATCCCATTGCCGGCATACCACAGCACGCGACCTCGCCCGCGCCATGGCCGGTGACGGCAAACCTGTCGTCAGTGAATTGCGTTTTCGCCGACTGCTACAGGAGAAACCCGATGATCTCTATCTGGCAATGATCCGCATATTGCACATGCTCGGGCACACCGCCAATCTGCCCGACCTGATCAGTTCCGTCTACTACTGGGGTGATAGCGTGCGTAAGCGCTGGGCCTTCGCCTACTTCCCCTTTGTGCCTGAAACCAAAACCGCCTGAACAACGACAAGGACGAAACCATGAGTAAATTCATTCAGCTGCACCTGCTTACTTCTTACCCACCAGCCAACCTCAATCGTGATGATCTCGGGCGACCAAAAACCGCTATGATGGGAGGTGCGAATCGCCTGCGCGTCTCTTCACAAAGCCTTAAACGTGCTTGGCGCACCTCCGACATCTTTCGCTCAGCACTAACTGATCATTTGGGGGTCCGCACAAAGGAAATGGGGCGGGATATCTATCAGCAATTACTGGAAAAAGGCGTTAAAGACAAAGCAGCCTTCAGCTATGCCCAAGCCATCGCTGGCGTGTTCGGTAAACTGAAAACACTCTCAAAAAAAGAGAAGGTCGACGCCGATGAAAACAAACGCCAGACTGAACTGGAAATCGAACAACTAGCTCACTTCAGTCCGGAAGAGCAGCAGGCAATCACAAAGCTCATTGACGAATTAGCCAACGGCGATGACGCACCAAGCAACGAACAATTGGCCTTACTGCGAAAACAACATACCGCCGCCGACATCGCCCTCTTCGGCCGCATGCTAGCTTCAAGCCCCGCCTACAACACCGAAGCGGCCGCCCAGGTCGCACATGCCATCAGCGTGCATAAGGTCACCGTGGAAGATGACTTTTTTACAGCTGTTGATGATCTGAACAACGGCGAGGAAGATATGGGGGCCGCCCACATGGGAGAAACCGAATTCGCTGCCGGTCTGTTCTATCTTTACCTCTGCATCGACCGAGAACTGCTGATCGAAAATCTCTCCGGCGATACTGCACTGGCTGACAAAACACTGGCCGCACTGATTGAATCAGCCGCTACTATCGCACCCAGCGGCAAACAAAACAGCTTTGCCTCCCGCGCCCGTGCCTCTTACATTTTGTGTGAAAAGGGCGATCAACAACCCCGTTCCCTCTCAGTAGCCTTTCTCAAGCCAATTGGCGGCAACGATCTGTTGGCGCAGTCTATCCAAAATATAAACGAAACCGTCAAAAAAATGGATCAGGTTTATGGCGCTTGTGCGGATAGGCGTTGCAGCTTGAACGCCGAAACGGGTGAAGGCAGCCTGCAAGGCATTATTGAGTGCATCAGCGGAGACTAAGGCTATGCAGAGTTATCTATTGTTTCGCCTGTACGGTCCGATGGCAGCTTGGGGCGACACAGCAGTGGGAGAGTTCCGCCCCAGCCACGATCATCCTACCCGTACCGCTACGCTTGGACTGGTAGCCGCCGCACTAGGCATACGACGTGATCAGGAAGAGAAGTTACTGAGTCTCGACAGATCTATCAATGTAGCAATCCGCCTGGATGCACCCGGAGAGGTACTGCGTGATTACCACACAACACAGGTGCCACCTACCCAACGCAAAGTTACCCATTACACACGTCAGGATGAACTGAATGCAGACAAGCTACATACCATCCTCTCCAGCCGTGATTACCGATGTGACTGCGCCGCCACTATCGCTTTAGGTTGTAAGCAAAACAGTGTTTTCTCGTTAAACGAAATTTCCGAGGCACTTGCCCGTCCAAGACTCCAGCTCTATCTAGGTCGCAAATCCTGTCCGCTATCACTGCCGCTCGCCGCAAAAATCATCGAGGCTAACGGGCTTGCTGAGGCTTTTGATCAGTACCCTGACCCACAATCTGCACTCGATACACTGACTCATGGATTATGGGGATTTGGAGGACTGATTAAGGAGAAAGTAACCCGTCTGTATTGGGATAGCGACGAAACTGATCTCTCACCCGAAATGACCTATCCGCGCCGGGATCGATTACGTAGCCGCAGACGCTGGCAATTCGATGAGCGTATCGAATATATGGCCACACAGAGTGCCACGGAGGATTAACCATGTATTTCAGCCGCATACGATTACGTACGGATACAGATACCCGCAAGCTGGCGCAACAGCTCTGCCAACAGAGCAGTTATTCCGAGCACCAGCAACTGTGGCGTCTTTTCGATGACAACCCAGAGGCAAAACGCGACTTCCTTTTTCGCCGCAACGACAACGATGGCTGGCCACAATTTTACCTGCTATCAAATCGCCAGCCTGTTGATCGCAGCGGAGTCTGGCAAATTGACCAGCGCGACTATCGCCCACAACTACAGACAGGCCAACTACTGGCCTTCAGTCTACGTGCAAACCCCGTAGTCACACGAAAAAATGTTCGCAACGGCAAACGTCAGCGACATGATCTAGTCATGGACATCAAAACGAAAACTGGCTGGCGCAAGCAATCACCTGCCAAGAGACCTCATCAGGCAGCCATCTGGCAACAGGCAGGTAAGCAATGGCTCGAACCCCGCCTGGAACGTACTGGAGCTCAATTGAACAGTATTACAGCGGAGCACTATCAACAGCACAAAGAGAGCAAGCGAAACCAGAAAGCTGCTATAAGCTACAGCAGCCTCGACCTTAGCGGTACGCTGACAATCACCGATCCAGAAAGCTTTCTAACACTGCTGACCCAGGGCATTGGCCCAGCCAAAGGACTCGGCTGCGGCCTGCTTCTGATACGCCGGATTTAATCCCTGAAGATTCCGATTGAATATCACGCCATCTCCTACTACCCTATAATCTTACTTGATTCTTACCCGAGGGACACTTAATGAGTTCTACCCGCTTATCAAGCAAAGGTCAGGTAGTTATTCCAAAGTCTATTCGTGACAAGCATCATTGGCATGAGGGCCAGGAACTGGAAGTTATCGACTCGGAAGATGGCCTGATGCTGAAAGAAAAACAACCTTTTAAGAAGACCAATTTAAAGAGCGTAGCCGGATGCCTCCCATACAGCGGTAAGACAAAATCATTGGAAGAGTTGGAAGCGGCAATAGCGCAAGGAGCCATGAAAAGTGCCAATAAAGATGATCGGCGTTGATACCAATGTTGTGGTTCGCTTGCTGACCCGAGACGACGAAAGCCAGTACCAGACAGCACTGTCACTGTTCGATGGGAATCAGATATTCATCCCAAACACGGTCATCCTGGAACTTGAATGGGTTCTGCGTTTTGCCTACAGATTCAAACCTGCGCAGATAGCTGACGCTCTGGAAAAACTGGCGGGACTTGAGCAAGTTACGATCGACAGGCCGGATGACTTGTCCTTGGCCCTGCAAGGCCTGCGGAACAACATGGATTTTGCCGATGCACTGCATCTCGCTATCACAGCCGCTGCAACACGTCAGTTCGCCACATTCGACCAGAAACTGACGCGATATGCCCAGCATACGAGTTGTCAGGTCAAACTATTGGATTGATCCGGGATCAGTAGAGAAGCCGCCATGCTCCCACCTCTCAAACCCATCGCCATGAAGGAAAGGATCTCCATGTTATTCATCGAAAAAGGCGAGATCGACGTACTCGATGGCGCCTTCGTCGTCATCGACAAGACAGGCGTACGCACCCACATCCCCGTCGGCAGCGTCGCCTGCCTGATGCTCGAACCCGGCACCCGTGTCTCCCATCGGGCCGCTGCCCTGGCTGCCCGTGTTGGCACACTTCTGGTCTGGGTGGGTGAAGCAGGCGTCCGACTCTACGCCTCCGGCCAACCCGGTGGTGCAAGATCAGACCGGCTACTCTATCAGGCGAAACTCGCCTTGGAAGAGACGACACGCCTCAAGGTCGTGCGCAAGATGTATGAATTCCGTTTCGGCGAGGCACCACCCGCAAAGCGGAGCGTTGAACAACTACGAGGCATTGAAGGTGCCAGAGTCAGAAAGACCTATCAACTGCTTGCCAAACGTCATAATATTCAGTGGAAAGGTCGCAACTACGACCGCACCGACTGGGACAAATCCGACCTGCCCAATCTCTGCCTCAGCGCCGCCACTGCCTGTCTCTACGGCATTACCGAAGCCGCAGTACTTGCAGCTGGATACGCGCCTGCCGTTGGCTTCATCCATACCGGCAAACCCCTCTCCTTTGTCTATGACATAGCCGACCTGTTCAAATTTGATAGCGTGGTTCCAGTCGCCTTTCAGATCGCATCCAAAGCCCCCTTACAGCCGGAGCGCCGCGTCAGACTCGCCTGCCGCGACATGTTCAGGCAGCAAAAAATACTCGGGAAAATAATTCCCACAATCGAAGAGATCCTGGCAGCCGGTGAAATTGAGCCACCAAAACCACCGGATGATGCTCAACCCATCGCCATACCGGTAGAGAAGGGAATCGGAGATGCTGGTCATCGTCACTGAAAGTATCCCACCCAGGCTGCGGGGACGGCTCGCAATCTGGCTGGTGGAAGTCCGGGCAGGCGTCTATGTCGGCAACCCCTCCGCAAAACTCCGCGATTTTATCTGGGAGCAGACCGAGCAAGGCCTTGAAGACGGCAATGCCATCATGGCTTGGAACACCAATACTGAATCGGGCTACGACTTCAAGACACTCGGCACCAACCGAAGAATCCCCGTCGACTTTGACGGGATCCGGCTGGTCTCCTTTCTTCCCGAAAAGGAAGATAAAAATGCTCTTTAACAATTCGGATTTACCACCTCAAAAAAGGCCAAATAGGTTGGTAGAAAAACCTATAGTGGATTTGCCATTAATTATCAAATAGATAGAATTAGTGTGTTCCCCGCACCTGCGGGGATGAACCGACTTGTTCGTGGCTGCAGTGCAGCAGGAAATCGTGTTCCCCGCACCTGCGGGGATGAACCGGCTAAAGGAAAGGGGTGGGAATACCACCACACGTGTTCCCCGCACCTGCGGGGGTGAACCGACTTGGCCAACGCCAACGGCGATGACGAATACGTGTTCCCCGCACCTGCGGGGATGAACCGCGCAGCTTGAAGAGCTGGAGAGACAACACCAAGGTGTTCCCCGCACCTGCGGGGATGAACCGTCGCGGTACCGAGCGAAGACTCAACCGGGATAGTGTTCCCCGCACCTGCGGGGATGAACCTGTCAGAGGGCGAATTGGAATCACTCCATTATAAGTGTTCCCCGCACCTGCGGGGATGAACCGGCGAACTGGCTGTCCACATACAGTCTGACGGCGTGTTCCCCGCACCTGCGGGGATGAACCGCATGTGTGGTGGCACTCGATACCATCTCGCAAGTGTTCCCCGCACCTGCGGGGATGAACCGATAAATCATTCGTCGATGGTTGCCTGTCACGGGTGTTCCCCGCACCTGCGGGGATGAACCGATGTTTGGGATAGGGTTATGTCGGTGGCGGATGTGTTCCCCGCACCTGCGGGGATGAACCGCCGGGAAGGTGATAGGTGTCAGTTTTCCAGCAGTGTTCCCCGCACCTGCGGGGATGAACCGCCCACATATCCCGCATTCAATTGTCCCTATGTGTGTTCCCCGCACCTGCGGGGATGAACCGCCGCTGCGCCTGTTCTTTTTGGTTCGACTGATGTGTTCCCCGCACCTGCGGGGATGAACCGCCGCCGCCGTAAGGCGAGCGGTTTTTTCCCGAGTGTTCCCCGCACCTGCGGGGATGAACCGCCTCATCAACCAGTCTGGCGCGAGGGGTAGAAGTGTTCCCCGCACCTGCGGGGATGAACCGTGATATTGTCATGACCCCTGAATGGGTGGCAAGTGTTCCCCGCACCTGCGGGGATGAACCGCGTCACGAGTGACGTAGTAATCGGGCTGTCTGGTGTTCCCCGCACCTGCGGGGATGAACCGTTGGCGGCGTTCTGTCAGTTGACGGCGCAACCGTGTTCCCCGCACCTGCGGGGATGAACCGGCTACAATGTCCTGGATACGCGATCCGCAGGAGTGTTCCCCGCACCTGCGGGGATGAACCGCCAGCACAGCAAAAACAGCGCAGGAAATCAGCGTGTTCCCCGCACCTGCGGGGATGAACCGAATTGGCTCCGTAAAGAGCGTGAGGGACTATTGTGTTCCCCGCACCTGCGGGGATGAACCGGCCCGTGAACACGCGCTGTCATGCGCCAGGCTGGCCCGGCAATCAGTGTTCCCCGCACCTGCGGGGATGAACCGTAACGGGTGAAGCAAATGGTTAAATCGGTATCGTGTTCCCCGCACCTGCGGGGATGAACCGGTATAGGAACCACCTCTGCCCCTATATCAGCGGTGTTCCCCGCACCTGCGGGGATGAACCGAATAACGTCACGCTTGATGAGATAGCGGGATGGTGTTCCCCGCACCTGCGGGGATGAACCGTGCGACCGTTGCGCTCCCGGCGTCCATAATGGAGTGTTCCCCGCACCTGCGGGGATGAACCGACACAGGGTAAACGCGGTATCCAACATCATCTGTGTTCCCCGCACCTGCGGGGATGAACCGGCGTGGCCTGCCCTTACTGCCGTACTGGAAACGTGTTCCCCGCACCTGCGGGGATGAACCGTCCGCGCAAGCTCTTTGTGTTCTTTGCCAGTAGTGTTCCCCGCACCTGCGGGGATGAACCTGGAAGAACTCGACGGCTCTGCCGGCATCAAAGGGTGTTCCCCGCACCTGCGGGGATGAACCGCGTAGACCCGCTTGCGGTTATGCTTGAACTGGCGTGTTCCCCGCACCTGCGGGGATGAACCGGTCTCACGGTATTCCTGATTTGCCTGACACAATGTGTTCCCCGCACCTGCGGGGATGAACCGAAAGAGTTTAAACAGATCGGGCGGTACACACAGTGTTCCCCGCACCTGCGGGGATGAACCGCTGATTGGATGCTCTCTGCCCATGTGATCTGTGTGTTCCCCGCACCTGCGGGGATGAACCGGCCACTTATGACTGGGGCGGGATAGCTGAAATGTGTTCCCCGCACCTGCGGGGATGAACCGGCGAATGGATAGCCCGCAATCCGGAAAGCGCAGTGTTCCCCGCACCTGCGGGGATGAACCTGAATTTACAGCGCAGGTAGGCGTATTTGTTCTGTGTTCCCCGCACCTGCGGGGATGAACCGATTTTTCTCTTATTCATGCTGTGTGCTCAATGGTGTTCCCCGCACCTGCGGGGATGAACCGGAGCTGTTTTCCAGTCAGGGGGCGACTGATCCGTGTTCCCCGCACCTGCGGGGATGAACCTTCCTGTGTGTACCGCCCGATCTGTTTAAACTCGTGTTCCCCGCACCTGCGGGGATGAACCGGTGTCGAGTGGGCGAAACAGGTTGAGTCTGAGGTGTTCCCCGCACCTGCGGGGATGAACCGCGGAGAGGTTGCCCGCCACTGCATGAATGGGTTGTGTTCCCCGCACCTGCGGGGATGAACCGGTCAGGATTCGAGATACCAAATCGTGGAGAGAGTGTTCCCCGCACCTGCGGGGATGAACCGATGGCGGTAGCACTTTGACTGCTGCGGATGAAGTGTTCCCCGCACCTGCGGGGATGAACCGTTTCTCTCTGGCTTATCAGTTTGCTGAGAGTGCGTGTTCCCCGCACCTGCGGGGATGAACCGATCCAGCACGGCGGCTGCGATTTTTGATCCGGGTGTTCCCCGCACCTGCGGGGATGAACCAGGAGGATGCTTGCAAAACGGGTAGATCGCGGAAGTGTTCCCCGCACCTGCGGGGATGAACCGCGAGGCGACCGGCTACGAAGGGGAAAACTCTTGTGTTCCCCGCACCTGCGGGGATGAACCGGGTATAAAGCAATCATTCGATGAGATAATAGAGTGTTCCCCGCACCTGCGGGGATGAACCGTGAAAAAAGACAGCGTTCCGCGATCTACCCGTTGTGTTCCCCGCACCTGCGGGGATGAACCGACCATATTAAGGCCACATGCCACGGGAACCGCGTGTTCCCCGCACCTGCGGGGATGAACCGACAAAATCGATCATACCAAGGGCGACGACGTAGTGTTCCCCGCACCTGCGGGGATGAACCGTCCGATTCTCTTTTCGATCTCCAGGGCTATCTGTGTTCCCCGCACCTGCGGGGATGAACCGCCCACCGACGATCACGCAGAGGAAAACTAAATGTGTTCCCCGCACCTGCGGGGATGAACCGGGTGGAATAGTCACGCCGGATGGCCGGGTAATTGTGTTCCCCGCACCTGCGGGGATGAACCGTCTTACGGAAAGAGTTATGGGGTATCCGGAGGGGTGTTCCCCGCACCTGCGGGGATGAACCGGATGTATGTAGACCCAGCAGGAACCCCTTGGAGTGTTCCCCGCACCTGCGGGGATGAACCGCGGATCGACGCTTTACGCCTGCACATGCAAAGCGTGTTCCCCGCACCTGCGGGGATGAACCGCAACTCTGCACGAAGAGAACTTGCCACCTGCAGTGTTCCCCGCACCTGCGGGGATGAACCGGGTTGTACGTGCTACTAATGGAGAAGCGTTCCGTGTTCCCCGCACCTGCGGGGATGAACCGTCTATTGGATCACCGTACCTTGACTTCGTTGAGTGTTCCCCGCACCTGCGGGGATGAACCGATGGCAAAGATCGGCAGTCTGATTCTTGATTTGTGTTCCCCGCACCTGCGGGGATGAACCGCGAACGTCCCCGACCTCGCCAACGCTGCGGTTGTGTTCCCCGCACCTGCGGGGATGAACCGGCTATCTCGTGGATGTCCCGCTGGGGATCTCGGTGTTCCCCGCACCTGCGGGGATGAACCGATATTACGACTACTCCGTTGAGGATTGGAACAGTGTTCCCCGCACCTGCGGGGATGAACCGCCTTTCACCAAGGCGTCCCGCGCACCAACCGCCGTGTTCCCCGCACCTGCGGGGATGAACCGAACCTCCCCGGTCTTCTCATCAAGAGTTATCAGTGTTCCCCGCACCTGCGGGGATGAACCGATCTCCGGGAAAAACTCCCATACGATATCGGGGTGTTCCCCGCACCTGCGGGGATGAACCGAATCAGGGGTACTTGAGAAAGTGCGTGATGCAGTGTTCCCCGCACCTGCGGGGATGAACCGTTGGCGAATTTATCACTTTAACCTGCCCTAGTGTGTTCCCCGCACCTGCGGGGATGAACCGTCATTTTGGTTGGCTAATCACCAGTGGATAAAGTGTTCCCCGCACCTGCGGGGATGAACCGATCCCACCGAAGAGGGGAACGGCGGCGAAGGAGTGTTCCCCGCACCTGCGGGGATGAACCGCAAGTGGTAGACAAATCGTTACCGCAGAAAAGGTGTTCCCCGCACCTGCGGGGATGAACCGTTGCCCCGCTGGCTGGTTGGGTGGATCAGAGAGTGTGTTCCCCGCACCTGCGGGGATGAACCGCAGAATTTGACCGACAGAAAGGCAGAGAGGCAGTGTTCCCCGCACCTGCGGGGATGAACCGCCAGGCTTAACCGCAAAGATGCAGCCAATTTTGTGTTCCCCGCACCTGCGGGGATGAACCGTAATGGAAAGGATTGTTAGAGGGGCGAATGCCGTGTTCCCCGCACCTGCGGGGATGAACCGGGCTTGTTTAAGATCGGTTTCGATATCAGGCCGTGTTCCCCGCACCTGCGGGGATGAACCGGATAGTCCCTGGCTCAGAACGACCCGATGGCCGTGTTCCCCGCACCTGCGGGGATGAACCGCGCCTGGGCTGGAGACCAAGGCGCAAAGGCAAGTGTTCCCCGCACCTGCGGGGATGAACCGCAGTAGCCGACTTACGTATCGAAGTCTATGACGTGTTCCCCGCACCTGCGGGGATGAACCGGCTCGAATCGACGCCAAAGAGTATCGCTACATCGTGTTCCCCGCACCTGCGGGGATGAACCGCCAATTTCCCAATTGTTGGGAAAATCAACCAAGTGTTCCCAACACCCGAAAAGCTGAACCACGATTTGATGCTCTGTTGGATTCTGATTTTGCCGTTCTGAACAACTGGGAAGGCTCAAATACTGTTTTACTCACCTACGAACCCACATCCCATTCTCTGGAGAACTACTCGAAAACCGCCAAACAACATCATCACAATGTCTGGAGGTGTACCGAAAAAGACTACATCAGGCAATTTCACACTAGCCGATATGCCCGCAGAGCGGGCAGGTGAACCCGCAAAACCAACGCCATTGGATCAGTCGTGGTGGCACTGCGTCTCTCAGCCGAATTGGTTGAGATATTGTCGCAAACAGATTTGCCTTAGACCCCCGAAAATGATTAAAGTACTGAATCTACAGTTTTTATTTCTTCCAGTTGCCTAAAGGTTATTTCCAGGTAACCACTGCGTCTACGGAGTGAAGATGCAAGAGATATTCCATTTCATAATGATCAAGCCAACGCATTACGATGACGATGGCTATCCGATCCAATGGCTTAAATCTTTAATTCCGTCCAACTCATTGGCATGCGTTTATGGCCTGTCGCAAAGTTGCAAGGATCGGCACGTGCTCGGCGAGCATGTCGAGATCCGCCTGCACGCCATTGATGAATACAACAGCAGGGTAAACACGGAGGCGCTGATTGCTATGATCAAGCGCGACGGCGGCATGGCCCTGGTCGGTATGGTGGGCGTGCAGTCGAACCAGTTTCCTCGCGCGATTGATTTGTCTTTGCCGTTCCTGGCACAGGATATCCCGGTTTGTATTGGCGGCTTTCATGTCTCCGGCTGTTTTTCTATGTTGGATGAGATGCCCAAAGACATGGTCGACGCGCAAAAACTGGGCATCAGCTTCTTCGCTGGTGAAGCGGAAGGGCAGCGCCTGGATAAGCTTCTTATTGATGCATACAAAGGGGCTGTAAAACCGATCTACAACCATCTGGACGACTTGCCAGGCTTGCCTGACGAGCCGATTCCTTTTCTCCCACGTGAACAGGTCGAACACACGTACGGAACCTACAGCAGCTTTGACCTGGGTCGTGGCTGCCCTTTCAAATGCTCCTTCTGCACAATCATCAACGTCCAGGGCAGGAAAAGTCGTTTCCGCAGCGCAGACGACCTTGAACGTATCATCCGGAAAAATCATGACATCGGGGTGCATAGCTTTTTTCTCACCGACGACAATTTTGCCCGCAATAAAAACTGGGAAGCCTGCCTGGATCGCGTCATCGATCTACGTGAACAAGAGGGTATTGAAGTACGCTTCTCCATCCAGATAGACACGCTTTGTCATAAGATTCGCGGCTTCGTTGAAAAATGCTGTAAAGCAGGAGTAGACCAAATCTTTATCGGTTTGGAAAACATCAATACGGAAAATCTGCTCGCTGTTAAAAAGCGGCAAAACAAGATATCCGGCTATAAAGAACAGATTCTGGCATGGAAGCAGTACCCCGTTGTTATCTGTGCCGGCTACATCGTCGGCTTCCCCGGCGATACGAAAGAGTCTTTATTGGAAGACGTCGAAACCATTAAGCGCGAACTGGCAATTGACCATATCTACTTCACCGTCCTGACGCCTCTGCCAGGTTGCGAAGACCATCAAGCGATGTATCAAAAAGGCGAATGGATGGATCCGGACTTAAACAAATACGATCTGAACCATATGGTCACCAAGCATCCGACCCTGTCCGATGCAGAGTGGAAAGAGGCCTACGAGGCAGTCTGGAATCATTTCTATACCTTCGAGCACATGGAGACTATCTTCAAACGCATGGTCGCCATGCGCAGCAACAAAAAACTCACGACGCTCCACCGGTTGCTGTTTTACCGCGAGTTCAAACGGGTATTTCATGTCCACCCCCTGGAAGGCGGTTTTCTGCGTCTGAAGTACCGGAAAGACAGGCGACCATCGTTTCCGGTCGAACCTGCCGTGGTTTTTTATCCCAAATTCGTCAAGGAAACCCTGTTTACCATGGGAAAGGCCATCCCGACCTACATCCGGCTACGCCTTATGCTGAAACGGATCTGGACCGACCCCAGTCGCTTTGAATACGTGGATCAAGCGATCACCCCCATCAGTGAAGACTCTTCTGGCCGGATTTCAAATATTTAAGATATATTTTATAACTTAAAAACGGAGATGCTATGGGATATTCAAGAATAACGGCTCAAATCTGTTGTATGTTATGCATATGGATCACAACAGAATTGGGGATGGCAAAACCCGTTTCAGCTGAGAATAAAGAAACTAATATTGTAACTACTCACCCCCCCACCATCCAGATTAACAAACTTGCACCAATAGAAGCTTGACAACATAGCTTTCTGATTCTATGCTGTTGATCCAATGCGATGCAAAGGATCAAAGCTCATGAGCAGCTAT
>JAESPD010000002.1 GCA_016756855.1 gamma proteobacterium endosymbiont of Lamellibrachia anaximandri | reverse complement strand
GCTCATGATCTTTGATCCTTTGCATCGCATTGGATCAACAGCATAGAATCAGAAAGCTATGTTGTCAAGCTTCTATTGGTGCAAGTTTGTTAATCTGGATGGTGGGGGGGTGAGTAGTTACCTTCAAGGTTGATCAGAAGCACTCATTTTGAGCGTTCTGTGTCGAATCGGGATGAAAGTTTTTTCCCCAGGATGATACCGGGCTTCTCTATGTATCGATAGGTAAGCCAGGAAAATACCATCGTCAAAATCAGGGTGCTGACGAACAAAAGTAAAAAGTAGTCTCCCCGCGCCAGATCAAAGTAGCTTAGCAGAACGCTTGATACCAGCGTGATGACGAGGGTGTGGAGCAGATAGATACTGTAGGAGACCTTGCCCATCCAAAGAGAGACCCGGTTGAGGAAAAGGGGGGCGATAATGCGGTGGCTCAATGACTCCTTGGGTTCCAGCATGAGTGCAAAAAATATCAGCCACACGGCGATGGGAAAAAGCCTGAAGTCGTGTCCGGAGGTGAAATAGATCATGAAAACGGCCGCCACCGCCGTTGGAAACAGAAAATCGGGTTTAATCACACTGTTGAGCAAGTGTCTGTAGATGAAGTAGCTACAGGCGCCGAAGAAAAAAAACTCGATATGAAAAGGTAGAAAAGCGCCATATTCCACACGGGGCAGTAGTTTTCGGGCCATGATGTAGGTCGCCAGACAGGCAACAATCACCCCCAATCGGGCAAACCGCCCACGAGTTGCCGCCAGGCTGAACAGCAGCGGTGCAACAAGATAGAATTGCCATTCGAGCGAGATGCTCCAGGCGGGCCCAAGAAAGGCTCCGGGAACAAAGGGCACCCACTTTTCGGGAATCATGCCGTGCAGCATGGTGAGATGAGTCAGGATATTGAATCCAAGCCAGTCGTTGCGGATATCAAGTTTATAGGTAAGCTTTTCGATGTTTATTTCTGTGAGATAGGCGCCGCTCTGGGTTATGTTTTTCATCTCCACCGGGGCTAATACCACTGCGACCAGAAAGAGTACGAACAGCAAGGGGTAGAGACGGAAAAATCTCTGCGTGATATAGGTAAAATAATTTCCGCGAACCTGATCGATAAGCAGAAAGATGACGAAGCCGCTGATGATAATGAAGATATCCACCGCGTAGTTACCCAAAATCAGCAACTGTGGCAGACCTTCCACTATCTCGGAGGTGTAGCCGGCCGCGCCCAATACATGGCTGATCAACACCCAGAGTGCCAGGAAGGCCCTCAGGCCTTCGATTTCCCTGATTCTCCTCATACAGGTTGTCTATTCTGTGGGAGTGGCGTCGAAAGCCTGACCTGTGACGCCTTTGCTATCCGGTCCCATCAGGTAGAGATAGGTTCTCATGATCTCTTCCGGCAGTGGGAGCGTTGCCGGATCCTCCCCTGGATATGCCCAAGCCCGCAAGCTGGTGCGGGTGGGAACGGGGCAGATACTGTTGACCCTGATTTGGCTCTCCTCCGTCTCATCCGCCAAGGTCTGCATCAACCCTTCGATGCCGAATTTTGAAACGCCATAGGCGCCCCAGTAGGCCTTTCCCTTACGTCCCATGCGATCAGAGGTAAAAAGAATTGAGGCATCCCCGGAGAGTCGCAATAGAGGCAGGCAGGCCTGAGTCAGCATGAAAGGAGCGGTCAGGTTGACCTGAATGACCTTGTTCCAGCTCTCCAGGTCGTAATCATCTATACGGCTCAAGAGCGCAAGTTGAGCCGCGTTATGCAGCAGTCCATCCAGTTTGCCGAACTCACGGTGGAGTGTTTCGCCAAGGGCAAAATAGTCCTGTTGCGGAGCGCTCTCCAGGTTGAGAGGAATAATTGCAGGTTGGGGATGTCCCTCCTTTTCGATGGCGTCGTAGGTCTCTTCCAGTTTACTCAGGGTGCGGCCCAGCAGGACGACGGTAGCGCCATGAGCAGCAAATGTCTTGGCCGCCACCTGCCCAATGCCACTACCGGCACCGGTGACAAGAATGACGCGATCTTTGAGCAGGTCGGGAGAGGGGGTGTAGTCGTCGCGCATCGATAGATCCTGAGGATTGAAACTTGGCAGTAGTATATTTAGGTAAAAGGTTAAAGGTCAAAGGTTAAAGGTTAAAGGTTAAAGGTTAAAGGAGGCCGTGCCACGGGACAGGCCGAACTTTGTCGTGACTGCCGTTGGAAGGATGTAGGCTGGTCCAAGCGTAGCGGAACCGGCAACCCCAATCGTTCATCGAACCTGAATGCCCGATCCGCTACGCTTGATCGGGCCTACGTATTGCCGCTGCGGAGAGTGCTTGCATTCGGCAGGCCCCGGCACATACTTGTGTCACCTGTCACCTGTCACCTGTCACCTGTCACCTGTCACCTGTCACCTGTCACCTGTCACCTTTCCCCACCCGCCATGCTGTCCAGAGTTTCTGCAAAGGCGTCAGGTGGGTGCGCCCATCAACAACATTGAAACCGTCTGCTTCAAGCACTGTATGGAGCCGATGGGCCAGTGCAAGCTGGTTGAGTACCGGGCGCAAACCTGCCGGGGGCTGTGTCGGCAGGGATTGCAGTGCTTCGGTTCGCCACTGGGTGGCGGTTTCGGATAGTGTCCGCAGCATCTCCCGTGATCTCCCCCGTGACTTTGGTTGCAGCAATTGTGCAGGTATCAACCGATGTTGTCGCAACAGTGAATCGGGCAGTAGACAGTGTCCCCGGCGCAGGTCTGCACCCAGGTTTCGCAGTAGGCTGATCAGTGTGACATAAGCGCCTATCTGTCTGATTGTCGGGTTAAACGTTTCGTTGCAGCCGGTTGTATGAGAAAGCAATTCAGCGAAGCTGCCGCCATGGCTGAGACAATAGAGATGGAGATCTTCCCACTCGGCCATGGATGCCTTTTCGATGTCGCTTTCAATAATGTCTGCGATTTCCTGGAACAGCAACTCCGGTAACTTGTGTGTTTTGATGGTTTCGCTCAAGGCGATTGCAACAGGATGCTGGGTGCCGCCATTGACGGATCTTTTCATCTCCTCGCGCCACCACTGTAGCCGGGCTTGGGCCACGCTTGGGTCACTGCACTCCAGGGGGATGTTGGTGAGTTCGCGCCGCCAGGCGAAGAGGTGAGTCAGATCGCTGCGGTAAGGGGCGGGGGAGAAGCGGATGATATAGTAGCTGCTGGAGCCGAGGGGCACCGCTCTCTCAATGTACTCCCGGCTCAGTCCAGCCACTGCAGAATTTCCAGCGGATGTTTAACGGCGCCTGAAGCCTGCCAGCCGTCGGGTTTATCATCTTCCGCCAGGTAGCCAAAGAGGGCCACCAGCGTCTGAGTGCCCGCGTTTTGCCCGGCTTCGATGTCGCGTTTGGCATCACCCACGTAAAGGCAGCGGGTCGGGTCCACGCCTGCCATGCGACAGGCATATAACATTGGAGCCGGATGAGGTTTCGGATGGTCCGCAGTGTCACCGCTGACAATGCAGGCGGCACGCCTGTGATAGCCGAGTGCTTCCATCAGGGGATCGGTGAGCCAGGCGGGTTTGTTGGTGACTATGCCCCAGGGAATGTTGCGCAGTTCCAGTTCCTCCAGCAGTCTCTCCATACCGTCGAAGAGTTTTGTCTTTCTGGCAATGTTTTCCCGGTAGATGCGCAAAAACTCTTTGCGCAGAGTCTCGAAATCGGTGTCACCGGGCTGCAGGTCAAATCCGACCTTGATCATCGCCTGACTGCCGTGGGAGACAGCGGGCCTTATCTGTTCGAAGGGCATGGGCAGCTCACCCCGGCTGAGCAGAACCTGGTCCAGGGCGTAGTGAAGATCGGGCGCGGTATCGGCGAATGTCCCATCCAGATCGAACAGGACGCATTCGATCCTGGAGCCCTGACCCCTAGCCATCTTTCCGGGTATGCACCATGTAGTTGACATCCACGTCCGGGCCGAGCCTGTAACTGCGGCTCAGTGGGTTGTAGACCAGTCCGGTCATATCCTTTGTCTCCAGCCCTGCACCGCGAATCCAGCGATCCAGTTCAGACGGCCGGATGAACTTGCTGAAGTCGTGGGTACCCCGCGGTAACAGGCGCAGCAGGTACTCTGCCCCCACTATGGCGAACAGATAGGATTTAGGATTTCGATTCAGCGTCGAGAAGAAGAGATGGCCGCCAGGTTTTACCAGCGTGGCGCAGGCGTTGACCACGGAAGCAGGATTGGGTACGTGCTCCAGCATCTCCATACAGGTCACCACATCGAAGGAAGCGGGCTGTTCCGCTGCCAGGCGCTCTACTGGAATACGTTCGTAGTTGACCTCCAGTCCCGTTTCCAGCAGATGCAGCCGGGCAACCTGCAGCGGGGCTTCGCCCATATCGATACCGGTGACTCCAGCCCCTTTGGTCGCCATGCTTTCAGAGAGGATGCCACCGCCGCAGCCGACGTCGAGTACGCGTTTTCCTGACAGCGAGGCGATGTCGTCAATGTAACCGAGGCGCAGCGGATTGATCTCGTGCAGTGGTTTGAATTCACTGTGTGGATCCCACCAGCGGGAGGCAAGCTCCTCGAACTTGCTGATCTCGGCGTGGTCGACGTTGAGAGTTTCCTGTCCCATTTTTCAAGACCTGTTATTCGATAATGTCGCCATTATACCGGATCATCTTGAAGGAGTATCAGGCGATACGGTCATCCGCCACGTGGTAGCTCGGATCCTCCATCATATTGACTTCAACCAGATCACCGGCCTTTACCAGCAGGTTTTGGCACTCCTGATTCAGATGCCGGATATGCAGGGTTTTGCCCGCCCGCATGTAGCGATCAGCAAGGGAATCGATCGCTTCCAGTCCGGAGTGGTCGTAGACCCGGGTATTGGCAAAATCGACGATGACCTCCTGGGGGTCATTTTTGGGCTCAAAGATGTCGGCAAATGCTTGGATCGAGCCGAAAAAGAGCGGGCCGTGCAAACTGTAATATTTGATGCCGTACCTGTCGGTGTGGGTGTCGGCGCGCATCTGCTTGGCGTGTTCCCAGGCGAATACCAGGGCGGAGACGATCACGCCGACGACTACCGCGATGGCCAGATCGGTCAAAACGGTGACCACGGCCACCAGGATGCCGACGAAGGTATCCGCGAGGGGAATACGCCCAAGCAGCCGGAAGCTGGCCCACTCGAATGTGCCCAGCACCACCATGAACATGACGCCAACCAGTGCCGCAACCGGGATTATCTCGATCAGACCGGAGGCAAACAGGATAAAACCGAGCAGGAAGAGAGCGGCGGAGATTCCCGACAGGCGGCCCCGGCCACCGGAATTGATGTTGATCATGCTCTGACCGATCATGGCGCAGCCGCCCATGCCGCCAAAGAAACCGTTCACCGAATTGGCCACGCCCTGGCCGATGCACTCCTTGTTACCGCGGCCGCGCGTTTCGGTGATTTCATCGATCAGACTCATGGTGAGCAGGGATTCGATCAAACCAACGGCGGCCAGGATAAAGGCGTAGGGCAGGATGATCCGCAGGCTCTCGAACGTCAGAG
Organism: gamma proteobacterium endosymbiont of Lamellibrachia anaximandri; assembly: GCA_016756855.1. Classification (GTDB taxonomy): domain Bacteria; phylum Pseudomonadota; class Gammaproteobacteria; order Chromatiales; family Chromatiaceae; genus QGON01. The sequence goes on along the minus strand of JAESPD010000002.1, from coordinate 175,488 downwards.
GAATAGTGGGAATATGGAATGCCGGCAGGCCACCGGCAATGCTGGCTGCGGGGTCACCGCTCATATCCTGCAGTACCCCCTGCACGGTGCGGGCGTCGAGTCCCAGCGTAATAGCCAGCAAGGTAACGATGATGATGGCTGCCAGCGAGGCTGGAACCGCAGAGGTAAGCTTGGGCAGAAAATGGATGATCGCCATGGTCAGCGCCACGAGACCGAGCATGGTCCAGAGTGGTGTGTCGGTCATCCAGGCCATGCCACCCTCACCACCGGGTACCTGGAACTGCTGCAACTGCGCCAGGAAGATCACGATCGCCAGACCATTCACAAAACCCAGCATGACCGGGTGCGGCACCATGCGGATGAACTTACCCAGGTGTAAAATCCCGGCGGTAATCTGAATCACACCGGCAAGGACAACGGCGGCAAACAGGTATTCCACCCCGTGCTGGGCCACCAGCGCGACCATCACTACTGCCATGGCGCCGGTAGCACCGGAGATCATGCCGGGCCGGCCGCCGATAATTGAGGTGATGATGCCCATCATAAAGGCAGCATAGAGGCCGACCAGAGGTTCAACGCCGGCAACGAAGGCAAAAGCAACGGCCTCCGGAACCAAAGCCAGGGAGACGGTTAAGCCGGAGAGCACGTCATTCTTGACGCACTTACTGCCTGGACAGGTCAGTTGAAACATCGGATACCTCTTAGGCGTTTGGACAAAAATCGCGCAGTATATCAGAGGTTGCTTATATATGCTACGCGGGGGAGATGTATTCAATCCTGCTGTTTGCGCAGATAAATCCGCATTATTAACCTCAAGAATATTGAAACGGAGACGCTAAGGTCAGCATGACCCACAATAATCGTTTTCCAGATGACGGACGCGGAGAAAAATCATGTATCCCGCAAGCATATTTACAGTAAAAAACCGGCTGATTATCGGCTATACAATTCTCATCGGCTTGATTCTTATCGTTGGAGCTTATTCTTTCAATCAAGAGGGTGTGCTCGGCGATCAGACCGTGAAGATGTACAAACATCCGCTGGCAGTGACAAGAGCCGCCTTGCGGGCCAACGTGGGCATTATCAAGATGCATCGCAGTATGAAAGATGTTGCCCTTGCCAAAGACGAAGCGGGAATTACGAGTGCCAAGGCCAAGGTTGCCGGATACGAAAAGGAGGTCTATGAGCAATACGCCATTGTGGAGGATCGCATTCTCGGCAAGGAGGGCAAACAACTCTTCATGAACGCCATTCAGCTATTCCGTGACTGGAAACCCATTCGTGATGAAGTGATAGACTTGATGGGGGCCGGCCAGCGGGCACAAGCCGCAGTCATTACTAAAGGCAGGGGCGCCAAGCATGTAGGTCTATTGAACGCCAAGATGGAAGCACTGGTTGATCGTGCATCGAAAAAGGGCGAGGGTTTCTTTAATAAAGCAGTGAAGACCACCAACGATACCCAAATGATGATGATGTTGCTGGTGGCCGCGGCAGTGGTTACTGCCATCGTTGCCGCTTTCCTGCTCATACGCAGTATTGTGGGCCCCATAGACCTCCTGCGCAGTACCATTCAGGCCATAGAAGCGGAGTCTGATCTGACACGCCGTATAGAACTCTCATCTGAAGACGAGATAGGCCGCACCGCAAGCGCCTTTGACGCCATGCTGAATAAGTTTCAATCGAGTATGAATCAGGTCTCGCATGCTACCTCGCAACTGGCGACCACGGCAGAGGAGACATCGGTAATTACAGGGCAGACCACCCATGCCATTGAGCATCAGTTGTCAGAAACCACCCACTTGGCCACTGCCATGACGGAGATGAATGCAACGGTTCGCGAGGTAGCTTCAAATGTTACCGACACAGCCCATGCCGCCACTGATGTGAATGAACAAGCCTCAGCCGGGTTACAGGCGATGCAAGAGACCATCTCACAGATTCAACAGCTTGCCGGCAATGTGGAGAGTGCCGCTGGTGTCATACAACAGCTGGAACGGCAGAGTGAGGAGATCGGTTCTGTTATCGATGTGATCAAGAGCATTGCGGAACAGACCAACCTGCTGGCACTGAATGCCGCGATTGAGGCGGCAAGAGCCGGTGAGCAGGGTCGTGGTTTTGCCGTGGTTGCCGATGAGGTGCGCAATCTGGCCAGCAAGACTCAGGATTCCACCGAGGAGATCAACCAGATGATCGATAAGCTCCAAAATGGCTCACGCCAGGCGGTAGCTGCCATGGGACTGAGCCAGGAGAAAGCACATAGTGCAACTGAACAGGCATCAAAAACCGGAGATGCTCTGTCGACCATCGCAGAAGCTATTGGCCGTATCAATGATATGAGTGCACATATTGCGGGAGCCGCAAAAGAGCAGAGTGCCGTGGCGGATGAGGTCAACAAGAATATTGACCAGATTAACAGTATGACTGAACAGACTTCAGCGGGGGCAAAACAGACCATGGTTGCAAGCGATGATTTGACACGCCTTGCATCAGATCTTCAGGGGTTGGTTGCCCAGTTCAAAGTGCAGTAGTGACAGGAGCGCCCCGCCGCGAATGGATGGCGGGGTTGCTACAAGGATAAAATCGTCTCGCAGGCACTCCAGTGTAACGCTATCAATGCCCCGAATAGAGCGTCTCGACCTCGGCGGAATGCTGCTCCAGGATACGGCTGCGACGCAGTTTCAGCGTTGGTGTAATCAGCCCGTTCTCAGGGGTCCAAGGCTCCTGGACGAGTGCGATACGACGAATCCTGGCGTAGCCGGGAAAACTGCCCAGATGGCTTGCGACGCGCGCCGTCAACAGTTCGAGTTGCTGTTCGCTGCTATCGGTTGGATCGATCGACTCCGCTTTGCAGGCCTCCTTATTGAGTACGATGAGCGCGGTGAGAAAGGGTTTTCCTTCGCCGATGACCATTGCCTGTTCAAAGAGCGCATCAAGGTCAATACACATCTCCATATCGGCAGGCGGGACTTTTTCGCCATTGGCCAGCACAATGATCTCTTTGAGACGTCCGGTGATGAAAATGTGTTCATTCTCGATTCTGACCTTGTCGCCTGTATGCAGCCAGCCTTCACTGTCGACGACGTCTGAAGTCGCTTCCGGATTATTCCAATAGCCCAGCATCACGCTTGGGCTGCGGGAGAGCAGTTCGTCGTTTTCGCCGATCTTTGTCTCTATACCCGGCAGCACTCTGCCGACGCTGGCGGGAACATTATCCTCCAGCGGATTTGCAGTAATGATCGGACTGGTCTCAGTCAGGCCATATCCCTGCAGGATCGGCACACCCAGCCCGATGAAGAGCTTGGCGATCTCTGGGGTCAGAGCCGCGCCACCGGAGACGGCGATACGCAGACGCCCCCCAAGCTTGGCCTGAATCTTACTGGCCACCAGTTTGTTATAGAGCGGCCAGAGTGCCAGTTTTGCGCTCCAGGGCGCCCGGCCCTGGTCATGTTCAAATCGCAGCCAGCCTGTCTCGATGGCTGCATTGAACAGCTTGCGGGCAACCGCGGAATCGTCCGCCAGCTTTGCCTGTATCTTGGCGTAGACACGTTCAAAGATACGCGGCACGGAGATCATAATCGTCGGCTTTAGCTCCATCAGATCCTCTCCCAATTGCGGGATGGACCTGGCATAGGCGACATTGGCGCCGACCGCGATCGGCATGTAGTAGCCGACGGTGCGTTCCAGGGTGTGGGAGAGTGGCAGGAAGGAGAGAAAGCGGTCAGAGGGATAGATGGTGATGAGCTTCAACCCAGCCTCTATGTTCCAGAGGATATTGCTGTGGCTGAGCATGACACCTTTCGAGCGCCCGGTTGTTCCTGAGGTATAGACGAGAGAGGCAAGGGCATCGGAAGCAATATCCGCCGCCTCATATCCCCCCGCTTCTGCGGGCAGCCAGTCGGCCAGGGAGGCCAGGCGTGGCTGCAGTCCCATGGGATCGACGGGTTCAATGGTCAGGATACGGTTGAGTCCTGCCAACTGGTGACGAATCTGTTGCAGGTTCTGCCACTGCTCATCTCCTTCCAGCAGTAACAGGCGGACGCCTGCATCCTGCAGAATGTAACCGATATTCTCCGGGCGGTCGTTGGTGTAGATGGGAACGGTAACCAGCCCCAGTCCCTGGGCGGCCAGGTCGAACATGACCCACTCGCGGCAGTTGCGCAGCATCAGGGCGACCCGTTCGCCAGGTTGCAGATCCTCCTGTTGGAGGGCTGCCTGCCAGCGGGCGACTTCACCTCCCATCTCACGCCAGGTCATATCCTGCCAGCTTTCCGATGCCGGATCGAATTGGGTGTAGGCGACAGTATCAGGTGTACGACGAATCCGTTCCTGAAAAAGCGCGCCCAGTGTATCTGCCTCCTTGAGCAGAATATAGTCGGTCTTCTGTTCCCTCATCTCATCCATTCCGTGATTGTGATTGCCGTTATCTCGCACCGGTTTGGAAGCCGATGTATCCGCATGGTTTGTATCAAAGAATAGCATGTCAGGCACCACTCAAGTTAGTCCAGCCGGAGTCCGGATGAAACTGGTCGCCGTGCAACTGTTCCAGTTCATTCAGGCGTTGACGCATACGTGTTAATCCACCGCTGTGGATGTAGTGCATTGGGCCGCCGCGGAAAGGGGCAAAGCCGGTGCCGAAAATGATACCGGCATCCAGCAGATCCTCATCTTCGACCACATGTTCACGCAGGCAGGCCACAGCTTCATTGAGCAGACGAAAGATCATTCGGTCAGCCAGATCATTTGGCGCGTGAAACTGGCTATCCAGGTTCTCCTTGATGGCCTTGCCCTTCTCGTAGCGATAGAAGCCAGCACCGGTTTTTACCCCCAACTGTTTCTGATCGACCATCACATGCAGCTGTTCCGGCACCTCAAGATTGAACACAGGCGCCAGCTTGTTCGCCACGGCAAGACAGATATCGAGTCCGACCCGGTCTGCCAGTTCCACGGGACCCATCGGCATGCCAAAGCGGGTGGCGGCATTGTCGATCAGCGGGCCTGGAACTCCTTCCCCCAGCAGCTCTATGGCTTCCAGCAGATAGGGCATCAGGATGCGATTGACCAGAAATCCTGGACTGCTTCTGGCCGGCAGGGGAAGGCGGTCGATGCTGCGGGAGAAGGCGGCGCCTTTTTGCATTAACAGGGGATCGGTCACTCTGCCGGAAACCACTTCGATCAGCTGCATCTTCGCCACCGGGTTGAAGAAGTGCAGTCCGATCAGACGCTCAGGGTTTTCGAGTGCTTCACCGATACTCTCCAGTGGAATGCTGGAGGTATTGGTGGCGAGCAGGGTGTCCGGTCCCACTTTTGATTCAAGATCGCGGAACAGGGTCTGTTTGGCCTCAAGATCCTCGTATATCGCTTCGACGACCACATCTGCGTGCTTTACACCGTAGCCTCTGGGGTCAGGCATCAAGCGGTCCATGGCGGCCTGAACCAACCGTTTGGACTTCAGTTTGCGTTGAAACAGTTTGTGGGCGCGCTTTATTGCCTGGGTGAGGAATTTCGCCTCCCGATCCTGCAGCGTGACCCGCTGACCCTTCAGGGCGCACCATGCAGCGATGTCGCCCCCCATGATGCCACCGCCGATGACATGCACTTGCCGGGATTTGAAGTCGATACCAGCGGCAACCGATTTGAGACGCTCCTGCAGGAAGAAGACCCGAATCAGATTTTGCGCCGTTGGGCCGGTGATCAGCTGGCCCAGATTTGCCGCCTCACTGGTAAACATGGCCTGCTCGTTTCCCCCGGTACACGCCAGTGATCGATCAATGCGAAGGGGGCGGGGTAGTGCGCCTTGCGAACCTTTTTGGCCGTCGCTCTGTGTAGTATCGGTGCAAGCAATTGACGTGCAGGGGCAATGTTCAACAGTTTTTGCCAGCTTGCCGGTTGATGGGGTGGTGGCGCCGAGTTCAGCAACTGTGCTGCGGCATGTTTCAGTTGGCGCTCCGGTGCCGTTTGATCCACCAACCCCAACCGTTTTGCGCTGCGCCCACTGATGCTGCGTCCTCCCAGCATGAATTTCATTGCCGGAACAGGACCGAGCAGACGGATGCTGCGCACACTCCCGCCATATCCGGGAAAGATACCGAGCCGGACTTCGGGGAAGGAGAGGCGGGTTCCCTCGTCATCCCGCGCAATGCGATAGTCGCAGGCGAGGGCAAGTTCGAGACCACCACCGAGGCAGAAGCCATGAATCAGCGCCAGGGTGGGACAGGCCAGATCCTCCAGACGTTGGAATATTCTGTGAACCTGGTGGATGTGTGCCTCAACCTGGTCGGGCTGCTGGGCCTTGCGGAAGTTTTTGACATCTGCACCGGCGATGAATCCAGACTTTTTATCGGAAAGGATGATCAACCCCTTGGGGGGATCGGCCTCGATCTCCGCCAGTATGCCATCGAACTGCTCAAAGGCTTCTGTGGAGAGGATGTTGACCGGCGAGTCGGCGTGGTCGAAATGGAGCCAAGCGACGCCGTCAGAGGTTCGTTCCAATTTCCAGTGTTTCTTCATTTCACCGCCTCCACCAGCATTGCGCCGCCCTGACCTCCACCGATACAGAGACTCGCCACACCGGTCTGCGCATTATTTTGATGCAGGGTCTTTATGAGATGCAGCACCAGTCGCGCGCCGCTTGCACCGACTGGGTGGCCGATGCTGATGGCGCCGCCATCCACATTCAGCCGATCCCTGGGGATAGGCGCGAGCGGTCTGTCTATACCCACTCTATCCTGCATGTAATCGGCATCCTTCCAGGCGGCGAGGCAGGCGAGTACCTGGGCTGCGAAGGCTTCATTGATCTCCCAGTAATCGATGGCTTCACTCTCCAGGTTTCTGCGCCGCAACAACCGGGCCATGGCATGCACCGGGCCCAGCCCCATCTGGCTGGGATCGAGCGCACTCCATTCAGTATCGATGATGCGGCCAAGTACCGGCAGATGGTGTTGTTCGACGGCACCTTCGGATGCGAGTAACAACAGGGCGGCGCCGTCAGTCACCTGAGCGCTGTTGCCGGCAGTAACCTTGCCGACCGGGCGGTCGAAAACCGCTCGCAGACGGGCCAGTTTTTCCATGTCACTGTCGATTCGCAGACCCTCATCCGTCTCGTAGAGATTACCCTTGCTGTCGAAGATTGGTTCGATCTCATTCAGACGTTTGTCATTGACGGCCTGTGCGAGATGCTGGTGACTCAAAAGGGCAAAGGCATCCATCGCCTCACGACTGATGTTGAAGCGCCATGCGAGTTTTTCCGCAGTCTGTCCCATGGAGAGGCCGACGATCGGGTCGGTCAGGCCTCGCAGCAGTGCGATGATCAGTTGAAAATGGTGGGGACGCAGGGCGGCAAGTTGTCGGCTTCGGGCGGTGAAGCTCTTGGCACGGTTCCACTGGGCCAGCCAGTTGAGCATACGGTCGTTGATCAGTACCGGGTGGTGACTCATCGCCTCGGTGCCGCCGGCCAGAACCAGATCACTTCGCCCGGTGGCGATGTTTTGCGCGGCACTGTCCAACGCCTGTAATCCCGAGGCGCAGTTACGCTGTACAGTCCAGGCAGGCACCCTGTCACCGCAGCCGATGCGCAGCGCGGCAACCCGGGCGATATTGACCTCATCCGGGCCGGAGGAGACGCATCCGAGGATGACTTCATCCAGTTGGGCAGGACTGAAATTGTGTCGGGCCAGCAGTGGCCGGCCTGCGGCAACCGCAAGATCGGAGGCCTGGAAGGGGCCGGGATAACCTTTCATCTTGATGAACGGTGTACGGCTGCCATCCACGATATAGACAGGTCTCTTCTCTTCCATTCTCCATCTCCTCCAAAACATGAAACTAATTCGCCGTAGGCCGGATCAAGCGCAGCGGATCCGGCAGCGAGTCTTTGTACCAATCCCGGATTACCCGATCCGCAAGCTTGATCGGGCCTACGCAGCACCAAGATGTCTGATCGATCTCCCACCCTGCGGGGATTTTTCCTTGTTTCTTGACGATAGATCGTCAAAAGCGTCTACCTGTATAACTTGGTCTCTTAACCTCTGCGTCTCCAGCACGAGCTGGGCATCGCTCTGCGTGAGGATGCCGATCTCCACCGCTTCGGCGACCATCACTTCGTTTGAGCCGGGGTGAATCTGTCCGACCCGTCGTGCCTGTCGCAGTGTCTTCTCGATTGGGGCCGATGCCACTACGGCGGCTAACGCCTGGTCGAGGCGCGCCACAGGTTCGTGGAGATCGTTGCTGAGAAATATCCCGGCGGTAAGACGCGCCCTTGCCTCACCCGGCTGCAGAATGGCACCTGCTACGGCGTGGTCCAGGCGGTCTGATGGTTTGTGGTAAGGCAGTCCTGTGGGGAAGGTGAGCAGTCTTACTATCCATGCCAAGGGGCGGAACGGCAGATTGCGAAAGATGCCGATAAAGGCCTTCTGCATCCGATAGAGAGAGTCCTCCATCGCCCACTGCAGCAGTGGAATATCGGCAAAGCGCTGATGCCCGTCGATATAGTGCTTGAGGGCGGCACTGGCAATGTAGAGTTCGCTCAGCAGGTCACCCAACCGCGCAGAGAGACGCTCTTTGCGCTTGAGTGCGCCGCCCAGGGTCATCAGTGCAAGATCCGCCGATAGCGCGAAGGCGGCACTCATCCAGTTGAGCTGCTGGAAATAGTGCCCAGCCACACCCTTCACGGGGCGCCCGGAGAAACGACCACGAGTGATGCCGAGCCAAAACGTGCGTGCCAGATTGGTGACAAGGAAACCAATGTGTCCGAAGAGCGCCTTGTCGAAGGTACTCAACGCACGCTTCCACTCCTGCTCCTGCGCGGCGGAAAACTCCTGCAGGATGTAGGGGTGGCAGCGAATTGCGCCCTGACCAAAGATGATCATGCTGCGGGTCAGGATATTTGCCCCTTCCACTGTGATAGCAATGGGAATTGCCTGATAGACACGGCCCATGAGGTTACGTGGTCCCAGGCAGATACCGCTGCCGCCCTGGATATCCATCGCATCATTGACCACCTGGCGATAGCGTTCTGTGAGGTGGTATTTCACGATGGCGGAGATCACCGACGGTTTTTCACCACTGTCGAGCGCACTCACTGTCAGCAATCGGGCGGCATCCATCTGATAGGTGCTGCCAGCGATTCTGGCAAGCGCCTCCTCGACACCCTCGAAGTTGCCGATGGGTTGTCCGAACTGACGGCGGACCGCAGCGTAGGTGCCGGTGTAGCGGCTGGCTGCCTTGCCGGCCCCGGTTGCCAGTGCGGGTAGTGAGATACCGCGTCCTTCGGAGAGGCTCTCAACCAACATCCGCCACCCCTGGCCGATGCCGGACTGTTCACCAATCACCCAGTCGAGGGGGATAAAGACATCTTTACCCCGGATGGGGCCATTCTGGAACGGGATGTTCAGTGGCATGTGGCGCTGCCCGATTTCAACACCTTTCGTTTCACTGGGAATCAATGCAACTGTGATTCCCAGGGCGGTGTCACTGCCAAGCAGGTGATCAGGATCATAAAGCTTGAAGGCCAGTCCAATGAGCGTGGCCACCGGACCCAGCGTGATATAGCGCTTCTCCCAGTTGAGACGGATACCGAGTATCCGTTGGCCATTAAACTCGCCATTGGTGACCACCCCGCTATCGGGTATCGCACCTGCATCACTGCCGGCATCTGGGCCGGTAAGGGCAAAGCAGGGGACCTCCTCACCTTTGGCCAGTCTTCTGAGATAACGCTCTTTTTGCGTCTGGGTCCCATAGTGCAGCAGCAGCTTTGCCGGTCCCAGGGAGTTTGGGACCATCACTGTGACGGCTGCAGCGATACTGCGGCTGGAAATCTTCATCACAATGGTGGAGTGGGCAAGGGCGGAGAACTCAAGACCGCCATAGGCGCGGGGGATGATCATGCCGAAGAGGCCCGACTGCTTGATAAATGCCCAGACCGCTTTCGGAAGATCCTTGTCGTGATGGGTGATCTGCCAGTCGTCCAGCATTTTACAGAGTCGTTCGACCGGCCCGTCGATGAAGGCCTGTTCCTGTTCCGTCAACTGGGGTCCGGGCTGTTCCAGCAGGCGTTGCCAATTGGGTTGGCCGCTGAAGAGTTCACCATCCCACCACACGTTTCCAGCGTGCAATGCCTCACGCTCTGTTGATGACATGGCGGGCATGACACGCCGGAATTGCCTCAACAGCGGTCCGCTTATCAAGCGAAGACGCAGGCCCGGAAGCAGGTAGAAAAACATACCAGTGCCGTAGGCGATCCAGGAGACAGTTGCCCCGAATGCGCCGATCAGGCCACCCAACTGCAGGGAGAGGAGCAGAGCAGGGGGTAGTAAAACCCAGACGATAGCCTTGGCTGAACTGTAGGCCAGTGCCCACAGGACGATCAGAATCAGAAGAGTGCCTATTGCCGCCATCTTCACGCTCCCGCTGCTGCGCAGCTTTACGTTAGGGAGCCTCTGATCAATTGGGTCATTGTCATTTCGAACGTAGTGAGAAATGACAATTAATCAGAGGCTCCTTAGGTTTAATTCTCTAACTGCTGATACGTTTCATCTCCGGTTTTTGGTTTCACCTCATGCAGTTGTGTCACCGTGGCGCAGGGTTCGCAGTAGTTCTGCGCCTGTTCCGTGAATTCAGACTCATTGTCGTTGTACATCATCGCCTCATCGCACCAAGGCAGACGCCGATAGACACCCAAGTCGTCCAACCCGAGAAACGGGTATTTGATGATGTTGAAATAGGGGGAGTAGTCGAAATCCTTGGGCGTGAAGAGCCTTGGATTGCGTTTGAAAAAACGGATGCTGCCGTCATCGCTGCGATCGATAAACGGCAGGATGGGAAAATTCACCTGATTAAACGCCTCAGCCAACAGGCAGGAGCAGACCGTGCGGGTGGGATCGCCTGCATTATGTTCAAAGAGACTGGATCGCCAGCGTCGCGGCAGTATCGCCCAGGGAAAGAAGAAGCGGGCCAGGTCAAGCAGGTGGCGTACATCGTAGCCGCTTCCAAGGCCGCGTATTGCATGGCCTATCACTGCATGAGCGTCATCCGGTTCAAGTCCTGTTGGGCGGCAGATACGCAGGTGATCCATGTGGTACTTGGATACCGGGGCAACGATGGTTCCTTCATGTAGAAGAGACTCGACCATCAATTGTTCACTGGGATCGCCCTGAAAGTGCTTTGCGACCAGAGCCTGCAGGTCGGGATCGCTGATATCGTACAGCCTGCCGATGTAGATGGCCGAGTGGGTCCAGGAGCTTTGGGTGATGATTTTGATCACCTCACTGACCCTGCTGCGTCCCTCCACCAAAAGGACATCACCGGGGCGTAACTCAAAACTGAGGCGTTTGAAATCGCACAATGGAGAGTTGGGTGGTGGGCCATCTCTGACCAGCCATTCCGAAAGCGTCTTCGATAACCACTGCACAATATCACTCATGATTAATAACCATCTATTTTACTGTGGTACTTCCCAGTATAGACAGTCTTATTGGGTTTAGGGTTGCGCTGCATCCTTAAATAAAAGAAGCGCATAGAAATAACTATTATAAAAACAATATATTACATTTAATTTATGAAGTAATATCTATATGGATTAATGATTATTGCTGAACAGCCGATAGGTTATTGGATGAGATAAATTGTATTGGCCATTAACCATTTGCCTACAATAGTGAACATTCTTCAGCGCAGCATTGACGGTGACAATTGAGGATTTAAACAGATAAATACCAAACACCCCGAGTGGGTTCTCAAGGAACAGGTTCACCTGCTGTTTGGCAATGCTGTCTCCGCAAACCTTGCCGTGATTGCAGCAGCGCTCCTGTTCACCATGATTATGAAAGATAGCCTTGACCGCTCACTGCTTGTTCTGTGGGTGGGTTCAATGATATTTTTCTGTGGCGTCCGCCTGCTTATATGGAAGCGCTACAATCACGATGAAAATGCCGTTTCCCCGGAAATCTGGGTGCGGCGATATCTACAGAGCACTCTGATTGTTGGCCTGCTCTGGGCAAGTCTGTCCCTGTTCCTCTATTTTTCTGATGACCTGGTTGTGCGAAGCCTGGTCTTTATGATGATTATTGGTGCTATTGCAGCAAGCGTTCCCGTTCTCTCCAGCATACTGCCTGCATTCTACGCTTACATCACCCCGATGGCTGGCGGACTGGCAATTGCATTCATATTGGAAGGTTCAGCGTTCAATATTGCCGTTGGTATTGCCGTGCCTGTCTATGCCGCGTTAATTGCGCAGACGGCGATAAATACCAATCGGCACCTGCGAGAATCCCTGATACTTCAATATAAAAACCAGGCCCTCATTTCAGAACTAAATAGAGAGATTACCGATCGAAAGAGCGCGCAGCAGGCACTGAAAGAGCATGGTAAGCAACTCGAGATGCAGGTTGATGTGCGTACCAATCAGCTGGTCGTGATCAACAGGTCGCTGGAAAAAGAGATCAGTGAGCGCAGGCGCGCAGAAGATAATCTTAAACACCTGGCCCACCATGATGCGTTGACCAATCTTCCCAATCGTTTACTGCTGGATGCCCGGCTTGAACACGCAATTGAAAGAGCGCGTAGAGACGAGACCCAGGTGGCCGTGTTGTTCATGGATTTGGATAACTTTAAAAATATAAACGACAGTCTGGGCCATGCCGCAGGGGACGAACTGTTGCGCATGGTCGGCGAACGCCTTCGCACCGGCATAAGGGAGGATGATACGGTTTCACGATTGGGTGGCGATGAATTTGTCATCGTCATGGAACAGGTCGAAAACCAGAATGTGATCGAACGTCTGGCACAAAAACTGATGTCTACCCTTGAAGAGAAATTCGAGATCCAGAATCAGGCGTTATTTATCGGGACAAGTATCGGCATCAGCCTTTTTCCACAAGATGGTGACTCTGCTGAAAAACTGGTCGCTAATGCCGATGCCGCAATGTACAGGGCAAAAGAGCAGGGGCGGCGTAACTACCAGTTCTACACCCATGAGTTGACAGAGAGCGCATACGACCGGGTTATGTTGGAAGGTGGTTTGCGAAATGCGCTGGAAGCGCAAGATCTGGTGCTCTATTACCAACCACAAATCTCACTTGCCGATGGCCGGATTACCGGCGTAGAGGCACTGATACGCTGGGAACACCCTGAACTGGGCCTGCTTCCGCCGGGACGGTTCCTGCAAGTCGCTGAAGACTCGGGCCTTATCATACCTATGGGAAACTGGGTTTTGCAGACTGCCTGCCAACAGATGAGCGTTTGGAAAAAGTCGGGATTCCGGCTTGAACGCATGGCAGTCAATCTCTCAGGCAGGCAGATTCGTGACAACAGCCTGGTTAAAACGGTTGAAAAGACGCTTCAGTCCACCCATTGCAGGGCAGAGTGGCTTGAACTGGAGATCACCGAGAGCTTCATTATGCAGGAGACAGGTCACTCCATGGAGACACTGGACAACCTGAGAAAGCTCGGCACACACTTGGCCATCGACGATTTTGGCACCGGATACTCCTCCCTGAGCTATCTTAAACGGTTGCCTGTGAACAAACTGAAAATCGACCGCTCCTTTGTCCGGGATCTGGTCAAGGATCCCAATGATGCAGCCATTACACGGGCCATTATCGCCATGGGCAAGACGCTCCAGCTCACCATCACCGCAGAGGGTATTGAGAACATGGCCCAGGAACTCTTCTTAAAGGGGCAGGGCTGTGATCAGGGTCAGGGATTTCGCTATGGGCGCCCACTGCCTGCTACCGATATCACCCACTTGCTGGAACGGGAATCACTCAACCTGAGCAGCAGTATGACCTGCCTCTAACGGCGCTGCGAAGCGCTTGGCGGCTGTTCTCAGTAATCATGTGCACACGGCGCACCCTACATGCGGCTAAAGTAATTCTGACTTTAGCCGCAATGCAGTAAACAGTCTCTATTAATGAGCCAAGAGTGGTTGACTGGAAACGAACAATAGTCATAAGGAGCTAATGGTGAAAACCTTTCTCAACAATCTCTCTATCAAAACCAAGATCATCGGCAACGCGTTGATCCTGCTGGCCCTGCTCCTAGCCAGTTCGGGTTATGCGTTATACGCGATGACCCAGATCGGGTATGAACTCGACGCCATTGCCGAACAGGATATCCCGATGACGGAGAATCTCACCGCGATCACCTCTCACCAGTTGGAGCAGGCTCACCATTTTGAACGGGCTTTGCGTTTCGGGATTCTCCTACAGCAAGAGGCCAAAGCAGCTGCGAGGTTCAAGGCAGAGATCGCTGCATTCGACAAGCTCAGCAAGCGGCTCGATGGGGAGATCCTTGCGGGCGAACGCTTGGCTGAAGCGGCCATGGCCAAGGCCCATGGCGAGGAAGAGGCGAAAGAGTTCGGGCATATTGCCCAGGCGCTGAAGAAGATCGAGAAGGAGCATGCGGATTTTGAACACCACGCCCATCAGGTCTTTACCCTGCTAACAGATGGAAAGAGACACGAGGCCGAACTCTTTGCAGAAAAGATGGAGCACGAGGAGGAGCAACTGGCTGTTGAACTCCAAGCCCTGCTGGCTGAGATCGAGGAATTCACCGAGGCGGCCGTGCGCCGTGCGGAGGGGCATGAACACACAGCGATCATGCTGCTGAGTGGCTTTACCCTCCTGGCGCTTCTCATCGGTGGCTTCGTGAGCTGGACTATCTCCCGTAATGTCGTGAACCGCATCGGTGAGACGGCCCGTGGACTCGAGGTTCTTGCCTCGGGTGACCTTACCCACAAAGTAACAGTGGATGGGCGGGATGAAATCGGCGCACTGAAACAGTCGATGCAGACGATGCGCAATAACTTGCTGGAGATGATCACACAGATCAGCGCCACCACCGGTCAACTCTCCACGGCGGCGGAGGAGGTGTCGGTGATAACGACACAGACCAGTGCCAATATTCAGCAACAGCAGTCCGAAACGGAACAGATAGCAACGGCAATGAACGAAATGAGCGCCACCGTGCGGGAGGTGGCGGTGAATGTCAGCAGCACGGCCACTGCGGCAAATGGGGCCAGCAGCGAAACTGAGAAGGGACGAAAGATAGTCGCTGGAGGGGTGCAGGGAATCCAGCAACTGGCCGCACAGATTGAAGGCGCAGCGGATGTCATCGCAGAAGTAGAGACAGAGAGCGATAACATCGGCACCGTGCTGGACGTGATCAAAAGCATTGCTGAACAGACCAATCTGTTGGCGTTGAATGCGGCGATCGAGGCGGCCCGCGCCGGTGAGCAGGGCCGCGGGTTTGCCGTGGTTGCGGATGAGGTGCGCACCTTGGCGAGCCGGACTCAGGAGTCCACCGCAGAGATCAATCAGATCATCGACAAGCTCCAGGCCGGTTCCCGGAATGCGGTGCAGGTGATGACTCAGAGTCGGGAGCATGCCAGGTCTGTTGTCGATCAGGCGGCACTGGCGGGTTCTTCATTGACCGCCATCGCGGAATCCGTATCTCAGATCGATCAAATGAGCGCCCAGATTGCAACAGCAGCAGAGGAACAGAGCGCTGTGGCGGAAGACATGAACCGCAACGTCGTACGGATCAGTGACATGGCGAACCAAAACGTCACTGGTGCCGAGCAGACTTCCCAGGCCGGACAAGAGTTGGCGCACATGGCCGCCGAGCTGCAGGGGTTGGTGGTTAAGTTCCAGGTTTAAACACATAGCGCACCCTACTGCCACTTAGAGAACGTAGGGTGCGCTATGCGCACCAATGCCACTCCTCCGGCTTCATGACAGCCACTCATTTGATCGACCTTTCTCAGTACCACTCCAGTCAGAAATAATTATTTCCTCAAGTAATTAGAGGTAATGCCGCCAAGCTTGATGTTCGAGTCAAATATTCGGAATAATTTGCTCGGAAATAAGCAAGAATAAAACTATTAACCGAAGCGTTTTTTGTCTGCCATTAGGAAAAACGCAGGGAGTGGAACAGGATGTTGTTGAAACGGAAAATAATGATCGGCGCAGCTGTTTTGGCAGCTATACCGCTCCTGGCTGCCAGCTTGGCCATCATCGGCGTTGCGACGGAAAAGAGTCATCAAGCACTCGAGGAAGCTGCCAGAGAACGCTTGATCGCGCTGAGGGACATAAAAAAATCCCAGATAACGGATTACTTCGAGACGATCCGGCATCAGATACAGAATCTCTCCAGGGCATATGAAGTCACCGATGCACTACAGAATTTTAATAGTTCTGTATCCACTTACCGGAATGAGATTTTTCAGTCGGACATCGAAAAACAGAAAAGCGAACTTTCCCAATACTACAACGGTGACTTTACAAAAGAGTATAAAAACCGTAATCGTGGGGGGCGTGCAAATACGGACATGTTGCTTAAAGGGCTGGATGCTGACGCCGTTGCGCTCCAATACCAATATATCAAAGCCAATCCCAACCCCCTGGGTGAAAAGGACAAACTGATCGATCCCATCGACGGGACTCAGTACGGAGAGTGGCATGCGCAATTTCACCCGTTTCTGCGCGACTTCCAACAACGGTTTGGTTATTACGATATTTTTCTGGTGGATGCGGAGACCGGTCGAATCGTCTATTCGGTTTTTAAGGAACTCGACTTTGCAACCTCTTTGAAGCATGGCGCTTATGCCAACACGGGGATTGGAGAGGTTTTTCGTCAGGCCAATCAGGCTGATTCCCCCGATTTCGTGGCCCTGTCCGATTTTTCACCCTATCTGCCTTCATACCAGGATCAGGCGGCCTTCATGGCATCGCCTGTTTTTGACAATGAAGGAGAGAAATTGGGTGTTTTGATCTTCCAGATGCCCATCGATGGCATCAATGCTGTGATGACACACGATCGTCAATGGAAACAGGCGGGGCTCGGTGATTCCGGAGAAACCTATCTCGTGGGCGCGGACGGCAAGATGCGCAGCAACAGTCGATTTCTCATCGAAGACAAGGCGGGCTACCTGCAGGCCATCCGTGATGGGGGGCTTTCGGAAGAGATTGTAGCTTTGATTGGAGATAAGGGGAGTAGTATCGGACTGCACCCGATCGAAACAAGTGGTGTAAAAGCCGCGTTGGCCGGTCAGTCAGGTTTTGAGAGCTTTCCCGACTATCGTAATGTCCAGGTTCTTTCCGCATACGCACATCTCTCTTTCAACGGCTTGAACGGGGCTATTCTTGCGGAGATCGACGAGGCAGAGGCATTCGCTGCCTCAGATGCGCTCAGTAAGCAACTGCTATTGATCTCCGGGGGAATCGCGCTGGTACTGATTGTGCTGGCGATTGCAGCAGGTGTCTGGTTTGCCAGCCGCATCTCCAAGCCTATTGTGCAACTCAGTCGAACAATCGAGGATATCGAACAAAGTTCAGACCTGACACAGCGCGTCGCTATTCAATCCAGTGATGAACTGGGGATGGCTGCTGGCGCTTTTAACAGCCTGATGGAGAAATTTCAAAATAGTATCCAGCGGGTTAATGATGCCAGCGCCCAACTTGCTACTACCTCCGAAGAGACCTCTGTGATTACTGAGCAGACCAATAAGATTGTTCAGAACCAGTTGATGGAGACGACGCAAGTT
This sequence comes from gamma proteobacterium endosymbiont of Lamellibrachia anaximandri, assembly GCA_016756855.1. Classification (GTDB taxonomy): domain Bacteria; phylum Pseudomonadota; class Gammaproteobacteria; order Chromatiales; family Chromatiaceae; genus QGON01. The sequence goes on along the minus strand of JAESPD010000002.1, from coordinate 157,955 downwards.
GCAACTGCAATGAATGAGATGAGCGCCACTGTGCAGGAGGTTGCCAACAGTACCTCGAATGCATCGGAGACCGCAGCCAGAGCAAATAGTGAAGCGACTGCCGGACAGCAGGCGATGGAACAGACCATTGTACAGATCAGGCAGTTGGCCTTGGATGTCGAGAGCGCCTCCAACGTCATCAAGACGCTTGAGAAAAACAGTGAAGAGATCAATTCAGTGCTTGATGTCATAAAAAGTGTTGCGGAACAGACCAATCTGCTGGCGCTCAATGCAGCCATTGAGGCAGCACGGGCGGGTGAGCAGGGAAGGGGGTTTGCTGTGGTGGCGGATGAGGTGCGGACCCTTGCAAGTCGTACACAGGCATCAACAGAAGAGATCAATCAGATGATCGAGAAGCTGCAGAGTGGAACACGGCAGGCAGTAGCGACGATGGGCAAGAGCCGCGAAAAGGCTCACTCAGTAGCTGAACAGGCGTCCAATACCGGAAGCTCCCTGGTATCAATAGTCGGGGCGATCGGCCAGATCACGGATATGAGCGCTCAGATTGCCAGCGCATCAGAAGAGCAGTCAGCGGTTGCTGAAGAGATCAACCGCAATGTGGTTCAAATCAATGACATGACGGAACAGAGCGCATTAGGTGCGCAGCAGACCTCTGTCGCCAGCGGGGATCTGGCCCGGCTGGCAACGGATCTTCAGTTGCTTGTGGGCCAATTCAAGGTTTAGAACGCTGTTCTACGCCCTGAGCCCACTGCTCCACCAGATCCGGCAGGCTCCCTCATCGGAAACCATGCAGGGGCCGACGGGGTTTCTGGGGGTGCAGGCCTCGCCATAGAGCCTGCACTCATTGGGATATTTTTTGCCAAGTACGACTGCGGCGCAGTCACACCCAGGTGGCATCTGTCCGGCGCGGCGGCGGCTCTCGGAGTCGTAATCCGCATAGCGCTTGCGGGCGTCCCATCTTTCATAGGCCCCTTTCAATGCGTAACCCGATTTTGGAATCGTGCCGATGCCGCGCCAGTTGGCATCGACCACATCCAGAGCCGTCTCCAAGTGTTTGCGGGCGCTGGGGTTGCCGCCGGGACGGACCAGTTCCGGGTAGCAGTTGTCGAGAAACAGCCGCTGATCGATCTGTTGCCGCAGCACCGAATAGGTGGCGGCGAGCAGACTCTCGGGCGTAAAACCGGCAACCGCGCTGGGGATATGGTGCTTGTCCACCACAAACTGCCACTCTTCAGGCCCCATGACAGTAGCCACATGGCCGGGGGCCACCAAGGCGTTGAATCCGGGTGTGCCGGAATCGAGCAGCATGGAGACCGCGGGCCATGTGAGCCGCCCGGAGAGCAGAATGGAGATGTTGTCGGGAATGCCCTCCACGAGCAGGGCGGCAACGGGTGCAGTCGTGGTCTCGAATCCCGCAGCAAAAAAGACGACCTCCCGATCGGGATTCTCCCTGGCGATTTTCAACGCTTCGATGGGGGAGGAGATGGGGCGGATATCAGCGCCGGCGGCGTGAGCCTGATCCAGCGAACGGGGTTCATCCTTAGGTACATTGACTGGAACCCGCAGCATATCTCCAAAGGCGACCAGGATGATCTGCTCATTGAGCGCGAGCTGTATCGCCTGGTAGACATCCTCCTCGGGGCAGACGCAGACAGGGCAACCGGGGCCGGGGATCAATTCGATCTGTTCCGGCAGGGCGCCACGCAGTCCAGCCTGGGTGATGGAGCGTTCATGGCCGCCGCAAACATTCATGATGCGGATCCGTTCCGGGAGATTGAGAGTCCGGATCTGCTGCAGCCAGTCTTTGGCACTGAGGGACATGAGTCTCGACTAACCCTGGGCGTGAAGTCGCTCACCGTCCGGTTGGATCTTGGGCGTTGCGGTCTCACCTGCCGCTCTGCGTGCGGCCTGTTTGGCGAACTCCTTGCGCAGCCAGTTCAGCCAATCGTCCAGTGTATCGCTGTTTTTGGCGGACAGGTTCAAAACCGGAACTTCACTGGCAAGAAGACGAATCGCCTGTTCTGCCCGTTCCGGTTTGAAGTCGTCGAGGTAGGGCAGCAGGTCGGATTTGCTGATGAGTATCGCGTCTGCCGCCCGAAAGATGACGGGGTATTTGGCGGGTTTGTCATCCCCCTCGGTGACCGACAGCAGGGTGACATTGAGGTGTTGCCCAAGATCGAAGCTGGCGGGGCAGACGAGATTGCCGACATTTTCCACGAAGACGATATCCAGATTATCCAGGTTCAGTTGATGGACGGCAGAGTGCACCATGTGCGCATCCAGGTGACAGGCGGTGCCGGTAGTGATCTGCACGGCGCTGATGCCTTTGCTGCGGATGCGTTCCGCATCGTTTTCGGTCTCCAGATCGCCCTCGATAACGGCAATCCTGAACTCCTGTTTGAGTGCATCGATGGTGGCTTCCAGCAGGCTGGTCTTGCCGCTGCCGGGGGATGACATCAGATTGACCGCAAGTACGCCATGACTGTCGAAGTGTTGCCGATTGTGGCCGGCCTGATGGTCGTTTTCACTGAGCAGGTTCTGCAGCACTTCCACGGCAACCTTGCCGTCGTGAGTATGCTCATGCTTGCCACCCGCCTCGATGAGGTGGCGATTACCCTGGGTGACGTTACATCCGCAGGTGTCACACATCTTTCTGCTCTCCAGAGAATATTAAAACTTAAATTGTATCTATTCAGCCTGCCATTGAGTTGCTCATCACGGCCAACGAGTTTCCAACCCTGAACCATTGAACCGGCAGCCTTGGCGTTCTGCCAACTCAAGCGCCCGATCCGCTACGCTTGATCGTGCCTACACCTTGAACAGCCACAAGTCATCTTATAATTGAGCTGATTAGTAGCAATTTATGTATGAATGATAGCGCTTTATTCCACCGCCTGCTCCGCCCGGTTCAACTCCACACTGGCGAGCAATAATTCATCGCCACTGAGCAGTTGGGTGCGGTAGTCGCCGCACTCGCCACAGATCATTCGGTTGATCCCGGCCTCCGTTTCGGCGCCGCACTGGCTGCATTTCACTCGAATGCCGGTTGACTCTGTTATTAGTTCCGCCTGCTGTGCGATGGTACCGGCCCGGGCAATGGAGAAGGCCTGTTCCAGCAGTTCAGGCACGACGCCGGAGAGGGGGCCGATGCGAACGATAATCCGGGTTACTTCCGAGGCCTGTTCCCGGACTGCAATAGCCGCGACTTGCTCAAGCATCGCCTGGCAGACCGCGAGTTCATGCATCTTGTGTCATATCCAGTTTTTTCAGCATCTCATCGTAGATCTCCCAGGCGGAGCGGGCCTCCTGAGGCGTGACTTTCTGGATCGCATAACCGACATGCACCACTACGAAATCGCCGGGTTCCAACGACTCGTGCTGCAGCATGAAGAGGCTGACGTCGCGCTCGACTCCCTTCGCCTCGCAGCGGGCGGTATATTCATCGATCGTCTTTATCTGCATTGGGATGCCGAGACACATGGTCAGAGAGGTACCTGTTGCTATAACCTATGGATAGAAAATTCCTTACGACCATTCTCCCAAGGAGCAAAAATTTGTCAATTCAATCTGTCCTTATTTTGGGCATAGGCAATACGCTTCTGAGCGACGAGGGTGTTGGCGTGCATGTGGTGAAACGGTTGCAGGCGTTACATGGTGAGTTGAAGGGTGTCGAATATATGGACGGCGGGACCCTCAGTTTTACCCTGGCTGAGCCGATTGCACGGGCAGAGGGATTGATCGTGGTTGATGCGGCGAGGATGGACAGCTCACCAGGCACAGTCAGGGTCTTCCACAATGAAAAAATGGATCGTTATCTCAGCGGCAACCGGCAGAGTGTGCATGAGGTTGGATTGACGGATCTGTTGGATATCTCACGTCTGACGGATCAGCTTCCTGTACAGAGGGTGCTTGTGGGAATTGAACCAGAGTCGTTGGATTGGGGGGAATCACCCAGCGAAACGGTTTTGCCTGCTATCGATAGGGCAGTCGGTGAGATTCTGTCTATACTTCGTAAATGGGGCAAGAAATAACAAGAAAATTGCACCGATATTTCGCAATAAAATCATCGAATTTTAGCCTCTAACTGATCTGGGTCAGTACCCTCTCTATCGGTTAGAGATAATCTACTAATAGATGTAATGAACGGTGTTTCGTATGCAAAAACTGCAGGACATCGATGTACGTATAGAGGCCGCTGTTGATCAGTCTGTTCAACATGGCAATGCCATTCCCTTGCTGCATGAAATCCTTCATGCCCTGCGCCGCCTCGGCGAAACAGAAGAACCCACTACCATCGATCTGAGATCGATCCCCTTTGGTCCTGGTGATGAAGAGCAACTGCTCGACGCGCTGGACCGTGGAGAGGTGACGGTCAAGCTGGAAACCCTGGGTGCCAGCGAGATATACGAAACCGCATTTGCCGGTGTCTGGATCGTTGAACATAAAAATACCGAAGGCGAGCGCATCGCCCTTCAGATTGAAATTACCCGGGTGCCTGAGATCCTTTTTACCCAGGTTGCAGATCTCACAGACTCTATTTCACGGCTCGAAAATCGTTTGCGTGCGCCTGATGTTGGGGCACCGGCTGAGCAATCCTACCAATGGGAGAAGGCGTGATGGCTGACTCAAAAACAGAGACCAAAACTCTCGGTGAAAGCCTGCGACAGCAGGGAGTTTCAAGGCGGGGATTTCTAAAATTCTGTACTGCGACTGCCTCGATGATGGCGCTGCCTCCAACCATGGTGCCGGCCATTGCTGCGGCGCTTGAGAAGGCCAGGCGTCCATCGGTGATCTGGCTCTCTTTTCAGGAGTGTACAGGTTGTACCGAATCCCTCACCAGAGCCCACGCCCCCACCATAGAAAATCTCATCTTCGACCATATCTCTCTTGACTATCACCACACCCTTCAGGCGGCCGCCGGAGAGGGGGCCGAAGCCGCACGTGAAGCGGCGATGCATGAGAATCACGGTAAATACCTGGTGGTGGTCGATGGATCGATCCCGCTGAAAGACCCTGGGTTTTCAACCATTGCCGGTATCAGCAATCTCGACATGCTCAAGGAGACCGTAGCGGGGGCCGCAGCAGTCATCGCAGTGGGAAGTTGCGCGGCTTTTGGTGGCCTGCCCCATGCCAATCCCAACCCCACCGGAGCAGTGTCGGTTTCGGAGATCATCAAAGACAAGCCGGTGGTCAATGTCTCCGGCTGTCCGCCAATCCCAACGGTGATTACAGGCGTGTTGGCGCACTTCCTGACCTTTGGTGGCCTGCCCGAGCTGGATGATTTGGGCCGGCCTAAGGTCTTCTATGGCCAAAGCATTCATGATCGCTGCTATCGCCGCCCGTTTTACGATAAGGGCCTGTTTGCAGAGACCTTTGATGACGAAGGTGCACGCAAGGGATGGTGTCTCTACCGCATGGGATGCAAGGGTCCTATGACCTACAACGCCTGCGCCACTACCAAATGGAATCAGGGTACGAGTTGGCCGGTTGAGTCCGGGCATGGCTGCCTGGGTTGCTCCGAACCCGATTTCTGGGACGGGGGGGGATTCTATAACGCCATCTCCATCCCCGACGGGGATATTGCCCGCAACATTGGGCTTGGTGCGGTAGCCGGTGTGGCCGTCGGTGCCGCAGCCGGTATGCTCAACCGCAATGCCAGGGCGGATGCAGTTGCCAGGCATGAAACTGTCACTGTGGATGATCTGGAAAAAACATCATGAGCAGCCCGATCGACTTTCTGTTGTGGGTTAAGGGACCTGCCTTTGATATTGCCCTGGCGGTGTTCGTCATCGGCGTTGTCGTCCGTCTGCTGGAGATAGTGTTGCTTTGGCGGAAGCAGGATCTTGCGGAGCCAAAAGGCGAGGAGTTTGGCCCCGGGTTGCGTACTGTCGTGACCCGGATGCTGCCGGAAGCAGGTAGCTTCAAACGGTCTCCGTTTACGGTGATTGGTGGTTACATCTGGCATATCGGGTTTCTGATCTGCCTGCTGTTTTTCGTTCCCCATATCGAGTTGTTGCACAGCGTTCTGGGCATCAAGTGGCCGGGACTCTCCAACCATATCGTGAATGCCGTGGCAGTGGTGACAATGGTAACGTTGGTTGCGATGCTGATCGACCGCATCACTCATTCGGTGAAGCGATTTCTAAGCGGATCGGAGGATTATCTGGTGTGGTTGGCCGCATTTCTGCCGATAGTGACCGGCTATCTGGCCTATCACCGTGTGCTGGTCCCCTATCCACTTGTGCTTGGGATACATATCCTGAGCATTGAGTTTTTGATGGTTCTATTCCCCTTTACCAAACTGATGCATACCTTCACATTTCCTTTGGCCCGTTGGTATAACGGTGCAATGGCCGGACGCCGGGGGGTACAGTCATGAGTAAGGCAACCCTGGAACGTGGACTCAATGCATTGCGTGAAGAGATCAATGCGCCGGTGGCGGCCTTCTTTTCCAGTTGCGTCAACTGCGGACTCTGTGCGGAGGCCTGTCTCTTCTACACGGAAACCGGTGATCCCCGTTACACCCCCATCAACAAGCTTGAACCCCTGCGCCGCATCTGGGAGCAGGAGTTTACTCTATGGGGACGGATCAAGAAGGCGCTTGGTCTGGCGCAGCCGGTGACCGATGAACTATTGCAGGAGTGGGAGCCGCTGGTCTATGACGCCTGCTCTCTCTGTGGACGCTGCTCCATGGTCTGCCCGGTGGGCAATGATATCGCCTACATGATCCGCAAGGAACGGGAAGGTTTTGTCGCCTCGGGTAATGCTCCCGAAGGCATGAAAGGCGCTAGTACCCGTGCCATCAAGGTCGGCAGCCCGATGGGGGTGAAATTTCACGCGGTGCAGGCACAGATCAGGCATATCGAGGCGGATACCGGACTGGAGGTCCCGGTCGATGTGGAGGGTGCTGACTATCTGGCGCTGCTCTCCTCGATGGAGATTATGAATTTCCCTGAGTACATCGAGGCGTTGGCCAGGATCTTCAAACAGGCGGGGGTCAGCTGGACGCTCTGCTCAGAGGCATTTGAAGCGACCAATGCAGGTATCCAGATAGGCAGTAGCGATATCGCCGCAGAATTGGTTGAACGGGTGGTGAAAGGCGCTGAGAAATTGCAGGTCAAATATGTCATCAGTCCCGAGTGTGGCCACGCCTATACCGCCATCCGCTGGGAAGGGCCGAATCTGATCGGCCGGCGTTACCCCTTCAAGGTGGTGCATATTCTCGAACTGCTGGATGAGTTGCGAGCAGCGGGAAGACTGAAGACCCAGGGTATGGATGAGGCGCGGCTGACATTCCATGATCCCTGCCAGATCGTGCGCAAGGGCGGAGTGTTGGAACCCCCTCGCAATCTGCTTAAGCAGGTTGCGTCGAACTTCGTGGAGATGAGTGATCACCGTGAGATGAATTGGTGCTGCGGTGGTGGTGGCGGTGTCAGTGCCAATGAGCGGGCAGATGAACTGCGACTCAAGGTGTTCGCGAAGAAAAAGAGCCAGCTGGATGAGCTGAATGTGGACAAGTTGGTTACGGCTTGTGCCAATTGCCGCTTGATGCTGGAAGATGGCCTTGAAGAGTATCGGGTGGAACTTCCGGTGGTTGGACTGACCGAGATGTTGGCGGAACATCTGGTAGAAGATAACGAATAGAGTGTAGGTTCGGCTTGACCGGACTTGTGGGGCAGAAGAAACCCCTTCAGGAGACGAGAAAAAATGAGCGAACGTATCGTCGTAGATCCGATCACACGAATCGAAGGGCACCTCAGGATCGAAGCAGAGATGGCGGGGGATAAGATCGCCACTGCCTACTCCTCCGGCACCATGGTGCGCGGTATCGAACTTATCCTGCAGGGCAGGGACCCACGGGATGCCTGGGCATATACACAGCGAATCTGCGGTGTCTGTACCTTGGTTCATGGTATCGCGTCGGTTAGAGCGGTGGAGAATGCACTCAACTATCCGATCCCGCCCAATGCGCAACTGATCCGCAACCTGATGATCGGCGCGCAGTATATCCATGATCATGTGATGCACTTCTACCACCTGCACGCGTTGGACTGGGTGGATGTGGTATCTGCGCTCTCCGCCGACCCTGGAGCGACATCCCAACTGGCCCAATCGATCAGCAAGTGGCCCAAGTCCTCGCCCGGTTACTTTTCCGACATGAAGAAGAAGCTGAAAAGCTTTGTCGAAGCCGGGCAGCTTGGCATCTTTGCCAAGGCCTACTGGGGGCACTCCGCCTACAAACTGCCCCCTGAAGCCAATCTGATGGCAGTCTCCCACTACCTGGAGGCCTTGAGCTGGCAGCGTGATGTGGTGAAGTTGCATGCTATCTTCGGTGGTAAGAATCCTCACCCGAACTTCCTGGTGGGCGGGACGGCTTCCCCGATCGATCTCAACTCCGACTCCGCCATCAACGCAAAGAAATTGGCACAGGTGCAGAATGTCATCACACAGATGCAGGCGTTCGTGGATCAAGTCTATGTGCCGGACACGCTGGCAATCGCAGGTTTTTATAAGGACTGGGGTGAAAGAGGCGAGGGCGTAGGTAACTTCCTCTCCTATGGTGACCTGCCGGGTACTACCATGGATGATCCATCCAGCTACTTCCTGCCTGCGGGTGTGATCCTGAACCGTGACATCTCCACTATTCATCCGCTGGACATGAACAATCCTGACGAGATTCAGGAGTTCGTTTCACACTCCTGGTATGACCAGGATGATGGCAAAGATGTGCCTAAACATCCCTACGATGGCGAGACCAACCTTAACTACACAGGTCCGAAACCACCCTATAAACACTTGAATGTGGAGGAGTCCTACTCCTGGATCAAATCCCCGCGCTGGAGAGGAAAACCGATGGAGGTTGGGCCTCTCGCTCGCGTGTTGATACTCTATGCCAAAGGCCACGAGCAGACCAGGGAGCTGGTCAATATGACCCTCAAGACCCTGGATCTGCCGGTCAGGGCGCTTTTCTCCACCCTTGGCAGAACAGCGGCCCGAACCCTGGAGACCAAGATTATCGCCGATGCCATGCAGGGCTGGCAGGATCAACTGATTGCCAATATCAAGGCGGGGGATACCAAGACCTTCAACGAGGCACTCTGGGAGCCATCAACCTGGCCGAGCCGCTGTCAGGGAGTGGGTTTCATGGAGGCGCCACGCGGCGCACTCGGTCACTGGGTGGTGATTGAAAACGGTAAGATTTCCAACTATCAGGCGGTCGTACCCAGTACCTGGAATGCCGGTCCACGGGATGCCCAGGGACAACCAGGCGCTTATGAAGCTGCACTGCAGGACAACCATCAGGTGGTCGATCCCAAGCAGCCGGTGGAGATCCTCCGCACCATTCACAGTTTCGACCCCTGCATCGCCTGTGCAGTCCATCTGTCTGATCCTGAAACGGGGGAAAAGATCGAAGTGAAGGTGACGTAGGTCGGATTAGACGTGCAATGCCATCAAGCTGGAATTTGGCAAAACTTTTATGCGCGACGTAATCCGACAAAACAGCGTCGGGTTACTGTGCGCGGCAAGCTTGGCCACATATTTCAAACTTGGTGCTGTACGCATCTAACCCTGCCTGCTATGTAGTTGATACACTTTCTCGGTGAGCTGGCTCAGTCCCTTATTACGAAACTGCGAATTTTCATCCAGAATCTGCTGACTGAAGAGGGTTTCTATCTGATAGTCTGCCTGATAGAGCAATCGCACCTCATCTTCATGGACCGCAAAAGGGGGACCCTGCATCTCGGCTTGATCGTACTCCATGGTGACCAGCAACGTTGTCGCGGCTGAAGGCGTGATGTCAATAAGATGTCTGGCATAGCGCGCCCGCATTTCAGGCGGCAGAGCGACCAGTGATGCCCGGTCGTAAATTCCCCCTATACTCTTCAGGTCATCTTGTATCAGAGCAAAAAAGTCTCCGAGCAACAGGGTGAGTCCGTCGGTCGAGTACTCAGTGAACGCACCGGCTTGGGTGATTTGGGGCGTCAGATCGTTCTCCTGGAAGAAATCCCTCACTGCAATGGGACTGATTTCGATACCGAGCACCTCATGTCCCTGGGCGCGGAGCCAGAGCAGGTCGCGGCTTTTTCCGCATAGGGGAACAAAGATCCTGCCCTGGCCATCCAACTTCAGGCTGTTCCAGAATGCCTGAAGGTGGGTGTTGATCTCGGACTGGTGGAAGCCGATCTGATTCTGCCGCCAGCGTTCAATCCAGAAGTCTGGCTCCATTGCGTGCCTCCAGTGGGCTACGTGGGAAAAGTAGTCGACATATTATCCAAAGCATCGCTGACAGCAAACACACAATATTTGGTGAAGAGAGGATTCCCCGTTCGGCTCGGGAGTGACAAAATAGCGTCTCCCAATCTTCAGTCAAATGAGCAACAGCCACCTTGGTCGACAACAGCACCTCTCAGCCATTTCCGTCACAGTCGGATCTCGAAACCTGTATGCAGGCTGACCGGCACCTTTTTGTCCGGCGTCTGCGGGGACTGCAGCGTCGGAGCAAGTCAGGGGAACCCTATGATCAGGGGTTGTTCAAGCTGAACCGGGATATTCTGGCCTCGCAGGCGCGGCTGCAACGACGGCAGGAGAGCTTGCCCGAAGCGGCCTTCCCCCCGGAACTGCCCATCACCGCGCGCCTCGAAGATATACAAGTCCTGATCGCCGAGAATCAGGTTATCGTGCTCTGCGGTGAGACCGGCTCCGGCAAATCGACCCAGCTGCCGAAGATCTGCCTTAGTCTGGGCCGCGGAGTGGGGGGGTATATTGGCCATACCCAGCCGCGCCGCATCGCGGCCCGGACCCTCTCATCCCGCATCGCTTCGGAGCTGGGGGTGGAAACCGGCGCCTCTGTCGGTTACAAGGTTCGTTTCAGCGACCGGGTGGGACCCAACACCCATGTCAAGTTGATGACCGACGGCATCCTGCTGGCGGAGATACAGCAGGACCCCTTCCTGAATCAATACGACACCCTGATCATCGATGAGGCCCATGAACGCAGTCTCAATATCGATTTCCTGCTCGGTTATCTGCAGAACCTGTTGCCCAAGCGCCCGGATCTGAAGCTGATCATCACATCGGCTACTATCGACCCCGACCGTTTTTCCAAACATTTCAGTGATGCACCAGTGATCGAGGTCTCCGGGCGGACCTTTCCGGTGGAGGTTCGCTACAAGGCTCCGGAAGAGGAGGGCAGCAGTGAGCGTGACGACCCGATGCAGGTGGCTATCGTGGATGCGGTGGATGAACTCTCCCGTATCGACCGGGGCGATATCCTTATCTTCCTCAGCGGCGAGCGGGAGATTCGGGAGACTGCCGAGAATCTGCGCAAACATAAACTCGACCTGACCGAGGTACTGCCTCTCTACGCCCGGTTGAGTCCGGCGGAGCAGGGAGATATTTTCAAACCCCACAGAGGGCGGCGTATCGTGTTGGCCACCAACGTGGCGGAGACATCACTCACCGTTCCCGGCATCCGCTATGTCATCGATGCGGGCTTTGCGCGTATCAGCCGCTACAGCCACAAGAGCAAGGTGCAGCGCCTGCCTGTTGAACGTATCTCACAGGCCTCCGCAAACCAGCGGATGGGGCGTTGTGGCCGTGTTGCTGACGGTGTCTGTATCAGGCTCTATTCGGAAGAGGATTTCGAGTCCCGTACGCCCTTTACCGAGCCGGAGATCCAACGCACCAATCTTGCATCGGTCATTCTGCAGATGAAGTTGTTGGGTTTTGGGGAGATCGACAGATTCCCTTTTGTGGATCCGCCGGATAGCCGTCTCATCAAGGATGGCTACGGTGTGTTGGAAGAGATTGGTGCAGTCGGTGGCGATCAACGGGTGACTAAGCTTGGTCGGCAACTTGCCAAGTTACCTGTCGACCCGCGTATCGGACGTATGCTGCTTGCAGCGGCCCACAGCCACTGCCTGCGGGAGGTGATGGTAATCGCAGCCGCCCTCAGTGTACAGGACCCCCGAGACCGTCCGCTGGACAAGCAGCAGCAGGCGGATGAGGCCCATGCCCTGTTCCGCCACGCCGAGTCCGATTTTCTCGGTTATTTCCAGCTCTGGGAGGATCTGGAGATCCAACGCAAGCACCTGACGCGCAACAAGTTCAGAAAATATTGCCGAACACGATTTCTCTCCTGGACGCGGGTGCAGGAGTGGCACGATATTCACACACAACTGCGTCTGCAGATGCACGGCATGGGTTTCAAAGAGAACACGGAAGAGGCGGGTTATGAGCAGGTGCATCGCGCCATGCTCAGCGGTCTGCTGAGCCATATCGGATTCAGGTCGAAGGAGCGGGATTATCTGGGTGCGCGCAACAGCCGCTTCTTTATCTTTCCCGGCTCCGGCCTGTTCAAGAAGCCGCCCAAATGGGTGATGGCGGCAGAGCTGGTGGAGACCACTAAACTCTATGCACGTACCAATGCAACCATTCAGCCGGAGTGGATCGAGGCCTGTGCCGGGCATCTGCTCAAGCACAACTATTCTGAGCCCCATTGGGAGAAGCGGCGGGGACAGGTGGCGGGATACGAGAAGATTACGCTCTACGGACTCACGCTGGTGCCCAGGCGCAGGATTAACTTCAGTCCCATCGATCCAAAGCTGGCGCGGGAGATATTTGTCCGTTCTGCGCTGGTGGAGGGGGATTTTCAGACACGTGCCCCTTTCTGGCGGCACAACCAGGAGATGATCGCCTCAGTCCATGATCTGGAGGCAAAATCCCGTCGACGTGACATCCTGGTGGATGAGGAACGCATCTACGGTTTCTATGACCAACGCGTCCCCGAGGGGATCTGCACCACGCCGGCCTTCGAGAAGTGGCTGAAAAAGCAATCGAAACAGGAATCTAAACGGCTCTATCTCAGTGAGTCCGACCTGATCAGGGAGGAGGCCTCAATCGTCTCTGATGATCAATTCCCCAACCATCTTGATATCAACGGCATGGCGCTTCCCCTGGAGTATTCTTTTGATCCCGGGCAGCAGCAGGACGGGATTTCACTGGTGGTGCCGAAAGATGTCCTGGGTCAGGTTACCGAAGCCAGGTGTCAGTGGCTGGTACCCGGATTGCTGCGGGAGCGGGTCATTGCGCTGATTCGGGGGCTGCCAAAATCCCTGCGCAAGTCTTTCGTGCCGGTTCCCGACTTTGCCGATGCCTGTCTGCAGGGGATTGAGCCCTCAGACAGGCCTTTGATCCAGGTGCTCGGTGAGCGTCTAAAGCAGCTTACCGGCGTCCATGTGCCGGAGGATGCCTGGTCAGATGTCGAACTGCCGGAGCATCTGCGTATGCAGATCAAGGTCGTCGATGAAACCGGTAAACAGATTGGAACAGGCCGGAATCTTGGTGCACTGCACAAGGCACATCGGACAAGTCATAGAGGATTCCAGCAACTTGCCTCACCCGATCTCGAACAGAAGGACCTCACCGATTGGAATTTCGGTCCCCTGCAGTCCAGTCTCTCCGTAAAACGCGGTGGTATCACCCTGAAAGGATTTCCTGCGTTGGTGGACGAGGGCGATAGTGTTGCCATCCGCCTGCTCGATTCGGAAGGCTCTGCTCATCAGAGCCACAAGGCGGGTGTGCGGCGGCTGATCAAACTCAAGCTGGCAAAAGAGATTCGCTATCTGCGCAAAAATCTGCCCAACCTGGCGCGCATGCGCCTGCAATATGCCAAAGTGCCCAAGGCGCCGGAGGGGCTGCCCGTCGAGAGGCAGCAGAATCTGGAGGATGAGTTGGTTACCTATATCCTCGACCGTACCTTTCTGGACGGGTTGCCTGAGATACGGGACAAGGAGATTTTTCTCGACCGAATAGAGCGTTGTCGCAATGCGATGATGACGGTGGCCAACGACGTTTGCCAGGAGGTTGGAAAAATCATCGAATGGTACCAGAAGGTCAGAAAAAAACTCTCCGGCACGACGCAGATCAACTGGATGGCATCCGCTGCCGACATGCAACAACAACTCGATCGCCTGGTGTTCAAAGGATTTCTGGGAGTGACGCCAGCGGAGCAACTTGGCCATTTCCCCCGTTATCTGCAGGCGCTGGAGAAGCGTCTGGAAAAACTGCAAAGCATTGCAGCCCGTGATCAACAGCAGATCCGGGAGATGGCAAAGGCCTATCAGCAGTGGCAGCAGTGGGATGAACAGTGCAGGAAAAATGGGCGCAGCGATGAGAGGATCGATGAGATGCGCTGGCACTTTGAGGAGTTGCGGGTCTCCCTGTTCGCTCAGGAGCTTGGGACCGCCTATCCCATTTCCCTGAAACGAATCGAAAAGCGCTGGAAGGAGTTGGGGCTGTAGGCCGGATCAAGCGCAGCGGGTCCGGCACTATTTGATTCACACAACTATTGGGTTGCACGGGGGCGCCGTGCTATCTTTTCCGCGCATATATAATTCACGGGAACAACTGCTCATGACTCAGTGCTATTGCGGCTCCGGCCGGGATTTTGAAACCTGCTGCCAACCGATTTTGCAGGCCAGCCAGACTGCGGAGACCGCAGAGGCGCTGATGCGTGCCCGCTACAGTGCGTTTGCCACACAGCAGCCGGAATTCCTGCATGAGTCACTCCATCCCGATCACCGAAAGGATCACGATGTAGTAGCAACCCGGCGCTGGGCAATGAATTCACAGTGGCTCGACCTGGAGATTGTCGAGGTGAAAGATGGCGGCGTAGATGACGAAGAGGGTACGGTTGAGTTCATCGCCTCCTACAAAGAACGGGATCTGCTGCGCAAACATCATGAACTGAGCCATTTCAGTAAATCCGGCGGTCTCTGGTATTTTGTCGATGGTGAACTCGTATTGCCCAAGACTGAGGTCAGGGATACACCAAAAGTTGGCCGTAATGACCCGTGTCCCTGCGGAAGTGGTAAAAAGTATAAGAAGTGTTGTGGACGGTGAGTCTGCCCATTTTGTGACTCCTCTCCCTGGAATTATTATCGGTTTTCCTCAAGAATAGTGATTATGTGCCGAAAATCTGATCATTCAAGGGCTTTTGCTGTTGTCAGACTGACATCGGGTTTTCGCAATGAATGAACAGATTATATTGAGATGAAACGGGTCAGAAACAGGATGAAATGCTCCATGACGGTAGGCAGATCACTATTGATCTTCTGCCTGTTGGCTTCCTCGTCTCCTTTGATGGCGCAGATCTTCAAATATCGAGCGCCGGATGGGCATATCCATTTCACCGATCATCCCATGGCGGGCAACTATCGCCTCTTATGGAAATCAGCTCCAGCAGCCGGCGCCTCCGGCGGTTACTCTGTTGCAGAGTTCAAGCAGAACAAATCAAAACTGTCACCATTGATCGACGCAACAGCTAAAAACATGCGTCTGCACCCGGGGTTACTCCATTCGGTGGCGCGGGCGGAATCGGCCTACAATCCCCGAGCGGTTTCAAAGGTGGGCGCTCAGGGGCTGATGCAGCTGATGCCGACAACCGCCAAACGTTATGGCGTCAACGACGCCTTCAATCCCCGGCAGAATCTGGAGGGTGGTGCGCGGTATCTGAAAGATCTTCTGCAGCAGTTTGGTTTCGATTTGAAACTGGCCCTGGCGGCATATAATGCCGGTGAGGGTGCGGTAAAGAAGTTTGATAATCAAATCCCGCCCTATCCCGAAACACAGCAGTATGTGAAAAAGGTGATGGGGTACTATCGCACCCACCTGCAGGGATCTGCCAACTGACTCAGAGTCTATCCAACCATGAGATAATCCACTCCCCGCCGGTATCCCATATCCTCAAGCTCCTGTCGAATAAGATCCCGCGCGCCGTGGTTGGTGACATAGACAAGAACAAAGGGTTTGCTCTCCTGTAGAAGCCACTCGGGTGAGACGACCGGGACACCCTGCAAACGGTTTCCAATCTTACGGGGATCGATATCGATCCAGGCCTTTACCTGGAAACCCTGCTCCAACAGTCGCTGACAGCGCTTGCGGGTTTTGCGCCCGGCACCCCAAATCGCCAGCTCGTCGCGTCGGGCCAGCAGCAGTGGATCCCGGGCAAGGTAGTGGGCACGCAACCGATCGAATGCCTCTCTGCTGCAGCGAGGATCCTGCCGGGAGGTGCGATTTTCACTCTCCCGCCAGTCGAGCAGGATCTGCGGTAGCTTGGCCATCCGGTAACCGGCAAGGTGCAACCTGAACCAGAGATCGTAATCCTCAGGAAACATCCCTTCGCGATAGCCACCCGCATCGATGATGGCTTTGCGTCGGAACATAACGCTGGGATGGGCAAAGGGGGACTCGATGTAGATATCCGCAGTAATCTCATCAGGATCAAGGCACTGGTTTTGCCAACGCACATATTCACGGTAACCTGCCTGGATCAAAGTTTCCGGGAAGAGTCTGACTTGGCATCCCACCAGGGTAATGATTTTGTTTTGCTGCAGATAATCCACCTGCAATTGCAGACGCTGCTGATCCATCAGGTCGTCAGCATCCATGCGTGCAATCAGTGGTGAAGTGGCCTGCATCAGGCCGAAATTCAGTGCGTTGACCAGACCCGGGAGGGGATTGTGCAGCAGGCGTATCCGTTTATCGCGATCAGCGTGTTGCTGAACCACGCTGCAGGAGCAATCACGACTGTGATCGTCGATGGCGAGCAGACGAAAGCCCTGGAAGGACTGCTGCCGGATGGAATTCAGACAGGCATCAAGTGTGATCGCCGCATCGCGGAAGGGGAGAATAATTTCCAGCTTGATCAGGAGATGCTTGCCCAGTCCATAATCATGGTATCGATGACGGTGGTCACTTCATCCGAGATGTCGATGATGCGAAAGCCTGTCCAATAGGTGTCGGGTTGTGCGGCTTCGCTGCACCAGAGTGCTTCAGCACCAAACGAAATCTTGCTATGACCTTTTACCAGATACGGGAGCCGCATATCCAACTGGTAAATGGATCCCGTCTTGATGGGGTTGGCGCTGAGAAGCATGAAACCTTCAACGGTGATATTTACCACCTGGCCCATGTAAGTTGCCGTTATTTGATCCAATACTTCAAGGACTTCATTGGCTATCTTGCGTGGCAGAATACGGTGCTCAACCATCGGCTGGATTCCTATAGGTGCTGCCGGGAACCTTTGACCAAGCATCTTCTCCCGTCTCGTTATCGTTAGTGATATTCTCGGCAATCTCCTCTGTTGCCTTGAGAGATCTTTGCAGCATTCTGCGAATGGCGTGCAGAGTGCGTTCGACGAATGGGTCGTTGCTCTCTTCGAGCATCTTCGATTTTCCATCCATGATCTCTTGTGCCAGTTTGCGCAGGGGTTTTATGGCGGTTTGCACTCCGGCTCTGTCCACGAACATGCATGAGGATGTCAATGGGCTGAGCCATGAGAGTTTCACCCGCTTGACATCATTGGGGCCGCTGCTGAGATCAAACCAGGTGCCGAACTCGGTCTTGCGTAACTTGTCCATCATCTTCAGGAGATCATCGGAGATCTGCTCCTCGGGCTTGGCAGGTTGCGGAACAGGTATAGGAGGCTCTGGTTGAGTGCTTTGAAACGGTTTGGCTTCGGGCGCTTTTGCTGTGCTGACACTCTTGGGCTCACTGACCGCAGATGAACCGGCAGACATGGCGCTTTCTGCATTGGCCAGGAGTTCGAAAAGCGCACGGCTCTTCTCCTGATGGTAGCCGCCTAGCGACTCAAGTCCCTCTTCAATCGTATTGCGCAGGTAGGGCAGAGTCTTCTCAAGTTCCCTCTGCTCATCTTGGGTCTTTTTCTCTTCAAAGACCCAAGCCAGCTCATCTGCGACATGTAGTGCGTCCTTCCAGTCTTCACTCATCTCACCATCAGGGTGGCGCAGCAGGATGAAGATCAGTTTATCCGTCCAGGTTTGAACCAGAAAGTCCTTCGCTACCTGAGGCAGGAAGGAGCCGAAGGTTCGGGCTTTCATCTCCTGACCGGCCCTCTGCCTTGCATCGTTGAGCTTTTCCCGTCCCTTGGCTGAGTCCTGGGCCCGTTTTTCCAGAACTTCGGTTTTCCGGCGAAAATCATCCATTCTCGCCTTGAAGTTGGTCAGTAGGCCGGAAAAGAGTTTGATGTTATCAGAAAACTCTTTGAGCACGTGATCGACTACCGACTGCATGTCTGGATATATACCGCGCTTGAGATTGCGCTCATCGATCCAGTGGCTGCCCGCTTCAACCATGCAGTCGAGCAGCTGGCGTGCATCGTGATTGCTGTCGGTGAGCAGATGACGGTCGATAATGGCGACTTTCAGGTAGGGTGTGTGCAGGTGACTGATCAGTGCCTTGGCGACTGCGGGAAGGACAGGATCATTCAACATATATTCAAACAGCATACCGACAAGATCAATGGTGTCTTCATCCACTGTATCCAACTGATCAGTGTCGATCTGGCTGTAGAGTTTGTTTCGCTCCTCGATCAGTGTCTGTTTGATACGGGTAAGGAACTGTTCATCGAGTTCAATGTTCGGAATGAACGGGGCGTCCGTCGAAGCGTCGGGCAGATAATCTGATCTTGTGGCTGGCTGAATATCATTAAGTGCGGATACAAGGTTCGCGGCAGTGGGCAGCTGCCCGCCGCCGGAGTGCCCGCTGGCGCCACTCACTCTACCAGCCGAACCACTCTCTTTCCCACTTCCCTGGGGAGCTGCTGAGTGCCTATGGGGTGAGCTGCCACGCCGTGATGCGAGGAGACCGATGATCGAGTCGAAGAGTTCTTCCCCGAGATCCTGTTCTGCGGCTACGGCGTTTGGATCCTCGGCTTGCTGGGCACTCTTATCCGCTTTGCCACCACGTTGGCCAGCTGCCTGTGGATTTCGGATAGTAGGTCTAAGGTGGGGCAGTACGCCGGCATCTTTGAGGTTGTTGTTGAAATCCTCATAAAGAGAGCCCAGCTGATTCAAAACGTACTTGTTGAAAAGCGCGAGAACAATAAGCTTGATGTTGGATTCGAGACCCAGACTATCGATAGCACTGGCGAAAGCGTCGACAAGATGCTGCGGGGAGGCAGGGGTTCTGTTTTTTTCTATCGCCTCGCCCCCGTTGATAACGGCAAGACGCTGGCTCAGTGCGTAGAGTTGAGACCGATGGCTGATGGTCGCTTTACTGACCATGTTTTCGATGGCAGTGGTTTGGTCCATGGAGTCATCATCGACCAGCTCAAGTTCAATATCGCTGCTCAGAGCGGAGAAGGGATCACTATCCCGCTTCCTGACCCAGAAATTATCAAAACCTGCGCTGAGTTGTTCTCTGAACTCATGTTCTACCAGGCCATGGCGGTTACGAATCAGGCTGATCGCTTCAAAAAAGCGATTCTGCATCAGATCGTTTTCCGCTTTTTGAGCGAAACTCATCAACGCCTTGTCCGTGTTGGCAAATAACTCGGTCAGCAGGGCGCTAACATAGACCAGCACCATGTCCTTGCAGCGGCTCATGAGTGGTTGAAACTGGGTCTGATATTTACTTTTTCGTGATTCCGGTGATGGCACCATCACTTGATCCTTCAACGCGATTGACTAAATCTGACTTGAGCCAGTATCTGCCGACATCAGGTTATAAAAAAGGTTTAACCCGAGCACTCCCCCCAACCGTCCCTATATTAATGCGGGAACACCGGAACATCATTGGCAGTCTTTCCCGGTAAGGTTAGCACAGACGAAACTGATTTATGAACAGAAAGTTAGACAGGTTTTCTCATGAGTAGCGATTAGTTGGCGCAGGGCCAATTGACTGGGTAACAGAAGGAACAAAAAGCAGTGGGGAAATCTGGAGAATATCATTCTGATAATTTAACTGAATTCAGCTGAATTCGCCTCTTGGGTTGGCCAATCCTGGTTTTCAAGAAACCGGCAGGCTGGCCGATAGAATTGTGAAATAAGGTTAACAGCAGGTGATTTAAATGAATGCCGAGGAACTGGTCAAAGGGATAGAACATCTGGTTTCGCTACCGGATGTCTGTATCAAGGTCAATATGATGGCCGATTCTCAGCTCTATTCAGCAAAAGATATCGGGGAGGTGATCTCTCAGGATACCGACCTTTCCGCACGCCTCCTGAGTTTGGTCAACAGTGCCTTCTACGGTATGCGGGCTCCGGTAGAGACAATCTCCAGAGCCGTCACGGTCATTGGTACAAAGGGCTTGCGCAACCTGGTTCTGGTTACCTCGGCGACTGAGATTTTTACCGGTATCCCTGCTGATTTGGTCGATATGACAGAATTCTGGCGATACTCAGTGACCACCGGGATTATTGCCAAGGCGCTCTCAACCCAATGCAATGTTTTGCATGGTGAACGCCTGTTTGTGATGGGTGTACTGCATGATATCG
Source organism: gamma proteobacterium endosymbiont of Lamellibrachia anaximandri (assembly GCA_016756855.1). Taxonomy (GTDB): domain Bacteria; phylum Pseudomonadota; class Gammaproteobacteria; order Chromatiales; family Chromatiaceae; genus QGON01. The sequence goes on along the minus strand of JAESPD010000002.1, from coordinate 137,655 downwards.
GCAGGCTGGTTATCTACTTGCGCCTGCCGGAGCAGTCGCGGGATGTATTGCTGATTACCGGGGGGGACGATGCCATTCTCGTAGACACTGAGACGGATGTTTTTGGTTTTACCCACATGGATGCCGGTGCAGCATTGCTGAAAATCTGGAAACTGCCGGAAAGTCTGATTACTGTCGCTGGAACTCACCATGAACCGCTGAACGCGGGTGACTACCGGCTTGAAGCTTCCCTGGTAAATATCGCGGGATTGCTCGCACAGGGTGAAATGACCGGTGAGTCGTTGGATGAAATTCTTGATCAGGTACTGCCCGGGGCCTGGCAGGCCACTGGCCTGGACAACGATAAGGTCGCATCGGTGATGGAGGAGGTTCCGGCCCGGGTGGCTGAAGTACTGGATGTTGTGCTGGCACCCAATATGTCTGCAGAGCAAAGGCGCTGATTTATTACTTATGTCCTATTCAATATCCTGCAAGCCTGGCATCTATCGGACAAACAGAAGTAGGCCTGATCAAGCGCAGCGGATCAGGCAAAACTCGCGACGAAGGAACAACCCATGTCCGATCCGATCCGCTACGCTTGATCGGACCTACGAAATTTAATATCCCGGTGATTGCCACAGGCTCATGATTTGAGCCTCAGAGAGGGTAGAATAGGGCCTCATGTTGAGACTCTATCAATCCAATCGACTCGAGATTCTGTCCCTGCGGCTGAGTACGCTGCTGGCTGAACCGATGATCTCTCCTCTGGAGGAGGAGGTGCTGGTTGTGCAGCATCCCGGCATGGCGCGGTGGCTCTCCCTTGAAATTGCGGAAAAACTGGGAATCTGTGCCAATATCCGCTTTCCCATGCCGGCCTCCTTCGTCTGGGAGGTGTTTCGTGCCTTTCTTCCCGATGTTAGTGAATTCAACCGGTTTGAACCCTCCCTGCTCAGATGGCGGATATTCCAACTGCTCGATGGGATTGACCAAGAGCCGGTATTTGCGCCAGTTAGCCGTTTCCTGAGGAAGGAAAGTGAGAAGCGTCGCTTCCAACTGGCTGACAGACTGGCGGGTCTGTTCGACCGCTATCTGGTCTATCGTCCCGACTGGATCCGGAAATGGGATCAGGGTGAGTCTGCTGTCGCTGGGGATGAGTGGCAAGCCGAAATCTGGCGCCGGTTGGCCGCGGACGAGGCTGTTCATTGGGTGCATCTGCAGGAATCCCTGTTCCAGGCCATGTCTGGTGATGCCGCAAATCCTCCCCGTGGTTTACCTGCGCGGCTCTTTCTCTTTGGGGTGCCTACGCTCTCTCCGGGCTATCTTGAGATTATCAGGCAGCTCTCCCGTTGGATAGATATCCATCTTTTTCTGCTGAATCCCTGTGAGGCCCATTGGCTTGAAATCATGCCCGAGGGGGAGATGGTGAGACGGGAGCTGATGTCATCCGACATCGAAGACCTCTACCTGGAGGTCGGCAATCCGCTGCTTGCCTCTCTGGGGCGCCAGGGCAGAGATTTTTTCTCCACGATCAATGAGTTCGATCCAGGCTCAGAGGAGTGGTTCGATAACGCAGAAGGGGATGGCTGCCTGGCCGGGCTACAGCGTGAGATTCTGCATCTCGAACTGCCTGAACCCATCAAAGATGAACGAGATCATTCTGTTGCATTTCACCGCTGCCACAGTCCCATGCGGGAAGTTGAAGTCCTCTATGATCAGCTGTTGGCAATGTTAGAGGAGATGCCCGATCTGATCCCCGCCGATATTCTGGTGATGACACCCGATATCGATACCTATGCGCCGCTTATCGAAGCCCGTTTCTCCGAGCCGGGGGATTGCCCTGCCATCCCCTATCGCATCAGCGACCGGACCCTAGGGCTGGAAAATCCCTATGTCACGGCGTTCCTTGATCTGCTTTCGGTCCCTGCCGGCCGCTATGGGGTCGATGAGGTTCTCAGGCTACTGGAGTTTCCGGCGATTCAGCAGCGGTTCGGCCTCGATGATGCGGGTCTGGAACGCATCGTCGAATGGATTGAGCAGGCGGCCATTCGCTGGGGACGGGACGCCGAGAGTAAATTGGGGTTTGATCTGCCTGCCGACCCACGGAATACCTGGCGTTTCGGGCTGGAGCAGCTGGTGCTGGGTTACGCTATGTCGCCAAACGATGAAGCCTTGTGGCAGGACATTCCAATCCCGGAGAGTGCAGAAGGTTCGGAATCTGTTTGGTTGAGTGGATTGTTGGGTTTCTGCCGATCCCTGTTTGAACTGGAGGAGAGGCTAACCGGTATGGTCACGGTTGCCATATGGTGTGACCGCCTGCAGCGGATTCTGGATCGTTTTTTTGCCGCCGATGAGAGTGCAGAGCAGCCGCTGCAACTTGTTCGGGATACCCTTGTGCGACTGGGTGAAGAGGCGGAAGAGGCCGGTTTTCAGGGCCAGGTCTCTCTCTCCCTGATTTGTCAGCAACTTGAACTGCTCTTCAGTCACGGTTCAGGCCGGGGCTTTCTTGGTGGCGGCGTCAATTTCTGTGCATTTACTCCCATGCGCAGCCTGCCCTTCAAGGCGATCTGCCTGATCGGGATGAGCGACGGCGCCTTTCCCAGGGAACCCCCAACCCTGGATTTTGACCTGATGGCAAAGCAGTTTCGTTTTGGCGACCGCTCACGGCGCGCCGATGATCGTTATCTGTTTCTGGAGACACTGATCTCTGCCCGTGAACGTCTCTATATCAGCTATGTCGGCCGCAGCCTCAAAGACAACAGCGCACTGCCGCCTTCGGTGTTGGTGGAAGAACTGCGGGACTATGTGGCATCTCAGGCGGGCGAGTCCGGTTTGGACAGGGTGACCTTTACCCACCCGCCTCAGCCCTTCAGTCCCAACTATTTTCAACCGGAGGGACATCTCTTCAGCTACTCATCGAGGATGCAAGAGGCAGCCCGGCTGGTTGGACGTGGAGAAAAACAGCGCCAGCCGCTGGTGGCCGCGCCGCTGCCCAAAATGGAACCGGCAACGGATTCAGTGGATCTGCATCTGCTGCGACGATTTTACAGTGCCGGTCCTGCGCGGGCATTTGCGGCCCAACGACTCAATCTCAGGTTGGAAACCGCCCGGGATATTCCTGATGCACGTGAAACCTTCGAGATGGAAAAATTTACCGTCGAAGCCGTTGAGCGTGAGCTGGTGGAACGGCTACTCTCTGGAGAGTCTGCGGAATCTTTCTATCAACTGCTCGATCTCCGGGGTGAGTTGCCACACGGAAACCCCGGACGGCGCCAATTTCAACAGCTTTGCGGATCTGCTCAGATAATGGTGGAACGGTTGAATGCGGGTGCTTTTGGTGAAGAGATGCCGCCCCTGGATGTCGATCTGATGCTGGACGGCCTGCGGCTGACCGGAAGACTGAGCGAATTGCGCACTACAGGCCTGCTCGAATACAGCGCAGGCAGGATATATCCCCATCAAAGACTGGATCTCTGGATTCGGTTTCTGGTGTTGACTCTTATCAGGCCTGAAGGGGTGGCGTGGGAGGCAACCTGGCTGTCACCGGATGAGGAGGGGAGGTTTATTGCACCGAACGACCCGGAAGTCCATCTGCAGCAACTGGTGGCGCTCTACCGGCAGGGTATGCTGACGCCACTGCATTTCTACGCAGGCACTTCTTGGTCCTATGCTGAGAAATGGCGGGCGACGGAAGATCGGCCGACGGCCCTCTACCAAGCTCGAAGGCGTTGGTTCAACGACCCTCCGGCACACGGGAGCAAACCCCACCACAGACTGCTGATGCCTGGCGAGAGGATGCTGGATGAGGCATTCCATGAGATCAGCCTCGCCGTCTTTTTGCCCCTCATGGATCACATGGAGCTGGTGGAGTGAGGCTGATGGATCTCAACACCGTACCGCTGGAGGGGCTGAACCTGGTGGAGGCCAGCGCCGGAACCGGCAAGACCTATACCCTTACCGGGCTCTATCTGCGGCTATTGATCGAACATGGGGTCGATCCGGATTCCATTCTCGTGGTGACCTATACAAATGCCGCGACCGCGGAGTTGAAGGCCCGTATCAGAGGGCGTCTGCTGGAAGTGAGGGAGGCTTTTTCCTGCGGGAAATCGGATGATCCGCTACTAGTTTATCTGCTCCAGACGCAGCCGGACCATGCTGTGATGGTCAAACGTCTCAATCTGGCGATTGCAGGATTTGACCGGGCGGCGATCTATACCATCCACGGCTTTTGTCAGCGGGTATTGACCGAAAATGCCTTCGGGAGTGGCCAATCCTTCGATGCGGAACTGGTTCCGGATCAAACGGCTCGTGTGCAACAGATTGCGGATGATTATTGGCGACGGGAACTGGAAAACTTACCGGACGGAATCACTGACCGGGTAAGGGCTGAAATCGGCACACCGGAGGGTCTGCTCTCTGCGGTTCATGATGGCTTGGGCAAACCCTATCTGCTGGTGCGTGGTGCAGAGTCTCCTGCCGATACTGCTGGGTTGGAGACGCAGGCAACACAAATCATCCCGCAGTTGCAAACTTTATGGCAGGTGGATGGAGAGCGGATTCGCGAAACGTTGGGCGACACAGCCGTATTCAATCAGACATCCTACAAATCCAGCGCTATCTCGCTCCTGTGTGATGAGATGGATAGCTGGCTGTCACAGGAGAGTCCGGCGCTTGAGGCCTTTGAAAAACTGGAAAAATTTTCTTTCAGCTCCATTGAGAAGGCGGTTAAAAAGGGTCATCAGGTCCCGGAACACGAATTCTTCGACCGATGCCAACGGTTTGCAGATCTGAAATCTGCAATCGCCAGCGCCTATGCTGACAAGATTAAAACCCTCTATCTGCAGTTCTACAATTTTCTGATTGATGAGCTGCCCAAGCGACAGGCGGAAGCGGGTGAATGGTTCTATGATGATCTGCTGCTGCAACTCAAGGAGGCGCTTTCGGGTAGTGGCGGGGAACATCTGGTAAGGGCGTTGCGGCAACGCTATCCGGCGGCCCTGGTGGATGAATTCCAGGATACTGATCCGGTGCAGTATGAGATCTTTTCGCGCATCTATGGTAAATCGGGTCTGCCGGTATTTCTGGTGGGCGATCCCAAGCAGGCAATCTACAGCTTTCGCGGCGCTGATATCTTTGCCTATCTGAAGGCACGCAACGATGCCGATGACCGTTATCACCTGAGCGTCAACTGGCGCTCGACGCCAACGCTGATAAAGGCGGTGAACACCCTGTTCGACAACGCTCCGACACCTTTTTTCTACAAAGAGATACCGTTTCATCCCGTTGAGGCCGCCAACCGGCGAGAGAATGGATTGGTCGTGAGAGGGGATACATCCCAGCCCATGCGGATCTGGAAGCTGGCAACGGAGGAGATGAAGGTCGATGAGCTGCGTCATGCGGTGGCAACAACCACTGCCCGTGAGATCGACAGACTGCTTGTGCTGGGTCGGACCGGCAAAGCAACCATTGATGGAGCCCCCCTGTGCGGCAACGACATCGCGGTGTTGGTGCGCAAACATAAACAGGCTGAACAGATTTCCGTTGCCCTGCTGGAGTTGGGTATTCACAGTGTGCGCAGCGCCCAGGACAATATCTTTCATGGCCTTGAGGCGGAAGAGCTGGAACGCCTGCTGCACGCCTGTCTCGATCCCCGCCGAGAGTCTCTGCTGCGGGCTGCTCTGGCCACCGATATGTTGGGCTGGAGTGGTGAAGAGATCGATGCGCTGACCTGGGATGAGACGGCAACCGGTGGTCAGGTGGAAAGTTTTCTCGATTACCATCAGACCTGGAGAGACCAGGGGTTCATACGTATGTTTCGCCGCCTGTTGATACGACGGGGGGTGGAAAACCGATTGCTTTCATACGAGGATGGAGAACGGCGCCTGACCAATCTCTATCAACTGGGTGAGCTGCTGCATCAACATGACAGGTCGATGCAACCAGGTATGGAGGGTTTGATAAAGTGGCTTAGCCAGCAACGGCAGAGCGAGGCGCCCGTCGATGAAGAAAAACTGCTGCGTCTTGAAAGTGATGGCAACCTGGTACGCATCGTGACCCTGCACACCAGCAAGGGGTTGGAGTATCCGGTGGTATTTTGTCCCTTCCTTTGGGATGAACAGCCCGGATTCCGGAAGAGCCAAAAGTCCTGCCTCTTCCATGATCCTGATACAGATTTTGAACCTGTCCTGGAACTGGGGTCAGCCAACTTCGAAAAAAACAAAATCCATAAGGCGGAAGAGGGTCTGGCGGAGAGTCTGCGGCTGCTCTACGTGGCCTTGACCCGCGCCAAACACCGCTGCTATCTGGCTTGGGGCAAGGTAAAAAACAGCGAAAATTCTCCCCTGGCCTGGTTGCTGCATCCGGGGGAATCATCCTCCGATGACCCAATCAGCCAATGGAAACGCACCTTCAAAAAAGTGAATGACGTAGCAGTGGCTCAACGGCTTGATGAGCTGGTGGAGCAGTCTGGTGGAAACATTCTTATTCAGCCGCTGATGGAGATCAGCGAGGTTGCCCAGTTTCCCCTGGCGCTCACCCCGGAGCTTGTTTCGGCCAGAGTCTTTGGCGGCACAATCAGACCGGGTTCCTGGATCACCAGCTTCTCCGCGCTGGTCTCGGGTCATGGAGTCGACCTGCCGGACCGTGATGCGGTTCGCTCTGAGACAGTCGCCCTGGAACCCGCTCACGATATCCATGGATTTCCCAAAGGGCCCAAGCCTGGAACCTGTCTGCACGCAATATTTGAACACCTCGATTTTACTGATGCAGGTGATCCTGGGCTGGAAACTGTTATCCGGCAGCAGCTGCAAAATTACGCTATCGAAACGCACTGGACACCTGTCGTTGAGAGAATGGTGCAGTCTGTGGTGAATACCGGGTTGGATGAAACCGGGCTGCGGTTGTGTGATGTCAGCAGCAGACAACGAATCAACGAGATGGAGTTCCACTATCCGGTAGCTGGGTTTGATTCGGCCAGACTGAAAAGCATTCTGGAAGAGAAGCAGTTCGCAATGTCAGAGCGTATCCAGCAGGCGGCAGCCGGTATTCGGTTCGGTTCGATCCAGGGTTTTATGAAAGGCTTCATCGACCTGGTCTTTGAGGCGAACGGGCGATTCTATCTGCTGGATTACAAGTCGAACTGGCTCGGCACCAATGCCTCAAGTTATGGTCAGGCTCAGTTGGAAAATGCCATGATCACGCACGACTATCCGTTGCAATATCTTTTCTACACCCTTGCCGTGCACCGCTTTCTGCGACTGCGTTTGGCCGATTACGACTACGACCAACATTTTGGTGGCGTCTTCTATCTCTTTCTGCGGGGTATGCAGCCTGCAACCGGGGCTGATTTCGGTGTTTTTCGGGAACGGCCGCCGAAGGCCTTTATCGAGGCGCTGGATCTGGCAATGCCGGGGGCTGATGCATGAGAGATGAGAGACGGCTGATCGGCCAACTTCAGAGCCAGGGCCTGTTGAGCGATCTGGACGTTTATTTTGCCGATCTCCTGCTGCAGAAGTCGGATCAGCCGTCAGAATTGTTGGCGCTTGCAGCCGCAATGGCCAGCCGGGCAACCAATGAAGGTCACGTCTGCTTTGATATCAATGATATGGCGGATCGGCCTCTGAACGGGCTCGACGGTCAGGTGATAGCCTCATTGCCTTCGTTGAACGACTGGTCTGTCCAACTGCACCAGAGTGGAGTGGTCGGAACGCCCGGTGAACATCAGCCATTGATCCTCGATGCTTCAGGCCGGCTCTATCTGCATCGCTACTGGAAATATGAACACCGCCTTGGTTTTCTGCTCGATGAACGGGCGGCTCGCCAAGCCTCTAATGTGGATGAAGCGGTGCTGCGAACCGGCTTGAAACAGCTGTTTCCAAATACCGGCGATGAAATCGATTGGCAAAAACAGGCCGCTGCCACAGCGGTGTTACGACGGCTCAGTGTGATCTCCGGCGGGCCTGGCACCGGCAAGACCACCACGGTGATGCGTCTACTTGCACTGTTGCGCCAACAGCCGGGCGGTGAGGCGCTGCGTATTACTTTGGCAGCTCCAACCGGCAAGGCGGCTGCACGGCTGCAGGAGGCGATTCAGCAGTCGCGGAGTTCCCATCAGCTGCCCCCGGCGCTGGTGAATTCTCTGCCTGAGCTGGCCTCAACGCTACATCGATTACTGGGGGTCAGGCACGGCAGTACAGGTTTTGTTCACAATAGAGACAACCCTCTGGCATTGGATGTGTTGGTGCTCGATGAAGCTTCGATGGTGCCTGTGGCACTGATGGCGAAGTTGCTGGAAGCTCTGCCCGATTCCGCCCGTCTGATTCTGCTGGGGGATAAGGATCAGCTGGCTTCAGTGGAAGCCGGGGCGGTGCTGGGTGATATCTGTAGTGGTTATCGCGGGCCAACACCTCACTTCGCAGAGCAGCTGCAGCGAGCCACTGGGCAGAGCCCACCCCCGGATTCCAGTGACCCAAGGGCACTGGCGGATTCAGTGGTGGCACTTAAGAAGAGCTACCGTTTCGATTCAGCAAGTCCTATCGGGCTCCTGGCCGGTGCAGTGAACAGCGGAAACTTCAGGCAGGCTTGGGAACTGCTGGAAGAGGGCGGTGCAGCATCGCAAATTTGCCGGATTCCAGTGACCGATGACACTGCAAAGCTTGCTGCTGGACGTTATGCAAAAATATTTGAAATGATCGAAAAGGAGGTGGCGCCGTCAGAGATCTTCGCCTCTCTTAACAGTTATCGTGTGCTCTGCGCATTGCAACAGGGTCCCGAGGGTGTCATTGCCATCAACAGGCGGATTGATGCCGAACTGCGTAGCAGAGGCTATATCACTGGGGATTCCGAGTGGTTTCAGGGACGGCCAGTATTGGTTACCCGCAACAGCTACGGATTGGGACTATATAATGGTGACATTGGCGTTGCCCTGCCGAACCCACAAGCCGGGGGAGAGATCTCAGTGGTTTTTCCAGTGGCGGATGGCAGCTTCCGCTGGATAGCACCTGCCCGTCTGCCCGAACACCAGACTGTTTTCGCCATGACGGTGCACAAGAGTCAGGGGTCCGAGTTCAATGAAGTCCTTCTGCAACTGCCTGCCCGGGATAACCCGCTATTGACCCGTGAACTGTTGTACACCGCGATTACCCGTTCACGTAGCAGATTTCATATCTCAACTGAGCAAGAAGTTTTCCGCGCTCTCGTTCACAGGCAGTTACGCAGGAACAGCGGTCTGGCGGATGTTTTGTGGCAATAATACAAGCTCCCTCTGCATCGGATAAACGCCCAAATTTACAGAAAAAACTATTCTTACATTGGAATTTTGCTGACGGCATAAAAATATATTAGGGATGAATAATCCCCGGCTGTGATAGGGTATGTCTGCTTTAGATTTCAGAATCTGCGCTAGATGCGCATTTTATTGTAAAAACATAAAGTTAGGCGAACTTCCTGAGGTTGAGAATTAGCAGCATCAGCAAGATGCCATAACGGTCTTTTGAGAATCCTGTGCCGGCTTGGATCACACAGTGTGGCCCAACCGGTTGATTGAATTTTCGTGCGAAGCGAAGGAGACGAAATATCATGATCAAGCCTGTAGGTTCCGACGAACTGCAACCTCTGTTTGTCTACGATCCGGACGAGCACCACAAACTGTCCCACGAGGCGGAAAGTCTTCCGTCAGTCATGATCAGTTCGCAGGCCGCTGGTAACGCGGTGATGATGGGCACCGGTTACTTCAACCCTCTTAAGGGCTTCATGAACGTGGCAGATGCCATGGGCGCTGCAGAATCCATGACGCTGACCGACGGAACCCACTTCCCGGTGCCGGTTCTCTGCCTGCTTGATAGCGCTGATGCCATTGGTGACGCCAAGCGCATCGCACTGCGTGATCCCAACATGGAAGGCAATCCTGTGCTGGCTATCATGGATGTGGAAAACATCGAAACCGTCTCCGACAATCAGATGCAGGTTATGACCGACAAGGTCTACCGCACCCAGGATATGGATCATGTCGGCGTCAACGCCTTCAATACCCAGGGCCGTGTCGCAGTCTCAGGTCCGATCCAGGTATTGAGCTTCTCCTACTTCCAGAGCGATTTCCCCGATACTTTCCGTACCGCGGTCGAGATTCGCAACGAGATCAAGGAGCACGGTTGGGAGAAGGTTGTTGCCTTCCAGACCCGTAACCCCATGCATCTGGCCCACGAAGAGCTGTGCCACATGGCTATGGATCGTCTGGGTTGTGACGGCCTTGTCATCCACATGCTGCTGGGTAAGCTGAAGAAGGGTGATATTCCCGCGCCGGTTCGTGATGCCGCCATCCGCAAGATGGCAGAGCTCTACTTTCCGCCGAACAGCGTAATGATCACCGGATACGGTTTCGACATGCTCTACGCCGGTCCCCGCGAAGCCGTGCTGCACGCCTACTTCCGCCAGAACATGGGTGCCAGCCACTTTATCATCGGTCGTGACCACGCCGGTGTTGGTGACTACTACGGCGCCTTCGACGCACAGACCATCTTCGATGACGAAGTGCCCGCAGGCATGCTGGATATCGAGATCTTCCGTGCCGACCACACTGCCTATTCCAAGAAGCTCAACAAAGTTGTGATGATGCGCGATGCACCGGATCACAGCAAAGAAGACTTCGTACTGCTCTCCGGTACCAAGGTACGTGAGATGCTGGGCCAGGGCATCGCACCTCCGGCTGAGTTCTCCCGTCCTGAAGTGGCGCAGATCCTGATGGATTACTATCAGTCTTTGAATTCCTGATAGGCACTGCTTGAAAAAGCCCGCATCTGGAAACAGATGCGGGCTTTTTTATTCCAGCATTTTTTTCGGCACAAAAAAAGGTGGCCACAAACTGCGGGCCACCCAAATTGCTGCTGCTATCTTTATTATTTTGTCTTTGGGCTCATGCGGCGGCGTCCGACCATTCCCAGCAGGCCGACGGTCAACAGAAGCAGGGTGCTTGGCTCGGGTACATGTGCGGCAGGCATATCCAGTTGCAGCCAGTCATTGTTGCAGTTGGGTGCCCAGTGAATGCGATAGGGGTCGTCATCCAGGCCCAGGTTGACCAGATCGAGCATGGCAAGGTCGAGACTGGTTTCGATCATAAAGTGATCCCCTGAGAATGCGCCGATCTGATTCGGGCTGCTGCCGTTGTAGAGCAGATCGGTATACTCGAGATTGACGCTGCCCAGTAGTGAACCACTCTTTATATTGACGGGATGGGACTCCTTGTACAGGCTCGTGCCGCTGGGATTGTAGACATTGGGCGCCGTCCAGATGCCGTAGTTCCAGTCACTTACCGCATAGACATCACCTCGGATCATGCCGTCGTGATCGCGGGTTACGATACCGAATTCGAAGCTGGTGGCATCTACGCCGAAATCAAAGTTGAAGGAGATATCGCCACCAGCCCAGCCACCCGCGTTTGGGTCACGGCCGGTCACGATGGCGATACTCAGGCTTGTCCCCATCTGTTCTGCAAATATGGCCTCTACATCATAGGCCTGACCCCCATATCCAGGATCGAGATAGTAGCTATTCTGATCTTCATCGACATGGGATATGGAGCTGCGCAAAATATTGCTCCAGTCTGAAGCTTGTCCCTGCGGTGCGCTGAGCCAATCGTTGATATCCCCGTCAACTGTGATTGCCTGCGTCGCGCCTGCGAATGTAAGCAACACAGCCCCCGCAGCCACTTGCAGGGATTTAGAGAGTAAAGAATTTGCATTTGCCATATTGAGTGATCTCACAAAAAATGATTTACATCACTGATACTGCAAAGGGTGGGCCAAACTTTGTTTTTTGTTTTAGGTCAGTGGCGGGGTTTTCCTGGAAAGGATCCATAAATAACGTCTATCTTATTGAAATAAGATAAAAAAATATAAGGGGAACAGGGTTCTCCAATAATTATTTTGGGAAGTAGATTCAAAATTAACTACCGAGGCGATAGCCTCCCAGGAATCGGAGTAGTAACTGTAAAATCCACTGACAACATCCAGCGATATATTCCCGTTTGGGGAAATCTGTTCGTTATTTCAGAGGATTAGGAATTTGTGGAGTAGAAAAGAGGGTAAAACGAGAAAAGGCAGGCGTCAGAAAAATGAAAGGTGTCAATTTTTCCGACGATAAAGAAACCTAAATCTTATCCAGTAGGAGAATGTGTGAAAAACCGGGTTGTATCGACTCATTCAGGCGTCAGAACCGCCAAAGAATTTACCCAGGCTACGGGATAGCCAACCGCTCTTCTTTTCGGTACCGAGCATCTTCTGCACAGCGGGTACATAATCGGCATCATCATTCTTGATGTGGTTGATGAGCCAGTTGCGCAACATTCTGTTGACCTGTAATACAGCATCAACATTACCGTCATCGAAATCCTTTTTATATTCTCCGAGTTTTTTTATGAAGACTTTATGAACCCGCTGATGCGCGGATCGAAATTCGTATTCAGCCTTCTCCTGGAGACCCTCTTCAAAGGTAAAATGGGTAATCGTGTAGTCGATCAACCCATCAAAGACATCGGAAATTGATTCATTATCACCAGTCTCTGTGGCATCCACCAGCTGATTGATATAATCAACGATGCGTCTGTGTTGCTTGTCGATGACATCGACCCCGGTATTCAGGTCTTTTGTCCATTCGAGATAGTCCATGTTCGGGTCTCCGGTGGGTTTATTGGCGCCTGCCGCGCCTGCCGCGGTTTCGGTAGCGGTAAAAAAGCTACGGCCCCCAATTTCTGACATCCAGGATATAGAATTTAACAATTATACCACGATGAATCTGTGACTTGATCTGGACTGTTTAGTTTTTTCGTTTTGGCGAGTAGTTGTCGGGGATCAGCACCGTGGCTTTGCGTTGCACCTGATCATCCCGGTAGGGGAAATCGATGGTGTAGTGCAGCCCACGACTCTCTCTGCGGCTCTGAGCAGAACGGATGATCAGGTCTGCCACGTCAACCAGATTACGTAGTTCCAGCAGATCGTTGCTGACGCGGAAATTGCCGTAGTATTCGCCGATCTCCCTTCTCAATAGTTCGACCCGGCGTTTGGCGCGTTCCAGTCTTTTGTTGCTGCGCACGATACCAACATAGTCCCACATGAAGCGTCGTAGCTCGTCCCAGTTGTGTGAGACCACCACCTCTTCGTCAGAGTCGGTAACCCGGCTCTCATCCCAAGGGGGTAGTTCCGGCGGAAAGGGTGTTTTATCTACACACCTATGGATATGTTCAGTAGCCAGTTCGGCAAACACCAGACATTCGAGTAGGGAGTTGCTGGCCATACGGTTGGCCCCATGTAGCCCGGTGTAGGCAGTCTCTCCTATGGCGTAGAGACCCGGCAGGTCCGTTTGTGCCTGGTGATCAGTCATTACTCCACCGCAGGTATAGTGAGCGGCGGGCACAACGGGAATGGGTTCACGGGTGATGTCGATGCCGAAATCAAGGCAGCTCTTGTGGATGGTTGGAAAGTGTTCCCTGATGAAGTCAGCCGGTTTATGACTGATATCGAGAAACAGGCAGTCGGCGCCGATACGCTTCATCTCGTGGTCGATGGCTCGGGCAACGATATCTCGTGGAGCCAACTCGGCACGCGCATCGAAGTAGGGCATGAAACGACTGCCATCCGGCAACAGTAGGTGACCGCCTTCTCCCCGAACCGCCTCGGTAATAAGGAATGTCTTCGCCTGGGGGTGGTAGAGGCAGGTGGGGTGGAATTGAATGAACTCCATATTCGCCACCCGGCAGCCTGCTCGCCAGGCCATGGCAATGCCATCCCCGGTTGAGACATCGGGATTGCTGGTGTAAAGGTAGACTTTACTGGCACCGCCGGTTGCGAGTATGACGAAGCGCGCACGAAATGTGTCCACCTTGCCGTTTTTCTGGTTGAGAATATAGGCGCCAAGGCAGCGCTTGTATTTTTGTGCGCCGTTTTCGCCGCCGGTAATCAGATCGATAGCAATATGGTAATCGAATATCTCCACATTTGAGCGCGACATCACCTGGGATTCCAGGGTCGATTCCACCTCTTTTCCCGTTGCGTCCGCAGCGTGAATAACTCGCCGGTGGGAGTGTCCTCCCTCCCGTGTCAGGTGGTAACCACCACTGCTGACAGCAGAGTCGTCGCGGGTGAAGTGGACGCCATTGGACATCAGCCAGTCGATGCTTTTGGGTCCGTGCTCGACTACCAGCCGGACGGTATCCTCATCACATAGCCCGGCACCGGCACCAAGGGTATCTTCGACGTGGGAGGAGAGGGTATCCCCCTCATCCAGTACTGCCGAGATACCACCCTGGGCGTAGTAGGTGCTGCCCTCCTCAAGCTCTCGTTTGGAGATGACTGCGACCTTCAGGTCTTCTCGCAGCCGCAGGGCCAGGCTGAGTCCGGCAGCGCCGCTGCCGATGATCAAAACGTCGTGGAGGTGATCTTTAGTCATATTTGCGGGGCGGGGTGGATATAGCGATAATGCGCACTTAAATCAGACTGCATCCTAGCGCAAATCGATGGTTCATTGAACCAGCTCAATAAAGTATGGGATCGCACGAACTAATTCATTCTATGGTTGTCAATGAGACTGAGCGTAAGGAAGCGCGAGTCACGAGGAGGGTAAAGCCCGGATGGGCGAGCGGCAAGTAGATCAGGAACTGGTCATCCGTGTACAGCAGGGCGACAAAAAAGCTTTCGATGTGTTGGTACTCAAATACCAGCAGAAGATCGCCAATCTGGTCTCCCGTTACATCCGGGACTCCCACGAGGTGTTGGACGTCACACAGGAGGCCTTTATCAAGGCCTACAGGGCGCTTCCCCGGTTCCGTGGCGAGAGTGCCTTTTACACCTGGTTGTACCGCATTGCTATCAATACGGCTAAGAATTACCTCGTAGCCCAGGGTCGGCGCCCACCCTCGTGGGATGTGGAACCCGAAACGGCGGAACAATTGGATGAAGGTTCGCGTCTCAAAGAGTACGGGACGCCAGAGAACCATGTGTTGACTGAAGAGATCACCATGACGGTTCAGCATGCGATTGATGCCTTGCCGGAGGATCTGCGCACAGCCATCATTCTACGTGAGCTTGAAGGAATGAGTTATGAAGAGATTGCCGAGGCCATGTCCTGTCCAGTGGGCACAGTGCGTTCCCGGATATTCCGGGCACGCGAGGCAATTGATAAACGTTTAAAACCCTTGATTAACCCATAATAAGTGGTTACTGCCATGACAGAAAAAGAGCGCGAAAAACTGTCCGCATTGACGGATGATGAACTATCCGCCTTTGAAATTCCCAGTGCGGTAAAAGAGCTTATCCGCAGTGAGGATCAACAAGCTTCCTGGAGTCGTTACCATCTGATTGGTGATGTGATGCGTCAGGAAACAGGTCCGGCTGTGATGCCAAGTCTGGCAGCTTCAATCAGACAGCGTCTGGAAGATGAACCGGTAGTACTCGCTCCGGGTAATATCAGCCGCAGATGGGTTAAACCCGTTGCCGGCGCGGCAATCGCTGCTTCAGTGGCGCTGATGGCCGTGACGGTTGCGCCACAGTTTATCAACCCGGAACAGGGTGGAGCTTCTCTGCCGCAGGTTGCAGTAAATGAATCGCCTGATGAGCGTACCTATGCCAGCCAGAAAGGTACGCGTTGGGAGTTGCTGGCCAAACCTGAAGTTGAATCCCGCCTAAACAGTTATCTGGTAAATCACCAGGGGTATGCTCCAGCCGGCAACATGAAAGGGATCATGCCGTATGCGACTTTCGTGAGCTATGACGGAGCACGGTGATTGCTTCATGAATGGTTTGGGATGTGGTTTTCCTTGTCTCTCCGGGTCCGCCGGGATCTCCTCTTTTCATCGGTCTGGCATGACTGCAGTTTGCGGTTTTGCGCTCTTTCTGCTCCTTTTTACCGGTTCAGTCACGGCATCTGACGATGAAAATGTAGCGCGCCAGTGGCTGGAGCGCATGATGAAGGCTGTCAGGGTTCTCGAATATCAGGGGACATTCATCTATCTGCATGACAATCAACTGGAGACAATGCGCATTATCCATGCGATAAGCGACGGTCTGCCCCATGAAAGATTGATCTCGCTCAATGGTGCGCCCCGGGAAGTGATACGTGATCAGGACTCTGTTACCTGTGTCATGCCGGAATCGCAACAGGTCTCTATCGACAAGCGGCCACCAACGAATAAATTCCTCGACCTGTTACCTGAGAATCTGGAGCAAATCTCATTGAGCTATGCGTTCCGTACGCTTGGTGAGACAAGAGTCGCTGATCGTCAGGCCAAGGTCGTGGCAATCATTCCACGAGACGGTTTTCGTTACGGTTACCGCTTCTATCTGGATCAGGAAACTGCACTTCCGCTTAAGTCCGACCTTATGAATGAAGAAGGGGAGGCGGTGGAGCAGACGATGTTTACTGAACTGGAAGTGGGTATTGCAGATCTGGGTGTTGTCGTGCACAAAAGCGCCCGCAAAACTATCGATGCAAATTCAAATACGCCTGAAAGAACCACAAACAGTGTCGCAAACTGGTCGTTCCGCAAATTACCGGCTGGTTTTACCCTTAGCGTACAGGATCTGTTGCCCAACTCAACGGATGGCGAGATGGTCGAACATTATGTATTGAGTGACGGTCTGGCCTCTCTCTCGGTGTTTATCGAACCGATCGGTCAGACCACTGCTCTGGAGGGCGTTTCACGCCTTGGTGCTGTCAACGCATGGGGTGGGCAGGTGGATGAGCATCAGGTTACTGCCGTAGGAGAAGTGCCTGCTGTGACACTACTCAGCGTGGTGAAATCCATGCGTCGAACCCAAGAATAGAATGATTGAGGAAAATGCAACCGTGGTCTCCTGCGAAGGTGATCACGCTGTAGTGGAAACCCAGCAAAAGGCGGCTTGTGGTTCCTGCCACTCTGCAGGCAGTTGCGGCACTTCCGTGATCTCCGGGTTCTTCAAGCGCAAACACAATCAATTGCGGGTCCTCAATGCAGTAGGCGCCAAACCCGGGGAACGAGTCGTTATTGGCCTGCAGGAGAGGGCGCTGGTTAACGCATCACTTGTTGCTTACCTGTTGCCCCTGTTTTTCATGCTCTCATTCGCCCTTGCCGGGCAGGAGTTGATGGGGCAGTACTTCCAGCCTTCCGGGGAACTCATCGCTATTTTATGTGGTCTATTGGGACTGATTCTTGGATTGTTTCTGGCTCAACGGTATGCCTTGGGAGGGAAACGTGACGGCGCTTTTCAGGCGGTTATCCTCCGGCAGTTATCGAACAGTCCAGTACATTTTTAGGCGAAGGGGTCGGAGTCAAATTTGGTGGGCATCCGATATTGAATGTCATTCCGCTTTGATCGAATTTGACTCCGGCCACTACAAATTAAGTTTGCGTACCCCTGGTTATGCAAGGAGTTAGTTTATGAAATCCCTTAACCCCCCCCTGATGCAGTGGACGATTTTTGCCCTGGCGGCTCTGCTGAGCATCCCGGTGCAGGCGCAACTGCCGGACTTTACAGGCCTTGCGACGGAAAATGCACCATCGGTAGTCAATATCAGCACTCACCAGCAGCAGAATATCCGTCAGCAGATGCGCCGATTCAATATCCCGGAGATCCCGGATGACAACCCTTTTGGTGAGCTGCTGAAGCGATTTCTCGATGAACACGGAAATCTGCAAGAGGACGAGGTGGAGAAACAGTCTCTCGGCTCAGGTTTCATCATATCTCCTGATGGTTATATTCTCACCAACAACCATGTCGTTGCGGAAGCGGACGAAATCATCGTCAGGATGCATAATCGGCGTGAATATGTCGCCAGTCTGATTGGCACAGACGAGCGCAGTGACGTGGCGCTGATCAAGATCGAAGCCACCGATCTTCCTGTGGTGAAAGTCGGCAGTTCAAAGGAGTTGAAAGTTGGTGAGTGGGTATTGGCCATCGGCTCTCCTTTTGGCTTCGACCATTCGGTTACCGCCGGTATCGTCAGTGCAAAAGGGCGAAGTCTGCCGAGCGAGAACTATGTGCCCTTCATTCAAACCGACGTTGCCATCAATCCAGGCAATTCAGGTGGTCCGCTCTTCAATCTCAAGGGTGAAGTGGTTGGGGTGAACTCCCAGATCTACAGCCGCTCCGGTGGGTTCATGGGACTCTCTTTTGCAATCCCCATTGATGTGGCGATGAATGTGGCGGATCAGCTAAAAAACCGTGGCCGTGTGAGTCGTGGCTGGTTGGGTGTGCTGATTCAGGATGTCACGGGGGAACTTGCTGAAAGTTTCCACATGTCCCGTCCGCGTGGGGCCTTGGTTGCCAGAGTGTTGCCTGACAGTCCTTCCTCCCAAGCAGGCCTGCAAGTGGGTGACGTAATACTCAAGTATAATGGTACCGAATTGCGCAGCTCATCCGAATTGCCGCCGCTGGTCGGCAGCAGTCGTGTCGACCGCCCTGCACGCCTGGAGATATTGCGTGGTGGAGAGAATATCATTGTCATGGTCAATATAGGCGAGTTGCCACCTGAGGAGGGTGCTCAACTGGCCCAGCAGGTGAGGCCGAAAGTTACGAAAAACCGGCTTGGCGTGACTGTCTCCGACCTTACCGAAGAACATCTCAGTCTGTTGGCGCTACCACCAGGTCAGGGGGTAATGGTTGATTCGGTGACGGGTAATGAGGCGCGTGAGGCAGGCGTTAGGGAAGGTGATGTCATCATGATGTTGAATAACAATAATGTTGAGAATGCGAAGCAGTTTGGGCAGTTGGTCAAAAGATTGCCTGAAGGCAAGACGGTCGCCTTGCTGGTACACCGTACCTCTGGCCCCATGTTCCTGGCTCTGCGTGTTCCGAAGGAATGACACCACTGAAACTGTTCTATCGTGACGGTTGCCACCTATGTGAAGATATGCTGGAACAACTACAGCAGCTCCAGAGGGAGCAGATGTTTCCTCTGGAGTTGGTCGATATAGACCGCGATCCAGCGATACGGGCCAGATATAATGACTTTGTACCGGTGCTCGAAAATGGTGATGGAATCCAATTGAGTGAATATTTTCTCGATGAAGCCGGACTGCGGCGCTATTTGCAGGGAGGCTGATTTGGTATAGTTGTCGCCTTTTGCGGTATCTGCGCTCACCTGGGCTGGTTTCAGGAACGGAGGTTCCTATTACTGGCCCGGATATCATCGACTCCATGACTGATTTGCGACACATACGGAATTTTTCCATCATTGCCCATATTGATCACGGCAAATCCACGATTGCTGATCGTTTCATACAGGTGTGCGGTGGACTGAGCGAACGCGAAATGGAGTCGCAAGTACTTGATTCCATGGATCTGGAGCGGGAACGGGGCATCACCATCAAAGCCCAGAGCGTCACGCTGGACTATACGGCGAAGGATGGCGAGACCTACCAACTCAACTTTATCGATACACCGGGTCATGTGGATTTCTCCTACGAGGTTTCCCGTTCCCTGGCAGCCTGCGAAGGGGCTCTGCTGGTGGTCGATGCCGCGCAGGGGGTGGAAGCCCAGAGCGTGGCCAACTGCTATACCGCCATCGAACAGGGCCTCGAAGTGATGCCGGTACTAAACAAGATCGACCTGCCCTCGGCGGAACCGGAGCGGGTGATCAACGAGATCGAAGAGATCATCGGCATCGATGCGCCCGAAGCCATCAACGTCAGCGCCAAGACCGGTCTGGGCATCAATGATCTGCTGGATGATCTGGTCAAGAGGATTCCTCCACCGGAAGGTGATTCGGATGCTCCGCTACAGGCACTGATCATTGACTCCTGGTTCGACCCCTATGTGGGGGTTATCTCTCTGATTCGGGTGGTCAATGGTTCCATCAAACCCAAGAACAAGATGTTCATTATGTCCACGGAGCGGGCCTATCAAGTGGAAAAAGTGGGTGTTTTCACGCCCAAGCGGCTCGACAAAACCGTGTTGGGCGCCGGTGAAGTAGGTTACCTCATCGCCGGGATCAAAGAGATCGATGCGGCGCCGGTGGGTGACACGATCACTCTGGAAAACCGCAAGGCAGAAGCACCACTGTCGGGCTTTGAAGAGATAAGACCCAGGGTCTTTTCCGGCCTCTATCCTGTCAGCTCAGATGATTACGAGAATCTTCGTGACGCGTTGCAGAAGCTGCGCCTGAATGATGCTTCACTGCACTATGAACCCGAAACCTCCCAGGCTTTGGGATTTGGTTTTCGCTGTGGTTTTCTCGGCATGCTGCATATGGAGATCGTTCAGGAGCGTCTGGAACGCGAGTACGACCTTGATCTGATCACAACCGCGCCTTCCGTCGTCTACGAGGTATTGCTCAATGATGGCGAATTGATACGCATTGAAAATCCGGCCAAACTACCGGATCCGATGAAGATCGATGAGGTTCGTGAGCCAATCATCAGCGCCACCATCCTGGTGCCTCAGGATCATCTGGGTGCTGTAATCACCCTCTGCATAGAGAAACGGGGTGTGCAAAAATCGATGCAATATCTCGGTGGACAGGTTTCGATCAATTATGAGCTGCCATTGAACGAGGTGGTGCTCGATTTCTTTGACCGTTTGAAATCGGTGAGCCGGGGTTATGCGTCTTTTGAATATGAGTTCAAACACTTTCAAGCGGCGCCTCTCGTTAAACTCGATATTCTGATCAATAGCGAGAAGGTGGATGCACTTTCGCTGATTGTTCACAAAGACCAATCCCAGGCCAGAGGCCGGGAATTGACCTCAAAGATGAAAGAACTCATTCCCAGACAGATGTTCGAGGTGGCGATTCAGGCAGCTATCGGCAGTAAAATTATTGCCCGTACCACTGTCAAGGCGTTGCGCAAAAATGTTACCGCCAAGTGTTATGGCGGTGACATTACCCGTAAACGCAAGCTGCTGGAAAAGCAGAAGGCTGGCAAGAAACGCATGAAGCAGGTAGGACGGGTGGAGATCCCTCAGGATGCCTTCCTTGCCGTACTGCAGGTGGGAAAAGATAAGTGATTGCAGATATCAGTAGGAAATATGGAATCTGCATCTCTCCATA
This sequence comes from gamma proteobacterium endosymbiont of Lamellibrachia anaximandri, assembly GCA_016756855.1. GTDB lineage: Bacteria > Pseudomonadota > Gammaproteobacteria > Chromatiales > Chromatiaceae > QGON01. The sequence goes on along the minus strand of JAESPD010000002.1, from coordinate 116,670 downwards.
ACTAATAATCAGGAACTCCTTCGTAACCATGAATTTTGATTTCCCTGCTTTTTTGGTGTTGGCAAGCGCTGTCACTGGTGGAATATGGCTGATTGATGCGCTTTTCTTTGCCCCTGGAAGAAAGCGACGTCGCGTAGCCGAGGCTTCAGCATTGGAGACCAGAAGCGAACCGCTGATGGTCGAGTATGCCCGTTCGTTCTTTCCTGTAATCTTCGCTGTCTTGATCCTGCGATCCTTTTTGGTGGAGCCCTTCCGTATCCCATCAGGCTCCATGATGCCGACTCTGCTGGTGGGTGACTTTATCCTGGTCAATAAGTTTGCATATGGAATACGCCTGCCGGTATTGAATAAAAAGGTTATCGACCTGGGTTCACCCGAGCGGGGGGACGTGGCGGTATTCCGCTATCCCAAAAACCCCGCTATCGACTATATCAAGCGCGTCGTGGCAGTCCCCGGAGATACCATCTATTATCGGATGAAGACCTTATACATCAATGGAAAACCCATGCAGCAGACACCCGTCGGAGTCTATTCCGGCTCCGGTGGTGGCGCGCGGGAGACCGGATCTATGAAGTCAGTGGAGAACCTTGCCGGCGTTGAGCATACGATTCTGGCGCATCCGATGGCTGGAGACTTTGCCATGGGCTGCAATGTATTGATCAGGGGGCCGATTACCATACCTGAGGGCCACTACTTCGCAATGGGCGACAATCGTGACAACAGTAATGACAGTCGCTGTTGGGGCCTGGTGCCGGATCAGAATCTTGTCGGTAAGGCTTTCGGAATCTGGATGAACTGGGATTCCATGAAAGAGGGCTTCCCACCAATTGCCTGGGAGAGGATCGGCAGAGGAATCGATTAAGACGCCAAAAGTTTGCTCCCGGTTTAGTCGATATTTATTCTGTCTCCCCATAAAAATCTGAGGTTAGAAAAAACATGTTTTCCATCAAAAAACAACGTGGGCTGTCTGGCATCGGTTGGCTGTTTGTTCTCTGTTTGATTGGATTCTTTGTGCTCATGGGGTTAAAGATGGCGCCGGTTTATATGGAACATTACACGATAAAAACCGCTCTTGAGTCATTGGAGCGCGAACCGTTCATCGGCCAGAAACCCGTCTCAGCGATACGCAAGATGTTTATGCGGCGACTGGATATCAACTATGTCACCAACATCAAGAAAGATCACATCAAAATCAAGCGCTCAGGCGGCAGTACGACCATTGATGTAAATTATGAAGTGCGTGAACACCTTTTTGCCAACCTGGATGTGGTAATGACATTCAATGAATCTGTCATGCTGAACGCCAATTGAGACCTTCAATTGACAGCCTCTGCAGATCGTTAGGCTACTCGTTCAGTGATATAACGCTTATTGAGCAGGCACTCACTCATCGAAGTGCCGGCGGTCTCAACAATGAAAGATTTGAGTTTCTGGGTGATGCGATACTGGGTTTCGTTATCGCGGATGTGCTTTTCCAACATTTCGGGCATGCCAGTGAAGGCCAATTGAGTCGTTTACGTTCAAGTCTGGTAAAACGGGATACGCTGGCAAGCATCGCCCGGCAACATCAGGTTGGCGACTATCTTCATCTCGGATCAGGCGAATTACGAAGCGGTGGTCAATCAAGAGATTCCATCCTCGCCGATGCCGTGGAAGCCATTATTGCCGCCGTCTATCTTGACGGTGGTTATAATTCCAGCCGAAAAGTGATTTTGGATCTCTTTGATGAACGTCTTGAGAAGATAGATCTCACTGCACAGCAGAAAGATCCAAAGACCCGCCTGCAGGAATTTTTACAGGCCAGAAAACAGGGCCTGCCAAGCTATGAGGTCGTGTCGATCAGCGGTGACCCTCACGACCAGAATTTTAAGATTCGATGCCAGATTGCTGAGACCGGCCATGAAACCCTGGGTGAAGGTTCCAGTCGGCGTCGAGCGGAACAGGATGCGGCACAGCAGATGCTGCAGGGATTGAAAGATGCCTGACAACAACAATCGTTGTGGTTATACAGCCATCGTGGGGCGTCCCAATGTGGGAAAATCCACGCTGATGAATCGAATCATTGGCCTCAAGCTGGCTATTACCTCCCACAAAGCACAGACAACCCGGCATAGTATCCTGGGTATCAAGACCCTGGATGGTGGGCAGGTCGTGTATGTGGATACGCCAGGCATTCATGAGCGGGCCGATTATGCGATGAATCGCTACCTCAACCGTACGGCAAAGACCGCACTGACGGATGTGGATGTCATCATATTTGTTGTCGAAGCGCTGCGCTGGACAAGCGAGGACAACAAGGTTTTGAAGATGTTGCAAGAGTGCTCCATGCCAGTCATTCTTGCCATCAACAAGGTCGATACAATAAAGCAAAAAGAAGTGCTTTTGCCCTATCTTGCTGAAATGGCAGAGCGTTACGCTTTTGCAGAAATTATTCCGATCTCAGCAAAAAACGGAAAAAATGTTGAGGCGCTTGAATCACGAGTCCTGAAAACTCTGCCACCCGGAGATAATTTTTTCCCTGAATATCAAATAACCGACAGGCCGGAAAAATTCTTCGCTGCTGAGATGGTGCGCGAGCAGATTACCCGGCGCTATGCAAAAGAGCTTCCCTATGCTGTCTCCGTCGAGATTGAGCGTTTCGAAGAGGATAACGGACTCTACCGAATCAGCGCTGTGGTGTGGGTGGAAAAACCGGGACAGAAAGCCATAATAATTGGCAAAAATGGAGCAGCGCTAAAAAGTGCGGCAACTCAGGCCAGGAAGTCGATGGAAAGCTTTTTTGACTGCAAGGTCTATCTGGAGGTCTGGGTCAAAGTGAAGCGAAGTTGGTCCAGTGACGAGTCGGCGCTGGTACGCCTTGGTTATGGAGATTAGTCTGGGTCTTTCACCTTGTCTGCACTGGAACTTCAGCCCTGCTTTGTAATCCATCGGCGCAACTATCGTAACAGCAGTCTTCTGTTGGAGGTGTTCACTCCTCAGGATGGACGCTTTGCCGCTATTGCCAAAGGTGTAAAATCCGGGCGTTCATCCAGGAGCGCGCTATTGCAACCTTTCAGGCCACTGTTGGTCGGCGTCAGTGGACGGGGAGAGATAAAGACACTGCGACAGGCGGAGGCCGAGGGAAACGTCTATACACTTGCCCGTAAGGCACTCTATTGCGGTTTCTATCTGAATGAACTGCTGATGCGCCTGCTGGAACGCAATGATCCTCATCCCACACTCTTTTTACACTACATCAATACTCTGCAAGCACTGAGTGAAAGCCCCTCTCTGGAGGATACGCTACGCAGTTTCGAGGTTTCTCTGTTAAGGGAGACCGGTTATGAATTGCTGCTTGACCACGAGGCGGAAAACGGCGAAGCGGTGCAACCGGATGGCCTCTACGATTATCATATCGAACATGGTCCCATAAGGGCGGTTGTGAAAGCGGATACCGAAAATCATAATGTTATACATGGCAGTACGCTGATTAGTTTGCAACAAGGACTCCAGTTGACTTCGCAGGCCAGGAGAGAGGCACGCGGGCTGATGAGGCGTATTCTGGCGTTTTATCTTGGAGACAAGCCTTTAAAAAGCCGTGAGCTGTTTCGTGGACCGAACTAGTGTTCGCACAGAAACCATGGCTTACTACGAAGAACACGATATATTTTGTTTTAAAAAACAGGAAAAGAGATGAGCGACAGACAAGAGATTCTGCTGGGCGTCAATATCGATCATGTGGCTACGCTGCGCCAGGCACGGGGAACCCGCTATCCGGAACCTGTCCAGGCCGCGCTGGTTGCAGAACAGGCAGGGGCGGATGTGATCACGCTGCACCTGCGGGAAGACCGGCGTCACATTCAGGATCGTGATGTGGAGATGTTGGCGGATATTTTTCAGACCCGCATGAATCTCGAAATGGCTGCAACTTCTGAAATGGCCGCCATTGCGTCCAGGTTTCGTCCCCATGACTGCTGTCTTGTGCCCGAAAAAAGAGAGGAGCTCACCACTGAAGGGGGTTTGGATGTTGCGGGAAACCTCGACTATATGCGGGATTACTGCGAGGAACTTCGGGATGCAGGCGTTCGGGTCTCCCTTTTCATCGATGCAGACCGGGAACAACTGGATGCCGCTGCGGAGGTTGGTGCTCCCGTGGTTGAGATCCATACCGGACACTACGCAGATGCTCCGCTGGGCCGGTCCCGGGATGAAGCTCTCGAAAAGATCATTCATGCGGTGGAGTATGGCAACCAGCTCGGTCTGCTGGTCAATGCGGGCCACGGACTCGACTACCACAACGTCCAGTCAATTTTACAGATCGGTGGCATTCGTGAGCTGAATATTGGTCACTCGATCATCTGTCGGGCGGTTTTCACTGGCCTGGATGCTGCCGTACGTGAGATGAAAAACCTATTGAGGGAATAGCCTTCCCATTTATTCTTGATCGTGAGTATAATGCCGCGCCTTTATAAGGGAATTTACTACCGATTAATTAGGAGATAAGGAATGAAAGCAGGATATTTAGGGATGATTTTGGGTGCTTCACTGGTTCTCGGGGCCTGTGGTGGCGGAGGAGGTGATGGTGTGGCAACCACAGCCTATACCGGAAGCCGCTCGCTCGCCGATGTGACTGTCGTTAACGGCGAAACACTTGCCAGTGGTGGGCTTGGTGCAAGCCAATCGGTTGGTAGTCTGGCCAATGCAACGGCGCGTCCTCAGGATGGGGAGAATGGTTCATTCATACTTGGTACCATTAATGTTATTACCAACGTCGTAAACCACTCTCTGGGAAAGACCGCTTCGCGGGACTCTTCGCAGGAGCGCACTGTATCTGACACTTTTTTCTGCTCATCGGGGTCAGTTCAATTTCTCCTCGACATACCAGATGGTGGGAACAGTTTCTCCGGTTATATGGACTTCATCGGATGTGACGAGTCCGGGGTATTGATCGACGGCAGAGTGGATATCAGTGGTACTCTCACGATCAACGACATTGGCTCAATGACATTGATTATGAAAGATGCATCGCCATTGGTGGTCAGCAGCGGCGCTGATTCCGTGACCTTCATCGGTACATTGGCAATGCATTTTAATGGTGCTACGACAACCACTATTACCAACCTGCTGGTAATAAATGGTGATGGCAGCGTCGAAATGCTGGAAAATTTCACCCTGGTATTTACCGATGGTTATGGAGGGAATAACTCTCTAGCAATTTCCGGTCGATACTATCATCCAGTGGAAGGTTACGTGGAGATCACGACACCGGTCACAATGCTGATGAATCCGTTCGATGTCTGGCCCTTTTTTGGAACAATGCTTTTGACCGGTTCTGCGGGTTCAATAGCCCAGATCGACATCATCAACAATGCCCAATTCACCCTTTCAATCGACGAAGATGGGGACGGAAACTGGGAATCATCAGAAGTGGTTAATTTCTGATCTCCGGTATTCAAGAAGTAGGCCCGATCAAGCGCAGCGGATCGGGCATCCCCAGCTAGATAGAAAATCCGGGGTTGCCGGTTCCGCTTCGCTTGAACCGACCTACCTTGATATTCAACACTGATCCTGACAGAGAAATCGAGCTAAACTCCTGTCATGAACTACAAAACAATCGAAGACTATATCGGCAATACGCCACTGGTGCGCCTGCAGAGACTGCCCGGCGAAACATCCAACACCATACTGGTAAAACTGGAGGGGAATAACCCGGCTGGCTCCGTCAAGGATCGCCCGGCCCTGAGCATGATCCAACATGCTGAGACGCGTGGCACGATCAAGCCGGGGGATACCCTGATAGAGGCAACCAGCGGCAATACCGGCATTGCGCTGGCGATGGCGGCCGCCATCAAGGGATACCATATGATCCTGGTGATGCCCGAGCATATGAGTTTGGAGCGCCGGGCCGTTATGAAGGCCTATGGCGCAGAACTGATTCTGACCCCAAAGGCAGGTAGCATGGAAGCGGCGATAGATCGTGCGCGCAGCCTGGAAGCAGAAGGAAAGGGGATTGTTCTCGATCAGTTTTCCAATCAGGATAACCCGGCTTCTCATGTCGAAGGTACGGGACCTGAGATCTGGCGCGATACTGAAGGCAAGGTCACCCACTTTGTCAGCGCCATGGGCACCACCGGCACCATCATGGGAACCTCCCGCTATCTCAAGGCACAGAATCCAGCCGTCGAGATTGTTGGAGTCCAACCCATGGAAGGTTCCAATATTCCGGGAATCCGCCGCTGGCCAGAGGAGTACCTACCTAAAATCTATGATCCGAAACGGGTCGACCGGATCATCGATGTCTCACAACAGGATGCAGAGGAGACCACCCGTGAACTGGCAGCAAAAGAGGGGATCTTTGCCGGCATCTCTTCCGGTGGTGCGGTGGCAGCGGCACTGAATCTCTCCGGCGAAGTAGAGAACGCGGTCATTGTTGCGATCATCTGTGACCGGGGCGATCGTTATCTATCCACTGATGTCTTTCCTGCGAGTTAGATTTCTCTCCATGCAGGCTGCCCTTTTGGGTGGTCTGCTTCTCCTCAGCGCTATCTTTTCCGCACTGGCGGTTGATCAGCTCTCTCTCAGCATCGATAAAATCGATGGTGCCACCTGGCAGGCTGAACACATCAATCTGCAACTCGAATGGTTGCCGTCTTCAAAGAGTGCCTACCGGCTTGAGATCGGCAGGATTCAACTGCCGCAATTGGCAACGCCCCTTGAAAACCTCACACTGGATTGCCTTAGAGGCTTGGTCACTGACCAATCGATCCAGTGCGATAACGGAAAACTGCATCTGACCGGGCTGAAACTGGATAAGCCTAAGATGCAGGTGCGTTTCCGGCTCGACCTTGATACGTTAAACCTGCAGGCTGTGCTCAAACAGATGGCAGTGGCGGGTGGAAAACTCAATATGAACCTCTCTGCCGGCAAGAATCGATGGAAGATCGATCTGCAGGGCAGCGGGATCGATCTCCTCGCATTGACAAAATGGCTACCCCCAAAAGCCAGGCCAAAGGGCGGGTGGATCTATTCAGGGCGACTGAATCCTGATATCCATTTAGCCGGCAACGCTGGACAGATGAAACAGGTGAAGTGGCAATTCGAGCTGACTGATTTCGCCTTCAGTGATCCTGATGCCGCCAATCTGGCAGAAAATTTAACCCTTAAATCTCAGGGTTTGGCCAAGTTTAAAAACGCACAGTGGCGCGGAGAGATGGAATTCGGGCTGCTCAGAGGTGAGGTCTTAACGCCTTTTTTCTACTTGAACCCCTCATCAAACCCATTCCACGCCACAACGAATTTCTCCACAGACGAAGGGTTTAGTCACCTGTCGCTGACAAAGTCGCACTGGGGCATTAAAGAGGTGTTGGATGTGAGTTCGGATCTTTTGTTGGATCTCCAGCAGGAATCTCCCATCCGCTCCCTGCACCTCACGACAAAAGCCTTCGATGTAGGCAAGGTCTACCAGGAGTACCTGCAGCCCATTGTTACAGGTACTCCCTGGGGAGACCTTGTGCTGGATGGCAGGCTTGACCTGTCACTGAAGCTCGATGAGAATAAACATTTGCTGTCAGCCAGGCTGCGCAATCTGCACTGGGACGATGCAGCAATCAGTGGCCAACCCCGGCGTCTCGGTATCAAAGGCCTCGATGGGCAGCTCTATTGGAGTCACGGCTATATACCCAAAGATTCCTGGTTGAGTTGGCAGGGAGGGCATCTGCTGGAAAATATTACCTTGGGGGCATCGCGGATCGACTTCCAATTGGATGACCGGCAGTTTCGTTTGACCCGCCAGGCCAAGCTTCCTCTATTGGATGGGGCGCTCCTGATTGATCGGCTGGATGCCGATGATACGGATGGAGAGGGGCCACAGATAAAATTCGACGGCATGTTGACACCTGTCTCCATGAAGGTACTGAGTCAGGCGCTGGATTGGCCGGAGTTATCGGGTACGCTCTCCGGCATGTTGCCGGGGCTGACCTTTCAGGATGGTGTGGTGAGTGTGAACGGCCTACTGCTGGTCAGAATTTTTGATGGTGATATCCTCTTCAAGGACCTTCGATTGGAGTCGTTGTTCGGTGTCTATCCCCTGGTTCGAGCGAATGTGAAAATCAGCAAACTGGATCTCGAAACGCTGACAGAGACCTTTTCATTCGGAAAAATCACAGGTCGGTTGGATGGATATATCCACGACCTGGAGCTGGAGGATTGGCAGCCGGTTGCGTTCGATGCCCATTTCCACACCCCCGAGGATGATGACTCCCGGCACCGTATCAGCCAACAAGCAGTGGATAATATCTCCAACCTGGGAGGATCCGGCATGTCAGGTGCACTCGCCAGAACCTTCCTCGGTTTTTTTGATGAGTTTGGGTACCGTCGCCTGGGGATCGGTTGCCGACTGGAAGAGGGTATGTGTGAAATGAGTGGGGCAGGTAGCGCCAAACAGGGCTACTATTTGGTGGAAGGTGCGGGTATTCCACGCATCGATATTGTCGGCTTCAACAGAAAGGCTGATTGGAATCGGTTGGTGGAACAGTTAAAACAGATGAGTGTGGCTGGCGCACCGGAAGTGCGTTAGAAACGTCTGAATGAAATTGGTTGAGAAATTGAAATGAAAATAGCGAATTTGACATCCTCTTTTACCATGCTGTTGATGCTTACAGCCTGCGTGACCATCAACATCTATTTCCCCGCAGCAGAAGCCCGTGAGGCGGCGGAGAAGATTGTCGATGATATTCTTGGTGACGAGGTCCAGAAATCGATGCCGGGTAAAGATGGTCAATCTTTACACTGGATCCCATCAGCACAGCAGGTCTCTTTCAGTCTGCTGGATCTTCTGATACCGGCCGCACATGCAGCCGCCAAACCTGATTTCTCCGTCAATACCCCTGAGGTACGCCGTCTGCAGGCCTCAATGAAACGTCGGAACAGTTCGCTCCATCCGTACTATCAAAAGGGAGTTATCGGATTCACTCATGATGCATTGGTAGGGATCCGGCAGCTTTCGGCGGTCTCTCTCAAGCAGCGGGCTCAACTGAAAAACCTGGTAAAGGCGGAAAACAGTGATCGAAATCGACTCTACAAAGAGATCGCCCGCGCCAATGGTCATCCGGAATGGGTGAAGGATGTGCGTTCGGTTTTTGGCCAAACCTGGATCAGAAAGGCCTCAAAAGGCTGGTGGTATAAGAGTGCGGGTGGCAGTTGGGTAGAAAAGTAGCGTTTCTGTAGAGACACCTCTTTCACCACGAAGGGCACAAAGAGCACGAAGGTAAAAAATTTATCAACAATGCGTTTTCTTTGTGTCCTTCGTGGTGAATTTCATATTTCCAGACAAGTACTCTTTCTACAATTCAGACAGGCGTTTCCCGGTCACAGAGGGTAGAATTCCTGCAAATTTGAACTTGCAGGAAAATGAACATGGGGCGTCGTCGCCGTAAAAGACTACCGGCAGAGCCGGTAGAAGCCAAGATCGAATCCCTAAGCCATGACGGCAAGGGAGTCACTCACATCGAGGGCAAGGCCACCTTCGTATACGGCTCTCTGCCGGAAGAGAAGGTTCGCTTTCTCTATACCAACCAGCGTCGTAAATATGACGAGGGCCGGGTGGTCGAAGTAATTTCACCCTCACAGGATAGGGTGGAGGCAAGATGTGCGCAGTTTGGTATCTGTGGGGGTTGCAGCCTCCAGCACCAGGCATCCGAGGCACAGATTCACTCCAAACAGCAGGCATTGCTGGATGCACTGAAACACATCGGTAAGGTCGAAGCCGACGAAATCCTACCGCCGTTAGTGGGGGAGTCACGCTGGGGCTATCGGCGTAAAGCCAGGCTGGGTGTACGTCATGTACCCAAGAAGGGCGGCGTACTTGTGGGTTTCCGCGAGCGGGGTTCCTCTTTCGTTGCCGACATCGACACCTGCCACATCCTACATCCAAAGGTGGGTGAGTTGCTGCCTGCATTGAGCGATCTCATCGACGGACTCTCGATTCGCAGCCAGATACCGCAGATCGAGGTGGCCATGGGAGATGAGACCTGTGTGTTGATCTTCCGTCTGCTGGAACCGCTGACCGAAAGTGACAGGCAGAAGCTGGAAGCCTTTGGCCCAGCCCACGATGTGGTGATCTATCAGCAGGAGGGAGGGTTGGATACCGTCAAGCCGCTCTTGGGGATTCCTGCTGAACTCAACTACCGGTTGCCTGACTATGACCTGACGCTCAATTTCCTGCCCAACGACTTCACCCAGGTCAATACCGATATCAACCGTCAGATGGTTCGCCGTACGGTGGATATGCTTGAGCTTACCGGCGATGATCGTGTACTCGATCTGTTTTGTGGATTGGGTAATTTTACCCTGCCGCTGGCCCGTAGCGCCGGAGAGGTGGTAGGTGTGGAGGGAGATGCCGGTCTGGTGGCGAGAGCGCGGGAAAATGCGGAACTTAATGCTATCAACAATGCGCGCTTTTTCACTGCCAACCTCTATGAAACACTCGAGGCTGAACCCTGGCTGCTCGAACGTTTCAATAAGGCGCTGCTGGATCCACCTCGCAGTGGAGCCCAGGAGATGCTGGCACATCTACCGAAACTGGGTGTAGAGCGCATCGTCTACGTCTCCTGCTATCCTGGAACTCTGGCCCGCGACGCCGGCATCCTGGTTCATGAACACGGTTACCGATTGCTGAGCGCAGGCGTGATGGACATGTTCCCTCATACCGCTCATGTTGAGTCGATCGCACTATTCGAGAAGAGTTGATAAATGCCTGTAGAAATTGAACGTAAATATTTGGTTATTAACAATAAATGGAAGATTCAAGTTGAATCCGAGGCGACCCTGAAACAGGGTTACCTGGCGACACTGCCCAATGCCAGCATCCGGGTTCGCGTGGCCAAGGGATGCGCGCATCTGAATATCAAAAGCGTCACTTTGGGCATCAGCCGTAGCGAGTATGAGTACGAGATCCCCCTGGAAGAGGGTGAAGAGATTCTGGCCAACCTTACCGCTGGCCCGATCATCGACAAAGTGCGTTACAAGGTGCGCTGTGGCAACCATATCTGGGATCTTGATCTCTTCCACGGGGACAATGAAGGATTGATTGTTGCCGAAGTGGAGCTGGATGCCGAGGATGAAACCTTCGAAATGCCGGAATGGGCTGGAGAGGAGGTATCTGGCGACCCTAAATACTACAACGCCAGCCTGGTCAAGCGGCCGTACTGCGATTGGTGATGTAACCTCTAACTGCCCGATACGTAGGCCCGATCAAGCGTAGCGGATCGGGCGTTTTTCAAGTGACTGATCAGACGTGTTTGCCGGTTCCGCTACGCTTGAACCGGCCTACTTCAGTTCGCTGCTTCTGGTGGAACACTAAGTGGCCTTGGTCTCTTTATGATCTTATCCCGAATATTCGCACTCTCGCTGCTGATACTGACCGCCTGCAGCCAGCCACCAGACGCCCAGATCCTGCGCATGGGCCTTGCCAATGCACCGCTCAACCTCGACCCGCGTTTTGCAACGGATGCGGCATCAGAGCGGATCAACCGGCTGCTCTATCAACGATTGGTTGAATTCGATGATCAGAGCCTGCCGGTAGCGGGTATCGCCGATTGGGAGACCCTGTCGCCCACGCACTACCGTTTTCGCCTGCGCCAACCCACTTCACGATTTACGCATGATAAATCGCTGGATGCCGCCGATGTGGTGGCAACCTACCGGTTTGTGCTTGACCCGCAGAATGCCTCACCCCACAGGAGTGCTCTTGAGTTGATTGAGGATGTAACACAGGTCGATCAACAAACCCTGGACTTTCATCTCAAACGGCCCGATCCACTCTTTCCTGCCTATCTGGTATTGGCAATACAGCCTGCCGATTTGTTGGCTTCCGGCCATCCGTTCAATGAGCAACCTGTCGGCAGCGGGCCGTTCCGTTTCGTTGATCATTCCAAGCCTGGACATCTACTGTTGGAACGGCACCGTGATGGGCAGAAAGTTGAGTTTATCGAAGTGAAAAACCCCACCGTCAGAACATTGAAATTGTTGCGGGGAGAGATCGACCTTTTGCAAAACGATCTTGCGCCCGAGTTGGTTGATTATCTGCGTTCCCGCAAAGAGGTGGAAGTGGCGAATAGACCGGGTAGTAACTTCTCCTATATCGGTTTCAATATGGAGGATCCCGCCACCGGGAATCCCCTGGTGCGCAGGGCAATCGCCCACGCCATTGACCGGGAAACGATTATCAGCCAGGTGCTGAATAATGCTGCGCACCCAGCACTTGCGCTTTTTCCGTCGGAGCATTGGGCTGGCGCAAAAGACCTCGAATCGTATGACTACTCGCCGCAACTGGCGCGTCGTCTATTGGCGGAAGCAGGCTATGATGCAGGACATCCACTGAAACTGGTCTACAAGACATCAAGTGATCCCTTTCGCATCCGGCTCGCCACAATCATTCAGAGTCAATTGAAGCAGGTGGGCATAGAGGTGGATCTGCGCAGTTACGACTGGGGGACCTTTTTTGGAGACATCAAGGCGGGCCGGTTCCAAATCTACAGTCTTGCCTGGGTGGGTATTCGCACACCGGATATCTTCCGCTATATTTTTGCCAGCGACTCTCTGCCCCCCAAGGGCGCTAACAGGGGGCGTTACTCCAGTCCTGAAGTGGATCGTTTGTTGAATGAGGTGGAGCAGGCAAAAACCCTTGCCGGGCAGGCTAACCTCTATCGACAGTTGCAGGTGATATTGCAACAGGATCTGCCCTATATTCCACTCTGGTATGAAGATCAACTCTTTGCCGCCCGCCGGACAGTGACGGGTTACCAACTGATGACGGATGGTAACTACGATGGATTGGAGCAGGTAGTATTGATGAACAAACGGGAGATTCCAGATGCCGAAACGAATGCTGCGTATTGACATCTCCCAGCAAAAAATAGTGCTGTTGGAAAACGGTGACCCCTTGCTCAGTTATCCGGTTGCAACCGGCAGAAACGGCGCAGGTGAACAGTTGGGATCAGGTTGTACGCCGAGAGGGCTACACAAGATCCGCCTAAAAATTGGCAGCGGTTGTCCTGAAAACTGCATCTTTGTCGGTCGGCGGGCAACCGGCGAAATCTATTCACCAGCCCTTGCCGCAAAACACCCCGAACGGGACTGGATACTCACCCGCATCCTCTGGTTGACGGGGCTGGAATCGGGCCTTAATCGTGGGGGGAGTGTGGATACCCTGCGCCGTTATATCTATATCCACGGCAGTCCCGACAGTGAACCTTTCGGTGTACCCGTCTCTCACGGCTGCATCCGCATGCGCAACCACGATCTGCTGGATCTGTTTGAACAGGTTGAAACCAACATGCTGGTGGAGATTCGGTAAGACGGATGGCTGACTTTTTACTCTCACGTTTAGTCAGTGCCCTGGCCGTTATACTGGGAGTGGCGATCCTGGTGTTTCTGCTGATCCATCTGGTGCCGGGGGACCCCGTTGATGTCATGCTGGGCGAATCGGCCCGTGCCACTGACAGAGAGGCGCTGCGAATTGCGCTTGGTCTGAATCTGCCTGTCAGCGAACAACTACTCGTCTATTTTTCCAACCTTGCGCAACTGGATCTGGGACACTCCCTCTATTCCAATCTGCCTGTCAGCCAGGTTCTGGCAGAACGTATTCCCGCCACCCTGGAATTGGCTGGGGCAGCACTGTTGTGTGCAGTGCTGATCGCCACCCCTCTCGGCATCATGGCGGCGGTGAGGCGGGGAGAGGCCTGGGATTGGGGCGCCATGGGATTCTCCATGCTGGGTGTCTCCATTCCCAATTTCTGGCTGGGTCCCATGCTGATCCTGCTCTTCTCTCTCTGGCTTGGCTGGACACCAGTGAGTGGACGCGACTCTCTTGCCGGTCTGATCCTGCCTGCCATCACTCTGGGATCCGCTTTTGCCGCGATTCTCGCCCGCATGATAAGGAGCAGCCTGCTGGAAGTAATGGGCGAAGACTATGTGCGTACTGCCCGGGCGAAAGGTTTGTCTGAACCGGGCGTGGTCTTGCGTCATGCCATGCGCAACGCCTGGCTGCCGGTAATCACCCTGTTGGGGCTACAGCTGGGCGCCCTGCTTGGTGGCGCCGTGGTAACAGAGATCGTCTTCGACTGGCCGGGTGTCGGCTCATTGATGATCGACTCGATTCAGAAAAGGGATTTCCCCGTGGTGCAGGGATGTGTGCTCTTTATCAGCCTGGTCTATGTAGTGGTGAACACCCTGACCGAAATCGTCTACGGAGTTGTCGATCCCCGTGTTCGTCTGGGTGGATCGCGGTAATGCTGATGCGCCTCTGGTTCCCCGTCATCGTGCTACTCACCTGGCTCGTCATGGTGATCCTGAATCCACTCTTGACCCAGTCGGCAAATCTTATCGACCTTGGACAAATCCTTGCCTTGCCGGGCAGTGACAGTCTACTCGGTTATGATGACCTGGGGCGGCCAATCCTCGAACGATTGATCGCGGGCGCCAGGACATCTTTTCTCATCGCTTTCGGAGTGGTGGCGATCTCAGCCCTGCTGGGTACCACGCTTGGATTGATCGCCGGTTACAAAGGTGGCTATTGGGATCTTTTTCTGGTGCGTGTGATCGATATCTTTCTTGCCTTTCCCGGCATCCTGTTGGCCATTGCCCTGGCTGGGGTGATGGGGCCGGGGCTCGACAATCTGGTGATTGCGCTTTCTGCCGTCGGTTGGGTGGGTTATGCACGCCTGACACGGGCTCAGACGCTATCTCTCAAACATCGTGATCATGTTCAGGCTGCGGTGGCGCTGGGCAGCAGTTCCAGGGTGATCATGTTCAGACATCTGTTGCCGTTGATTGCCGCACCGCTGATCGTAGAGGCAACCTTCGGCGTCGCGGGCATGGTCATTGCCGAGGCCGGATTATCCTTTCTGGGGTTGGGTATTCAGCCACCGGAAGCCTCTTGGGGCAGTATGATCCGCGATGGCGCCGGTTATATGTTGATGGCGCCACATATGGTATTGGCACCAGGTTTGGCAATCATGCTGGTTGTGCTGACGCTGAACCTGCTGGGTGATCTTCTGCGTGATAAATTGGATATTCGTCTTACTGAACAAAAAAAGTTGTGAAATAGAGTGCCTTCAGACTGTCTTTTCCAGAAAGATCCTTCATCAATGTGCTGACAGCCTCCATTGCCTGCTTACGAAGCGCTTTCTTGCCGTCCGGGGTCTTGATCTTTTTTCCATCCTGTTCCGAGAGCAACATAAGCAGTGCATGGCGAATAGCCGGCCCATGAAGTTTTAGTTGTTCCAGAAACTCATCATCTTTAGTCATTAACTGGATATCGCAGCGGGCGTACTTACCTCCGCTGGCAAGGTTAACCACAAGAGAGGGTTTGATCTCGTAGTAGCTGATTGTGGGGGGCGCTTCATCTTCAGCCCAGGCCAAACTGGCAAACAACAACAGTGACAACAGCAGAACACTGATCTGGCGCATGGTAGTTACCTTATCCTCTCTAGACAGTCCAAAAAACGGACGATTTAAACTGCATATTGTTTTCCCTTGATGATCTTTGCGGCATACTGCGGAAAAAGTTGAATGGAATTTGCCTGAAAAACACTATGAGCCTTGGTCCTGTCATGCTCGATCTGAGTGGTGGATCGCTATCTCCGGAAGATCGCGAACGTCTGCTGCATCCAGCTGCTGGAGGGGTAATTCTTTTCACCCGGAATTACGAAACTCCCGGGCAGTTGCTCGAACTGACATCTGAGATCCATGCCTTGCGGGAGCCTCATCTGTTGATCTCCGTGGATCATGAGGGCGGGAGAGTACAACGCTTTCGTGACGGCTTCACCCACCTGCCACCGTTGGCCTGGTATGGTGAGCAATACGCCCTCAACAGAAAGAGGGGGCTGAAGCTGGCGGGGCAGGGTGGTTGGCTGATGGCGGCTGAATTGCGTGCTGCCGGTGTCGATTTCAGCTTTGCGCCTGTGCTTGATCTGGGATTGGGCATTAGTCAGGTGATCGGTGATCGGGCCTTTTCACCGGAACCTGAGGTTGTGGCACAACTTTCCCAGTCCTGGATTTATGGTGCACGTGAGGCAGGAATGGCCTCAGTGGGCAAGCATTTTCCCGGTCATGGTGGTGTGGAGGCTGACTCTCACCTGGCATTACCCATCGACAACCGTCGTTTGGAGGATATTCAGATGGGAGACCTTAGACCTTTTGAAAGGATGATCCATTTCGGTCTCGAAGCCATCATGCCGGCGCATGTCATCTATGACCGGGTTGATAGTGAGTTGGCGGGTTTCTCCTCATTTTGGCTGCAGGATGTGTTGCGGAAAAGGCTCGCATTTCAGGGCGTTATATTCAGCGATGATTTGAGTATGGCGGCAGCGGAAAATGCGGGCAGCTATGCTGACAGGGCGCTTGGGGCGTTGCAGGCTGGCTGCGACATGGTTTTGGTCTGCAATAATCAGGATGCCGCTGCCGAAGTACTCGACTCTTTAAAGGAGTACAATGATCCGGCGGCTCATCTCAGGTTGATACGCATGCATGGCCGCGGCCATTTCAGTCGTCAGGAACTGCATATGGATCCACGCTGGATCAATGCCGTGGGGTCGCTGTCGGCAGTGGAGGCGGACACCACACTCAACCTGGATTTGGGGTGAAACCGGAGAGAATAATGGCAATTACCCAGAAACAGGCCGCTGAGGTCATGCAAACTGCTGATCTGCTACATTCCCAGGAGGTGGTAGAGCAGGCGCTCGACAGAATGGCGGTTGAGATTACCGGCAAGCTGGCAGGCGAAGATCCGGTGGTGCTTTGTGTGCTGAACGGGGCGCTGATCCCGATGGGGCACCTATTGACCCGCCTGACATTTCCGCTACGCCAGGATTATATCCATGCCACGCGATATGGGTCTGAAACAACAGGAACCCAACTCGAATGGATTGGCCATCCCAGCACCTCCTTGAAAGGGGAAACCGTCCTGGTCATCGACGATATACTGGATGAGGGAATCACCTTGGCAGCAATTACGGATGCATGCCGGGAAGCGGGTGCGCGAAGCGTTTATACCGCGGTCCTGGTGGAGAAGGTGCGGGTCAGGAATAGCACTATTCAGGCTGACTTCACTGGCCTGAAGGTCGAAGACCGTTACGTCTTTGGCTACGGGATGGACTATAAGGGTTATCTGCGCAATGTCGCGGGCATCTACGCGGTCGCAAAATAGCCTATGATCTGAACACACCCAAATCAAAGCAAGGGTTTTCCCTTGAGCTGCCATTGGTCGATAAGGGTTAACCCCCTAAAAAAATAAAAAAAATCCAATAAAATTAGTAGTCTATTGCCATTTCTCCAGAATTGGTCCAAGATCCTTATATCAGGAACAACCTGACCCAGATCAGGAATCCAGAGATTCATTTTGGCGGATGATGCCGCTGTTAAAAGTTTGAGCGGGATTCCTCTCCGGAGGTTCCGCGCCTGTCAGAAATTCAGGAGGTATGGAGAAGTGTCCATTAAAACCCTTAAAGCACGTCATGCAGAGCTGCATGAGATGATCAGTGACCTGCGGGCTATGATGACCAAGGATCAGTTGAAGATTCGACCCAATGCAAAAACCGCATACCAGTTGATATGCGATCTATCAGCGAAAATGAAAGACCATATGGCGGATCAGGATCAGGGAATCTACCCTGAGCTGCTGACCCATGAAGATCCCAAGCTGAAATCAATGGCATGGGGCTTCCTCAATGGTCAGAAACCCATGCGTAAGCAGTTCGACGATTACCATCAGAAATGGTTGAAGAATTGCGACTTCAACTTTACAGATGACTTTATTGCCGACACCTTCGAAATTTTCGATATGGTGGATGAGCGTATTGAACGTGAGCAATCCGTTTTGTTACCCACGCTCGAATCCAACGGCATTTACGGTCAGGCTGCCGCGCAATAACGCATTAGCAATTGTCGATCAAAAGGGGCTTCGGCCCCTTTTTTGCTTTTTCCCATCCAAAAACCTGCCTGTGCGCTTTTTGCGTTACAGAGGCCAGGCTTAAATAAAGCATTCCATGCCGATAGTTTTTATTAATCGCTGACTTTAATTTATTCTTATTCTAATTCCTGACAAAAACACTTAAGATTTCGTGCAACTTCAGGGATTGGCTCCGCTGAATATTATTACAGGACATCTGTCCACAAATTCCATTAATAGAGGTAAACAAATGGGCGTACTTGTTGGCCGTGAGGCTCCAGATTTTACTGCACCTGCCGTGCTGGGTGATGGCACTATCGTAGATGCCTTCAACTTTAAAGAGGCGACCGATGGAAAATATGCCGTACTTTTTTTCTATCCCCTCGACTTTACTTTCGTCTGCCCCTCAGAACTGATTGCTTTCGACCATCGTCTGGAAGAGTTCAAAAAGCGTGGTGTAGAAGTCGTCGGTTGCTCAATCGATTCTCACTTTACACACAACGCCTGGCGTAACACTGCTGTGAATGACGGCGGAATTGGTGCTGTAAAATACCCCCTGGTTGCTGATCTCGATCATGCTATCTGCAAGAGCTATGACGTCGAGACACCCAACGGCCGTGTTGCATTTCGCGGCTCATTCCTGATCGATAAAAATGGTGTGGTACGCCACCAAGTCGTCAATGACCTGCCCCTTGGCCGTAATATCGATGAGATGCTGCGCATGATTGATGCGCTGCAGTTCACCGAAGAACATGGTGAGGTTTGCCCCGCAGGCTGGAAGGAGGGTGATGCAGGCATGAAGGGCACACCTGATGGTGTCGCAGAATACCTTTCCGGTCATGCAGATGAGCTCTGATCGCTCAGTAAGATAGTCCCGACCTGCACAGAAAAAGCCGACTGAGATTCAGTCGGCTTTTTTTTGTTCTGGAAATTAGGTTAGAATCGCTCTATAAGATATTGTTGCTAGGCAAATAATAATGACGAAACTGGCCATAATTGGCGGAACAGGTCTGGATAAGATTACTGATCTGGAAATCACCCACCGTGAGGTATCACATACGCCGTTTGGTGAACCCTCAGCGACGCTGACACATGGTATTTTCGGCTCGACAGAGGTGATTTTCTTACCACGCCATGGTCCTTCCCACACAATCCCGCCGCATCGGGTGAACTATCGGGCAAATCTCTGGGCGCTAAAACATATCGGTGTTGAGGCCGTGATTGCTATCGCCGCCGTGGGGGGGATTACCCGTGATATGGGGCCTGGTCAGATTGTTGTTCCTGATCAGATTATCGACTATACATATGGGCGGGAACATACGCTGTTTGAGTATGATCTCGATCAGGTTACGCATATTGATTTTACCAATCCCTACTGTGAACCGTTAAGGAAAGCTTTGATTGAAGCAGGAGAGGAGGTGTCAGCTCCGCAGACTACCTGTGGTACATACGGGGCTACTCAGGGGCCGCGGCTGGAAACAGCGATGGAGATACATCGCATGGAGCAGGATGGTTGTGACATCGTGGGCATGACCGGAATGCCAGAGGCCTCGCTGGCCAGAGAGCTGGATCTCTGTTACGCCTGTTGCGCAGTAGTGGCAAACTGGGCAGCTGGAAAAAGTGATGATCCAATTAGCATGGAAGCGATAGAAAAGAACCTGAAAACCGGCATGACCGACGTCAATAGATTGGTTGCCAGGCTCCTTCGGCACTTCTGAAGAGCCTTGCCGAATCGCTAACCCGGATCCTGAGCCCAGATCATACAGAGGCTCCTTAGCTCGTAGTCGACTCAGAGGCCCAATGCAACTCATTCCTCAGCATACCAACGGATTCTCCCGCACAGAATGGATAGTGCTGATCTTCCTGTTTGTTATCCTGCTTTACAGTAATGTTTCCCGAGCAGATCGTTTTGATTTGGGGTTGATCGCACTGCAGCGAGGAGACTTTGCCGAGGCCTTCTGTATCTGGAATCCCCTGGCGGTGGAAGGCCACAAGGATGCCGCATACAACCTTGGTTGGCTCTATGCCAATGGAAATGGACTGAGTGTCGATATCGACAAAGCCATAAGCTGGTGGAAAAGGGCCGCTGAAGGTGGACATCAAGATGCCCAGTTTGCCATAGGCCTCGCTTTTACCGCTGGCGAAGGGGTAAAAAAGGACGAACGCGAGGCCCTCCACTGGTATCTGATGGCGGCAAGAGGCGGGCATAAAGACGCCCGAGAGTATATTAGGAATCTGCTCTACGCTGGCCAATGGGGCGAGGAAGACGGCTTGGATAAAATTGTTTCAGAACCCTGGATTGGTGAAACTGCAACTGTGAAGGTAGAGCGGGCTAATTTACGGTCAGGGCCGGGCACTGACTACAGTTTGGTTTCCACTGTGGAGAGTGGTGCTGCAATGATCACGCTAGGCAATAGCGGGGATTGGATCCAGGTTATCGTGCGGGAAACCCTGGCCAGAGGCTGGATGGCTGGATGGTTGATTGAGACTAAAGCGGGTGATGAAAAGTAGGGATATGACCCGGAATTCTTATCCAAAGTAATTTGCCCAGTGCTATGCTAGGATATGCAGAATTGCCAAGGGCCTGTTTGATCTGGAGGGACTGCGAAGATGGCGGAAAATGAGAAAGAGAGCGACGTAACTGAATCCAAGTCCTCTGCACCTAAAAAGGAAGCCACGAAGAAAAAAGTGGCAAAAAAGAAGGTAGCCAAGAAAGCAGCGAAGAAGAAGAAGGTTGCAAAGAAAAAGTCCGCCAAAAAGTCGGTGCCAGCGAAGAAGGCGGTCCCCGCTACAAAACTAGATACCAAGCCCACAGAAGTCACTGCTGAACAGCCTGTTGTCGCTGAATCAACCCCTAAAGCAGAAACAGACGCTACAGTCGCATCTGTTTCTGAATTGGCCTCAGCCGCTGCTGCTGCCCTTTCCACAGAAAACAAGGCGGTACAGAGTCACGCTGAAGAACCGACCAAAAAGCAAAATGAGGAGATGGAAATGACAACCACACCCAGCAGTTCAGGGGGATTCTGGCCAAAAATTATCTTCTGGTTACTGATCGTTATTATTGGTTTTGCCTATGTTCGCTCTCTGGCAAAACACCCTGGCGATGAGGCTGCTGAATCCGATGGTTCGAGCCAAACCTCTTCCGAACAGGTTACAACGACTGAATCCACTCAACAGGCTGCAGGGATTATCGGAACAGTTTCAGGTGACCAGCCCGCTAGTGCGGCTACTCAAACTGAGACTGCCGAAGCTTCTGTCAAAGAAGACTCAGCAAATACAGCGGACAACGAAGCTACCGGGGCTGAAGCGGCGGACGCTGCACCCAATGAGGTAACGACGTCGACTGCCACAGATGTAGCAGAGAGTGTGGAGTCCAGTGCGAATGTGGATAGCAAGGAAGCAGCCAGTGAAGTAACTGCAACTCCAGAACCTGAAGTAGCACCAGCGGCAGAAAGTGTTGCGGCCACAGCTGCGACTGACGTAGCAGTTGACATGGATACTGCTTCAAAAATTAGCCCAGCGGACGCCGCCAGCGCCTCCAAGTCACCTGACGACGCTGCTGCGGCATCACCCTATGCTGCACCGAGAGCTGCCAGATCGGAATCTGTGACTCGCATCCTTAAAGAATTTGACGATCTGCGTCAGGCGGCAGAGGCCGAAATGAATGCCATGCGCAACCTGATTCAGGCTGAACGGGAGTTGCGGGATGCAATGGCGCCACCACCCACGCAATATCGTCCAGGTTGGGGGCAGAGCTACTATCCTTATGGGCGTCCATCACCTACGAGAAACCAATAACAGATCGTCTGAAAATCTGTTGCTTTACATCCAAGTATGAGTGAAGGCGGCCGCCATTGCGTGGCCGCCTTTCTCAGTTAATGCAACTGACAAATTGCGTGAATATTATTGAAGGGCGTTGATTTTAAGTGATTAAATGAAGACCAACGACAAAATCGTTCAGGGATCCACCAGTTGCCTGGGCTGCAAAACAAGATACGTTTATTAACGCTTAGCAAGACAAGTGTGATTCAATAATAAATGCAGATACCAATAATAAATCACACTTTCGGAATACGACATTATTCCTTTCTGATGTATGGACTATGGATTTTATTAATCCTATGTTCGGCTCTGTGGAATCTCTATAGTCTGCCATTGACCGATAATGCTGCATGGATTCTGATAGGTATTCACTTGGCCATTCTTTTGACTGGCATATTGGTTAACTACCTTTTCTTCCATAAAGTTCTATTTGTTTTTCGTGTGAGTAAGCTTGCCGAACAAGCGCTTAAGGAAGAGCGCCAATTTCTAAATACGATACTGGAATCAATATCTGACGGTATAGTTGTCTGCGATAAGGATGGTCATTTGACTCTCTTTAATCCCGCCGCCAGAACCTTTCTGGGTAGTAGTGAACTTCATATCCCCGTTAATGAGTGTGCTGTTCAATATGGCTTGCATAGTGCGGATGGGACACACTTACTCGCACGTGATGAATCTCCTCTGTATCGCACATTGCAAGATGGAAAGGTACGCGAGCAGGAGGTTTTCGTCTCGCCCCCAAATGGTGGCACCGAACGTACACTTCTGGCGAATGGAGAAACACTTGCGAATAAAGAGGGAGAGCGGATTGGAGCTGTCGTTACGCTTCACGATATAACGTCACAAAAAGCGCTGGAACAAGAGCTTCGCTTGTCAGCCATGGTATTTGAAGCACATGATGCGATGATCATCACTGACGACCAAGGTAGGATTCAGCGAGTAAACAGGCGTTTTGTTGAGATGACCGGCTACTCACCAGAAGATGTATTCGGTAAGACTCCGAGCATCCTCAAGTCAGGTAGACATGATGATCGTTTTTACCGCAATCTCTGGAAGCAGTTGACTGACTCGGGCTCATGGCAGGGAGAGATATGGAATCAACGCCGAAATGGCGAGGTTTACCCTCAATGGACGAGCATCAGCCTGATCCGAGACGATAAAGGCACGATCATCCACTTCCTGTCCAGTATGGTCGATGTCAGCAAGCAGCGACGTGCAGAAGCCGAGGTCGAATTTCTCGCTTATCACGATAGTCTGACAGGTCTGCCGAATAGAGTCTTGTTGTTTGACCGTCTCAATCAGGCTCTTGCACGCTCTAGCCGAAGCGGTTCCATAGGTGCAAGCGTCTTCATGGATTTGGACCGGTTTAAAAATATCAATGATTCACTGGGACATCTCGTGGGTGACGGGATGCTGAAAGAGTTTGCCCGGCGATTGAAGAAACTGGCCAGAAAAGACGATACTTTGGCCCGCCTGGGTGGCGATGAGTTCATGATGGTGCTGAATGAACTGGGGCCGGATCAAGAATCAGCCACAAATAAGGTTTTATCGATAGCCGAGAAGTTCAAGGCAAGCCTGGCAGAACCTTACCACATCAGGGAATATGAACTTCATACGACCAGCAGTATTGGCGTAACACTTTTTACTGGAGATGGGGAGACTGCCGAGGACATTATTCGCCGGGCAGACACCGCCATGTATAAAGCCAAGGAGGAGGGGCGTAATGCCATACGCTTCTATCTTCCAGAGATGCAGGCACAGGTAAGAGACCGTTTGGCGATGGAAAACGATATGCGTATCGCCATGGAGAGGGATCAATTCAAACTCTTTTTCCAACCCCAGATCGATATTCAAACGGGCGAATTGATTGGAGCTGAGGCGCTGCTGCGCTGGCGACATCCTGAACGTGGATATATCCTGCCCGATCATTTCATTCCTATTGCTGAAGATACCGGGCTGATAGTTCCGCTGGGCGAATATGTTCTAAGGGAAGTCTGTTGCCGCAACAGAATTTGGCATGACGCCGGCTTGCCGAAGATTCCGATTGCAGTAAATGTTTCACCTGTTCAATTCCGCAGAACTGATTTTCTCAACCAAGTAAACAGTATCCTGGGTGATACCCAATTAAGTCCTCACTACCTTGAGCTGGAGATGACTGAAACGGCCTTCATGCAAAATATTGTTGAAGTGAAGGACACGTTGACCCAATTGAAAGCACAAGGCGTCAACATAGCCATAGATGACTTTGGCACGGGTTACTCAAGCCTCTCCTATCTTAACCAAATGGCGATCGATAAACTTAAGATTGATCAATCGTTTATTCAGAATGTTTCAACCGATCAAAATAACGCAACGATAACAAAAACCATTATCTCGATGGCACAGTATCTCAATCTCAAAACCATAGGGGAGGGAGTTGAAACTCTTGACCAATTCAAATTCCTACAGAATTCAGGTTGTGATGAAGTTCAAGGGTTTCTGTTCCACGAGCCCGTCCCTATGGAGATATTCTCGGATATGTTGAAAAATTGGCACAACTTCAAAGTTATGAACTAATTTCAGCACGTTGCTGGATCCCATTGTTTTTTGTAGGATGAGTGGCATTCCAACCATTATTACTACGAATTTTCTTAATGATTAATCCAAAACAAAGATTAATAGCAGTTTGCAGCCTGATTTTTCTTTTTGCCACCTTTCCCAGCCAGGCGGGACTTGAAGAGGGAATGGAAGCAAATCGAAATGGCGACAGGCAGGCTGCTTTTAAAGAGTTCCAAGCTGCATCACTCGCGGGAGATGAACGTGCCTTTGGTAAACTTGGGGGTATGTATCTCTATGGTCTGGGAACAGAGAAAGATTATGTGAAGGCTTATGCCTGGTTTGGGTTGAGCGCTCAAATGGGTGATAGATATGGTCAGCGGTTTCAGGATACCGCATCCTCCGCTATGACCCCGAAACAGGTTGGAGACGCCGAAAGATTACTCCAGGAATATCGTGAGCAGCTTAATCTAAGTGAGACATCACACGAGCAATAGTTAATGCCGGACCCTCTATGCATCGGCAATTGGAGGGAGAATACCATTGTTTCAACCAACGCTACGCTTCACACTTGCTTTTTTGATTGCCGCCATCCTTGGCGGATGCAGCGAAACAGAAAATGAGGTGATCAAAATTGATGCTGTTCAGGCGTTTGTCGGAGTGGCTGACGATCAGGAATCGCGCCTGCGAGGACTCTCATTGCGGAAGAAACTAGGTGTTAACGAAGGGTTACTCTTTGTATTTCCCAAAGAGAAGATTCTGCATATCTGGATGTTGAACATGGAAATACCGCTGGATGTCGCTTTTTTCGACCAAGATCGAAAACTTATCAATATCCATTCAATGGAGCCTGACGATGGCGAAAAGTCCTATCCATCTGAAAAACCGGCCCTCTATGCTTTGGAGATGTCCCAAGGCTGGTTCTCGAGAAATCATTTAACGACTGGTGCCACACTCCATCTGTCGAGACCTCCATCAACCCAAACGAGATAATTCTCCAGTCATCACTGATTTGAATTTCACTTCACTGAATCTGGTGAATTTAATTCCCGCGCAGCGAATGTATCGCTCAGCCACTATTTAGCCAGAAATTTTGTGATTTGCACGTCAACTAATAAGTTGTGTGACGACTCTAAAGAACACAAGGTCATCAGGGCATTAATGCTGACTGAGTTAATTCTTATAATTCAACATTTTGCTGGCTAATATAAATGTGTTTAATTGCTTAATTCAGGGCGCAAAAAAGAAGGAATTCAAGTAAAATTCACCGCATCACAGGATTTTTACGGCTGGAAGGGGGGGTTATATTCCCTCCCACATGCAGATTCAGTATTGACACCAGCATCTTTGCTGGTAGGGTCTGCATCCGCAAAGCTATTGCCTGTGTTCGGCGTGGCACCGTCTCAATGCCCACCAAGATTTAGTTGGGATTACTAGGAAACAGAAATGACAGACCTCACCCGTTATCGAAATATCGGTATTTTTGCCCATGTGGATGCTGGTAAAACAACCACCACAGAGCGCATTTTGAAGCTCACTGGCAAGATCCATAAGACAGGTGAGGTTCATGATGGCGAGGCCACCACTGATTTCATGGAGCAGGAGCAGGAGCGCGGTATCACCATCCAGTCCGCTGCCACCTCCTGCGAGTGGGACGGCCATCGTCTAAACATCATTGATACTCCTGGACACGTTGACTTCACGATTGAGGTTTATCGCTCACTGAAGGTACTCGATGGCGGCGTCGGTGTCTTTTGTGGTTCCGGCGGTGTTGAACCCCAGTCCGAGACAAACTGGCGCTATGCCAACGAATCCGAGGTTGCTCGTATTATTCTGGTCAATAAACTCGACCGAATCGGTGCTGACTTCTACCGCGTAGTCGAGCAGGTGGAAAAGGTGTTGGGTGCAAATCCCCTGGTCATGGTGCTGCCTATCGGAACTGAAGATCAGTTTGTTGGTGTGGTAGACCTGCTGACTCGAAAAGCGTGGATCTGGGACGACTCAGGAGACCCCGAGAAGTACGAAATCCAGGACGTGCCAGCCAATATGGTTGATCAGGTCGAAGAGTGGCGCGAGAAATTGATCGAGGCGGCTGTCGAGCAGGACGATGATGCGATGGAGAAGTATCTGGAAGGCGAAGAGCCCGACATGGATACCATCAAGGCCTGTATTCGTAAGGGTACCATTGCACTCGATTTCTTTCCCACCTATTGCGGCTCCGCTTTCAAGAACAAAGGCGTGCAGCCAATACTGAACGCTGTTATTGACTACCTGCCCAACCCGGTGGAGGTCAAGCCTCAGCCTGAGGTCGATTTGGAAGGCAACGAGACAGGTGAGTTTGCCATTGTCGACCCGGAATACCCACTGCGAGCATTGGCATTCAAGATTATGGATGACCGCTTCGGTGCGCTGACCTTTACACGAATCTACTCAGGGCAGCTGAAGAAGGGCGACACCGTACTCAACACATTCACCGGGAAGACCGAGCGTATCGGCCGTATCGTAGAAATGCATGCCGACTCCCGTGAGGAGCTCAGTTCTGCCCAGGCTGGCGACATTATCGCTCTGGTAGGTCTGAAGAACACTCGGACGGGCCACACGCTATGTGATCAGAAGCGGCCTGCTACCCTTGAGCCGATGGTCTTCCCTGATCCGGTTATCTCCATCGCTATCTCACCGAATGACAAAGGCGGTTCGGAAAAGATGGGCATCGCGCTCAATAAGATGATGCAGGAAGATCCTTCATTCCGCGTAGAAACTGACGAGGAGAGTGGCGAGACGATCATCAAAGGCATGGGTGAGCTGCATCTCGACATCAAGGTCGACATCCTCAAACGTACTCATGGCGTGGAGGTTACCGTCGGTAAACCCCAAGTGGCCTACCGCGAGACCATTACCAAGCGTATCGAAGAGAGTTACACCCACAAGAAGCAGACCGGTGGTTCCGGCCAGTTTGCCAAAATCGACTACATAATCGAGCCTGGCGAGCAGAACAGCGGCTTCGAGTTCGAATCGGTTGTCACAGGTGGTAACGTCCCTCGTGAATTCTGGCCTGCAGTGGAGAAGGGTTTCGCGCTCAGCATGCAAACGGGCACCTTGGCTGGCTTCCCCCTACTTGATGTCAAAGTCACCCTGGTAGATGGTAGCTTCCATGCTGTGGACTCCTCAGCGGTCGCCTACGAGATCGCTGCAAAAGCGGCGTATCGCCAGTCTGTTCCGAAAGCAGGTCCCCAGCTGCTCGAACCTGTCATGAAGGTCGACGTCTTCACCCCCGATGACCATGTGGGTGACGTCATTGGTGACCTCAACCGGCGCCGCGGTATGATCAAGTCTCAGGAAGCTGGCACCACAGGCGTCCGCGTCAAGGCTGATGCACCTCTAAGCGAAATGTTTGGCTACATCGGCGACCTGCGGACCATGACCTCTGGTCGCGGTCAGTTCTCCATGGAGTTCTCACACTATGCTCCCTGCCCGAACAGTGTAGCCGAGCAGGTAATCAAGGAAGTTAAAGCGCGCCAGGGTTAAGGGTTCTTCAAGAAGGGGTTGCCGGATAAACTGATTCGGTAACCCCTGCTTTTTAATAAAGGGTCAGTGCAGAAATCATTCTGGTCTGACCCTGATAAGAGAAAAGAGGGAGGGCAATATGCTTTCAGAACACCACGATATCGACCATGAATTCCCCGAATTCCACCAGAAGCTCGAGGCACTCAGTGCAGCAGACACAGACTTTGCTGAGCTGGTGAAGAAGCACGATACACTCGACAACGAAATCCGTGAACTCGAAGAGCGCGGACAGCCTATCGCTGACGAAAGCATAGAAGCGATGAAGTACAAACGCACTGAACTTAAGGATAAGATCTACGCGCGACTTCGCCAGGCATGATGATTGCTGACATCCTCGCGCTTACGCGAGGATGTCAGGCAAGCTCTTCCAAGCAAGTCCATTCGGGCTATGAGTTCGTGTGCAAACCCATTCTATGGGGCCGGTACATCTATATGGAATATCCCTCTCAGTCCTAAATTCATTGGGACATTGAATCTCCTCAAGTATATTATGCATGCTCAGGCTACCTGGAGTTATGGATAATGACGATGCGTACTCAGAGATTTCGTAGGCATGCCGTACCCTCAATAGTGATTCTTGCTCTGTTGTCCATTGTTGCAGCGCTCAGTGGCTGCTCAACGCTGGATCTGACGCCTGTAGCCTCTCCCGCCACACATAAGCACTCCCCCGGAAAAATACTTTGGCATGACCTGCTAACCCAGGATGTAGCGCAGGCTGAAGACTTTTATGGAAAATTGTTTGGATGGGACTTCAAGCACCAAGGTGCATATACTGTTGTGATGCGCGATGGGCTGGCAATCGGCGGCATGGTCGAAATCAAACCGAAGCCTAACAGTCGAGGTATCGCTCGCTGGATCGCATCACTCTCAGTGTCAAATGTCGATCAAGCTGTTGAGTTCGTCCGTGAGCAGGGTGGCAAGATACACGAGGGGCCCACAAATATGCGCAACCGCGGGCGCGGCGCCTTGGTCAGCGACCCTCAAGGCGCACAAATACTGCTTCTGCGATCATCTACCGGTGATCCCGAAGATAAGGAACCAGCCATCAACGACTGGCTCTGGGATGAACTTTGGTCAAGTGATCCTGCCACCTCCCTCGATTTCTACCAAGCCTTGGTGGGTTATTCCTCACGAGAAAACCGGGAGAACTACTGGATTCTAAAAATGAATGGAAAATGGCGTGCCGGCGTCAGAGGGGTGTTTGATAACAAATTAGAGCAGAGGTGGGTACCCGTGATCCGTGTTGCCGATCCACAAAAGATTACGGATGTTGTAACCAAACTGGGGGGCAGGGTGCTGATAAAGTCCGGGAGAGCTGAAGAAGACAAGCAGACCGCACTGCTTGCAGATCCCTCCGGAGCGCTCTTCATGATTCAGAAATGGTCTGGCATTGCCACCGAAGGGAGGCAGTGATCATGACACTATTTCGTCGAAAAATGTTTGGCCTCATCCTGTTACAGAGCGTTGTGCTTTTGACAGGATGTTCAAGCACTGGCTCCTCATCCGTTGGCGGCTCAGTTTCATACGGTGCTTATTACGGTGGCTACTACGACCCATACCCTTGTTGGGGCTGTGGCGGCAACACGATTATCGTGAACCCACCACCAGGGAAACCCGATCGGTCGAAGCCACCCATCTCCAGGCCACCCAAGCCTACGCATCCAATTGCCAGGCCACCCGGTGGCATAGGCCGGCCTACACCAAGACCAGCAGCGCGCCCGAGAAGATCACGCTGAAGTTACTAGGCTTCCTCGTCCCAATCTGCTTTGTTGCGCTCCAGTTGGGATTGAAAACTGAGTCTTCATGCCTAATTTGACGTTGCCAGCAACTGCCTCGTACAGGGCAGTGTACTTGTAACTCGCTAAGATTTCGGCGGGGCGTACATCATGCAAGTGCACTGCAGCTCATCATCACATGAGCTGCCGCCATACTTTTGCCAATGATTCATCATAGAGAATTTAGAATATTTATGATTTAACATAATAAGTATTATGCACATAACAAGAATGGTCTAATTGGCTGGGAATCCACATACCATGAGCTATGACAGCCAATTTCTGGCCGAAGGCTACACAACTGCAATTTCGTTAATCTACCGATCTGTTCAGGGGAAGAGCCAAGCGAGTTTTATGGTTGAACTTGAACTCCGAAACTTGAGATATCTATTTTAGGATCTATAAGTTACTCAACATCCGCATACCATATACCACGCGCACCAGCTCAATCCCTCCAGAGATCTTCCGGTAGAGCATCAGATAGCGACCCACGGGCAGATGATGGAACTCCTCAGCGAGGTCTGGCCGTGCCTGTCCTAGATTCGGGTTCTGCGCCAGCAGCCAGCAATGTTAGCCATTCTGTCCTTGCTCACAAACTAGGTTCGCATGGTAGTAAGTTGGTAACACGTTCAGTTCTCATCGAAATAGTCTAAGTCGATCTTCTTCACTTCGTAGGTTGATACAGGTGATACACCGACATTGTGCTCAATCATCAGCTTGGCCAGTGTCTCTCCCTCTATGAGAATAACCTTACTGTCGATTTTCTCCACAAACTTTCTGGCGCCGGTAGAGTAACTAGAGGTGGTAATGAATACCCCTTTCTTGGCTCTGTGTCCCTGGAGTGCACCGGCAAACTTCTGGATATCCGGGCGCTGAACCGTGTTCTCCCAGCGTTTGGCCTGGATGTAGATGGTGTCCAGGCCGAGGCGGTCTTCCTTGATGATGCCGTCGATACCCTCATCCCCACTCTTGCCGATGACCTGGCTAGCCTCTTTACGGGAGCCGCCGTAGCCCATATTCAGCAGGAGATCGACCACTAAGCGTTCGAAAAATTCCGGGGAACCGTTCTTTATGGTCTGAATGAGTTCTGTGGAGAGAGAGTCATTTACCTGTTGATAGGCATTCTCCAAGGCCTCTTCTGGTGTTTCATCGTCATTCTTAGTGGGGTCATCTATTAGATTTGAACCGCCCTGAAACGCCACGAATTCAGGAAATTCTTTTAGGTAGGTATTTGTGATTTTCTCAGGGTGTCTGCTGAGAGTATCAAGGCCGCGCGGGGTGATTTGGAAATACCCCCTTTTGGGGCTTTCCAACAGTTCAGCCTTCTTTAGATAGGTGCGAGCCCAGGCGACACGATTCTTGAAGATGGCTTGTTTGCCGCTGGGAAGGAGCTCCTTTCTCTCCTGCTCATCAAGTCCAAACTGGTCGGCCAGCTTGGTGGTCGCTTCCCGCATGGCGTGATCCTTCTGGTCTCCTGCCAGCTGGAGCAGCGGGAGCATGATCGACTGGTAATCTGGTATTGCCATTGTGGCCTTCTTTCTCTCTATAGTTTGGATACTATATTAGCCATCCGATCCTCACTAACATGCATGTAAATCTGCGTCGTCGATAGATTTACATGCCCCAGTAGCACATGGATCCAGCATCCTGCCACCCTAGCTCCTGGATCCATGCAGTCGTCGTCTGGCCCCTGCGGCTCGACGGGCCTCCCCTCCAGTATCGCTGTGACTACCAATAACTACCAGCCTCTGCCTCCAGCCTTCCTTGGCCAGCAGCGATGGTAGTTTGGCCCTGAATAATATGAACGGATACCCAACTTATCGGAAAAATACTCAGGAAGACGGATTGGTACCAACGCCTATCATGTCAGTGAGTTCAGTTGCAGGCATCGGTTTACCAAAATAGTAGCCTTGTAGATAGTCACAACCAATTTTCTTTAGGAAGTCCGCCTGAGCCTTGGTTTCAACTCCTTCAGCTACCAATTTGAGATTAAGACTTTTTGCTATGGCTACAATTGCCTCAACAAGAGAAGCATCATCCTGATTGTCAGGCAGATCAGCCACAAAAGCCCGATCAATCTTCAAAATATCAACCGGAAAGCGTTTTAAATAGCTAAGTGATGAGTAACCGGTACCAAAATCATCTATGGACAATTTCGCACCGACATTTTTGAATGACTGGAGCCAGGTAATCTCCTCTGCTGTGTCCTCTATAAGCTCACTTTCAGTAATTTCAAGGGTAATGAATTCACCGGATAGACCTGTCTCGTGCAATATCAGAGAGATGTCTTTTGCAGTCAACCCCAACTCTCTTTGTCGGCCAGACAGGTTGAATGCGATTTCAATATCACTCAAACCAGTCTGATGCCATTCATACACCTGTCGGCAGCCGGTATGCAGTATCCACATCCCGATTATTCCTATTAAACCGATCTCCTCTGCAAGAGGAATAAAGGTATCAGGCGCAACAAAGCCCAGTTGTGGATGATGCCATCGCAGGAGTGCCTCAACGCTAACAATTGATTCATTGCCAGCATCTACAACGGGTTGATAATAGAGCTCAAATTCTTCCCGCTTCAAAGCTGTTCTCAGGTCATGTTCCAGACTTTGGCGAATCCTGACCTGTTCCTGTATTTTTGCAGTAAAAAACTGAAAACGGTTGCGTCCAGTATCTTTTGCCAGGTACATCGCCATATCTGCATTTTGCAGTAGAGTGTCGGGAGTATCAGCATCTTCTGGATAGAGGGTAATGCCAATACTCGCGCCGACAAAGATTTCGCGGCTTGAAAGCTCAAACACCCTGGAGACCGTTTCGATAATTTTGTTGGCAACCTTCGCAGCATCTTCCGGTTCAGAAATATCCTGTAGCAGTACGACGAATTCATCGCCACCAAAACGTGCTACGGTATCAACCTCCCGTACGCAGGCCTTGATGCGTGTGGCAACCTTTTGCAGCAATTCGTCGCCGATTACATGCCCAAAACTATCGTTGACGACTTTGAATTTATCCAGGTCGATGAACAGCAGTGCCAATCCCCACCCTTCCCGTCCAGCCGACATGATGGCTTGCGAAAGACGGTCTTGCAGAAGGGAGCGGTTGGGTAATCCGGTAAGGGCATCATAGTTTGCCTGGTACCGAATCTGCTCCTCATTTTCCTTTCGTTGAGTGATATCGGAAAAAATAGCGACATATTCACTCACCCTGCCCTTTTCATCCTTGATGGAAGCAACGGAGAGCCATTGGGGATAGACACTGCCGTCTTTGCGGCGATTCCAGATTTCCCCCGACCAATGGCCCTGATGCAAGACCGTCTCCCACATCTCCTGATAAAACAGCTTCTTCTGACGCCCGGAACTGAGGATACTGGGATTCCGTCCAATCACCTCACTCAGCTCATAACCGGTGATGCGACTGAATGCAGGATTGACGGTTTTAATTCTGTTTTCGGCATCGGTCACCATGATGCCTTCCGTCGTGGTATCAAATACCGTGGCATTCATCCTCAACAGGTCTTCGGCCCGTTTCTGTGCTGTGACGTCTTCTTTAACAGCAATAAAATGGGTTACCTCACCCTTCTCGTTACGCAGAGGTGATATCGATGCTGATTCCCAGTAGATGGATCCATCCTTACGTTTATTATGAAAGTTACCCCGCCACTCTTTGCCAGCAGTAATGGTGTCCCACATCTCCTTGTACTCTTCCGGGGACTTATCGCCACTTTTCATTATTCTGGGGTTCTGTCCAATAGCTTCACTGGCCGTATATCCTGAAATCCGTTCAAACTTGGGATTGACATATTCTATGATCCCGTTTGTATCGGTGATGACAACAGAAGCCGGGCTCTGTTCCAGAGCACGGCTAAGTTTGCGAAGTTCAAGTTCAGCTTTTTTTGACTCTGTGATATCGGTGCGGACACAGACAAGGCCGCCTTCGGTAGTACGATTATTACTTGCCAGGTACCACCGGTGACTATCCGGACGCTCGAGATAGAGTTCAAGTGGCATTTTATTTTCAATTATTTCGCCATCAAGTGTGCTTCGTTCGAATGCAGTGGGAATTCTGCTCAGGAGTTCCTTCAGCGAAACCCCTTTCTGGAGTCGGCTGTCCAACCAAGGATAGAATTTCTCAAATTTATCATTGTGCAACACCAGTCGCTCATCACTATCAAACAACGCAAATGCCTCAGACAGACTTCCGACAGCATCGTGCAATCTGTTCCAGGACTGCTCTGCAACTTGGCGGGCAGTATCGAGTTTACGCAGCAGTTGCCATAATCCCATGAGCAGGAACAGGATGATCACCGACAGCACCATACTGATCTGGCGGCTTTGGCGGGTATCCTCTGCCTGATAGGTTCCGTGAATTTTGTGCAGGGTTTCAAATTGTTGCAGACTGGGAATCGAGAGGTAGCGAGCCTCCAACTGTTTGAGCAAGGCAAGCCCCTTCAGATTGGCCTGCATATGAAAAACGATGTTATCCAGAGTGTTATGATGAGCTGACGGGAGGTCATTCAGTAGTTTCAGAACGTCTATCTGCTCTTTAATCCGACTGAGTTCAGTCTTGCTGGAAGAGAGGTTGTATCTATAGAGTTGATTGAGCAGCGCCATAACCTCTTCATAGACGTCATCTCCAATTTCCTTCAGATCCTGTACTGCCACTGGAAGATAGTGGATCCCATTGCGGACAAAGGCAGCCTGTGACTTGATTCTCTCCTGTAACTGCAACTTTTCTTCCACTGAGGCCCAATAGCTATCAATGGCATCGTCCATTCTCTTGCCTTTACTTTCATAGAAAGAGAGTTTGGGATCTTTTGCCTTTTTCTCTAGCTCACGTAACCGCTTGGTGGTCTCTACCAATGGATCGTACTGCACCAAGAGGAAAGATATGACCCGTAAGACATCCCGATCCAGACGAGCGTCGAGTTCTTTCATCTGGATCAAGAGATCCGATTGCTTGGCGTACTGATCTGTCTCCTCTACCCATAATGATGTCAAAAAGACAACTGCGGCTGCTGCTATAAACAGAAACAGCAGGAAACGTCTTGGGCCAAGAAGATGCTGGATCATGGATTGAGCCTTGAGTGCTCACCGACCAGTGTATGGAGAAAAGAGATAATGGATTTTATGTCCTTTGTCGGAATATCCCGGCCCAACTGATGACGGGCCATGATTCTTATTGCTTCCTCAAGTGTTTCTGTGCTGCCGTCATGGAAATAGGGCCCATTAATGGCAGCCAATCTCAGGCTGGGCACCTTGAACAGGAAACGATCCTCTTTTCGTCCGGTGACATTTTGTCTTCCCAAGTCAGCTTTTGTTACCGGTGTATCCCGCACAGAAAAATAGTCACCCATGGCCCCCATATATCCATACATATTTCCTCCAACGTTCATGCCTTGGTGGCAGCTTGCACAACCATAGTCTTTGAACTTCAGATATCCTTCCAGCTCATCATCGTTTATGGCATTCTCATCGCCCCGCAGCCACTGGTCAAAACGCGAGTTGGATGTAACCAGAGAACGTTCAAACGTGGCGATGGCATCCTTGATATTATCTGAAGTGACACCATCGGAATAGAGGGCCTGAAAGGACTCCACAACCTCAGGATCGACTTTCAATTTATTGACGACCTCCTGCCAGCTGGAACCCATCTCAAGAGGATGATTGATGGGGCCACTGACCTGCTCCTCCAGTGTTGCCGCACGGCCATCCCAGAACTGGACGAAATTAAAGGCGCTGTTGTACACCGTCGGGGCTTTGATTGCCCCGGTCTGACCACGAATTCCGAAAGACATGGGCAACATGTCGGTTCCACCTGTCGCCAATCGGTGGCAATGCGCGCAGCTGATGGTATTGTCGTGGGAAAGGCGGGGATCGTGGAAAAGCTTGTCCCCTATCGCTACTACTTTTGGGGCCAGGTTCTGAGCCAGGGGAAGAGGCAGAATAGGCTCATCCAGATCCACATCTGCAGCAGATGAAGAGAATGCCGTGACTACAATCAGCAGGAATGAAATTATTCTTATAGAATTAATTAGATAGGTGTCCATGCTAGGCTGGCTTCAAGTCCAATTTCCTGCCTATTTTGTAACAACCTGACTGGAATTGCATCCCGTTCAGGCTGAAACTGGCTATATTTCATGCTAGTCGAGATTTCGATGGATTGTCTTGAAGCAGCCACATATACAACCCTCACCCAGCTGGAGAGCACTGTGCCACTTTTTTCCCTGGATCCTTCAATAATCTATCTCAATCATGCAGCAGTAGCGCCTTGGCCACAGAGAACGGTTAAAGCCGTTGAGCGTTTCTCCCAGGAAAACGGCGCTGTAGGCGCCCAACACTATCCCGACTGGCTGAAAACTGAAAATCGCCTGCGCAGGCAACTGGCAGACTTGATCAATGCCCCAACCGTGAATGATATAGCACTGCTGAAGAATACATCCGAGGCACTATCGGTCATCGCTTATGGCCTTGGCTGGAAACCAGGTGAAAACATCGTAAGTATAGCCCAGGAGTTTCCCTCAAACCGCATCGTCTGGGAATCACTTTCACAGTTTGGTGTCGAACTTCGATTGTTGGATCTTGATCAGACTCAAGACCCTGAAAATGACCTCATCGCCCTGTGCGACGAGCACACGAGACTGATCC
The DNA here is from genome assembly GCA_016756855.1 of gamma proteobacterium endosymbiont of Lamellibrachia anaximandri. GTDB lineage: Bacteria > Pseudomonadota > Gammaproteobacteria > Chromatiales > Chromatiaceae > QGON01. The sequence goes on along the minus strand of JAESPD010000002.1, from coordinate 80,407 downwards.
CGATAAGTTCCGTGCAGTATGCTTCTGGCTTGAAATTAAATCTCGAACAGTTGGGCAGGTTTTGCGCTGACAACGACATTCTATTTTGTGTCGATGCCATCCAAAGCCTTGGGGCTTCCCCCTTCGATGTACAGGCTTGCCATGCTGACTTTGTTGTGGCCGACGGACATAAATGGATGTTGGGACCGGAAGGAATCGCCCTCTTCTACTGCCGGGCAAACCTTCGTGATGAACTCAAACTCAACCAATTTGGCTGGCACATGGTGAATAATGCCGGAGATTTTGATCAGGTTGGATGGACCCCAGCCTCATCTGCAAGGCGTTTTGAGTGCGGAAGTCCGAATATGCTGGGCATTCATGCCCTGCACGCCAGTCTTGAGATCATTCAGGAGACCGGCATTGAATCGATCCAGCAATCTATCACGTCGAATACCGATGCCATTGTTGCTGAAGCCAGGCGATTAGGTTTTGAGCTCATTACTCCCGAGGAGAAAGAGAAACGGGCAGGCATCGTGACATTCAGAGTACCTGGCGTCGATAATGAAGGACTCTATCAGCGCCTTATGCAACATGGTGTCGTCTGTGCTTATCGCGGAGGGGGCATTCGCTTCTCGCCCCATTTTCATAATCGGCCAGAAGAGATTTTGAAAGCATTCTCAATCCTTGAGTCTCAACTATAATAAACAGTGTGCTCTCGCCGGGGTTAAGTGCCAATTGATCACCCTGCTGATTATGTTATTAGCGATAGGCACTATTAATAACCACTAATTTAGTGATATAGATCAACCAAATTTTTTTCTACACTGCCTATATTGTTAGAGGGTTCTTTGAATCTTAAGTAGGTGCCGTCGATCCTGGCAAAAGGAAATCTATCCAGGATCGGTCGCTGATTTTTCAGCCGTGTCATTATCTTTAAAGGAGATTACACATCATGAAAAAGACTCTGCGTTTTGCTGCTGCTGCCGTTATTGCTGGAAGCGCCTTGCTGGCGACCTCCTCCGTTCAGGCATTTTGGGGACCATTCGACTGGTTTGATAATGATGACTACTATGGCGGTCCCTGGGGCGGTGGTCCTTGGGGCGGCGGCCCATGGGGTGGTCATCCAGGCTATGGTTATGGTGGGTATCCGGGTTATGGTTATGGTGGGTATCCGGGTTATGGTTATGGTGGGTATCCGGGTTATGGTTATGGTGGCTACCCGTATGCCGCCCCTGCCCCTGCTGCCCCTGCTGCTGCCGAATAGTCCATCTCATTCACTGCGAGAAAACCCCGCCTGCACCGGCGGGGTTTTTGTTTGTCCGATAGTCTTCTCCTGCTATCCTCCAGACAACTTACAAATTCTATTCCGGAATCATGCAGGATACACACATAACGTTGGCTCACGGCAACGGTGGCCGTTTTATGCGGGAGTTGATCGAAGAGATCTTCTCCCGTCATCTCAAGAACCCCACCCTCGATATTCATGCGGATGCAGTTCGGCTGGATCTGCATGATCAGGGGGATCTGCTATTCACTACCGATGGATTCACCGTTCAACCACTGGAGTTTCCCGGAGGCAACATCGGCTCACTGGCTGTGCATGGCACGACCAACGATCTGGCGGTTGCCGGTGCGATCCCTCGTTACCTCAGTCTGAATGCCTTCATCGAAGAGGGTTTTGAGGTTGAGAGGCTTGATCGTATTGTCAGAAGCATTGCTGAGACCGCAAACGCAATTGATGTACAGGTTGCAGCAGGCGACACCAAGGTATTGAGGCGGGGTGAAGGCGGTGGCCTCTACCTGGCAACGACCGGTATCGGTATCAGACAGAAAGGGCTGCAACTGGGACTTGACCGTATCCGGGCTGGCGACCGGTTGCTTGTCAGCGGGCCTGTTGGGGATCACGGTATCGCCGTGATGTTGGCTCGCGAGCAATTTGGTCTGCGGGGGGATCTTCGTTCAGATGCCGCCAGCGTATTACGCCTGACACAGGCGCTCAACCCCCTGCCTGGTCTCCACTTCATGCGTGACCCGACTCGGGGAGGCCTGGCGACTGTGGGACATGAGATCTGTCACGCCACCGGTCTGCAGATCCGCCTCCAACAGTCGGAAATCCCAATTCAGGATCCTGTCAACTCAGTGTGCGAAATGCTCGGCTATGACCCCCTCTATCTCGCTTGTGAGGGCCGGGTTGTGGCCGTGGTTGCAGAAGATCAGGCAGATGCGGCATTACAGGCCTGGCACAGGCTGCCTGAAGGGGCGTCAGCCGCCATCATCGGAACGGTGATCAAGGATGACCCATATTTGATCATGGAGACACCCCTCGGCGGCGCACGCATACTCGAAGAGTTGGAAGACGATCCCCTGCCCCGGATCTGCTAACCACCAAGAACACAAAAAGCATATTCTCAGAAGCCAAGCTGAATAGTGTCCAGGGGAAAGGTCTACTAACGCAGCTGGAGATTGTTGGCAAAACCGGTAATACGCGCCAATGTCTCAGCAGCTCCGGCGCCCAGACGCTCGGCAAACCGATCCCATACATCCTCTTCCAGCGTGAAATCGACGATCTCCTCGGCACCGATTACCTCTCTGGCAACATAGCTACTGCTGCCAAAATCGTCCACCAATCCCGTTTTCAGGGCCTCTTCCCCACTCCAGAAGAGTCCGCTGAATATATCAGGGTATTCAGTGACTTTAAGACGCTCTCCCCTTCCCTCACGAACGCTATTGATGAATTGGGTGTGCAACTGATCCAGTAAGCGCTGAATATGCGCCTTATCAGAGTCACCCACAGGTGAGAATGGATCCATGATGCCTTTGTTTTCGCCAGCGGTCATCAAGCGGCGCTCGATGCCCAACCCCTGCATCACATCAACGAAGCCAAATCCGTTCATCAAAACACCGATGGAGCCGACCAGACTGCCTTTGTCTGCATAGATCTCATCCGCAGCGGCAGCGATGTAGTAACCGCCTGAGGCGCAGATATCCACGATTACCGCATAGACTTTGATTTTTGGGTTCTCTTTTCTCAGTCGGGTAATCTCATCGTAAATATAACGCGACTGAACCGGACTGCCGCCCGGCGTATTCATGCGCAGGATGACGCCCTTGGTCTTCTCGTCCTCGAAGGCATTTCGCAGGCCGGTCACGACTTTGTCGGCACTGGCTTTGGTGTCCGGGGCAATAACGCCGCTGACTTCGACCAGTGCTGTGTACTCTGTAGCAGTTGAAACACCTTTGCCCAAATCATCGTTCCATAACACTGCCAAAAGTACAAAGAGATATAGAAAGGTCAGGCCCTTAAAAAAAATGCCCCATCGCCGGCTGCGACGGCTCTCTGCAATGGAGCCCAACACAACCTTATCTACCAGCACCCTTTCCCAATCACTGGGAATGGACTGAGAACGTGGCTTGCCATTATTTATATCTGACATGAATAAACCTTAATAATATATTGTATTTAAAGTAAATTACTTATTTGTTAATCTGCGATTCCAGCCACTCTGGGATGGCGGAAACGTCGTGCAGACAGTCCAGTGGGTTGTGTCGGAGAAGACGCTCCTGACTATGGACGCCATAGGTTACGCCAAGAGAATGGGTGCCGGCATTGCTTGCCATTTCCAGATCATACTCGGTATCACCAATCATCAAGGCCTCGTGCGGCTCAACGCCGAGCCTATCGAGGATCTGTTCCAGCATCTCAGGATGGGGCTTGGAAAAAGTTTCATCAGCACAACGGGTTATATGGAAATACTCTCCTAACGCCGTAGATTCCAGAACCTGATCCAACCCCTGCCGGCCCTTACCCGTCGCCACTGCCAGCAGATACTCCTGCTGTGCCAGGGTTTCGATGACTTCTCGCGCTCCGTCGAACAGGCTGGATGGCGTTTCGTTGCCGCCGAGGAAATGGTAACGATATCGGCTAACGACATTGCGGTGCAGTTCATCATCCGCGCCGGGAAACAGGGTATCTATGGCCTCTCTCAGACCCAAACCGATAATATTACGTATTGCATCGTTACTCGGGCAGTCCAATCCAAGATCGTCTACAGCAGCCCGTACGCAGTCCACGATACGCGCCTCTGAGTCCATCAAAGTTCCATCCCAATCAAATATTAACAGCTTAAACTTCATCTATTTTCTTCATCCAGTTTTTCAAGCAGGGTTTCCAATTCCGAAGGAAGTGGCGCCTTGATTTCAAGATCTCTCTTCTCACCTGGCCAGCGGAATTTCAATTTATGTGCGTGCAAAAACAGCCGTTTCAACCCCAGCTTGCGCATTTCCCGATTGGCCGCTTCATCACCATATTTAGTGTCACCCAGCACCGGTGAGCCCAACCAGACGCAGTGAACGCGAATCTGATGTGTTCTTCCTGTGATGAGTTCTGCCTCCACAAGCGTGTAATTTCGGAATCGTCTCAGGCGTTGAAAGCGGGTCTGGGCCGATTTTCCCTCCGGGTCGACCTTGACCAACCTCTCTCCACCTTGAAGGGTGTTTTTCAGAAGGGGGGCATCTGCATTTTTACGACCTTTGCGCCAACTGCCCGCAACCAGCACGAGATACCGTTTATCGACTCGATTACTCCGTATAAGTTCATGCAGTATCCGTAGAGCACTGCGTTTCTTACTGATCAGCAAGCAGCCTGATGTCGCGCGATCCAAGCGATGCACCAGCTCCAGATGATGATCTTCGGGTCGTAGCTCACGCAGTGCCTCAATGACACCAAAATTCAGCCCGCTACCACCATGAACAGCAATGCCAGATGGTTTGTTCAGGACCAAAAAGCGGTCATTTTCGAAGATAATGGCGCTTTCCAACTGCGCAAGGAGGTTTTTCGTCGGCTTGGGTTTTTCTGCAGGATCGGCCATACGAACAGGAGGAATGCGCACCATATCCCCGTCCTTCAAGCGATAAGCCGCCTTCACCCGTCCCTTGTTAACCCGCACCTCCCCCCGTCGCAGGATGCGATAGACAAAACTTTTCGGTACACCCTTGAGTTCCCGCAAAAGAAAATTGTCGATTCTCTGGTCCGCGAAATCCGCCTCCACGGTGACAAATCTGACTGCTGGAGAATTCTTTTTTGATTCTGACATTTATTGGCTTTTTTCTATCGTTAAGTCATTGCTAGGCAAGAGAAAGATTGCTATATTGCCAATTGATTTTTTTTGACGGTGGCCAAGCCTTGCAGCTCAGCCGTCGTCAGCGCGGTAAGAGATTAGATAGCCTGTGGGGGATTTTTCCCTTCAGGAAAATAATTCAGCATATCGCAAGGGCCCCTGCCCCATAATTATTGCCAACACCTCGTCCAACACAGACAGAGAGATTGGCCTCTCAGGCGGCCCAGGGCTGTGCTGACCGAGCAAACAGGTGCCACATGCGGCCCGTCTTGCTGAGCTCTTCTGCGGCACATAAGCGATGCGATCATACAACTCATGATCCAGAGCGCTGCGTAACGGGTTTGGCGAAGCGCCAAATATCCTCCGCTCAAGTGCCTTACAGAAGTTCAGAGAACGGCTGACCGCCAGATGGCGAACTTTAACAGCTTTTCAACTGCCCGAGCCAGTTTCGGGAAACGATCGTGGGTAAAACGATTTTGCCCTCAACTCGACAGCCAGATGAAAACGGGAGCTGACTGAATAGAAAGCAGTCAGACCGTGATTCAATGCGCGGATTTCCGCCTGCTGTGACGAGACTCGAGCAGTTGCATGGATAGAAAATATGAAACGCATGCTAATCAATGCAACTCAATCAGAGGAGTTGCGTGTTGCCATCGTCGATGGCCAAAAGCTTTTCAATCTGGATATCGAACTTCCCGGCCGGGAACAGAAAAAAGCCAATATCTACAAAGGGCGCATTACCCGGGTGGAACCCAGTCTTGAGGCTGCCTTCGTCGAGTACGGCGCAGAACGCCACGGTTTTCTGCCGCTAAAAGAGATCTCACGGAGCTACTTCTCCGAGTCCGCACAACAGTCTCCCAAGCGCGTAAATATCCAGGGTGCCATCAAGGAAGGCCAGGAAGTTGTTGTCCAGGTCGAGAAAGAAGAGCGCGGCAACAAGGGCGCTGCGCTGACGACCTTTATCTCTCTGGCAGGACGCTATCTCGTGCTGATGCCCAACAACCCTAGGGCTGGAGGCGTCTCACGCCGCATCGAAGGTCAGGATCGAGCGGATCTGCGGGAGGCGATGAGTGCATTGACCATCCCCGATAATATGGGACTGATCGTTCGTACAGCGGGTATCGGCAAGAACGCCGAAGAATTGCAGTGGGATCTGAACTATCTGGATCAGCTCTGGCAGGCCATCGATAATTCCGCGAGCAGCAAATCGGCGCCTTTTCTAATCTATCAGGAGAGCAATGTCATCATTCGATGCATCCGCGACTATCTTCGGGTGGATATTGGTGAAATCGTCATCGACGATGCGGATGTCTACTCCCAGGCCGAGCGTTTTATCAACCAGGTCATGCCCCAATATTCCAAGAAGCTGCGCCGCTATCAGGACGAGGTGCCTCTTTTCAGCCGCTATCAGATCGAAAGTCAAATCGAATCAGCCTTTCAACGTGAGGTGCGACTGCCATCCGGTGGAGCTATTGTAATCGATCCTACGGAGGCGCTGACCTCTATCGACATCAACTCAGCCCGTGCAACCAAAGGCGCGGACATAGAAGAGACCGCGCGTAACACCAACCTGGAAGCAGCGGATGAGGTTGCCCGCCAATTGCGACTGCGGGACCTCGGCGGTCTGTTCGTCATCGATTTTATCGATATGACGCCTGCCCGCAACCAACGGGAAGTGGAAAATCGTCTGAAAGACGCACTCAAGGAGGATCGGGCCAGAGTCCAGATCGGCCGTATCTCACGGTTTGGTCTGTTGGAGATGTCCCGGCAGCGTCTCCGTCCCTCTCTTGGTGAAGCCAGCGAACAGGTCTGCCCCCGTTGCAAAGGCCACGGCACTGTCAGAGGCGTCGAGTCCCTTGGTCTCTCTATCCTGCGCATCATCGAAGAGGAGGCAATGAAGGAGAACACGGGACGCCTCATAGCCCAGTTGCCGGTCGACGTGGCCACTTTCCTGCTCAATGAGAAACGCACCGCGATTCACGATATTGAAAACCGCCAAACCATCAGTGTTGTTTTGGTGCCAAACACCAGCCTGGAGACACCGAATTACCGCATTGAACGGGTAAAGAGCAGTGAGTTGCCAGAAGGCCAGGATGATGCTGCCAGTTATAAAATGGTGGAGAAGGAAACATCCGAGATGCCTGTCTTTGCCAGGACGGAGCAGCCCAAAAGTGAGCAGCCGACAGTGAAAGCGATTGCGCCTGCATCCCCTGCTCCTCAACGTGCTATCCCAGCAGAAGCAAAGAGTGAAGAAAACGGCTTCCTCAAGAAGATATTCACCAGCCTCTTCTCTCATCGTACTGACGAGAAAAAGGAAGAATCTGAAGAAAAGAAGAGAGAGGAGTCAAAACCACGCCAAAACCAGCGCAACAGACGTGATGGACAGGGCTCGCGCAGCCGAGGCGGACGGAGGCGCTCCGGCGGCACTAACCGGCGCAGTGGAAACAGGCGCAATGCCGATGAAGCGGAAACCGGTCAGGGCCAGAGCCAGAAGAACCAGCCTCAACAGAAAAAGCGGCAGGAACAAAAAAAACCTGCCAAGGAAGCACCGAAAAAGCAGGTTGTCGAAGCAGATAACGTGCAACCTGAAACAGGTAGAGGTGACGCGCCAAAACCCAAAGGTAGCCGTAGCGGTTCTCGCCGTGGACGCCGAGGTGGACGCCGTCGTCGCCCAAGCGATGAGCGTGAGCAGAGCCAGCAGGATCCGCAGGGTCAGCAGAAAGAATCAGAAAAAGCCGAACGTTTTTCGATTGATGCGATCCCTGCCCCAACAAGGCCAACCGTAGAGGATATGAGTTCCACTCCCGCCAAAGTCGAGACGCCTGCCCCCAAGCGCACCAAGCCAGCGGTTAGCGAGACTACAACCGAAAAGGCGGCTCCGAAGCCTATGAGTGCGCCGGAAAAGAAGCCGGAAATGGTGGAAACAAAACCGGTTACTGTTCCGCCAAAAACAGAGAAAAAGACACCACAGCCAGCACCAAAACCAAAACCTGCTGCCCCGGTGAAACCCAAAGCAGCGCCGAAAAAGCTGGTTCAGATCACAACCAAAAAAGTCACAAAGACAGAAGAGAAGGTTGCACCCAAGGAAGAGAAAGAACCCAAGGAGAGTGCTGCTCCAAAACCAAAAGCAGTCAGAAAGAAGCGGGCTGCTGCGAAACCAAAAGCGAAGGCTGCCACAGTGGAGAAAACTTCAGCTGAGGCCCCTGCCAAATCTCAGGGGGAGAAGCCGAAACCTTCGGCCACAATAGAAAAAGCGGTTGCCAGCAAACAGAAAAAACAGTCTGTAACAGCGAAAGAAGAGAAAAAACCGGCATCAGAACCGTCTGAAACCATCGTCAAGGCGGCATCGGCCAAACCTAAACCTACGACAGAGGCGACTAAACCGTCGACCCAAGCAGAGAAGAAACCTACAGCCGAGACCGCTCAGAAAGAGAGTGCCCCTGCTGAAAAGTCGGATGATTGAATAATCCGTGCGCTGATCCGCCTGACTGTAGGCTGGATCAAGCGTAGCGGATCCGGCATATGTCCTGCGTTTTGCCTAGCCCGCTACGCTTGATCAGGCCTACGGTTCATCGACACGGAGTTTGACTGGCCTACAGGTTCTGTTCTTTGATCCTGCTCAGCAGCCCGATAGAAGCCGCTTCCACCAGGTCGAATACGTTTTCAAACCCAGCGGGATCACCGTAGTAAGGGTCAGGAACTTCACGGACTTCCAGATGAGGGGCAAAGTCGAGAAAAAGGTAGAGTTTCTCTTCCAGACCTGGCGGGCAAAGTGTCAACAGGTCATCATAATTTGACCGGTCCATGGCAAGAATATAGTCAAACTGTTCAAAATCTTCCGGCACCGTTTGGCGTGCCCGCAGGTCACTCAGATCGACATCCCGGTTTAGGGCGGTCTGCTGGGCTCTGCGATCCGGGCTGCCACCAATATGAAAATCGATAGTACCGGCTGAATCCGTGGCTATCAGATGAGCCAGCCCCTCCTTTTCGACCAGCGCACGAAAAACACCCTGCGCAGTTGGTGAGCGGCAGATATTACCCATGCAGACAAAAAGCACTTTGACTGCCGCCTCAATTTTCGGTTTTCTACCAAACATTTGAAATCTCATAGCGATAAAGGTACGTGTATAAATGCTTTTTCAGCGCCAAGACTATCTGGATGGACTCTAGGTAGCCAATATTTTATCGGCTATTTTGACGCATGAAAACGTCGGTATTCAGCGCCGATAAGATGTCGGATCGTCAATAGCCGCATCCTGAAATCCTTTGGCCCGCAGGCGGCATGAGTCGCAAACACCACAGGCCCGGCCCTCAGGATCTGCCTGATAGCAGGAGATCGTAAGGCTATAGTCCACGCCAAGATGGATGCCGGTGGAGATAATCTCTGCTTTGCTCATATCGATCAGTGGCGTGTGAACCTTGAACCGCTCTCCCTCAACCCCCGCTTTTGTGGCAAGATTTGCGAGTTTTTCGAATGAGTGAATAAATTCCGGTCGACAATCCGGGTAGCCGGAGTAGTCGACCGCATTGACGCCGATAAAGATATCCTGTGCACCCAGCACTTCAGCCCAACCCAGCGCCAGGGAGAGAAACACTGTATTGCGGGCAGGCACATAGGTGACGGGTATACCCTCCTGCGCATGATCCGGCACCGGGATGGCACTGTCAGTGAGCGCTGAGCCTCCAATCGTTTCCAAACCGATGCGAACCATTTTGTGTTCGGCGGCATCCATCGATTGCGCCACCCGTCTTGCCGCGCCCAACTCCGCCATATGCCGCTGTCCATACTCCATACTCAATGCATGGCAGGTATAGCCCTGCTGCTGAGCGATGGCAAGAACAGTGGCGGAATCTAGTCCGCCTGAAAGTAAAATAACAGCCTTCTTTGCCTTTAGCATCCCGGCTGCTCGCCCCATAGAATTTTATGCAGTTGCAGTTGGAAGCGGACAGTCAATCTGTCACGCAGAATCCACTCAGCCAGCGCGACTGCGTCCTGCCTGCCGTGTACCGGCGAGAAGAGCACTTCGCAGCGTTCAGTCAGCGCATACTTTACGAGTTGTTCGCAACTCCATCGATAGTCTGCTTCATCACAGATGACGAATTTCATCTGGTCATTGGCTGTAAGATGATCAATATTTGCATAGTTGTTTTTCGCTGCTTCAGCGGAACCTGGAGTCTTGATATCCACTATCCTGGAGACGCGCCTGTCCACCTGGGTGATATCGAGCGCGCCACTGGTCTCGAGTGATACCTGATATCCGGTATCACAGAGCGCTGTCAGTAGTGGCAAAACCCCCTTTTGTGCCAACGGCTCTCCGCCGGTCACGCAGACATAACGGGGGTGATAGGCTTCGACTTCAGAAAGAATCGCGGGAAGATCCCACCACTCTCCACCCGTGAAGGTATATTCCGTATCGCAATAGCTGCAGCGAAGCGGACAACCGGTAAGCCGGATAAAGACGGTGGGAAAGCCACTGCTGCGACTTTCGCCCTGCAGAGAGTGGAAGATCTCGGTAATGCGCAGCCGTGACGATGCTGCTGTGGCCATCAATGGCCCTCTTTGAACATTCGATCCAGACGGTTTGTTGCAAGGCGCGCCTCGGTTGTACCTGAATACTGCGTCTTCAACCGCTCGAACAGATCCCGCGCCGTTGTCCAGGCACGCTTCTCATAGTGTATATAACCACTCTTGAGCATGGCCCCCGGGACCTTGGCGCTGTCGGGATAGTGTTCAATCACCTTTGTGAATTCACTCAAGGCAGTGTCGAAATCACGACTGACGTAACTTGCCTCACCCAACCAGTACTGGGCGTTGTCCTCATAGCTGCCACCGGGAAACTTCTTGAGAAACGAACGAAAGGCGACAATCGACTCCTTATATCGTCCTTGCTTCAGCAGGTTGAACGCCTTCTGATAGGCTGCTGACTCTTTTTTAGCGTCGATTGCGACTGTCGGTGTCACTGCCGCAGTCGGTTTTACGCCACTTGTTTTTTCAGCAGTCGGCACACTCTGTTTTGCGGCTGCTGCGCCACTTCCCGTCAGGTCGACAACCGGCGCCGGAGCACTGGAGGCAGCAGTCGAACGACTCATGCGGGAGAGTCGCTGGTCAATATCGAGATAGAGATCGCGCTGGCGGCGACTCATGGCATCCATCGAATGCTTTTGTAACTCCACCTCGCCACGCAATTGTTGTACCTCCTGCTGTAACTGCTGCAGCTGGAGGATGATATCTGCCAGACTCTGGTTCCGCAGGATCCGTTCCAGCCGCCCAAGGCGCTGTTCCAGATTGGGGCTCCCGGTCGTTACAGGTTTTTTTTCAGCTGAAACAGCTTGTGCGCTCAGCAGCGCCACTGCCATAGCCAGTGCCAAAGAAAGCTTCTTCATCTCAGTAGACCAGTTCCACGCGTCGGTTCAGCGCCCAGGATTCTTCATTGTTCATCATGGATGCCGGACGTTCTTCGCCATAGCTGATGACGATGATCTGGTTGTCGGCAACACCCTCGGCCATCAGCAGACTGCGCACCGCATTGGCTCGGCGCTCCCCCAGACCCAGATTGTATTCGCGGGTACCGCGTTCATCTGCATGGCCTTCCAGTCTGACACTGACATGAGGATTGCTTGCAAGATACTCAGCGTGGGCACGAATTATCTCCCGGTTATCCATGCCGATGCTGCTCTGGTCAAAATCGAAGTAGAGAATACGGGTCGCCAGGAGACTATAGGGATCGTCCAGTGGATCACCGCTCCAGGAACCTGCCTCGCTGGCGGCACTGGTGGTGGCTCCAGCTCCCTCCGTTCCTTCATAGGTACCGGATCCGCCGGTAGACTGCTCGGTGACTTCGGCTCCCTCCTGCTCGCCCTCTTTTGTAGGGGATGAGGAGCAACCTGCAAAGATTAACAGACAGAGGGTTACGGGCACCCAGCGGGTCATGATTGTAAACATTTTGTTTCTCCTCGATTTCCGGCTTGGAAATAAAAATCAAAAGCCAGGCAAATAGTTCAATTTTTTTGCAGGGGGGACCAGACAGGCTCTCGCACATCACCCTCCTGCAGCGCAAGTTTCTGCCGCACACGTCCGTCGACAGAGACCGCAGCAAGCACACTGCGCCGCCCCGCTTTGGTGGCGTAAATTATCATGCTGCCGTTCGGTGCGAAACTGGGAGATTCATCAAGATCGCCCCGGCTCAGCACCTGCATGACGCCAGATGCCAAATCAAGCACCGCGATACGATAGCGTCCATCCTCGCGGGTTACCAGCGTCAGCAATTTACCGTCAGGGGAGTAGGAGGCTCTGGCGTTATAGGCATTCTGAAATGTGACCCGTTCAGCCTTACCGCCAAAGGAGGGAACCCGATAGATCTGCGGTTTGCCACCACGGTCTGAAGTAAAGACCAGATGACGGCCATCCGGTGACCAGGAAGGTTCGGTATCAATAGCATAGTGGCGGGTGATCGGGCGCAGTTTGCGGGTCGTCATATCGAACACGAAGATGTCGGGATTTCCGTCCTTCGAGAGCGTCATGGCCAGTTTACGCCCATCAGGTGACCAGGCAGGAGCGCTGTTGATGCCCTTGAAGGCGGTAACTTTTTGACGGCGCCCCGTATAGACCTCCTGAATATAGATTCCCCAACTCCCTTTTTCGGAGGAGGCATAAGCGATTTTGCGGCCATCGGGCGACCAGGCAGGGGACATCAGCGGTACATCAGAGCTGACGATGGTCTCAGGACTGTAACCATCCGCGTCGGCAATCCGCAGATCTACCTGGGTGTTCCCCCCTTCTGTCTTGGAGGTAATGTAAGCAACCCGAGTGGCGAACGCACCAGGAACACCGATCAGCTGTTCGTAGATAAGATCGGCAATATGGTGGGCGGTGGTGCGCAGGCTTCCCGCCGTGGTCGGGATGCTGTAGCCAGTCAGCTGTTCGCCCCGAAAGACATCGAAGAGCTGAAAGCGGATAATGAAGCCTTTGCTGCCGTTGGGCTGAATCTGCCCAACCACCAGGTTCTCCACGCCCAGTACCCGCCAATCCTTGAACTCAACCTCGTCGCCACTCGCAGGCTTGGCGAGCATGTCGTTCCGAGGAAGCGTCTTGAAACGGCCACTGCGGTGCAGATCCGCCTGGATAATCGCCGAAACGTCCTCCCTGGGCGAGGTTTGCGTTTTGCCTTGCCAGCGAAAAGGCACGACAGCAATGGGAAGCGCGCCCTCCACCCCCTCGGTGATCTCAATGGTCAATTCGGCATTTGCAGCCGGTTGCCATGAGAGGGGCCAAAAAAGAATCAACAATAGATATTTCATATAACCATCAACGATAAAATCTAAATGAACAGTGGTTGGTTGCGCAGAGTATGCCAACTCTCCGGACTAGCGCAAAGAATTTCCATCTCATAACAGGCTGATCTACTTCCCGGGCCTGAACTCCAGCCTCAGATCACGAAATGAATCAAACAGGCCGCCGCTGGGTACCGGTAGCGGCGCAGCCTTATAGACAGCGGTCTCCACTGAGCGATCAAAAGCAGAATTACCGCTGCTTTCTATGATTCTGACACTGCCAGGCATCACATCGCCACCGGGAATCAGTCGAACACGCACGGTGCAGGAGAGTCCTTCAGCACTATTCGGCGGCTGTAGCCAGTTGCGCTCTATCTGCTGACGAATGGCGATCTCAAAGCGACTGATTTCCCTGGAGTTTTGTTCCGCAGCAAGCTGGGCCCGCAGCTCCTGCTCGCGAGCCTGCTGGGCCGCAATCGCGGCTTTACGCTTTGCCTCGGCCTTGCGTTTGGCTTCTAACTTCGCCTGTTTCTTCTTCTCAGCTGCTTTGCGTTTCGCTTCCGCCTGCTCGCGTTTTTTCTTCTCAGCCGCTTTACGTTTTGCCTCTGTCTTGCGTTTTTCCGCCAGTGCCGCCTGCTCTTTTTTCAGTTTCGCCTGTTTCCGTTTTTTAGCTTCCTGCCTCTTTTTTGCAGTCGCCTTGCGCTTGGCCTCTTCTTTCTCTCTGGTCTTACGCTTTTTCTCCAGCGTCAGAAGCCGTTTCTTCTCCGCTGCCTGCTTGCGCTTGATCTCAGCCAGACGCGTCTCCTCTTTGCGCAGTGCCGCCGATTTGGCTGATTTTTTCTTCTCTTCCGCCTGTTTGATCTTCTTCAGTTCAGCTTCGACTTTCGATGCATCCACCACCCGTGCCTGAACGATCGGCGCCTGGGCCTTGGGCAATTCAGGCGCAGGTGACCACTCCATGCCAAACAGCAGAAAAAAGCCGATCAGAAGATGCAGGATCACCGCCAGAATGATCGAAATGGGATTGCGCCGTACTACACTGAACATCGATTCAGTGCTCCGGCGGCTCGGTTATCAGGCCGACACTTGAGGCACCACCAGCCTGTACCAGCACCATCGCTTCCACAACGCGGCCATATTCAACACCGGCATCTCCACGCACCAAAATTGGTGTTTTCGGCTTATATTTGAGTACCGCCCGAACCCGTGCCACCAGTGTCTCAGCATCCACCGGATTTCCCTTGTCGGCACCGATATCGACGAAAAACTCTCCGTCGCGATTGACCGTGACCACTACCGGATCATCCGACTCGGCAGGTATCGGTTCCGCATCCCCCTGGGGCAACTCCACCTTTACGCCCTGTGTCAGTAGGGGCGCGGTCACCATGAAGATCACCAACAGCACCAGCATCACATCGATATAGGGAACGACATTTATCTCTGACATGGGACGGCGACGCTGCCTTTGTCGACTCATCTTGCCACCTGCAGAGACAGGGCCGAGGGCCAAGGGCCGAGGGCCAGGGAAAATCCCACAACCAAACCTTGGTCCCCGGGCCTTGGCCCTCGGCCTTGTCTAGCCATGTGCCTGCCGTTGCAGAATGGTGGAGAACTCTTCCAGAAAATCGTCATAGCGATTGTTGAGCCGCTCCACTTCATTGGAGTAGCGGTTATAGGCGACCACGGCCGGGATTGCGGCAAAAAGGCCCATTGCGGTGGCGATCAGGGCCTCGGCAATACCGGGTGCGACCAGGGCAAGCGTCGCCTGTTTCACATTTCCCAGCGCATGAAAGGAGTTCATGATGCCCCACACGGTTCCGAAGAGCCCGACATAGGGGCTGGTCGAACCAACGGTGGCAAGCATTGACAGATGGAGCTCCAGATCATCCAGTTCGCGACTCAGGGCCACGCGCATGGAGCGCTGCGCCCCTTGAACAACCGCCATCGGCTCAATCTGCTCTTTTGTCCGCAAACGGGCAAATTCACGAAAACCAGCGCGGAAAATCGCCGCCATGCCGGATTGCCCCGTGCCTTCCCGTTCAATCTGGCGGTAGAGTTCTCCCAAGTCACCCCCCGACCAGAATCGTTCCTCGAAATCCTCCGCAGCCCGTTTGGCGCGGCGCAACACCCTGGCCCGGTCAAAGATCATGGTCCAGGAGCTGATGGAAGCGAAGATCAGTACTGCGATAACGAACTGAACAACCGGACTGGCATTTAATATCAGCTGTGCGTAAGAGAGATCACTCGACATCCCCTATCTCCTTGAATAAATCCTCCGGAATCGGAGCAGGACGCATTCGGGACGCATCCACGCAGGCCACCTTTATCCGTCCACTGACCAATAGTGCGTTATCTGATGGACGCCTGACTTCCTGATAAAAGGTCAGACTGACCCGGCCCCTGCGCGCTATCTGCGCACTGACCTCCAGCGCATCGTTGAATCCTGCAGGCCGATGATAGCTGACTTCAACCTTGCTGACCGCGAAGATGACCCCATCCTGCTGCAACATCCGATCCTGCTCGAAACCGAGGCTGCGCAGCCACTCGGTACGGGTTCGTTCCATAAACTTCAGGTAGTTGGCGTAATAGACCACGCCCCCGGAGTCGGTGTCTTCGTAGTAGACCCTGACAGGCCAGAGAAACTCTTTCACGCTGCTATCTGTTCCTTCTTTTCGTAGGAGCTGCCCCTACCATTGTTCGTCTATATTGAGTACGAAGGGTTCATCTAGTTCCCCGCAATCATCAGGTCGGCTCACGATTTGCCAAACAGGTCCTCACGACCGGGCATCACCTCCCCCTCTTTTGGTGATAGACCAAAATGGAGATAGGCAGCCTGGGTGGCAACCCGTCCTCTGGGGGTGCGCATCATAAACCCCTGTTGGATAAGATAAGGTTCCAGCACATCTTCGATGGTACCCCGCTCCTCGCCAATGGCAGCCGCCAGATTATCCACTCCGACGGGGCCGCCATCGAACTTTTCGATCACAGCCAGCAGAAGGTGACGATCCATGTTGTCGAAACCGTTACTGTCCACCTTAAGCATGCCCAGTGCCCGATCCGCCAGATCGGCCGAAATATACCCGTCTCCCTTTACCTGTGCATAGTCCCGCACCCGGCGCAGCAGACGGTTGGCAACACGCGGTGTACCCCGGGAACGGCGGGCAATCTCCACCGCACCGGCATCATCGATACCAATATTCAGGATACCAGCAGAACGGCCCACTATGTGGGCCAGATCAGCAGCACTGTAGAACTCCAGACGCTGCACGATGCCGAACCGGTCCCGCAGGGGCGAAGTCAGCAGCCCGGCGCGGGTTGTGGCGCCAACCAGGGTGAATGGTGGCAGATCAAGCTTGATGGAGCGCGCCGCCGGTCCTTCGCCGATCATGATGTCGAGTTGAAAATCCTCCAACGCGGGATAGAGCACTTCCTCCACCACCGGACTCAAGCGATGGATCTCATCCACGAAGAGCACGTCGTGGGGTTCCAGATTGGTCAGCAGTGCCGCCAGGTCACCTGGCTTTTCCAGTACCGGCCCCGAGGTCTGGCGCAGGTTAACCTCCATCTCGTTGGCGATGATATGGGCCAATGTGGTCTTGCCCAGTCCTGGGGGGCCGAAGATCAAGACGTGGTCGAGCGCCTCGTTGCGTCCCTTAGCGGCTGGAATGAATATCTCCATCTGTTCCAGCACAGCGGGCTGCCCGACATAGTCCTTCAGTCGTTCCGGTCGAATTGCGCGGTCGATGGTGGCATCGTCACCGACTACCTCGCCGTCGATCAGTCTGTTTTCCCCATCCACTGTTATCTACCCTTTCTTTGCCGCACACTGCAATGCAAGGCGGATCAGCGCCTCGCTTTCGAGTCCCTCACCTTCCACAGCCTTGACCATGCGCCCGGCATCCAGTGGTTTGTAACCCAGCGCCACCAGTGCTGCCACCGCATCGGAGACAGATGTCTGGGGACGACCGGCAACTGTTCCTGCAGCGCCTATTGCAGAGGGTGAAATACCCAATTTTGTCAGACGGTCGCGCATCTCGACAATCAGCCGCTCTGCAGTCTTCTTGCCGATACCGGGCAGCCGTACCAGCGAAGCGACATCTTCGTTCTGCACACTGCTGCTGAACTCATCAGCTGTCATACCTGAGAGGATGCCGAGTGCCATCTTCGCCCCCACTCCATTGACCTTGAGCAGGCTGCGGAACAGGGCGCGCTCCCCCTCACTGGCGAAGCCATAAAGCACATGAGCATCGTCACGAATCGCAAGATGGGTGTGGAGTGTGATGTTGGCGCCAACATCCGGCAGATTGAAGAAGGTGGACATAGGTGCTTCAAGTTCGTACCCGACCCCATTCACATCCAGCAACAGGTGAGGGGCCTGCTTTTCGGCTATCTCTCCACGCAAACGACCGATCATCTTGTCCGTCCTGCGGCCAGACGGCCAAGTGTGGTGTTCGTATTGGCGTGGCTCAGCGCCACGGCCAGCGCATCCGCAGCATCTTCCTGCGGTTTTTCGACCAGCTTGAGGATGAGTTTTACCATGTGCTGAACCTGCTCCTTCTCAGCAGAGCCGGTTCCCACCACCGCCTTCTTGATACTACGTGGGGTGTATTCGGCCACTGCCAGCCCCCGGCTCACGCCGGCACAGATCGCAGCGCCTCTCGCGTGACCCAGTTTCAGAGCGGATGAGGGGTTTTTCGATACGAAAACCTGCTCTACAGCCATCACCTCAGGGCGATAGGATTCAATTACTTCACTGATCTCAGCAAATATCTGACCCAGCCGGGGAGGAAGCTCCTTCCCTTTGAGGCGAAGTGTGCCGTGGGCGACGTGGGTGGCACTGATGCCATCACTGTCGATAATGCCAAAACCAGTCACCCTTGAGCCGGGGTCGATGCCTATGATGCGAACCATTCAGCCTAGGGCTTCCAGAATTTCGTCGGCGATTTCGGCATTGGTGTAGACGTTCTGCACGTCGTCCAGGTCTTCGAGCATATCGACCATGCGCAGCAGTGTGTCGGCGTCCTTCTCATCAAGGGCTGCGCCGGTGGAGGCGCTGAAGGTGACTTCAGCGTTGTCCGGCTCGAATCCCGCTGCGATCATGGCGTCTTTGACTGCAGTGAACTCCTCCGGTGTGGTCACAACGTCGACGGATCCATCGTCATTTCCGATGACATCCTCTGCACCGGCTTCCAGGGCCGCTTCCATCACCGCATCCTCATCCACGCCACCGGCATAGCTAATCACGCCCTGTTTATTGAACATGTAGGCCACGGAACCATCGGTACCGAGATTCCCGCCCAGCTTGCTGAAAGCGTGACGCACCTCGGCCGCAGTACGATTGCGATTGTCAGTCATGCAATCCACGATCACTGCGGTGCCACCGGGACCATAGCCCTCATAGCGAATCTCATCGTAATTCTCGCCCTCTGCACCACCAGCGCCACGTTTTACCGCACGCTCGATGGTGTCCTTCGGCATATTGGCGTTGAGTCCCTTGTCCACCGCCAGACGCAGTCGGGGATTGGCGTCGATATCACCACCGCCCATGCGAGCCGCTACAGTGATTTCACGAATCAGCTTGGTCCAGATCTTGCCGCGTTTTTTATCGTTGGCAGCCTTCTTGTGCTTGATATTGGCCCATTTACTGTGTCCAGCCATGCTGACTCCCCTGAGAAGTATAAAATGGCTCGGATTCTACCACTCCCCCCGCCGGGCAGAAACCATTGAAGCAGTGATTTGCCAATAATCCTGGCGGATTCGAAAGAACCGGGTCTATCGTGGTAGAAGCCGCACTCTCGCCGCGAGGCTCAGCCTCTATACGGTAGTCAGAATGAAAACAAATATAGTCCGTGATTTACCCTGGATGATTCAGCATGCGGCATTGCTGAATTTGATCTCTGACCCGGCTACAGCATCGCCAAACAGAAAACCCTGAACCAGATCACAGCCAAGCTCGATAAGTAGCATTTTCTGATGCTCTGTCTCCACCCCTTCTGCGACCACATCCAGCTCCATGATTTTCGCCAGACTGATGATGGCCGTGACGATAGCGGCCCGGTCTTTGTTGATCTCCATATTCTGCACGAAGCTGCGGTCTATCTTCAAAATATGGATTGGGAAACGCTGCAGGTGTTCCAGCGATGAATAGCCGGTTCCGAAGTCATCGATAGCGAGTTTTATCCCCATCGTCGATAGTTGAGTCAGTTGATCGACGGCCCGGTCAGTATCCTGCATGAGACTACTTTCCGTGATCTCCAGCATTAGACATTCGGGAGAGAGCCCCGACTGTTCCAGGGTCTCTTCTATCAATCTGACCAACCCTGGAGTTGAGAGCTGTCTGCCAGAGAGGTTGACGGCAACATGATCGGGCGCCAGCTCGGTCTCGCGCCACTGGACCATCTGTTGACAGGCCTCTTTCAGTACCCACTCACCGACGGGAACCACCAGGCCCGTCTCTTCCAGAACAGGAAGGAAGCTGTCCGGTAACTGCATCGACCCATCCAGTTGTCTCCAGCGCAGCAGTGCCTCGACGGCTTCTACCTTCCCGCTTGTGAGATTGATCTGTGGTTGATAGCAAAGTTCAAATTCGGCGTTATCCAATGCGCGTCTCAGACCGTGTTCAAGCCGCAGAAACTCGGTGGCGCGAATATTCATGTCCGCAGTGTAAAATTCAAACCCATTGGACTTTTTTTCCTTCGAGCGGTACATGGCTGTATCTGCATGTCGAATCAGCGATTCGGCATTCTCCGCATCATCCGGAAAAATGCTAATGCCGATGCTTGTACCGGCAAAGAGTTCATAGTCATCAATCTGGAAAGGACGCTGAAACAGCGCCAGGATCTTTTCCGCCAAGGCGATGATGTCATCTGCCTTCTGAATATCCGGGATAACGAACGTGAACTCATCGCCACCAAAGCGTGCCACCGTATCCGCTGCGCGCTTGGCATTCTGAAATCGCTCCGCCACTGCCTTCAGCAGACGATCTCCCACCTGATGCCCTAAGGTATCATTGATATTTTTGAATCGATCCAGATCAAGAAACATCAGTGCCAGGCGGCTTTTTTCCCGTGCAGCCAGCTGCAACATCTGATTAAGGCGGTCAATAAAAAGCGCCCGGTTCGGCAGTCCGGTAACCAGGTCGAAATAGGCAAGATTGTGAATCTGCTGTGCCGCAGCATGACGTTCTGTCATATCTTGCGCAACAAAGACCATGCCTTGATGGTGTTGGGAATGGGATAACAGGGCAGCGGACAAAAGCACTGGAACACTACTGCCGTCACGCCGGATAAAGGTTGCATCCTCGGCATTGACATCCTCCTGTTCCAGAATGAGTTCATACCACTCCAATCGATCGGACTTTGGCGGCAGCACCGAACTGAGGGGACTCTCCAGCAACTCATCTTCGTTGTAGCCTGTCAGATTGGAAAAGGCGCGGTTCACCCTTTTGATTATTCCCTGCCGATCCGTTACCAACAGGGCATCCTTCATGCTGAAGAGGATCTCATCCAGATACTCTTTTGAAATGGTTGTTTTTTCGAGTTGCCGTCCCATCTTTTCCAATGCATGGGCCAAGTCGCCGATTTCATCAGGACGTTCGATCTGACTCGATGCCCGGTAGTCATGGGCGCCGATACGTTCAGCAAGCCTGGCAAGCTTCCCGATAGGTGAGGTGAGATGGTTCGCGACAAGGGTGGCAGCCAGGATACCTATTCCACTTAAAGCGATGCCTAATAACAAGACCGCGTAGATGTTGCGTTGACTATGGTGACTGCTGATCGATTCCAATCTCTTATTTGATTGCGCCAGAGTTTTCTGCATATCCTCCAGAGAAACACCGATTAGAATGCCGCCGAGCACAACACCCTCGCCGATGAATATTGGTGTCGCCAGATCCAGATGATTGTCTTCAATCTTGCTCTTTACCGATTTTTCCTGCAGCGACTTTTCGACGATTTGATGCCCGGTTGTTTTTCCAAATCCTGGAATTGTCTCTTTGCCGTCATGGATGATTCTGCCTTGGGTATCGTAGACCATGGCATAGTCAATATCGTGCTGAGAGACTGCGGTGCGCAACAGCGTACTAATACTTTCCATGTCCAGTTCATAGAGCGGATTGACCAGACTTTGTGCAAGGACCTCTGCCAGAGTCTGTCCCTGGTGTTCCAACTGTTTAAAATGGACCTCCTTCAAGGCCGATGCGCTTGCGCTCTGATAGTCTTCGAAGGCCTCGTCGAACTGCAGGAAAAGTATCGTTGATACAGCCAAAACAACCCCTATGATCAGTATGAACATGATCATCGAGTATTTGCTCTGAAGGCGTGTTCCCATCAATGCGGCTTACCTGCCAGTCTATCCATCTGCTGCCTGACCAGCTCCAATGCGACCTTGGTTTCGTCATCAATCTCATCGAACTGTGCTGTACGCTGATAGGAAAAAAGCACATCACCGGCATCAGGATCACTATCAGCCTCAAGCAGAATTTTCTTGAGACGTGCCTTGATTGTTGGATCCATGCCGGAACGAACCAATTCAAATCCTCTGGGCATTTTTTCAGCCCGATGGAAAATGCGCAGATCTTTTTTGAATGAAGGTGGGGTATGATCAGGCGTGTTCCAGTCAAGATCGTTATATGCACCGGCATCAGCAAACCCTTGATGGACCCATGTTGCAATGTTTATCTCTCCACCTGCAAAGCCATAACCCACCTTATCCGGCGATGGTGTGCTACGGATGGTTTGGAGTTTTTCCGGTTGCAACCCCTCCCCGAAAAGAATAGTCATAGGTACAAAAAAGGCTGTGGTCGAACCTGGGTCCTCTAAAGCAATACGTCTTCCCTGAAGATCCTTCAAGGTGTAAATATCACTCTCTTTCCGTGTAATAAAAACCGTGTGATAGCCGGGCACCCCTTTTTTCCACTTCCGCAGAATAATCTCCGCACCCGCCTGATCACGAAAGGCCAGGGATGAAAAAATTGTCTCGGTTACCCAGTCGACCCTCCCTTCCCTGAGATAGCGAATCATCTGTGCATTATTTCTAGCCATTAAAACCCGGGTGTGGGTAATGCCGAGGTCCTTCATCTTTTTTCCCGCATAATCGACCATCGGCTTGAGGCGGATATAGTGTTTACGTGGACTGTCGCTGACCTTGCCGATCACCAGTGTCTGGGCTCGGAGAACTTCTGAATCTGATGCGACCGCATGGCCGGAGAGACAGAGCAGGATCGACACTGTCAGGATGCATCTGATGAGTCTCGATATTGATGCCACTTTTACCTCAGATCCGGTATATGCGCATCAGAAATCATATTGGCCACGAACCTGAATGATGCGCGGATCATCCTCCTCCCCTGCCGCATCAGGCTCGGAATTGACCACGATGTAGTTAGCCATGAAGCGGATATTCGGGTTGACGTACCAGTTGATCCCTACTGTGGTATTCCACTCCCTGCCGCCTTCGATATCCTGATCGTCCAGGCCGAGATGACTGTGACGCAGCGCCAACTCCCAGGCACCGGTACCTTCTCCCCAGCCAAAGTTGCTATAGGGAGAAATGCGACTGAAACGCCCCTGTGTATGATCGTAGTTTCGCGATTCGCCGGTGAGGAACCAACTGCCGGCAACATAGAAACCATGAAAATTCAGGCTCTCCATGTAGTCCTCTGAATTGACATAGGTCCGAACAAACTCTCCTTGTAACGAAACCGGACCATGCACCATTGCGGCTTCCACTCCGATACTGGTGGTATGTTCCATATGCTGGATCTTGTATTTCGATTTCTTGGTTTCGTATTGATTGGTATCCAGCAGGTAGTTATTTGAATCCACTAAATGAGATTCAGGGTCAGTTCGGATACGAAAAACCGCCTCGTCATCCGAATCCCCGCCATAGGTGCGGGCAGAGCTGGAGAGACCAAGATGCAAGACCCTAGTGTCTGTTGCTACTGGTGCCCAAGTGCCGCGCAGACTGCCGCCCCATCCTTCGTCGTCGAGCCGATCGTCACCATCATCCGCGCCCTCGCCAAAAATGCTGCCCGCCAGACTCCACTGGCCGTCATAGGTTTCGAAACCTACGCCGACGTTTCGCCCCGGCGTCATGGCATTGATCAATGAGCGTTCCATGAATGTCTGGTTGGCAGAAGTGGTCATCTCCTCCAGACTGAATGGCGTTTTGAACAGGCCAACCTTAAGTCGGCTGTCACCCAGCGTTCGATATCCAAGCCAAGCGTCTTTCAAACCGACATCCTCACCGGCAAAGTCTATCTCCAATTCGTATTCCCAAGGCCCGAAGAGCGTACCTTCAGCCCCAATGCGGGCATATCGAATCTCTGCGGCGTTTCCCATATCTGTGATATCACTGTCGTACCAGGCCGCATCTGCCGCTATCTGCGCAGTGAACTCAAAGCTTGACCTGCCATCGTAGGACTCCGCCTTTACACTGCCCCCCTGGGTGGAGACCATTACATCCACTGGTTCGGAGGCGGGCAGCGGGAGAGTTTGTTGTGCTGGTGGCTGTTTCGTGGAAGGCGTGGGATCTTCAGCCATCATGGCCGCCTTGAGTTGCTGGTGCTGGATCTCTGTCAAGGTTCCGTTTTCCTTGAGCATGTCGATAAGCAGCAGCATTTGTTGTGGTCCCGCCTGAGCCAATAGCGGAGATAAGACACCTGTTAAAGCGAGGGCGTACGCTAGCTTATTACGCATACAAGTTTTCCAATTCTCGACTGATTAGATAGTTGAACCAGCCGCATATTACATAGTAATGAAACCTCGGTACACGTCCCTGTTCTCTACAGGCATTTACTTCCCATGAAAGAATAAAGAGTGATTTTCTTCTTTTATTAGCAGCCCCTCGTACTACCGGGATAGAACCTCGTCCACACGTTTCAGATCATCCTCGGTATCCACCCCGTGTCCTGCTGCTTCAGTTGCCTGACTGACATGAATCTTCCCGCCGTGCCAAAGCACTCTCAGTTGTTCCAGGGATTCCGCTTGTTCAAGTGGCGCGTGAGCCCAGGAGACAAACTGCTTCAGATAACCTGCACGATAGGCATAAAGGCCGATGTGACGGCTGAATGCCACGGTAGAGGGAAGGGATTCTCTGCCTTCGAGGAACTCATCCCGGTGCCAGGGAATCGGCGCCCTGCTGAAATAGAGGGCATATCCTTCAATATCGGTCACGACCTTCACAACATGGGGGTCGAATAGCATCTCATGGGATTCAATGGGGGCCGAGAGCGTGGTAACGCCTGCCAGCTCGTGACTCTGCATGTCGGCGGCAACCTGGTCGATCAATGACGCCGGCATGGTGGGTTCGTCGCCCTGTAGATTCACCACGATGGCATCAGCAGCCCAGCGCAGCTGCTCCACCACTTCGGCAATCCTGTCAGAGCCGCTACGATGGTGCGCGGCGGTCATACAGACTTCTGCGCCGAAGGCCTTGGCCGTCTGCCTGATGCGTTCATCATCTGTTGCGATGACCACTTCGTCAGCACCACTTTCCCGGGCACGTTCGTAGACGTGCTGGATCATGGGCCTGCCTGCAATCTCCCGCAGTGGTTTTCCCGGCAGACGGACCGATGAGTAACGTGCTGGAATGACAACTTTGAAATCCATATCGATCAGCCCTCGGGTACCTCTTCATCCGCCGCCAGTTCGCGCGCTTCGTCCTGCAACATTACCGGAATGTCATCCCTGATCGGGAATGCCAGCCGATCAACTCTGCAGATAAGCTCTGCAACCTTCTTATCATAGTAGAGATTGCCTTTGCAGAGAGGGCAAACAAGAATATCGAGCAGTTTATTATCCATTACACAACCTGTTGATGATTTGCGTCAGCTGTTGGATGAATCCTTCATCGAGCCTCGCGTCAGCAGGAACGTACCAGAGGTTTTTTCCCGCGAATGACGTGCACTTTACCGCATCTTTCTCTGTCATGAGAACCGTCTTTTTTTGCAAAGGCAGAAGATCTTCCTCCACAAACGGGTGATGGTCCGGAAAGGGATGCCGATTGATCCTCAATCCGGCCGCTTCGAGCATGCTGAAAAAGCGTTCGGGATTGCCGATGGCGGCGATGGCTTCGACTTGCTGCCCCGTGAACTCCGACAGACTTCGCTGCTGATCGCTGTCAGTCAACAGCCGTGCCTTGTCTCCTTCAACCCGCATTTGAAAGGCGTCGTGACGAAGTGGTTTCTCACCATTGACCACCAGCAGGTCTACCTGATTAAGCCGGAATTGCCGTTCCCGAAGAGGACCGGCAGGCAGGCAGAGTCCGTTACCGAACCCTCTTTTCCCGTCGATGACGACGATCTCTGCATCCCGTTGCAGCGCGTAGTGCTGCAAGCCATCGTCGGAGAGAATCAGGTCACATGGATGTGCGGCAAGCAGCGCACGGGCCACCTCGGGACGATCGGGACCGGCAAAGACCGGGCATCCCGAGCGACGTGCGAGCAGTACCGCCTCGTCCCCCACTTCCGACGCGCTACTATCGACAGAAACCACACACGGCCAGGACTCGGCCTTGCCACCATATCCACGGGTGATGATGCCCGGCTGCAATCCTCTGCCCTTCAACCATTCTGCGAGCCAGATGACCAGCGGCGTCTTACCGGTGCCGCCGACGGTGATATTGCCTACGACGATAACCGGAACCGATATCCGCTCACGGCTCAGAAGGCCGATCCGATAGGCAATCCGGCGTAGCCATGACAGCAGACAGAAGAGCAGGGAAAGCGGCAGGAGGATCAGACTGACCGGGTTCCATCCTTCCCAGTAGTGATCGATGCTTTTCAAGGACTCTTCGGCTTATGCGCAGCAAAAGTCATGTGCAGAAAACCGAGTTGGCTTGCTGCATCCATCACCGTCATTACCGATTGGTGGGGCGTCTTGGCGTCCGCATTTATGATGACCGGAAGATCTTTCTTCTCCCCTGCGGCTTTTGTGATGGCCTTTTTCAGGGTTTCGATCTCGGTATTGATGACTTCCTGCTGATTGACGTAGAAGGTACCCGACGTATCAATGGTAATATCGAGCACATCCGCCGCCGTCTGTGCCTCTTCTCCGGCAGCTTCCGGCAGCTCAACCTCAATCTGGGTCTCCCGGTCGAAGGTGGTCGAAACCATGAAGAAGATCAGCAGCAGGAAAACCACGTCGATCAACGGCGTGATATCGACCTCAATGGCTTTTTTTCGGTGCGGCCGCAGGTTCACCCGGAGACCCGTTCCCGCTCACCGTGGATCACCTCCACCAGTTTCAATGCCTGCTCCTCCATGCCCAGCACCAGTTTATCGACAAGCCCGGTGAAATAGCGATGGAACATCAGACTGGGAATGGCAACGGAGAGACCGGTCGCCGTGGTTATCAGTGCTTCGGAAATGCCGCCTGCCAAAACGCCCGGATCGCCGACCCCAGCGGTCACGATGGCGCCGAACACTTTGATCATCCCAAATACTGTACCCAATAACCCCAGCAGTGGCGCAATGGAAGCGATGGTACCCAAGGCGTTGAGGTAGCGTTCTAGTTCCAGCACCACCTGACGCCCTACCTCTTCAATACTCTCTTTCATGACCTCTTTGGAGTGGTAACGATTCACCATGCCAGCAGCAAGGATTCGCCCGAGAGGAGAGCTTTTGCGTAATTTCTCCAGATCGGCGCGCTCTAGCTGATTCTCATTGTGTAACTTCCAAAGTTGCTGCATCAAAATTGCAGGCATTACCTTTCTGCGGCGAAGGGACCAGAAGCGTTCCAGGACAATCGCAAGGGCAACGACGGAACAGGCTATGATGGGAGCCATGAGCCACCCGCCCGCTTTTACAAATTCAAACACTGTAGTCTGGACCTCTTGGGAATCTACTGATAATCATACTGTATCTGTGCATGGATCCGAAAGGGAACGAGTTCACTCATTCCAGGGGGTGCTCCAGTAGTGACGCCTCTCCCGACGAATGCGATAGGGCTTCCCGAGTCCGGATTCCGGATGAAAATCAATTTGAATGGCACCCTCCTCCGCGCTGTTGAGCAACTTTGCCCCCAAGTCGCGCCAACGCTGTTGGACACCCGCTTTGGGAAAACCAAACCGGTTTCGGTATCCGGTCGGGAACAGCACATATTCCGGCCTCACCCTATCGGCAAATGGTTGGGTGGAGGATGTCGTTGAGCCATGATGCGGCGCGATCAGAACATCGCTTTTCAGATTCTGGCCATATCTCTCTACCAGCCACTTCTCCGCCTGTTGCTCTACATCACCGGGAATCAGCAATGATCCACCGCTTCCCTCGACTCTCAATACGCAGGAGGCATCATTACCCGTCTGAAATTTTTCGCTCCCATCCGGATGCAGTATCTCGAATGAGACGCCATCCCACTGCCACGACATACCGGAACGGCAGTAGCGGAAATTGGCAACAGCCATGGATTCGCCCCCGATCAGAGCCACCACCGTTATCCCCTTGAGCAAATGTGCTACACCGCCGGCATGATCCTGATCGCCATTGCTTACCACCAGTCGGTCTATCTGCTCTATACCCCGGCTGTGGAGATAGGGCAGGAGTGCCGCCTCTGTGGTATTGAATCCGGAAGGAAAAGCGGGGCCTGTGTCGTAGACAAGCTGGTGCCGTGCGGTTTCCACTACCGCGGACAATCCCTGCCCCACATCAAGCAGGGTGAGCCTGAATCCGCCTGGAGGTGGACGCTGAGGTGAACTGAATACCAGAGGCAGTAGCAGTATTATACCGGCCCCGCGCACCGGCAAGCCGCCAGGCAGGAGAAATAGCAGTATTCCCCCCATCGCCCCAGCCCAGATCCAGAGCGGCTGGTCAGGTAGAAATAGTGCGGCAAAACTTATATCGGCCGCCCATTCGATAGTCACCAGTGTGTAAGTGACGCAGAGTTCTGTCAGCTTCGCCCACAAAGCCGCTGCCGCTGGAAAACTCAATAGCGGCAAGCCAAAAAGTATCAGGGGCACCAACACAAGGGTAAACCAGGGCACCAGCAGTAGATTGACCAGGGGGGCGACCAGAGATGCCCGTCCAAACTGAATAAAGAGTAAGGGAGCCAGCCCCAGTGCAACCACCCATTGAACTCGACCCCATTGGTGCCAACCTGTCGGCCGTCCGATCCGCCCGGTTACCGATAGCAGAATTACACCAACTGCCCCGAAGGAGAGCCAAAATCCAGCAGAGAGCGTCGCTGCCGGATCGAGCAGGATCACAAGAAAGAGCGCCATACTGAAAGAACGGCTAATCACAGGGGTACGCCCGAATAACGTTGCCCCAAGCACCAGATAGAGCATAATCAAAGCCCGCTGGGTAGGAAGGGAAAAACCCGCCAACATGGCATATAGGGTCCCACCCAATAACCCGGATATTGCACCGGCTTTTGGCGCTGGCAGCCACAACATCAAATTCGGCCATTGTCGCCACAACCACTGACCAAGAGCGAACATCAGACCCGCTACAATGCCGATGTGGAGTCCGGAGATTGCAATGAGATGGTTGGTGCCAGTTCGGGTAAAGGCCTCCCAGTCACTGCTGGAGATTCCACCCCGATCACCAATCGCCAAGGCACGAATCAGACCTGATGCCTTTTGTGACTCTACCAAGTGCTCTATTTCGCTGCCGATTCGATGGCGTACACGGTCGATGATGTAGCTGAAATCATCTTCGCCCAGCAGTTGGTTTTCGATACTGTGTTGCACGTAACCTGTGGCGCGAATTCTGCGGCTGTAGAGCCATTTTTCATAGTCAAACCCTGCTGGATTCTGCAATCCTCTGGGTCTTTTCAGTCTGACCTGCAACTGCCAGCGCTGCCCAGGAAGCAAGACGCCGTCAAAACGATACCAGTTGAGTCGAATCCGCCCCTGCAGAGACTCAGAACCATGCTTCGACTGAACCGTCTTCAGCTCAAACTCAAATCGATTGATGGCTGATGTCTGTTTGGGAAGGGAGACAACAGTGCCGGTGACAATGAGGGTTTCCCCTTCGAGTAAAAATGGCATTGCCTGTGAAAGCTGAAGCCAGGCAAATAGAAAGGCCCAAATCCCACCGGCAAGCAGCGCAGACAGGAGCTTCGTAAGACGTGAGAACCAAAATAGAGGAATCGCTGCAGCAGCGCCGAACCAGGCGGGTTCAGGCAACACTGGCAGCAGCTGGAAGAGCGCTGTTCCGGTGATAAAGGCGAGCAGAATAAATGTCATGAAACATCCCTGTCATGAAAACTTCAGCAGCTTTTTGTGGCGCATCCTGCCCCACCGTGATTCAATAGTATTAGCCGCACAGATCCCGACGTATTATCTTCGCGGAAGCCATGCCAAAACATCTGATAAAACGTATTACACCTGACCATGACACCATCCGCAACCATAAGCATTTGCGGATGTTCGGTACATTACTGCACGACGCCAATCTATGGCACCTGAACCGCCGATCGGCAGCGGGTGCCTTTGCGGTGGGACTGTTTATGGCTTTCGTACCTGCGCCCTTTCAGATGCTGCTCGCGGCCGGCGCTGCCATCATCTGTCGGGTCAATCTACCTTTGTCCGTGGCGCTCGTTTGGATCACCAATCCACTCACTATCCCTCCGATCTTCTTTCTTGCCTATCTGGTGGGTACTACGGTACTTGGCTCACCGCAGGATACGCAGGCCTTTGAGTTCAGTGTTGAATGGCTGCAAAACGGTCTCGACGGAGTTTGGGCACCCTTTCTGCTGGGCTGTCTGATCTGCGGCAGTTTTTTTTCCCTGGTCGGTTACTTCACCATTCGGGGGCTTTGGCGCTGGCACGTCATCAATCAGTGGAGACGGCGCAGCCATCGCCACTCATAAGGATTCCTGGGAATTCTCTGTTTGCAGGCGGCCATCAATCAGATGCAAGGTGTGATCCATACGGGCCGCCAGGTCAGGATCATGGGTTACGATCACGAAACTGGTGCCCTGCTCCCGGTTGAGTTCCAGCATCAGTTCGTAGACATGCTCAGCAGTGTGTCTGTCCAGATTGCCCGTAGGTTCATCAGCCAGCACACAGGCCGGTGAGTGAACCAACGCCCGGGCCAGTGCCGCACGCTGTCTTTCCCCACCGGACATTTCACTGGGCTTATGCTGAATTCTTGCGCCGAGGCCTACCCTTTCAAGGATCTCCCCTGCCTTTCTGCTCGCATCAGTAACTTTATACCCACCGATAAGCAGCGGCATGGCGACATTTTCCAGCGCAGTGAATTCGGCCAACAGGTGGTGGAACTGGTAGACAAAACCCAGTTTCCGATTACGCAGTTTTCCTCTTGCCCGTTCGCCCAATGACAACAGCTCCATGCCTGAGAGTCGTACCTGACCCTCGTTAGGCTGATCCAGCCCACCCAGGCAGTGCAGCAGTGTACTCTTGCCCGATCCGGAGCTACCGACAATTGCGATGCGTTCGCCCTGCCGTATGGTCATATCAACACCCCGCAGGACTTCTACCCGCAGGTCACCTTGAGAGAAGGTTCTTACGATGCCCTCAGCCTGTAGCACAACTTCCCGGCTACTCATAGCGTAACGCCTCAGCCGGTTCGGTACGGGAGGCCTTCCAGGCTGGATAGAGGGTTGCCAGCAGAGTGATCAGAAACGCCGTAACCCCAATGGAAAGAATATCTTCCATATGAGGATCAGAAGGGAGCTCGCTGATGTAGTAGATGTTAGGATCGAGAAAATCGATATTGAATACACGCTCGACCCAGCTGACGATCGCCTCTACATTGGTCGCAAGCAACAGCCCACCGATCATGCCGAGGATATTTCCGACAAAGCCGATAGCCGCACCTTGAACCATAAAGATCCCCATGATAGTGCCTGGTGAAGCGCCCAATGTTCGCAGAATGGCAATGTCGGCCTGCTTATCTGTAACCACCATCACCAGAGTCGAAACGATATTAAACGCGGCCACCGCCACAATCAGCGAAAGGATGATCGACATCATGCGTTTTTCGGTCTGTAGCGCGGCAAAAAAATTGCGGTGCTGCATGGTCCAGTCACTGATACGGTAGTAACCTCCCATCTTGAGGGCCAGTTCCCTGGAAATCTTCGGTGCCAGAAAGAGGTCATCCAGTTTCAGACGTACGCCGGTTATGCTGTCGTTGAGACGCATCAGTTTGGCGGCATCCTTCAGGTGCAAAAGCGCTACGCCCCTGTCGTACTCACCCATGCCTACTTCAAAGATGCCGCTCACCGTAAACCGTTTCAAACGGGGCATGATGCCTGCGGGTGTAACATTGATCTGCGGTGTTACCAGCGTCACCTTCTCCCCCACCCCGACGCCAAGCAGGTAGGCAAGTTCCTGCCCCAGGATAATCCCATAGCTGCCCGGCTTAAGGTCGTCGACGCTGCCCTTCTTCATGGCAGTCACCACGTCGGAAACCTTGCCCTCTTCAGCAGGCAGAATCCCTCGTAGCAACACACCGCTGACCTTCTGACCATTGATAAGCATGCCCTGACCTTCGACATAAGGCGCTCGTCCAATGACATGGGGGTTCTTTCCCGCCATTGCTTCCACCTCGCGCCAGTCCTTGAGGCCGCCCCGCACTGCAGAAATAGTCGCATGTGATGCCATTCCGAGAATACGTTCACGGACTTCTTTGTGAAAGCCGTTCATAACTGAGAGCACGACAATCAACGCTATCACGCCCAACATGATGCCGAGCATGGAGATCGTAGAGATGAACGAGATAAAATGATTACGCCGTTTTGCCCGCGTATATCGCATCCCGATGAAGAGTTCGAGGGGTTTATACATAGCCCGGCATTAAACCACAGTAGGTAT
This sequence comes from gamma proteobacterium endosymbiont of Lamellibrachia anaximandri, assembly GCA_016756855.1. Taxonomy (GTDB): domain Bacteria; phylum Pseudomonadota; class Gammaproteobacteria; order Chromatiales; family Chromatiaceae; genus QGON01. Next base: position 48,263 of record JAESPD010000002.1, on the reverse strand, counting down.
TAAAAGACCCCAAATTTTCTATAGTTAGGCAAGAGTGCTATATTTATTTTTAGATTGCAGAAATGCAAACAGGCCTTAAGGAGTTGTTCCTGATGAGATTTCCAATTTCGCTCTTTCTTGCAGCCAGCCTGCTGATTGCGGTCACCCCCGCTCACTCTGATGTGTTGCTGATCGACGCTATCAATGAGGCGCCGCTCAACAGCGAAGAGGGGATTCCTCGCCCAGATCGCGGCATGACGATGAAGCAGGTCAAAACAGCTTTTGGAGAGCCTTCCACGGAACATCCCTGGGTGGGTTATCCACCAATCACACGCTGGGACTATACGGACTTCTCAGTTTTTTTTGAACACGAATATGTCTTGAACTCTGTGGTTCACCGCCGATAATAGCCCACCCATCTGCCGTCAATTTCCAGAAAAATCCGTCGAACAGGAAGATATTGTCACCACAAAAGCCTGCAAATAGGTAACTTGGTCACAAGTCACACTTTTTTCAATTTCCGCAGTAGCCATACGGGAATAAATGTTCTATATTGGCGCCGCAATACAAAAAGAATAGGTAAACAGCCGCAAGAGCTGGAGCACGAATGCCGATTGGCATTTTTCGGAGGACATAATGAAATATCTGCTTGCGTTGGCAGTTGCTTTTTCATTGACCTTGGTCTGGCAGACTTCAAGTCGAGCAGACCGCCCTTTGATGTTACAGGATGTCGGGCATGAACAGGTTGTGAAACATTCGCCTCGGACGGCAATGGTCGATCCCTACCGGGTATCACCACTACGCTAGTATTTACACCCTGGCCAGCGATTAACCGCCGGTCAGGGACATTACCCTGACAACCTCACCTGGATTTTCATTGAATTCGTGACGTGCGGGTTTTCTGGAGATTGCTTCATAAATCACCTTTTTTAGCCCCTCATCACTGATACCCTGTCGCATTAGAGGGCGCAATTCAGCATTGTCGTGCTTTCCGAGGCAGAGATAGAGTGTTCCTTCAACAGATACACGCACCCGGTTACAACTCTCGCAGAAGTGCTGGGACATGGGCGTAATGAAGCCAATACGCAGGTTCGTCTCTTTTACTCTTACGTATGAGGCAGGGCCAGCGCCTCGCATAACTGCAGGTTCCAGCTGAAATCGCTCTTCAAGATCAGCCTTGATCTCTTTCAAGCTGACATATCGATCCGTGGCGTTCTTGCCTGTTTCACCGACCGGCATGGTTTCAATGAAGCGGAGGGTGAAATCGTGCTTAAGACAGAAATCGACCATCCCGCCAATTTCATGGTCGTTAATCCCTTTCATCACAACCATGTTGATTTTGATTGGGTTTAAACCCACTTCCTTGGCAGCCATCAGGCCATCGAGAACGTTACCCAGATCACCCTGTGTAATCTCACGAAAGCTGTCAGGATTCAATGAATCCAAGCTCACATTGATGCGGCTCACGCCGCTCTGCTTGAGAGAAACAGCATGCTTTGCCAGTTGGGATGCATTGGTGCTAAGGGAGAGATCCTCTATATGAGGTAGCGCACCAATACGGCGCACCATCTCTGGCAGTTCCTTCCTTACCAGAGGCTCGCCGCCAGTCAGCCTGACCTTGCTGATGCCCATCTCGGAAAAAACACGGACAAGACGCTCAACCTCATCCAGGGTCAGCCAACTGTCAGGCTGAGAAAAGTCCTTGTACCCTTTTGGAATGCAATAAAAACAGCGGAAGTCACAGCGATCTGTCACTGACAAACGGAGATATTCGATGTTACGACCAAACGGGTCTATCAACATGGCATTTGCTTCTCTCGTAGCTGGAAAATTCCCAGGCTTGCTAATTGTAGTCTATCGCGAAACAACAGATGCACTTCCGTGCTTCTGGTTTTATTACGCTAAGGGCATATTTTTTAAGAGAAAATCCAGATGGATAAACAAATCCTTCAATATCTGACTGGTCTTTTCCGTAGAGTGAACAAAACATTCACTCTACGGACAAAACCACACAGCTTATTTCTCTTAAACACCGGCTAACCGTTTGATTTTCGGTCAACTGGCGAACAAGCTTCGTTATTATTAGGCAAAAATCGCGCCTAACATGGTTTTCTTACTCTTCAGCATCGCCAGGCAGGTCGTCTGCAGGGTCATAACCTGCGGGTAGTGAATGTGCGATACCCTTGTGGCAGTCTATACAGGTATATCCCGCATCAATCGCTTCATCGTGTCGATCAGCGCTACGCTCTTCCTGACGATCAAAATCCATTGAATCGAAGTTATGGCAGTTGCGGCACTCACGGGAATCTGTGTCTTTCATAGCCTTCCAGACATTCTGTGCCAATTCCAGACGTTTTTCCTCGAACTTCTCCACTGTGTCGATGGTACCCAGCATCATGTGGTAGAGCTCGTTACTTGCCTTGATCTTGCGGATAATCTTATGGATCCACTCCTTGGGCACATGACAGTCCGGGCAGGTAGCGCGCACACCGGTTCTGTTACTGAAGTGGATGGTCTCCTGCAGTTCCTGGTAAACAGCCTGTTCCATCTCATGGCAGGAGATACAAAATTCTTCAGTATTCGTTGCCTCCATCGCGGTATTGAAACCGCCCCAGAGGATGATACCCGCTACGATGCCGATCAGAATCAGGGTGAAACCACCCGTTCTCTTGCCATTACTCATGATCTTCTACCTGAATTACAGAAAAATAGTTGAAAAAATAATGCGCCCCAATCCAGTTAAGGACGGGGCGCATCGGTTGCCGAAATATACCCTATTTCGCGCCTTCGAACATATTTTTGACCAGCGGTTCGGCCCCCATCTGGGTAGCGTGGCACTGGTTACAGAAATAACGACGGCTCGAGATGGTTTTTAGTGTCTTGCCATCACGGTTTATGTAGTGGCTGTCACCTACCTTGGGGGATTTTTCCTTCTCATAGGTTTTTTCGCTATGGCACTTCAAACAGCCATTGTTCTTCAGATTGATTTTGTACTTGTCAACTGTGTGAGGAGTCATTGGTGGTTGCTGTTTGTAACTGCGGGCGATACCGCCTTTAATGGACTGAACCTTCTTCTTATCAGGTTTATCAGCCATTGCCTTGAGATCACTGTTACCGCGCAGTGACATCACTTCAGACATAGCTGATGCTGTAAAAAACAGAGTCAGCACTGCAGCCATCATGACCAGAATAGTTTTCTTCATTTCATTCTCCATCATCGCTCTATACATGAGTTGCGAATTCATAAGCAGGCCCATTAAATATGGACCTCCTGTTTCTTAACCACTTCGGGATTCGACCTTATGGTCTCGGAGACGGATCGACCGCCATAACTGAAAACATCCTTCGCGCAAATATCGATACAACGACCGCAATTAGTACAGTCGGAAGAGAGGATTACCGGGCTGATGCCCTTGCTTCCACCTTTCAATGCCGGCCTGATCACTTGTGGTTCGGGACAGACGACGAAGCACTCCATGCAGTCGTTGCACTCCGCCCTGTTGCTCGCGTTGACACGCAACAGGCTTCGGCTCCCGATCAGGTTATAGAAGGCACCGACCGGACAGAGACGTCCGCACCAGCCTTCTTTGGCCACCACCAAATCAAAGAGAAAGACCGCCAATACCACCACCCAGGTCGCCCCCATTCCGAAGACGATACCTCGAAACATCATGGAGACAGGGTTGATCAGTTCCCAGATGATGCCCCCGGAAACCACCAGTGGCAGAATCAGGGTCAGGGCAAGCATCCAGTAGCGGGAATTCCGGGAGATCTGAGAAGTCGTCCTGATACCCAAGATCCGCCGCAACCAACTGGCCAGATCGGTGACCATATTCACCGGACAGACCCAGGAGCAGTAGACCCGTCCACCCACTACGAAGTAGAAGAGCAGGACGAGTACCACGCCTATGATGGCGGTGGTCTCAGGCACCACGCCGGAAAGCACCGCTTGCAGCAGCACATGCGGATCGGTCAGTGGCAGAATATCCAGCGTCAGACTCGATGCCAGATTACCTTTCACTATCCACACCCCGAGGACGGGGCCGACGAGGAACAGGGCGAGAATCCCCAGTTGACTCAAACGTCTCAGGATCAGCCATTTATGAGCTTTTATCCAGCCCTTGGCCGCAATGGAGTCATCACCTAATGTCGTCAGATCGACCATTACTTTTTATCCATGAAACTGCTATTGAGTGAATCCAGAGGATTGGAAGAGAACGGTGTCTCCTCCGGCTTCTCTTCAATGATCAGACCTTCGCCCTGCAAGTCATAGCGCACACCCTCTGGGAGGTTGTATTTGTGCTCCACGTCTGGCGTGACCAAGGCCCCACCCGCTTTCTCTTTCTCCTTCCAGCCAAGTCGATAATGTTTACCCAGTTCGCCCTTCGCAAGATCGGTCGGAAACACTTTGATCGCCGCCTCTTCCAGAATGCAGGCCCGCTCACAGAGACCGCAGCCAGTACAGGCGTCGAAGTGCACTACTGGAATAAACAGTGCGTGCTTTCCTGACCTGACGTTATGCTGCAAATCCAGCGTTATGGCCTTGCCCCGAATCGGGCAGACGTTGAAACAGACCTCACAGCGAAGACCGTGAAAGGCAATGCAGGTCTCCTGATCCACCACTACCGCCAGACCCATACGGGACTCCTCGATATCGGTGAGACCATGATCCAGGGCATTGGTCGGGCAGGCGGCGATGCAGGGGATGTCCTCACACATTTCGCAAGGCCCGGTGCGGGCCACGAAATAGGGAGTTCCCGTTGCAACGTCGTCACCGACTTCACCAAGGAACAGCATGTCGTACGGACAGTCCCGTACGCACAACCCACAACGGATACAGGCACCAAGAAAATCCTCTTCCGGCAGGGCGCCCGGTGGCCGAAGATAGTGGGCAGGGAGGGAAGAGGCTCTATTTGAGTAGATGCCCAATCCCATGCCGACCAATCCGACCCCACAGGCTGTCTTGAGCATATTCCCCAAGAACTGCCGTCGATTCATCTCATGTTTTTTGTCTGTATCTGACATTATTGACCAGTTGATATTCTATCGATTACGCATTTTCAGTTTTGACGCTCTCCGGTCCGGCAAACCGGACCGGATTCCGTCTTCTTAGGCCTTAACGATCTTCACCGCGCACTTTTTGTAATCCGTCTCTTTCGAGAGTGGATCAGTGGCGTCAAGAGTCAGCTTGTTGACCAGACGACCGGCATCAAACCAGGGAATGAACACCAACCCATCAGGCACCTTGTTGCGCCCTTTGGTGTCAACCCGGCAGACGATCTCACCACGACGGGAGATGATCCTAGCCATGGAGCCGCTACGCAGTTTGCGCTTCTTAGCCGCCTTTTTGCTCATAAAGACCACAGCATCCGGTACGGCGCGGTAGAGCTCAGGCACACGCCGGGTCATGGAACCCGAATGCCAGTGCTCCAGCACACGACCTGTGCAGAGCCACAGATCATATTCCTTGTCCGGCATCTCCGCTGCGGGCTCATAGGGACCGAAGATGATGTTCGCCTTCTTGTCCTTAGCACCGTAGAACTGCACTTCACTGCCCTTCTCTACATGCGGATCATAGCCTTCACGGAAACGCCACAGGGTCTCCTTGCCATCGATCACGGGCCAGCGCAGACCACGTGCCTTGTGATAGACCTCGAATTCCGCCATCTCATGGCCTTTCTTGGGGATACCAGGTGCGGAGTTGAACAACCGGTACTCTTCGAAAAGACCCTTCTGTACGTAGTAGCCGAAGTAGTCCATCTCATCGTTGCCGTACTCGTTGCCACGATCATCAGTGACCGTCTGTTTCGGGAACTTATCAACCTGTCCGTTGGTATAGAGAACCTCATAAAGGGTTTTACCCGCATATTCAGGCTGCTTGGCGATAAGATCCTCCGGCCAGACATCCTCCACTTTGACATACTTGGCGAACTCCATGAGCTGCCACAGGTCGGAACGGGACTCGCCCGGACCCTGCACCTGCTGACGCCAGAACTGGGTGCGTCGCTCTGCATTACCGTAAGCGCCCTCTTTCTCGATCCACATGGAGGTCGGCAGAACCAGGTCAGCCGCCTGAGCCGATACTGTGGGATAGGGGTCGGTAACGGTGATGAAGTTGGCTGGGTCACGCCATCCTGGATAGCTCTCCTCGTTAAAGTTCGCCGCAGCCTGCATGTTGTTATTACACATGACCCAGAAGCAGTTCATCTTGCGGTCTTTGAGCGCACGATGCATGGCGACCGCGTGGATCAGGGTCTTGCCCATTGGCTTCCCGCTGATGTCCGATTGAGCCGCCTTATCTGACATACCGTTATGTCGTGGGATGGTGCCTGCGGGCAGCTTCCATACCTTCTCAGCAAATTTGCAGTGCGCGTCCTTCTTGACGACGAGATCAGCCGGCAGACGATGGGTAAAGGTGCCTACCTCGCGGGCAGTGCCGCAAGCAGAGGGCTGACCGGTCAAGGAGAAGGGGCTGTTGCCGGGCTCGGAGATCTTACCCATCAGCAGATGGATGTTATAGACCAGGCCGTTCATCCAGACACCGCGGGTATGCTGGTTCATGCCCATGGTCCAGAAGGAGGAAACCTTCTTTTTGGGATCGGCATAAACTTTGGCCAGCTTGATCAGCTTCTTCTCAGACACACCGGACATCTTGCTGGCTTTTTCAACGGTATACTCAGAGACCAGCTTCGCATACTCATCGAAGGCGATCTTGTTGAACTTGCCTTTGTTGGGGTTCTTCGCAGCCTTCTGCAGCGGATGACTCGGACGCAGGCCATAACCGATATCGGTAGTGGTCTTATTGAAGTTTACGTGCTTGCCGATGAAGTCCTTGTTATAGGCCTTGTTCTGAATGATGTAGTTGGCGATGAAGTTGGCGATCGCCAGATCACTTTGAGGCTCAAAGACCATCGGATTGTCAGCCAGCTCAAAGCAACGATGCTCATAGGTGGAGAGCACATGCACTTCACAGCCAGGCTTTGTCAAACGGGTATCGGTAAGACGTGACCAGAGGATAGGATGCATCTCCGCCATGTTCGCGCCCCAGAGGACGAAAACATCGGCGTGTTCCAGATCGTCGTAGCAGCCCATGGGCTCATCGATACGGAAGGCGCGCATGAAAGCGCCTACAGCAGAGGCCATGCAGTGACGGGCATTGGGATCAATACTATTGGAACGGAAACCCGCTTTCATGAGCTTGGCAGCCGCATAACCTTCCCAGACGGTCCACTGTCCGGAGCCGAACATGCCGACACCCTTCGCACCCTTGGCCTTGCGGGCAGCGACCCATTTCTCGGCCATTGTCTTGAACGCTTCTTCCCAGGAAACCGCCTCGAACTTGCCGTTCTTGTCGTACTTGCCGTTGGTCTTGCGCAGCATCGGCTGGGTCACGCGATCCTGTCCGTAGAGAATCTTCGGCAGGAAGTAACCCTTGATGCAGTTCAGGCCCTTGTTGACCGGCGCATCAGGATCACCCTGGCTGGCCACAACCTTGCCGTCTTTGACACCCATGAGAACACTACAGCCGGTACCACAGTAGCGGCAGGCTGCTTTATCCCAACGGATACCATCGTCGCCGTCAGCTGCTGTAGCGGTTTTAATCGCCGGCAGGGTTACACCCGCCACCGAAGCCGCAGCAGCAACTGCATTGCTCTTAATAAAATCACGTCTAGTTAATTTCACGTTTCATATCCTCCATCGATTCCTCACCACCATAGTGATAAATCAGAATTGTACTCACTACCCCTTTAACTCCATTCATCGCATTCATCGTATCGGACACGGGGGAAACTGTTTCCCCTTCGTCTTCAACAGTGACGATCAATTTGTCGGCATCCTCACCGCCATGGACTTCAACACCTGTTATTTTTTCCAGCCGCCTGGAGACGACAGGCCCTTTCTCCGGCTTTGTATGCACAACAAGACTACAAATATTCATAGATTGGAATTCCTCCGGGTATCGAATTACTATGCCGCTTGGTCTTGTTGCCGCGGCTTGAGAATTACAGACTGAGAGGGGCAGACGGCAAAGCATTCGCCACAGCCCGTACAGTCATCTGGGTCAAGTAGGGGCCGGGCCTTACCGCCGACCTCCAGTTTGAAGCGTATAGCTGATTCATCGCAGACTTCGCCGCAGCTACGGCAGACAACTCCCTGCATTGAAAGGCAGTTATCTGCAATCTCAGCCTTCAGCGGCCAGGGCGGCTGATTCAGGTCATTAAAAAAGGCCAGCACCTTATGGGTGCAGGCCTTTACGCAATCCCCACAGAATGTGCAGCCACCCTGTGAGAAATCTATTCTGGGAAATCCACCGGGACCCCGCTGGATGATTTGTTGCGGACATTCTGAGATGCAATCGTCGCATCGTTCGCACTTTTCGACGAATTCCGCTTCAGGTTTTGACCATGGCGGTCTGATAGAGGACTGTGTCCCACGCAGATCGCCACGAAGAAAATGTGTTCTGTTAACTGACACTATCAAATGGTGTTTTATTAGAACCTTGCAAGATTCTGTCACTGGCACCGAACAACATCATTGACGCTGGTCAAGAGATTGGGAAACAGCGCGTCAACTTTCTTCAAATTATTCAACCAATTACCATTTAATAGTTACTCACTTATACCCACTAATTGGTATGCAGCCTCTCTAAGATAGATTAATGTTTACCCTAAGTAGGAAGAAAGGTTGGTCTTGTTGGACACGTAAAGATTAAAGATACAGCGTCTGGCTGCAAAATCGAAGGAGAGCGCCGCCTAAGCTACGCTGTTGACTATTTTTTTAACGCCCATACTGCCGCCTCAACCCGTGAATGCAGATTGAGTTTTTTCAGCAGATGTTTAACGTGGACCTTAACCGTACCCTCTGAAATATCAAGTGCTTGGGCGATTAATTTGTTACTCCTGCCACATGCAATTTGACCCAGAATTTCCCGTTCACGGGTGGTCAGCCCAGCCAAAACCACCGATTGCGGTGATTTTTCCTCTTCACGAATAGCCTGGGCAAGTAACCGGGTCAGTCGCTCACTGATGACGATTTCCCCTTCGACCGCTTTACGGAGCGATCTGAGGATATCCTCGGGCTCCATATCTTTTAACAGATAACCGTCCGCACCCTGGCGTAGTGCGGCTATGACATCCTCTTCATTATCAGAAACCGTAAGCATCAAGATTCGTGCGTCGGGATTTTCTTTTTTGATCGCCCGTAGGGTTTCAATTCCATTCATGCCCTTCATATTGATGTCCAACAGGATCAAGTCCGGTTTGATACGCTTTGCAAGCGTTAGACCATCGAGCCCATTTGCGGCTTCACCTGCGAGCGTCAGAGAATCTTCCATATCTATCAGGTCTGCCACGCCCTTCCTGAACAGAGGATGATCATCAATGGCAAGTACAGTGCTAAGCTTTGTTTCGGGCATTATTCATCTTCTGAAAGAGCTTTTCATGGGATAAGGTATGGTCACTACCAGTGATGCTGAATGTCAACTCGATTCTTGTTCCACCGTTATCCGTCTCTGTGATCGATAGTTCACCACCCAGCCATGCAGCACGTTCTGCCATGATCGGCAGACCATAGTGCTGCATCATATCGCCGTTTTCACCAGTGATGCCAATCCCGTCATCTTCGACCCTAACCCTGACAACGCCATCGGCCTGGCACTCAAGCAACACTTGAGCGGTTGTTGCGCTGGCATGTCTGATTACGTTTGAGAGTGCTTCACGTATGATCTGTATGACATGAATCTCCGCATTGGGGCTGAATCTGCAGTTTGCGATCCGGTCGACAAACTCAATCCGAATGCCGCTTCTGTCGGCATATTCACGGACGGTATTTTCCAGCGTGGCGACCAGTCCCGCCTCATTGACCCGTAACCTGAATGAAGTCAGTAATTCCCGCAGCTGCCGATAGGCACCATTGAGTGCCGAGCGCAGAACTTGAGTGATGGAGAGAATACTCTCCTGGTCATGCTCTTCGGAGACACTCTTTTCCAGACGGCTGACCTGTATTTTGAGGTAGGAGAGAGATTGGGCTATCGAATCATGTAACTCCCGGGCAATCACACTGCGCTCTTCCATGAGTGACAACATCCTGCCTTGTGATGCTCGCTGAGCCACATTGATCGACAAGGCAATGTGGCTGGCCACGGTTTCCAACAGGCGCTGCTGCCACTCTTCAAGCACCTTTTTCTCAGAAAATTCAACCAGGAGCACACCAAACTGTTCCACTTGATCACGGATCGGAGTAGAAAACACATTGACCCTTTTGCCATCGATAGTATCGGCGCCGAAGGTGTGAGTGGTGCCATCTCTAATGCAAAGCTGGCAATTGCCCAGCAGATCTGCCTGCCGCCTGTTGTTGAGCGAATTTGTTGAGGCCAGCTGGTAGCCACTCTCATCACCAGATCTGCCCAGACAGATCGTGCCGCTATTGACCCCGATCAGATCCTCAATGTCGTGAATGAGCGCTACCAACACTTCACTTTCCAGGGATGAGTCGTTCAATCTTCTGGTTGTCTTGTAAAGCAGCTCCAGAGAACGGTTGCTTCGTTCCAGATGTGCAGTCTGCTCTTGAACGCGCGTCTCCAGATCCGAATAGATCTTCGACAGATCCTCCGCCATTACGTTGAACGCATGTCCAAGCTGGCCCAGTTCGTCTTCGCTGAGGTATTTGCTTCTTACCGTAAAGTCCCCATGTCGAGCCGCCCGCGCGCAGGCCAGCAGATCGCGGAGTGGCCTCAATACATTAGTGTGCAACAGAAAGAGGCTGACCAACGCCACAAAGAGAATCAGAATCAGTGAGAAAATCTGGATGATACGTAACTGGGAATTTTTCTCCTCAGCATCAAGCTCAAGTACTTTCACGAAATGGTGGATGCGTTTCACAAATCCATCCACATTCGAAAGGAAGTACGCCTGTTGCCTGGTGACTTCGTGCCGAATATCAGGTAAATCCGAATTGAGTGCAAGCAATTCCAGGTATACGCGAAGATGGGGAAAGATGTCAGTCTGCCACTGACTTGCCACCGCCTGATAAGCCGCCTGCACCCGTTTGCTGGGTCCTTTCTCCAGAACATTGTGGATACGGGGGCTGAATAACCGCTCCTCGAACTCGTTGATCAGATTCCCGGTTGTCGAAACAGGTTTTTCCGTTTCACCTGAAGGGCCGTGAACCAGACTGCTGGCTATGCGATAAGATTGCATGCGCAGGGTGCCAGCCTGGTTGATGGCGGCTGCAAATCCTTCCGTCGTCTCCGACATGAAGACCGAAATCAGCATACTGATGACCGCCAGACCCAATATGGTCATCATGGCGATTCCAAGCCGAAGGAGTAATGAACGGTTCACTTGTCAGGCTGTACCGGAGAGAGTACCGGCAACAATCAGGGTGCCGGGTTACGCTTTAATAATATCCCTATTTAACTGATCCACAAAGAATCAGTTTTTCAATGCCCCAGACTCTCTAATGAAAATGCGGATCTACTCCGCAAGCGTCTGCAGCCCAGTAACATCTGAAATCAGGATATTTTTGTGTTTGACGGCGATTAGTTTCCGGGCTGAGAGCCGATGCAGCTCACGGGAAAAGGTCTCCGGCGTCAAATCGAGAGAGGACGCCACGACGGATTTACTCACGGGTAGTACGACTTCCTGCGGTTTATCGCCGCACATATCCTCTCCAGCAATCTTCAGCAGATATCCGGCAACGCGCTGAGTAGCCGACTTGAGACAGCAGGATTCCAGGTCAGCATACAGATTGTCGAGACAAGTTCCCATATGCTGAAGCAGAGCTGCCGATAACTCCGGCCACAGATAAACGGCGCTGAGGATCGCATCCTTACGCAGCTCGACAACTTCGCAACGATTCAGCGCATAGGCGGAAATCGTCATCGGCTGACCGGAAAAAAGTGATGAAATTCCAAAGGAATCCCCTTGGGAAAGGATGTTCACAACCCGTTCGGAACCGCGGGATGAGAGGATGCTCAATTTGACCTGGCCGTACAATACAAGATGTAGGGCGGCCGGCTCCTTTCCGCTGGTTACGATAGTCTCTCCGCGCTTTGTTGAGACGGTTCGTGCATTGGCCGACAGATACTCAAGAACTTCAGATGAAATGCCCCTAAAAAGTGGACAATCACCCAAAAATGACGCCAGCTGAACTTCACGTACCGCTACATCCATCTTGTCACCCTAAAATAAGCAATCTGCAATCGATTAACCAAAAATATGTACGTTACTATTCTCCTGATACCGGCATCAGTTTTGAATGATAATAATCAATGATGAATAAGTTTATTAGAATATTTTTCTAAAACAATCAAGAAGTTGCCAATTTATTTAGTATGCAAAACTACCCATATTTCGGTAGAATTCACAAATAATGAGAAACTACAGCGATTCTCTTACCCTCAATTTTCGCGGGATAAAACAAGTAGTTTATAAACACAGTCTAAACAACGTGATAAGGTCGAAAAAATCGGGTAATCTCGCCTCACAATTCTTGTGATTCACCCCTCGTATCAGGTATGGTTGCGCCTTGTTGAAATTATCGGCCTGCAGCACTCCGAACTGCTGATAGATAGTGTGATCACCTCCAGGACCACACCCAAAATATAAAACGTGACTTCACCTCTTTCTGATACTGCAACATTTGAAGCCAAGGACCTTGAGTGCATCCGTGATGACCGGGTGCTCTTTTCGCGCCTGTGTTTCACCGTGAACCCCGGCGAAGCGCTTGTACTCGAGGGACGCAACGGCAGTGGCAAAACATCCCTGCTGCGCATCCTGTGCGGCATCCGGCTGCCGGAATCGGGACAACTGCTCTGGAAGGGCGAAGATATCTTCAGGCTGGGTCCTGAATATCACGAGCATACCGCCTACCTTGGGCACAAGGACGGCAGCAAGCAGGATCTGACTCCTTTGGAAAACCTGCGTGTGGCCCGCGGATTCGGTAAGGCAAAAGAGGGGATCACCCTGGAAGAGGCGCTGGATCAGGTGGGACTCTACGGCTTCGAGGATGTACCCACCCGTAACATGTCAGCAGGACAGCAGCGGCGTCTGGCAATTGCCCGACTTTTGGTCACCGATGCAAAGTTCTGGATTCTGGATGAACCCTTTACCTCACTGGACAGAAAAGGCATAGAACACATGGAACGGCTCTTTGAAGCACACCTGCAGTCTGGTGGCATGGCGGCCATGACGACTCACCACCGTATCGGCTTCAAGGAAGCCGTCAAACTGGTACGGATCAATCTGTCGGAACTATGAGCACGCTCTCTCTTACCAGCGCATTCATCCTGCTCCTCAAAAGGGACCTGGTCTTGGCCTATCGGCGTCGCGCCGAACTGGTCAACCCGCTGCTGTTTTTTGTGCTGGTCACCGCCATGTTCCCCCTGGGCATAGGCAACGATCCCAAGCTGATTCAGGCGGTAGGCCCCGGCGTCATCTGGGTTGCGGCCCTACTCGCCGCCCTACTCTCCCTCGATACCATGTTTCGTTCCGATTTCGATGATGGCACCCTGGAACAGTTCATGCTCAGCGCCCATCCGATCTCGGTGCTGGTCCTGGCAAAGATTCTGGCACACTGGATGATCACCGGACTGCCGCTTTTCATCGCCGCCCCCCTGCTGGCGATGATGCTGAATGTCCCCACTGACGCCATACCGACCCTGATGTTGACGCTGGTGCTCGGCACACCGGTATTGAGCCTGATCGGTTCAGTCGGCGTCGCATTGACAGTCGGCCTGCGCCGCGGGGGCGTCATTCTTTCACTGCTGGTGCTGCCGCTCTATGTCCCGGTATTGATCTTTGCCACCGACGCCGTAAAGACCTCCATCGTGGGGATTCCCACCAGCGCGCATATTTCTATCCTTGCCGCAATGCTGATAGGTTCCCTGGTTCTGGCCCCGCTGGCCACCGCCGCTTCTCTGAGAATTAGTTTAAGTTGATATGATAGTTCGATTTTTCCATCAGATGGGTTCGCCCCGTTACTTTTACAATGTCGCGGGCAAGATGATTCCCTGGTTCGCGATCTCTTTTCTACTCACCCTGATCGCCGGTATCTACTACGGGCTGTTCGTCGCCCCGCCCGACTATCAGCAGGGTGAAAGCTACCGCATCATGTACATCCATGTGCCTGCGGCCTGGATGTCGATGTTCATCTATATCGTGATGGCGGTCGCCGGCCTGATCAGCTTGGTCTGGCGCATCAAAATCACGGAGATCACGATTATCAGCAGTGCCTCGGTAGGGGCATCCTTTACCTTTCTGGCACTCGTGACCGGCTCATTGTGGGGCAAACCCATGTGGGGGACCTGGTGGGTCTGGGATGCACGCCTCACATCTGAGCTATTGTTGCTGTTCCTCTACCTCGGCATCATCGCGCTCTACAGCGCCATCGAAGACAAACGCGTGGCAGCGCGGGCCATCTCCATCCTTGCGTTGGTGGGCGTGGTCAATATCCCGATCATCCACTACTCGGTGGAGTGGTGGAACACGCTGCATCAGACCTCATCCGTGACCATGACCGGAAAACAAGCCATGTCGACCAGCATGCTAATCCCGCTTTTGCTGATGGGCATCTCTTTTAAACTTTATTACGGTGCCGTGGTCTTAATGCGGGCACGAGCTGAAGTACTGGAGCGTGACCGCAATACCCGCTGGGTGCGCGAGCTGGTTGAAGGGGAGATGAAATGAGCGAATTTCTGGATATGGGCGGTTATGCCATGTATGTCTGGCCGTCTTACGGACTGGCTTTCGTCATCCTCGTTGCCAACTGGGTCAGCCCGCTTTTACAGCGCCGCCGAGTCCTAACTGACATCGCCCGCAAACTGCGGCGCGAGAAGAGAGAGCAAAAATGAATCCTATTCGAAAAAAACGCCTTTATCTGATTGGTATGATGGTTGCCGGTATCGGCGTCGCTGCCTGGCTCGCTCTGAACGCCTTCGATGAAAATCTGATGTTTTTCTTTTCACCCTCCGAAATTGCAGAGGGCAAAGCCCCCACCGGCCACCCCTTTCGTGTCGGCGGACTGGTGAGTAACAACAGCGTCAATCGCAGATCTGATGGACTTACCACGGCCTTTGACGTCACGGACAACGCCGAGACCGTTACCGTGGAGTACACTGGCATTCTGCCTGACCTGTTCCGCGAGGGCCAAGGTATCGTCGCACTGGGGCAGTTGAACGAAAGCGGTATTTTCGTCGCCAGTGAAGTATTGGCCAAACATGATGAGAACTACATGCCGCCGGAAGTGGCTGACTCACTGAAAACGGCCCACGATGAAGGTGTCAGTGAGATGCAGCAGGTGAGTGTCCAATGATCCCGGAAATCGGACATTATGCGCTCATCCTGGCACTCAGCCTTGCCATCATTCAGGCTATCATCCCGCTAGCGGGTTCCTACACGAACACCCACAGCTGGATGGCCCTGTCACGGCCATTGGTCTGGGGCCAGCTGCTCTTCCTGACCCTCTCAACTATAGTTTTGGCAAATGCCTTTTTGGCCAACGACTTCTCGGTCATCTATGTCGCTCAGCATGGCAACACCAAACTGCCGGATCTCTATAAGATCTCCGCTGTATGGGGCGCTCACGAAGGATCACTGTTGTTGTGGGCCTTTCTGCTTGCCGCCTGGAGCGCAGCCATCGCCCTTTTCAGCCGTAACCTGCCGCTGCCTGTGGTCGCCCGGGTTCTGTCGGTAATGGGCATGATCAGCATCGGTTTCCTGCTGTTCCTGCTGCTGACCTCCAACCCTTTCGACCGCACTTTTCCGGTGCCGTTTGAGGGCCGCGAACTCAACCCCATGCTGCAGGATCCGGGATTGGCCATTCATCCCCCGCTGCTATACATGGGTTATGTCGGCTTCTCGGTTGCGTTTGCCTTCTCCATTGCCGCCCTCCTTGGCGGCAAGCTGGATGCGTCCTGGGCGCGCTGGTCACGTCCCTGGACCACGGTGGCCTGGGTCTTTCTGACGGTGGGCATCGCACTGGGCAGTTGGTGGGCCTACTATGAGCTGGGCTGGGGTGGCTGGTGGTTCTGGGATCCGGTGGAGAATGCCTCTTTGATGCCATGGCTCGTAGGCACTGCCCTGATGCACTCACTGGCGGTGACCGAGAAACGGGGCGCCTTCAAGAGCTGGACCGTGCTGTTGGCGCTGTTTGCCTTCTCCCTGAGTCTGCTCGGCACCTTCCTCGTCCGATCCGGCGTGTTGACCTCCGTCCACTCCTTCGCGTCAGATCCGGAACGCGGCGTCTTCATCCTGATCTTTCTTCTGGTCGCGATCGGTGGCTCCCTCATGCTCTATGCGTGGCGCGCTCCCTATATCTCCGGCGGGGGCCGCTTCGACCTGATCTCCCGTGAAACCTTTCTGTTGGGCAACAATTTACTATTATCGGTGCTGGCCGGTCTGATCCTGCTCGGCACCCTGGCGCCGCTGATCTACGATGCCATGGAGTGGGGCAAGATCTCCGTCGGATTCCCCTGGTTCAACAAGATGTTCGTCCTGCTGACGCCTTTTCTGGCGTTATTGATCGGCGTGGGATCGATCTCCCGTTGGAAACACACCGATGCCGCCTTCCTGGTCAAGCAGTTGAGAGTCGCGTTTGTCGTCAGCCTGGCCTTCGGTCTGCTCACCCTGCTGCCCCTGTTTTCCGACGGTAACCTGATGGTGGGTCTCGGCATGGGACTGGCGATGTGGGTGGTGACCTCCCATCTGGTCAACGTCAAAGAACGGCTCAAGCATAAAGCAGGGTTCAATGGCTTCCTGAGAGATCTCTCGGGTGGTGGGCGCAGCTACTACGGCATGATTCTCGCCCATATGGGCGTGGCCATGTTTATCGTCGGCGTTACCATGGTTTCCAACTACGGTATCGAGCAGGACATCCGCATGTCTCCCGGTGATACTGCAAACATTGCCGGCTATGATTTCAAGTTCGAGGGCGTCAGTGAGTTTCCCGGACCGAACTACAATGCCCATCGTGGACGTTTTCTGATTTCCAAGGATGGAGAACAGATCGCCATCCTGCTGCCTGAGAAACGCACCTATTTTGTACAGACACGCCCCATGACTGAAGCGGGAATCGACTGGGGACTGACCCGTGATCTCTATGTCTCTCTCGGAGAATCCCTGGGTGGCGGTGACTGGAGTATGCGACTCTACTACAAACCCTATATCCGCTGGATCTGGATAGCCTCGATCTTCATGGGCCTCGGGGGGCTGCTCGCCATCACGGACAGACGCTATCGCACCGCCCGCAAACGAGCCAGTTCCACATCCACCCTGACGGCAGGGAGTTCGACCCCGGCCGCTGCGGAGAGTCATTCATGAGTCGTTACCTGCGTTTCCTCGTACCTTTGGCGATCTTTGCAGTGATTGCCACGTTCCTGTTCAAGGGACTCGACATGAACCCGCGGGAGATCCCCTCCCCCCTGATCGGCAAGCAGGTGCCCGAGTTCTCTCTGCCCCTGTTGGAACAACCCGATACTCAGATCACCAATAAGGATCTGCTGGGCAAGGTCTATCTGCTCAACGTCTGGGCGACTTGGTGTGTCTCCTGCCGGGCTGAACATGAAACCCTGGTACAGCTCGGCCGCATGAACAAGGTCGACATCTACGGCCTCAATTGGAAAGATGAACGCGCCGCTGCTCAAACTTGGCTCAGGCAGTTGGGTAATCCCTATGCCGCTAATATCTTCGACAAGAAAGGCCGCACAGCGATCGACTTGGGTGTCTACGGCGCACCGGAGACCTTTCTGGTCGATGCCAAGGGCATCATCCACTACAAGCATGCCGGACCGGTAAATCCGGATCTGATTCGTGACAAGATTCTGCCGATGGTGGCGGAACTCAAAAAGAAAGGATGATGTTCGTGCGTAGCTTTCTACTGAGCCTGTTTTTTCTCGTATTCGCCACCCCGCTCCACGCCGCCACACTGGCAGAGTACACATTCGAGGATCCACAAAAGGCAGCTGATTTTCGCGAGGTCATCGATGAGATGCGCTGCCTCGTCTGCCAGAATGAGTCCCTGGCCGGTTCCAATGCCGAGCTGGCGGTGGATCTGCGCAACGAGATTTTCGATATGATGACCGCAGGACAGGGTAAGGACGACGTCATCCGTTTCATGGTTGCCCGATATGGTGATTTTGTCCTCTACGATCCGCCGATGAAACCCTCGACCTACCCCCTCTGGTTCGGCCCGCTGGTACTGCTGATCATTGGCGCTTTGGTACTTATCCGGGCGCTACGGAAAAAAAGCGTGACCCAAGAGACCGAACTCTCGAACGATGAGCAACAGCGGCTCGACACCCTTCTTAAGCAACCGTCTGATTCCAAGGACGCAAAAAAATGACCCTTTTCTGGATTATTGCGGCCGGGTTGACCCTCCTGGCCATGGCCTTTGTTGTTCTGCCTTTACTAAGAGGCTTTAAGAATACAGGCATCAGTTCCGATGAACTCAATCTCGAGGTTTTCCAGCAACAGCTGGAAGAATTGGATAACGACCTCGACAGCGGCATTCTCGATCAGGCCCGTTATGATGCTGCCCGCAAGGATCTTGAAAAAGAGCTCTTGACCGATGTCTCGGGCGACAAAGTGGCGTCTGCAACGATGAACAGCAGCAGCGGAAAGTGGGTAATGGGCGCAGCAGTGCTTATCCCTGTCAGCGCCGTGATCATCTACCAGATACTGGGCACCCCTGAAATCATCCCGCGTCTGGCGGGCCAGGTACCTGACAATGTGGTGAGCAGCGCCCAGGCGAAAGCCAAAGACCTGCCGCCAATGGATGAGTTGGTGCAAAAACTGGCAGACAAGCTGGTGGAGCAACCCGGAAATATCGATGGCTGGCTGATGCTGGCCCGCAGCTATATGTCCATGGATAGAGTTCAAGAAGGGCTTGAAGCCTATGGACAGGCGATGAGACTGGCCCCGGAAAACACCGCTGTTTTGCTGGCCTATGCAGAGGGCCTGGCTAAAACAGAAGGCAACAGCTTCACCGGCAAGGCTGCATCCCTCGTCGAGAAGGCCATCGAGCTGGATGGCGATAACCCCAATGCACTTTGGATGATGGGAATAGTCTCCTACCAGCGTGGAGACTACCCTGCGGCCGTCGAACATTGGGAGAGAGCTCAGACTCTGCTCGGCCCGGATAACAAGGATGCGGCCATCATCACGAACGCACTTGCTGATGCGCGCAGAGAGATGGGTGAGGCACCAAAATTGCCCAGTATCGTACAGCAACAGCCAGCAGCTACAACCGAACCCGCACCGGCGTCGGACAAATCCAGGATAACCCTAGAGATTGCACTATCCGAAGAGATGCGGGCAAAGACCAAACCTGGGGATCTGGTATTTATCTACGCCAAGGCGCTGGAGGGACCACCAATGCCACTGGCGGCAGCACGCAAGCAGGTGCGGGATCTGCCCCTGACAATAGCGCTGGATGACGGCATGGCAATGATGCCGCAGTTCAAGCTCTCAAACTTTCCTGAGGTTGTGGTTGGCGCACGTATCTCACTCTCCGGCAACCCCATTGCTCAGCCCGGCGACCCGGAGGGCGAGGTCAAACCTGTTACTCCAGGCCAGACAGGCACAGTGAAAGTTGTCATCAATGGGCTGCATCCCTGACCATTTTCCTGATGAGGGTGTCGCAAAGGCCTCTATGTAGGTCGGGTTAGAGATAGCGTAACCCGACAAGTTTTTGATTTTGTTGGGTTACGCTGCGCTAACCCAACCTACATTTCAGGTTATATAACTTCCAGCCCGCCCATATAGGGACGTAAAACCTCCGGCACAGTGATGTTGCCATCCTGATCCTGATAGTTCTCCATCACCGCTACCAGTGTCCGTCCTACAGCCAACCCTGAGCCGTTGACGGTATGTGCCAGTTCAGGTTTGCCTGTTTTTGGATTGCGCCAACGCGCCTGAAGCCGGCGGGCCTGAAAATCCTCGAAATTTGAGCAGGAGGAGATCTCTCGATACTTACCCTGCCCCGGTAGCCACACCTCAAGATCGTAGGTCTTGGCAGATGAGAAACCAATGTCACCGGTACAGAGGGTTACGACACGATAGGGTAGCCCCAGTTTTTGCAGGATCGCCTCTGCATGGCCAGTGAGCGCTTCCAACGCATCGTAGGAGTCGGACGCCCGCACGATCTGCACCATCTCGATCTTTTCAAACTGGTGTTGGCGGATAATGCCCCGGGTATCCCGTCCATAGGATCCAGCCTCACTACGAAAACAGGGCGTTTGCGCAACCCAGCGGCGAGGCATCTCCTTGTCGTCGATGATCACGTCCCGCACAAGATTGGTCACAGGCACTTCGGCAGTGGGGATCAGGTAGTATTGATGTTCCCCCTTGAGGGCGAACAGATCCTCCTCGAATTTCGGCAGTTGCCCTGTACCGCGCAGACTGTCACGGTTCACCAGGAACGGTACATAGGTTTCAGTATAACCGTGTTCATCTGTGTGGGTATCCAGCATGAACTGGGCCAGGGCACGTTGGAGTCTGGCCAGTGGTCCCTGTAGCGTGACGAAACGGGAACCGGTCAGTTTGGATGCAGCATCGAAATCCATCAACCCTTTGGCCTCTCCGAGATCGACATGATCCTTGGGTTCAAAATCGAATGCCGGCGGCTCTCCCCAGCGGCGCTCTTCCCGATTGTCGTCTTCACTTTTGCCGTCCGGCACCGAATCATGGGGAATATTGGGAATGACCAGTGTGATGTCGCGCAACTCGGCTTGAACTTCGTTCAAGGCCTCCTGTTGCTGTTTCAGCTTATCTCCGAGATCCGCCACTTCTGCCAGTAGAGGCTGAATATCCTCTCCGGCGGCCTTGGCCTTGCCAATCGACTTGGAGCGGCTGTTACGTTCGCTCTGCAGCTCCTGCGCCTGAACCTGCAGTTCCTTGCGGCGTGTCTCAAGAGACAAAATCCGCGCTTTATCCAGTTTAAAACCCCGGCGCTCAAGTAACGCCGCAATGTTATCCAGATTGTTTCTCAGCAGTCGAGGATCCAACATTTCTTTTATCCTAGTTCAGTCTGGCGGACCAACTCACGACGTGGCCCGGTTCAATCAATTTGTTCAGATCCTGTAGTACCTGCTCTACCTTTGCAGGCAAATCAAAGAACTCAATCACCAACGGCAGGTCCAGCGAGATATCCAGCAGAGACGACTCATGAGCCTTGCCTGACTTGCCGAAACCGGCAATCCCGCGAAAGGCCGTCACGCCACGCACCTGCTCCTGCTGATGCAGGAAATCCAACAGCTGTCTTAACTGATGATCCCCTTCGGTCAGGTAGATCCGGACCATGGTAACTTCGGTCTGATTCATAGCTGCCTCCCAAGTAAGACACCGAACCAGCAGGCCAGCAGACAAGCAGTGACACTGATGACAATATTCAGGCCCGCCTTAAAAAAATCCGCCTGCTCGATCAGGTTCAAAGTTTCAATGGAGAAAGTTGAGAAAGTCGTAAACGCCCCCAGAAAACCCACCAGCAGCACAGCACGCACCTCCGGCGCAACACTCATCCTCTCCAGTAACATGATGTAGAGAAAACCCATCAGTAGCGAACCCGCCACATTGACCACAAGGGTGCCAAACGGGAAGCTACGGCCAAACAGACCGTATATGCCGTTGGAAACCCAAAAGCGAAAAACCGCCCCTGCGGCGCCGCCTGCCGCGATGGCAAATAGCTGCGTCAAACCGACTATCCTCTGAGCATGCTGAAATGGAGCATTTTACCTATGCTCCTGTGGGATGGATAGTGGAATTGCCGGTTCCGCTACGCTTGAACCGGCCTACGACTCATTGAAAGAGGAGACATCCGGCATGTAGGCTCGATCAAGCGCAGCGGATCGGGCGCTCAAAATGGGTGAAGCGAGGGATTGCCGGTCCTGCTGCACTTGAACCGGCCAGACGCTAACTACAAAGACTCAGCATCCAGTTTTTTCAGGTAGGCCAGCTTCTCGGCAATCTTGATCTCCAGCCCCCTGTTCACGGGAAAATAGAATTCACGACCGGCAAGCTGTTCGGGCAGATAGTTTTCCCCGGCGGCATAGCTATGGGGTTCATCATGGGCATAACGGTAGGCCTTGCCGTAGTCGAGTTCCTTCATCAATTTGGTCGGCGCGTTGCGAAGATGTAAAGGCACCTCCAGAGAACCAGACTGTTTTGCCTCGGCAAGCGCACTTTTCCAGGCGCTATAGACTGCGTTGCTTTTTGGCGCACAGGCCAGGTAGGTCACCGCCTGTGCAATGGCCAACTCCCCTTCCGGGCTGCCGAGACGCTCCTGGGTATCCCAGGCATTGAGTGTTATCTCCAGCGCCCGTGGGTCGGCATTGCCGATATCCTCGGATGCCATACGCACCACACGGCGGGCAATATAGAGGGGGTCGCAACCCCCATCGATCATACGGGCAAGCCAGTAGAGCGCCGCTTGTGGGGCCGAACCCCGTACCGATTTATGCAGCGCGGAAATTTGATCGTAAAAGGCCTCTCCGCCCTTATCGAAGCGCCGCAGTGTACCGGTCGCAACCTCTTCGATAATCGGTTTGCCGATCACACTGTTTTCGCTCAGGTCGGAGGCAATCTCCAGCAGATTCAAAGCCCGGCGGGCATCACCATCTGCCGCTTCCGCAAGCATCCCGCAAACCTCATCGTCCATCTGCAGTTCACGCTCTCCCAACCCCCGCTCTTTTTCGCTCAATGCCTGTCGAATGATACGTTTTATATCATCCTCGGTCAGGGACTTGAGCACATAGGTTCGTGCGCGGGAGAGGAGTGCATTGTTGAGTTCAAACGAAGGGTTCTCTGTAGTGGCGCCGATGAAGACGACGGTGCCATCCTCCACATGGGGGAGAAACGCATCTTGCTGGGACTTGTTGAAACGGTGTACCTCATCGATAAAGAGCACAGTCGCCCGGTTCTCCTGCTGCCGGGAGAGACGCGCCTGCTCAACTGCAGCTCGGATATCCTTTACACCGGACAACACCGCCGAGAGGCTGAGAAAGTTGGCACCAGAATGCCCGGCTATAAGACTGGCGAGGGTGGTCTTGCCGGTGCCCGGTGGTCCCCAGAAGATCATCGAGTGCAACCGATCCTCCTCGATGGCACGCCTCAGTGGTTTACCCGGACCGACAATGTGCGACTGTCCGACAAACTCATCCATAGTGCGGGGGCGGATGCGATCTGCCAGCGGGCGCATTCCGCTATCGGGCTCGCGGCTGAACAGGTCGGCTTCGATCATAGATCGCCGATCAGATCGAGACCGGATGGGGGATCAAAGATAAACAGTTCGTCTTGCAGATCTGTATTACGTGCTATGTTGGAAAAGACGAAACGGGTTACCTGTCCAAAGCTGTCGGACATCTCCATGCGCCGCAGTTCATGATCAGCCAATCCAAGGCGAAGATGATTGAACTGCACATCCTTCTGCTTGGGCAGGAGCTCCACCCAGATCAGCCCCTCTTTTTCCCCCAGCTCCCGTATGTCGAAATAACGCCCGACCGGGCTGGTGTCGCTCAGCAGCAGTGCCGGCGTTCCCTTTAACGCCGCATGCTGACTGCGATGGGAAACCTGTTCCAACTCGACGTCATGGAGCCAGACACGGTTGCCGTCGGCGACAATGATCTGCTCATTCGGTGGAGCATATTCCCAGCGAAAACGCCCTGGACGGTTGAGATAGAAGGTGCCGTTGGTAATGAAGGTGCCTTCGAGCTCCGGGGTCGTCAGGGTCTGCTGAAAATCCGCCTGCAAAGTGTTCAGATTGCGCAGAAAAAGTTGCAGCTGCTTGGCCCCCTCATCAGCCCGAATGCCGAGTGAGGTCCAAAACAGTGCCAACAACAGTAAAATCCTGAAGTTATTCATTTTAAGTGCCAAACGATTCAATCCTCTGGTGGCGGCGGAGCCAATACTTCTCGGCTGCCGTTCGATTCCACCGGTGTGACGATACCGGTACGTTCCATCTCTTCGATCATTCTGGCCGCCCGGTTGTAGCCAATCTTCAGTCTGCGCTGAACGCCGGAAATTGAGGCACGACGCGTCTGGGTCACAATCTGCACCGCTTCATCATAGAGCGGGTCAAGATCTTCCACATCACCGGATTCCGCCGGAAAACCGGGAACCGCCTCGGTTGCCTCCTGCACAATCTCTTGCAGATAATCCGGACCGGCGTTCGCTTTCAGATGGCTCACCACTCTGTGGACCTCATTGTCATCCACAAAGGCACCGTGCATGCGTTGGGGAATATTCCCCCCAGGGCCTTGATAGAGCATGTCGCCATGCCCCAGCAGATGTTCGGCGCCCATCTGATCCAGAATGGTTCTGGAGTCGATGCGGGATGAGACTTGAAAGGCGATCCGGGTCGGTATATTGGCCTTGATCAGACCGGTGATCACATCCACGGAGGGTCTCTGCGTGGCAAGAATCAGGTGGATACCCGAAGCGCGGGCCTTCTGCGCCAACCTGGCGATCAACTCCTCCACCTTCTTGCGGGCCACCATCATCAAATCCGCCAGCTCATCGATAATGACCACGATATAGGGCAGAGGTTCCAGCGTCGGGTAAGCCATCGCCTCGATGATGTCAGTCGGCTCAGGCTGAAACAGTGGATCCTTGATCGGTTCACCCGCTTTTATAGCGTCTTTTACCTTACGATTGAAACCGGCGATATTACGCACGCCCAGATTTGCCATCAGTCTGTAGCGCCGTTCCATCTCACCGACACACCAGCGCAGGGCATTGCCTGCCTCCTGCATATCGGTCACTACTGGTGTCAGCAGATGGGGAATGCCCTCGTAGACCGACAGCTCCAGCATCTTCGGATCGACCATGATCATGCGAACATCGGTGGGCTTGGCCTTGTAGAGCAGGCTTAGAATCATGGCGTTGATCGCCACTGATTTACCGGAACCGGTGGTACCGGCAATCAGCGCGTGGGGCATGCGTCCCAGATCAGCCACCATCGGATTACCGGCAATATCTTTTCCCAGCGCCAGTGTGAGGGGTGATTTCGCCGAGTCATAGACTTCGGACTTGAGCACCTCGCTGAGATAGACCATCTCACGGTTTTCGTTGGGTATTTCAAGACCAATCACAGACTTGCCCGGAATCACCTCCACCACGCGGACCGCCACCGTGGAGAGCGCCCGGGCCAGATCTTTGGACAGACCGGTTATCTTGCTCACCTTGGTGCCTGGAGCCAGTTGCAACTCGTACAATGTAACCACGGGACCGGGGTGTACCGCCACGACCTCCAGCTCGATATCGAAGTCGCTGAATTTCAACTCCACCAGGCGGGACATGGCCTGCAGTGACTCCTCAGAGAATTGGGGGCCGGAGTGCTTTGCAGGTTCCAGCAGCGCCAGCGGGGGCAGTTCGCTGTTGGGATCAGCATCGAAGAGCGGCACCTGGCGCTCCCGCTCCTCCCGCATGCTGGGCTTGAGGGCTTTGATGACCGGTTCAATCTTCGGCGGTTTACGTTTGCTGACCCGTTTTTTCTCTCTCTGTACCGTCTCAGCCCGGCTTTTACGTGCCTGATTGGCAACACGTCTTTCTCGCAGATCGCTGATCTTGAGCAACATCCACCTCAGCGCGTTCAGCACAGTTCCACCAATTCCGTCCATCACGGTGAACCAGGAGACACCGGTAAACAGGGTAAATCCACTGAGAAAAAGCGCCAGCAGCAGCAGGCTGCTGCCTGAGCGGCTGAATATCGCCTCAAAATAGCCGCCCAGAGAGGCACCGAGTACGCCACCCGTACCGGTGGGTAATCCCAACTTCAAATGTGCAGTATGCAGTGCCGCCAGCGCGCTGCCGGCAGCCAGGGTGATGAAGAAACCGATCCAGCGAACGGCGACCAGATTGACGTTGACGGTATCGTCCGGATTGCGGCGCCTGAAAACCAGTACGGCACTCCAACTCAACATGATGGGAAAGAGGTAGGCAAAAATACCAAACAGGTAGAAAAAAACATCGGCAAACCAAGCGCCCGCAGGACCGCCTGAATTAATCACTTGAGCCGAGGGTCCCGTGTAAGACCAGCCCGGGTCATTACCCGAATAGGTAATGAGTGTAAGCAGGAGATAACCACTGAGACAGAACAGACTCCACATGGCGCCCTCCCGCAATGCATGACCGACATGCGCTGCAAAGGGTGTCTGATCAACCGAATCCTTTGATTTTGCCTGCAATTGATTATCCTGAATTAAGCAAAAATTTGTTCTGAATATGTAGGCCAGTTCAAGCGTAGCGGAACCGGCAACCCATGTACGCCAGCGCCTGGTCCGCTACGCTTGATCAGGCCTACGTCGGATGAATGACCCTAATAATTATTGAGTTAGCACGCATTCTTATTCTAGTTTCACATATACTGTTTGCGCAAGGCGGGATGCACAATTTCGCCACCGGAAACATTCACCGCAGACGACAGCACTTCGTCCTCTGCCAGCTTTCCGGCAGCCAGACGTTGCAGATAGGGAAGCATTGCAGCGGAGAGGGTTTGCGAGGCACTGCGGGGTACCGCGCCCGGCATATTCGTTACCCCGAAATGGATGATGCCGTCCAGCAGAAAAGTGGGTGACTCGTAGGTCGTCGGGCGGGTTGTCTCAATACACCCTCCCTGATCCACCGAGATATCGATGACCACACTACCAGGCTGCATGCTCGCAACCTGGGCTTTGGAAACCAGGTGCGGCGCTTTGGCGCCGGGAATCAACACCGCACCGACGAGAAGATCGGCTCCCGCAACCGCAGCGGAGATACTTGTCGAATAGGGATAGAGCGCCGTGACATTCTCACCGACGGCGCGCATTGCAGCCATGCGTTCCCGTTGCCGGTCAAACACTGTCACCTGGGCACCCATGGCAGCGGCCATGCGCACAGCGTTGCCTCCGGCCTGCCCCGCCCCGAGCACAACCACCCTGCCCCGTTCAGCAGCGGGAAGTCCGCCCAGCAGAATTCCCTTTCCACCCGCCGGTTGATGCAACAGACCTGCACCTATCTGCACGGCCAGACGGCCAGCGATGTCGCTCATCGGCGCCAACACCGGTAACCCGCCTCGATCTGCGAGCGTCTCAAAAGCCACTGCGGTGACGCCGGAATCCAATAGTTGACGGGTCAGTTGGGAATTGGCCGCAAGATGCAGAAAACAGAACAGCAGGTGATCCTGCCGCAGCATCTCCGGTTCCCCGGCAATCGGCTCCTTCACCTTGACAATTATTTCAGCCTGGCCAAAAAGCGCCTCAGCATCCGGCAGAAGCGTGATACCCAGCTGGCTATAAGACTCATCAGGATAGCCGCTTGCCTCGCCAGCCCCTGCCTCAATAAAGAGTTCATGACCCGCACGAACCAGTTCGGCACATGCCTCGGGAACCAGCCCGACACGAGCCTCCAGTGGCTTGATCTCCTTCGGTATGCCTATCCGCATATTCTCATTTTACCCTTTGAGCAATCTTCTGAAACAGTAAGAGCAACCCATTTACCCATTCAAGACAGGGTGAGTCACCTTTACCCGAGGCAGATCATTTCGTAAAATTCGACGATTGTGTCCGGGACTTGAAACATCTGTTTCAATCCCCACATTTCACTGTTATCAAGCTTAAAGATTGTTAACCCGTTTTGGAAAGTTCCAGCGCGCTGGAATCCCATCAGATCTGGAGTAAGTATACATGAGCGAAACCAAGCATTGCCGCCTGTTAATCCTGGGTTCCGGGCCTGCTGGCTATACCGCTGCGGTTTACGCCGCACGCGCCAACCTCAATCCCGTCCTGGTCACCGGCATGGAACAGGGCGGTCAATTGATGACCACGACTGAAGTCGATAATTGGCCCGGCGACAACGCAGGTGTACAGGGGCCCGATCTGATGGAACGGATGCGCCTTCACGCCGAGCGTTTCAACACTGAAATCATCTTCGATCACATCAACAAGGCGGAGCTGGGCGAACGTCCCTTCAAACTGACCGGCGACCAGGCAACCTACACTTGTGATGCCCTTATCATCTGCACCGGTGCCTCTGCACGCTACCTCGGCCTCGAATCAGAACAGACCTTCCGTGGACGCGGCGTCTCTGCCTGTGCCACCTGTGATGGGTTCTTCTATAAGAATCAGAAGGTTGCTGTCATCGGCGGTGGCAACACAGCAGTCGAAGAGGCGCTCTATCTCTCCCATATCGCTTCTGAGGTCGTGGTCGTTCATCGTCGCGATGAGTTCCGCTCGGAAAAGATCCTCTCGGAGCAACTCAGAAAGAAAGCGGCGGAAGGCAATATCACCCTGGAACTGGGCCAGGTACTCGAGGAGGTGCTTGGCGATCAGACCGGCGTCACCGGCATGCGCATAAAAAATGTGGAAGACGGTTCCACCAGAGATATCGACCTGCAGGGT
Organism: gamma proteobacterium endosymbiont of Lamellibrachia anaximandri; assembly: GCA_016756855.1. Lineage (GTDB taxonomy): Bacteria > Pseudomonadota > Gammaproteobacteria > Chromatiales > Chromatiaceae > QGON01. The sequence continues at coordinate 19,918 of JAESPD010000002.1, read as the reverse complement.
GTCTTCATCGCTATCGGCCACAGCCCCAACACGGGACTTTTCGATGGGCAACTGGAAATGACCAATGGCTATCTCGATGTACAGGGCGGACTGGAAGGAAATGCGACCCAGACCAGCACCCCGGGCATCTTTGCGGCAGGTGACGTACAGGACTATGTCTATCGTCAGGCGATTACATCAGCCGGCACGGGCTGCCAGGCCGCACTGGACGCGGAACGCTTCCTGGACGCCCTTGAGTCCGAAGGGTAAGCAGAGCCAGAAAAAATCCGATCAAGGCCATACAGCGATTGGTGCTGTATGGCCTTGATCGGCTCTTCTACATCTCATTCTCATGCACCATCTGTCCCAACACAAAGGCGCAGAGCAAAACCTGCTGAAAACGGTTCAGCCCGCTGAACTCCAGACCGTGGATATAGTGAGTCCCACCTACAGGTGTCTCAACTTCGCGAACACTGCGTATGACGCCCAACAGCTGGAGCACATCGTCACCATCGCAACTATTAATCGCTAACTGTAGTTGCAGCGTCTCGCCGACCTCTCCCAACGACATTTCACCGGAAAGACGGGCACCGGTCCGGCTCAAGTCGATAACTTTGGCACGGCTGACATGTTTTGAATCATCCGGGTTCTTTGTGTTACGACAGACAGATTGAAGTGAGGTATGTACCCGTGGCGCATTCCTGACCACCGCACTTTCAACCTCTTCCGGATATGCCAGGTGCAGATGAGGGTAGGGTTTTGATGAGGTCTGCAACACTTTTGCCACGAACCCAAAAATATTGCTGCCTTGAAGCACGCGAACAGTGAACATTTGTCCTTCTCTCGCCAGGATTGCCTTGCCCTGCTTTCTGGGAGTGGTGATAACCAGGCTTTCGTTGGGAAGATATCCGATCAATTTGACCGCATACCGATCCTGATTTTCACTGGGAGGGGCATACTGCAGCTGCAATACCTCTCCTATCTGCAAGTTCGATACAATATCTGACAAAAGATTATCCAGTATTACCCTAATCTGTATCCGCCCGGAAACATCGTCTTTTTACCACGAAGCACACGAATAAGATTATCGTTAATCAATCCATTCCCATCGTGCTCTCCGTGTCCTTCGTGGTTAGACATGGGTTTCCAGGTGGACACTGATTAATTGAGAACGCAAACTAGTGGCGCTGTTTATTCTGCTATCGGCAGTTCTTCCTGGAACTATAATTCCTGCCAGGAAAAATGCGAACTGTTTTCTCTGGAGATAAGGACCAAATTAGCTGCACAACAACTATCGCATGACTCTGATTTCTTTTCAGATTTATTCTTGGACTTATGATCTTCTTACTGAAAAATGACCCCCTCGCCCCCTTTCCCGCAGTCAAGTTTGCTGAACAGGAGCCCAACGGATTGCTGGCAGTTGGCGGAGATCTCTCCCCGGAACGGCTGGTTAACGCATACAGACACGGTGTTTTTCCCTGGTACAGCGATAATGAACCGATCCTCTGGTGGTCGCCGGATCCTCGAACTGTTCTCTATCCCGAGAGAGTCAAGATCTCCCGCTCGCTGGGAAAGACGCTGCGTAAAGAGAAGTTTCAGGTCACCCTGGACACGGCATTCAGCGAGGTTATCCATGCATGTGCCGAGCCCCGGCCGAAGTCGCCCGGTACTTGGCTGATGCCCGAGATGAAAGCGGCGTATGCCGAACTGCACGAGCAGGAAGTCGCGCACTCCGTTGAAGTATGGCAAGAGAAGCAGCTGGTCGGTGGGCTATATGGTGTCGCTATTGGCGGCGTCTTTTTTGGTGAATCGATGTTCAGCCGCGTATCGGACAGTTCCAAGGTGGCCTTCGTTTTCCTCTGCCGGCATCTGCACCGCTGGGGTTACCGTTTAATCGACTGCCAAGTCTATACAGAGCATCTGGCGAGCCTTGGCGCAGAGGAGATCCCCCGTAGCGTTTTCTGTCAATCCCTGGATGCCTGGTGTAACCTCGCGACAGACCCGGACTCCTGGAAAAACACTCAACCGACGCATGAATAACGACCAGGTTTTTACAAATAATCCAACACTCGCGCTCTATCTGAGCCAGGAACACGACTGTTCTTATCTACCTGGTCGGCAAGCCAGAACGCTTTTTCTTGATCCCTCCGCTTCAGTCGATGCCCTGCTCTACCAGTTTCTGATCGACCAGGGATTTCGTCGCAGCGGCGCCCATCTCTACCGGCCAGCCTGCAGTTCTTGTAACGCCTGTACTTCACTGCGTCTGCCCGTAGCCGAATTCAGACCAAACCGCAGTCAACGCCGCTGTTGGAAGCGGAATTTTGGCCGTTTCTCCATCGCGCCCTGTCCGGCTGAATTTGATGACGAGCATTACGCACTCTATGTAGCGTACCTGCAACAGCGTCACCCCGACGGATCGATGAGCAATACAGATCCCCAGCAGTATCTGAGTTTCCTCACCACGCCGTGGGCAGAGACGGTGTTTTATGAATTTCGATATAAAGGCAGACTGGCGGCCGTTGCAGCCACCGACCTCCTCCCGGAAGGGATCTCCTCCGTCTACACATTCTTTGACCCCGGCATGCAGACCGAGGGCATTGGTGTGTTTGCGCTGCTCTGGCAGATTCAACACGCTGAAAAGCTTGGGCGGCGCTGGCTCTATCCCGGCTACTGGATTCGCAACTGCAGCAAAATGAGTTATAAATCCCGCTATCGTCCACTGGAGGCCTGGAATGGTCAGGAGTGGCTACGCTTTGGGAGTGGCGAGACACTGGTCTTGCCATAAAACCCACCCTTCATTCCCGATATTTTTCAGGCCAAACAGTGAAAATAGTGGATGTCAGGCTTGCTTTACGCTGAATTATGCTGATAATGGCGTTCTTGATTTTCAGGGGCCCGGCGAACTCGCGCTCCGAACTTCCATAATTGTTCAGGTAGCAGCATGGCGAAAGAAGATTTCATCGAAATGGAAGGCACCGTTACCGAAACGTTGCCGAACACCATGTTCCGTGTGGAACTGGAGAACGGTCACGTAGTGACAGCTCACATCTCCGGCAAGATGCGCAAACACTACATCCGCATTCTCACCGGTGACAAGGTTACCGTCCAGCTTACCCCATACGATCTGTCGAAGGGGCGCATTACCTATCGCGCACGCTGATCTTCGGCGACCTCCCAGCTTCAAGGGAGGCTAGACGAATCAGTGTACGGGTTCCCCCTGGATACCAAACTGCAGTTTGCCGTCTGCCACATCCACTGCAACCGATCCTCCCCCAGCCAGCCGACCGAACAGTAGCTCCTCTGCCAATGGCTTTTTGATCTCTTCCTGGATCAGCCGGGCCATCGGACGGGCACCCATCTTCGGATCATAGCCCTTCTCAGCCAGCCAGACCCTCGCCTCTGCATCGATCAGCAGCGTTACGCCCTTCTCCTGCAATTGCCCTTCCAGTTCAAAAATGAACTTATCCACCACTTTGGCAATATGCTCAGTGGAGAGTGGGGAAAACTGGATCACCGTGTCCAGACGATTTCGAAATTCCGGGGTAAAGAGTTTCTTGATCGCCTCCATGCCGTCAGAGGCATGGTCCTGTAAGGTAAAACCAATGGATGCCCGACTCATCTCCTGTGCACCGGCATTCGTGGTCATCACAAGGACTACATTCCGAAAATCGGCTTTGCGGCCATTGTTATCGGTCAGTGTGCCGTGATCCATCACCTGCAACAGCAGATTGAAAACATCAGGATGGGCCTTTTCGATCTCGTCGAGCAGCAGCACAGCGTGTGGGTGCTTGTTGATCTCTTCAGTGAGCAGGCCGCCCTGATCGAAACCCACATAACCTGGTGGGGCTCCAATCAGACGCGAAACCGTATGCCGCTCCATGTACTCCGACATATCGAATCGAATCAGCTCCATGTCCATGATTCTGGCCAGCTGACGAGTCACCTCAGTCTTGCCGACACCTGTGGGACCGGCGAACAGAAATGAACCCACCGGGCGTCCTTCACTTACCAGCCCGGAGCGGTTCATGCGGATGGCACTGGTCAGCGCTTCAATCGCTGGATCCTGCCCATAAACCACCATTTTCAGATCACGGGAGAGGTTGCGCAATGATTCAGTGTCCGACGAGGAGACCCTACGCGGCGGGATTCGTGCAATCTTTGCAACAATCGCTTCGATCTCCTCCACGTCGATCAACTTGTTACGGCTACCTTTCGGTTGCAGTTGAACATTGGCACCCGCCTCATCGATCACATCGATAGCCTTATCCGGCAGATGACGATCATTGATATATTTATCGGAGAGTTCCGCTGCACTCAGCAGGGCATCCAGGGTGTACTCAATCTCGTGGTGTTCTTCGAAACGGGTTTTAAGTCCCTTCAGGATATCCACCGTCTCTTCCACCGTTGGTTCTTCCACGTCGATCTTCTGAAAACGCCGGGCCAGAGCACGGTCCTTCTCAAAGATGCCGCGAAACTCCTGATAGGCGGTTGACCCGATGCAGCGCAGCTCACCTGAGGCGAGAACGGGTTTGATCAGATTGGAGGCATCCATCACCCCGCCGGAAGCCGAACCGGCACCAATGATGGTGTGAATTTCATCGATAAACAGCACCGCGTCAGGGGTTTTATGCAGCTGGGCAAGAACCGCTTTCAGACGTTTTTCAAAGTCGCCGCGGTACTTTGTGCCTGCTACCAGACTGCCAAGATCCAGTGAATAGATCGTTGCACCGGCCAGGACCTCCGGCACTTCACCATCAACGATCATCTTCGCAAGTCCCTCGGCAATCGCTGTTTTTCCGACACCTGCCTCGCCGACAAGCAGAGGGTTGTTTTTGCGCCTGCGACAGAGGATCTGAATCGTTCGCTCTATCTCGGATCGTCTGCCGATCAGTGGATCTATCTTTCCAGCTACCGCCTGTTCATTCAGATTAGCGGCGTAACTCTCAAGCGGGCTGGGATGGCTCTCCGGCTTGGGTTCACCAGTGAAATCAACGGCATCATCACCCTCTTCCTGTTCCTGTGCTTCATCAAACCTGGAAATGCCATGGGAGATGTAGTTGACGACGTCCAGTCTGGCAACATCCTGCTGATCCAGGAAGTAGACAGCCTGGGAATCCTGTTCATTGAAGATAGCCACCAGCACGTTGGCGCCGGTCACCTCTTTACGTCCAGATGACTGGACATGAAAAACCGCACGCTGAAGCACTCGCTGAAAACCCAGAGTCGGCTGTATCTCACGTTCATCATCTTCCGAAATTGTCGGTGTGGTCTCATCGACAAAACGGGTGATCTCTTGCCTGAGCTGTTGTATGTCAGCGCCACAGACGGTCAAAACCTCAGCCGCCACACTGTTATCCAGCAGCGCCATCAGCAGGTGATCCACTGTCATAAACTCGCGACGTTTCTCTGTTGCGCGTTTAAACGCTTGGTTCAGGGTAAATTCCAGCTCTTTACTCAACATCTCTCTACTCTTTTCTCAAGCCTCTTCCATATCGCATAACAGCGGGTGCTGATTGTTTCTGGAGTAATCATTGACCAGTGAAACCTTGGTTTCAGCAATGTCCCGACTGAAGACACCACAAACCCCAACCCCACGGGTGTGGACATGCAGCATGATCCTCGTCGCCTTCTCTCTCTCCATTTGGAAAAAAGTCTCCAGAATCTGGATGACAAACTCCATCGGCGTGTAGTCATCATTCAGAAGTATCACTTTATACAGTGGAGGCTTTTTCAGCTTCGGCGGTTTCTCCTGAACCGCAAGGCTACCATCGTGCGTATTTTCTTTTCTCTCTGTCATAGTAAGGAATATTAGCAGGCTGTTACTGTTAGCACGACCGAATCGAAGAGAACAAAATTCACTATTTCTCTCCGGTTTTTCGATTACGGGGCCTAACAGGGTGACGAAAGCCGTAAACAGGAACGCCTCGATTTGTTTGAGTCGTACCAATCGGTTCAGTTCAGTTGATAAGTATATCCTACTATTTTACTTGGACAATAGTTGACCAAATCGATTGGTTCACTATACTTAGCCATCAGCGGTTTCGTTTCATGCTGCCGAAATCGAAACCGCCAGTTTAGCCGGCGAATTGCCGGCGCGGGTTTTAACGAGGCAAAGACCATCGAAAAACCCTGACAATAACAGAGCGGGTTCCGGGACATCCGGATCGCTCCTAATAATGCAATTTATATATTTTTAACCAATTCGGGGCATTGAACGCGAGGAGTATCAAGTTATGGCCACTGGAGTTGTAAAATGGTTTAACAATGCGAAGGGTTACGGTTTCGTGACCCCGGATTCAGGAGAGCAGGACGTATTCGTCCATTTTTCATCCATTGAGATGGACGGTTACAAGACCCTCAAAGAGGGGCAACAAGTGCAATTTGAGATCAATCAAGGTCCAAAAGGCCTTCACGCGGTCAACATACAACGTGTTGCCAATGAATAGCTGGGTTTTCGAGCATAATGATTTTACTTAAGGGCCGATGAGTTAATTCATCGGCCCTTTTGCTGCCCTGTCGATCTGCACATGCTTCCTTGTTCCAGGAATTTCCTTCGTCTGTGCTAACAAATCATTGATTCCGCAAATAACGCTGAGCACGCAATAGTTTAAATTTTGTGCTGGATTACGAAATCGCTTCAGCAACTAATTTGGCGTTGTTAGCGCTATTTGCGGATTGATAAAAACCAAGCATATAGAAAAAAGGCTCTATCGATAGACATAGAACGATATAATCCTCCCCTCGTTCCACAATAAATCCTTTCATGCTGATCCTGTTCAACAAACCCTACGGCGTCCTGACCCAATTTACCGACAGTGAGGATCGCGCCACGCTGGCCGATTTCATCCCCGTAAAACAGGTCTACGCCGCCGGAAGACTCGATCGCGACAGCGAGGGACTGGTGATTTTGACCGATGATGGAAAACTTCAATATCAACTGACCAATCCTCGAAAAAAAACCTGGAAAACCTACTGGGTACAGGTGGATGGAATACCCAGTATCGAGGCGATAGAACAGTTGCGACAGGGGGTTCAGCTCAAGGATGGCCCCACCCTGCCGGCGCAGGCAACGCTGCTGGAAGAACCGGACCTCTGGCCACGAGACCCACCGGTACGATATCGGGCGAATATTCCCACACAATGGCTGGAGATCAAGATTCGCGAGGGCCGCAACCGGCAAGTCCGGCGTATGACTGCCGCAGTTGGACACCCCACCCTGCGGCTAGTACGCACAACCGTCGGACGTTGGCGTCTCGGCGACCTGCAACCTGGAGAGTGGCGTCAATTTGGTGCTCGGCACAGCAGCGCAGAAAAAAAGGACCAAACATGAGTGGTGACAGGGGCCTGGTCGTTGTCGGCCTGTCAGGCGGCGTCGATTCATCCGTCGCAGCCCTGCTTCTGCAAGAACAGGGTTACCGGGTAGAAGGCCTGTTCATGAAGAACTGGGAGGAGGATGACGACGCAGAGTACTGCTCTGCGGCAGAAGATCTCAAAGATGCCCAGGGTGTGGCAGCCATACTTGGCATTCCGTTGCACAGCGTAAATTTCTCTGCTGAGTATTGGGATCGGGTATTCGCCTATTTTCTCGATGAGTACCGTGCAGGACGAACGCCAAATCCCGACGTGCTCTGCAACCGGGAGATAAAGTTCAAGGCTTTTCTCGACTATGCACTGGAGTCTCTGGGCGCGGAACGCATCGCTACGGGGCACTATGCACGACTGGGAAAGCACATGGGCGAATATCAGCTTCAGCGAGCAGCAGACGAAGGCAAGGATCAGACCTACTTTCTCTATATGCTGGGCCAGACACAACTCTCCCGTACCCTCTTCCCCCTGGGTGATCTGCAGAAGGACGAAGTGAGAAGAATTGCCGAGGAAGCCGGTTTTCCCAATCATAAAAAAAAGGACAGCACCGGCATCTGTTTCATCGGGGAGCGAAAGTTTCGCGAGTTTCTCAGCCGATATCTGCCGGCCAATCCGGGTCGTATCGAAGATCCTGAAGGTGTGGCCCTCGGAAATCATCAGGGACTGATGTACTACACCCTGGGACAAAGACAAGGTCTGGGTATCGGCGGCCGGAAGAATAGCGCCGAGGCTCCCTGGTTCGTGGTGTCAAAAGATCTGCAACAAAACGTATTGATAGCAGCACAGGGTCACAACCATCCCCTGCTGATGAGTGGGGGAGTCCTCGCAACCCAGCTGCACTGGGTCTCCGGCAAGGCACCCCAATTTCCCTTGTCATGCGAGGCGCGACTGCGGCATCGTCAGTCCCTGCAAGGCTGTGAAGTCCTTCTGCGACCAGGGAACACTTTTGAAGTCGTATTCGACGAACCCCAACGGGCCGCGACACCCGGCCAATCAATCGTATTCTATCGGGATGGCGACTGCCTCGGCGGCGGCATTATCGAATCCTCATACCCCCCTGGAGAGGCGCATCCATCGTGAAATACAACATAGAGGACCGTACCCTGGCACTTGCCGGCATCTTCCAGGCAGCCACACTGGTGCAGCAGATTGGACGGCGGGGAATGGCGGATTCGGAGATTATGAACCGCAGTATCCACAGTTTGTTCGAGACAGATGCTGGAACTGTTTCCGATGTTTTCGGCGGCATCAATGGCGTTGCCTTCGGCCTGCGTGAGATTTACCGTCAACTGAGTGGTGAAGCCAAAAGGGATGCGGAAGTCACCGGGTATCTACTCGCCCTGATTCAACTCGAACGCAAGCTCTCAAAGCTGCCGGAACGGTTGACGAAAATCCGCCAGGGCATCGATTTAACCACCACCCGCCTGGCACATTTTCCCGAGATGCACTCCAATATTCTCGCCTCCCTGGCGGAGATATATGCCGAGAACGTCAGCAACCTTCAGCCAAGGATCATGGTTCAGGGGGAAGCTGTCTATCTGCAGAATCCTGATAATGTGAATCGTATCCGCTCCCTGTTGCTCGCGGGCATCCGCTCCGCCATGTTGTGGCACCAAACCGGTGGACGCAGGATGCAAATCGCGTTCGGAAGGAAAAATTATCTGGCCACCGCAAAAAAGTTGTTGGATCAGTCCACATGAGAATTTGAACAATTGTTAAATGCGACAGTGTCGCGGGTCTTACAATCAGGGCCTGTAGTACCCTGAAAATCGAAATTTCAAACGATCAGGATAATTTATTATGAAACTGCTCCATTCAGCATTGCCCCTCGCTTTCGCATTGGTTCTCACCGCTTGCGGCGAGTCCAACACCCCCGCACCTGTGGCACCGGAACAGAGAGCCGTCGGCACATCAAATGAACCGGCCCAAGCACCACAGGTGGAAATTGCTGAAGCCCCGGTATCGGCAACTGATCCGTCACTGACCGAAAAAGCCAAAACGGTGGGGAAAGAGACCTGGGAAAAAACCAAGGAAGTCTCCGCTGACACCTATGATGCCGTTGCAGAGAAAAGCAAGGAAGTCTACGAATCGACAAAAGACACTGCCGGCGAAGTCGGTGGCGTCATCAAAGAAAAATCGGGCGAATACTATGACGCTGCCAAAGAGACCGCCGGGGATATCGGTAGCTCAATCGGCGAAAAATCGAGCGAGTACTACGATGCCGCCAAGTCGAAAGGCATGGAGATGATGGGCGGCGCGGAAGAGAAAGCGGAGTAAATCTGCACTATCCACCCTATCACGCAATGCATAAAGGGGAGTCGATCAGGCAGCAGCGAAAAACAGCTGTGGGCCGCATCGACTCCGCCGCCTGCCTTTTTTAGGACTACATGAAATAGCGCAGAGGACTCTCACTATCCGAGTGAACATGCGGTTATAATCCCCGTCTTCGATTTACCTAGACGAGTTGATAATCATGGATCTCTCCACACTTACCGCAGTCTCCCCGGTGGACGGGCGTTATGGCAGCAAGAGCGCCGATTTACGTCCAATCTTCAGCGAATTCGGCCTGATCAGGCATCGGGTGCTGGTGGAGGTCCGCTGGTTGCAGGCATTGGCAGACCACGACGCTATTGCCGAAGTCCCCCCGCTCAGCGAACACGCCAACAATATTCTCGATGGGATCGTTGAAAGGTTCAGTGAAGAGGATGCCCATAGGGTCAAAAATATCGAGCGCACCACCAATCACGACGTCAAGGCGGTGGAGTATTTCCTGAAGGAGAAGATAGCCGGCAACGATGAGTTGGAGGCGATCAGCGAGTTTATCCATTTCGCCTGCACATCCGAGGATATCAACAACCTCTCTCACGCCCTGATGCTGCGTGAAGGCCGTGGGCAGGTCCTGCTGCCTCAGATGGATGAGGTAATCAGCGCCATTCGCACTATTGCCCATGAGCTGGCGGATCAGCCGATGCTCTGCCGCACCCACGGCCAGCCTGCCTCTCCCTCCACCATGGGCAAAGAGATGGCCAACGTGGTCTACCGCCTGCATCGCCAGCGGGAGCAGGTCGCCAATCTGCAGATGCTGGGCAAGATCAATGGGGCTGTGGGTAACTACAACGCCCACCTCTCTGCCTATCCGGAGGTCGACTGGCCCGGTTTTGCAAAAGATTTCATCGAATCCCTGGGATTGGACTGGAACCCCTACACTATCCAGATCGAGCCCCACGACTATATCGCGGAACTGTTCGATGCCACCGCCAGGTTCAACACCATCCTGATCGATTTTTGCCGGGACATCTGGAGTTACATCTCGCTGGGTTATTTCAAGCAGAAAACCATTGCCGGTGAGGTGGGTTCTTCCACCATGCCGCACAAGGTCAATCCCATCGATTTCGAAAACGGCGAGGGTAACCTGGGCATTGCCAATGCGCTTTTCGGCCACCTGGCCACCAAACTGCCGATCTCCCGCTGGCAACGAGACCTTACTGACTCCACCGTGCTGCGCAATCTGGGCGTCGGCATCGCCCACACCAGCATCGCCCTGCAGTCCATCATGCGCGGTATCAGCAAGCTCGAAGCCAATGGCGACGCCATGCTGCAGGATCTGGATAATAACTGGGAGGTGCTTGCGGAGCCGATACAGACCGTGATGCGCCGCTACGGCATCGAAAAGCCCTATGAAAAACTCAAGGAACTGACCCGTGGACAGCGTATTACGCCAGGGGATCTACAGGTCTTCATCGAGGGACTTGAGATTCCCGAGGAGGCAAAAGTCTCGTTGAAGAACATGACCCCGATGAGCTACATCGGAAATGCGGCTCAGCAGGCAGAAAAAATATGACGCAGATCGCAAATCTGCTCAAAAATGTGATCTCCAGCACAGTTTTGCATAAGGAATTTAGTTCATACTAACTCTGCACGCACGAACCTGATTGGCTTGTCCTCCCGTTCGTGTCCGCAAACACAGGGTCTTCAGCTGTGCGTGCAATTTAAAACCCGGCATACCTCCCCCAACTTGGTGTGCCGGGTTTTCTTTTGCCCGTTTTACATGCCCCTAGTTAATCCGGATCGCTCAATCATCATCCCAATGTTCGCCGACACGGATAACGACCCGGGCAACAGGATTCAGCCAGCGATGGACACGACTGTCTAGATCGCTGTTTCCACCGATCGAATCCTGGTCACCCACCACACCCTTGTGGACATGCACGTTGACATTTTGCTCGGCATCAAAAACTCCTGTGGCGCCACTGCCGTTGTAGCCACCCGGGTCGGCGGGAATGCCGGGGACACCTGGGGCGCCGCCCCCATTTACTATCTCATCGTTTGCTTCTGTGCCAGCATCGTAACTGTTGAGTAAATAGGTATAGATACCTTTCCGTTTGGGGATTTTGATCGCATCCAATCCAACAAAACCATCATTGGTGGGCAGCAGCATGCCAATAATCGACAGACGCGAGGTGGAGCGGCCATGAATATCCAGTTCAGCATCCGTCGTCTCACCGGGACCCAGTAGCCCGGCAGCCGGATTTGCCGCATACTCACCTCCGGCCGCCTCAACATCGCCAATCAGGCCAGAGATGTTCCCGCCTTCTGCTGCAGCCTGCAAATTTACTGTTGCTTCAGTGCCGACTTCAAAAAGATGGGTGTGCCGATCATGTGCAGCAATCAACAATGGGGTGAAGTAGACACCACTTGTAAGATTGGTGATCTCTACATTGATATCCCTTGCCAGTAATGGTGACGAAGCCAAAATGCCACCTGTCAATAGAAGGGTAGCGATGTGCCTTTTCATAACAATCTCCTCAAAACAGTGTTGTTACAGGATCCCCTGCACAACCAAGTCTGAGTCCTGGTAATCTCGCAACCGTCCCGAAATTGTCACAATTCACTAACTTTCAGTAGAAAAACCATTTATCAGCCCCCGCCCTGTCGAGAGGGTTGGTTTATACTTTGAGGAATCATTAACCAACTGTCTTTTTGAGCAATGACAAATCGGCAGGAGATCTCTCCTTTCGTCGAGATGACAATGAGGGGTAATCCCCCCCGAATCGCAGTGACCACACAGATCAGACTATGCAGAGACTGAAATTTCCCGACGGATTGACTGCCGAGCAGTTCCTCACCGATTACTGGCAGCAAAAACCCCTGCTCTTTCGTCAGGCACTGCCTGATTTCAAATGCCATCTTGAACCTGACGAACTGGCAGGACTTGCCTGTGAAGACGATGTCGAATCCCGCCTTGTATTGGAAAAACACGGGTCAACACCCTGGGAAGCCCGCCACGGCCCCTTCGATGACGAGACATTTTCCAAACTGCCTGAGAGTCACTGGACGCTCCTGGTACAGGATGTGGACAAACATCTGCCTGAAGTCGCCAGACTGACGGAATATTTTCGTTTCCTGCCCGATTGGCGATTCGATGATGTCATGGTCAGTTATGCTGCTGATCAGGGTTCGGTAGGCCCCCACATCGACGATTACGATGTCTTTCTGTTCCAGGCCAAGGGACGTCGCCGCTGGAAGATCCACTATCAGAGAGTCACCGAGGATGATTACATCCCCGGTCTCGACCTGCGCATCCTGCCGGAATTCAATGCTGAAGAGGAGTGGCTGCTGGAACCCGGGGACATGCTCTATCTGCCCCCAAATGTCGCCCACTGGGGCATAGCCGAAGGTGAATGTTTGAGTTGTTCGGTAGGCTTTCAGGCACCTGCATTCAGAGAGATGGCTGCCGCCTGGTGTGAGGAGCTGGTACAAGATCGTATCGCAACAGGGCGTTTACTCGACAGGCCACTCAAACCCCAGTCTGCCAACGCCGAGATAACTCCCCAGGCACTTGAACAGATAAGAGAGCTGCTGGGTAAACTACTCACTGAAGATAGCGATCACCAGCGCCGCTGGTTCGGACGTTTTATCACTGAGGGCAAACTGAATCTTCAGGTGGAGGCACAGGATCAGCCACTCGATCCCAATATCTTCCACAACCGGTTCAGGGAAGTGGCGGTCATCCAGCGCAATCCCTACACACGTTTGGCATTCAGCCGCGGCGACCAGGGCAACGACTCTCTCTTTGCCAACGGCAAAGAGTATCAGCTCCCCTCAGATGAGGGGGATTTCCTCCCGGTCATCACCCACTACCAGGCACTGCACTACGGTTATCTTGAGGCATGGCTGGAGCAGCCCGACTATCTGCAGCTGGTCTGTGACCTTTACAACGACGGCCATTTTAGGTTTCCTGATGATTAAGCCGGCCTTTCAGATACGTATTGCCCACTGGCCTGAAGACCAGGTGCTGCTGAAGCAAGTCAGAGAGATCGTCTTTGTTCATGAGCAGCAGGTGCCGCCGACACTCGAGTGGGATGGTCTGGATGAAGGCGCACTGCACCTGCTCGCCGTGGAACAGGGGACAGGAGAGCCGATTGGTAGCTCTCGCCTGCTGCCAAGCGGCCAGATTGGGCGCATGGCAGTCATTCGCTCATGGCGCGGACGCGGCGTCGGCAAAGCCCTTTTGCAAAAATTGCTGGTTACCGCAGATCAGAACAGCTACCCCAGCCTGTTCCTGAATGCCCAATCAACAGCGCTCTCCTTCTATGCACAGCATGGCTTCGCTGCAGAGGGTGACGAGTTCATGGATGCCGGCATCCCACACCGCCGGATGACAAAGGAGCCTCTGAACAATGCCTGATCAAGCGCCCACTTTTCAGAATGCGATCCTTGGTGTTACCAGCGACACTTTTTACCTGCAGGATCCCGCCGAAAACCTTGCCGTTGCATCACGACTTGTCGAACAGGCAAATCGCGAGTTGCAGATATTCACCCGCGATCTCGATCCACCGGTATTTGACAAAACAGCGTTCCTCGAACCCTTTAAGCGATTGGCGCTCAACTCCCGTTTTGCCAGAATACGGATACTGCTGCAGGACAACAGCACAATACAAAAAACGGGGCATCGCCTGATCACACTGGCGCAACGCTTGACCACCACCGTTGAGATCAGAAAACCCGGCGAGAACTACCAACAATTTCCAGAGAATTTCATGCTGGTGGATGGTTGCGGTTATCTGCACCGGTCACTGCCGACCCGCTACGATGCCGTTGCCGCCTTCAATGCCCGGCCAAGGGTTCATCAACTGACAGAGATATTCGATGAAGCCTGGGAGACTGGGGAACCGGATGCAGAACTCTGGCGGCTACACTTGTAGTGAAACTCATAGCCTGTTGCCGCAATCTATCGCTGGAAAACTCCATGACCCAATCCCTCTGCCTGATTATCATCCTCATGTTTCTTCCACTCCAGGCCCAGGCAGAGAGTTTGGAAATATTCGAACTCAAAGGCAGGACACCCCAAGAGATGATCCCTCTGCTAAAACCCTTCCTGGGTCCTGAGGGCACGATCGAGGGGATGCATAACAAGCTGATTATTCGCACCTCACCAGAACGCATGGTTGAGATAAAAAAGATCATCAATGAGTTCGACCATGCGCCAAGACGAATGTTGATCCATGTTCGTGAACAGGCACCGTCACAACGGCAGAGACAGCAAGTCGAACTTCACGCCGGGAACGACAGCATCAGAATCGGCACCCAATCGGAAAGAGGCAGTATCAAACGCTACACAACCCAAAGCCACACTGATGCCAGCCGGACGATACAGACCCTGGAGGGTCAATCCGCCTTCATCAAAACGGGGATCAGCCGGCCTGTTGAAAGCGGGACCGGGGTAATCGCTGGTCCCATTGTCGGATATCAGAGCACTACGGAGTATCAGGATATCAGTTCCGGTTTCCATGTAACGCCTCAGATCATCGGTGATCGCATCAGGCTGGAGATCACCAACCGCCACGCACAACCCGGCCGCCGTCAGGAAACAGTCAGGCAAACAGAAAGCGCAACCGTGGTCAGCGTCAAACCTGGAGAATGGATTCCCCTTAGCAGCACAGGCCAAGCTGGTTCGAACAGCACATCCAATATCGGCATGCAGGCGAAGACCCGAGCCAGCGACGAGCACTCGACCTGGATCAAGGTGGAACTACTGGGCAGGTAAGTCAGGGGTTCCCGGCGTTTCCTCCTCCTCATCCGATTCAGACAGCAGGCCAAAATCGTTCAGTATGCTGTACAGCGCCGGTACCACCAGTAACACCAGCATAGTGGTCGCCAACAGGCCAAAAACGATACTGGTAGCCAGGGGTATCAGAATTTGCGCCTGCATGCTCTTTTCAAGCAGCAGCGGGATAAGCCCGGCAATGGTCGTGATGGAGGTCAACAACACCGCACGGAACCGCTCCCGACTCGCCATCTTTGCCGCCTCAACAATTGCATGTCCCTCCCGTACCCGCAACTTCAAAAACTCGACCAGCAGAATAGAGTCGTTCACCACAATTCCCGAGAGAGAGGCGAAGCCGATGACACCCGGCATGGTCAGATTGAGCCCCATCAACAGATGGCCCCAAACAACACCAATCAAAGCCAGTGGTATCACTGTCATTACGACAACCGGCTCGACATAACTGCGAAACTGAAAACTGAGCAGGATAAAAATACCGACAAGACCGATACCGAATCCCCTCAGCATGGAGGCCGCTGTCTTGGCGGTCCTTTTTGACTCGCCCTCGATACCGGCACTGATACCGGGATAGCGTTCCAGCAGCTGCGGCAGATAGCGCTTTTTGGTATCGCCTACAATCTCGGCAGCGTTGGCGATTCGGCTATCGATATCGCCCTGAACCGTTATGGTGCGCCTCCCGTTTATCCGTTGGATCCGGGCGTAACCACGATCATGCTCAATGTGAGCAACAGCACTGAGGGGAACCTGGTCACCCGCCGCGGTGGTGATTCTGAACATCTCGATATCGGTCAGATCGGAACGATCCTGATCCATGAGCCGGACATCGATTTCATAGGACTCAGGCCCAACCTGGATCTCTGTTGCGGTGGTTCCATAGAAGGCGGCCCGCAACTGATTAGCAATGGTAAAGGCATCCAGGCCCAGAGAGAGCGCCCCCTCTTTCAGACTCAGGCGCAACTCCGGTTTGCCGGGACGCAGGTTGTCGGTAACATCGAATACCCCTCGATAACGCGACAGCCAGGATTGAAGCTCTCGTGATGCCTGCTTGAGCTGATCCAGATCATCCCCGACCAGACGAATCTCCATTGGAATGCCGCCCGGACCGATTACCGGCTCCTTGAAGCTCAAGGCATCAAGATCAGGGATATCGCCCACCTCACTACGCCACTGATTGATCACATCATCCAATGAGCCGCTGCGTTCTTCAGCCGTCAACAGATCGACAGTAACCGTGGCAACATGGGGACCGGCCTCGTTGGCATCCAGGTTGGAGTTGTAACGGATCTGGACATTCTTCAGCAGACGTTGGCCATTCGGCTGTAACGGCGAGAATGTCTCATCCACTTTTTTCAGCCCATCGGTCACCTGCTCAACCACGGCTTCCGTACGCCACAGAGGGGTGCCCTGAGGCAGCAGGATACGCGCCTCGATGGTGTCACCCTCGATATCGGGAAAGGCCTGAAATTTGAGTTTGCCTCCCGCCATCATTCCGATACTGGCCACGAACAAGGCGATTACACCACCGACAAACCAGTAGCGTTGATGAATAACACTATCTACGATGCGCCCCAGTGTGACATCCCTGAAACGTAGCAGACGATCGTCAAAGGCTTGCCGGAAGCGCCCGGTTTCCTGCTCATGGTGTTTCAATGAGTGTGCCAGGTGGTGCGGCAGAATCAGAAAGGCCTCGATCAGGCTGACTGCAATCACCAGGATCAGCACCATCGGTATGAACTGCAGTACCTTGCCCAGATGTCCCGAGAGAAACGCCAGGGGACCAAAGACGGCTATAGTGGTCAGAAATGATGAACGCACACCGGGTGCTACCTGCCGGGTTCCTTCGATTGCCGCCTGCATGGCGTTTTTTCCCCGCTTCAGGTGCGTGGCGATGTTTTCTGCGATAACGATCGCGTCATCCATCAGCAGGCCAATCGCAATCAACAGCGCCACCATGGTGATCATGTTGATAGTCAATCCCAGCACGCTCATAAAGAAGAGCGCACCCAGAAATGAGATCGGCAGTCCCATCGCCACCCAGAAGGCAAAGCGTCCCTGAAAGAAGAGCCACATGGTCAGGAACACCAACAATAGACCCTGGGCGCCGTTCTTCAGCAGCAGAGTGAGGCGATCCCGCACCACAGACGAACGATCCTCGGTGAGCGTAAACGTCACACCGGAGGGTGCAGTCAAGCGCAATTCATCCAGATAGCTGGAGACCGCATCTATGACCACCAGCGTGTCCTGCTGCTTGGTCTTGTTGATCTGGAGAATTGCCGCACGCTTGCCATTGAAGAGGATTTTGTCCTCGTCCAGTTCAAATCGGTCACTGATATGGGCGATATCCCCCAGGCGTATCTCAGAGCCGGAACTGGCGCTGACCACAACCAAATCCGCCAACTCCTCCGGTGTCCTTCGCAGATCGGTGAAGCGGAGAAGAATGTCCCGTTCTCTTGCTTCCAGGGATCCGGCTGGCAGATCCACGCCCTGACGGGCAATGACATTGGCAATCTCCGACATGCTTACGCCATATTGACGCAGTGCAGAAGCAGGAACCTCGATACGCAGTTGGTGATCTGAAAAACCATTAATATCGACTTGCGAAACTTCGGGAAGCACCTGAAATCGATCCTTTACCTGTTCAGCATAGGCTTTCAGATGACTCACCGACATAGGACCGGTAACCGCAATGGAGACAACTCTGTCGGTACGACCCAGTTCCCGGATAACCGGTGGCTCCACCTGTTCAGGAAAATTGTCGATGGCATCGATCTCAGTCTTGATGTCATCCTTGAAACGGAGCAGATCTCCTCCCTCCTCCATCTCAACGATAGTAACGCTGAAACCTTCTTTGGCATCACAACGCATCTCAGCTACATCGCTAATACCATCGACGGCATCTTCGATGCGCTGGCACAGCGCCTCTTCCACATCTTCAGCACTGGCGCCGGGGTAGACGACCCGTATCTCAATCTCATCACTGGCAAAGTCAGGAAAAGTCTCCCGCTGCAAACCCGGCAGCGCAGTTAATCCCAGGATGGCCAGAAACAGCATCAGCAGATTTCCGGCGGTGGGGTGTCGGGCAAAGAACTCGATCATGGTCGGACGCCCTCTGCAGCAGCCTGTTGGCCCAGCATGGTTTGAGCCGCTTCATCTGCCTGCGGCGACAACAACATGCCTTCGATGGCGGGAACCAGGTCGGAGATGACAACCCGCTCACCAGACGCCACTCCGCTGCCAATCACTGCAAATTCCGGCTGCAGCAGTTCAATCTCCACTCTGCGGATCTCCAAACGGTCTTGCGCGTTAACCAGATAGACCGTACCGTCATGTATGGCCAGACGAGGTATCACAAGGCGGTTAGTGCGTACACTTCCCATCAGCGTGACCTCAACGAAAAGCCCCTTCAGCAGAGGTGGACGCACACCGGGTCGCACGTTGGCGTAAGGGTCATCCACTTCCACTATCACGCCAACCGTTCTTGTCTTGGGATCCAGGGTGTCGCTCATGCGGGCAACCCGTCCTTTCCAGACAGCCTTGAGCAGCCCCTGATTCAATTTCACCTCGGCCGTGATGCCAAACGAATGATGAGAATCGGATTGCACTGCATTCAGAATATTCACATTTTTTTCAGAGCGCATTAGGGGTGCTATCTGCTCGATCGGGATCTGCACCTCTATTTCGGCACGTTGCAGATCGTCTGCCTCGAGCAGAATCTCTCCTACCCTGACATACTGCTCCTTTTCAAAATTGACTTCGGCAATACGCCCGGTAAAAGGCATTTGCACTTTAGTGTGGTGAAGATCCCGCTCAGCGGTAGCCAGTTTCGCCCGATGGCGCGCCAACTGTGCCTCCAGCAGTGCTTTTTGGCTGGGGAGCAGGTTGAGAGTGTTCTCATGCGACTGCAGTTTCTGTTTCTGTGCCAACAGGGCTTGTTCCTGACTCTCCAGATCGGAGCGGCTGACGCCTCCCTTTCCAATCAGTTTTTTCTTGCGCTGCAGTTCTGATTCATTCAGAAGCAAAGCTCGCTCTTCGATGGCCAGGGCAGCACGGGTATTGGTTGCTTTGGCATCGAGTTCCTGAAGTTGTGCCTGACTGGCCTGGATGTCGGCTTTGATCTGAGTGATAGCCAGCTCGAAATCCGTGGGATCAATCCGGAGCAACGGTTGTCCAGCCGGGATAATGGCCCCTTTTTTCAGCTTCGGATGTTTCTCAAGGATCTTGCCGCTAACCTGTGCCACAGCGTCCCAAGTAAAACCCGGACGTACTGTCCCGTGGCCGACTGACTTGGGGGCAACATTAAGACTGGGAATCGAGATACTCCTGACGAGCTTGGGAATCTCTGCGGGTTCCTGTTGCACTGGAGGTACCTTGCCCTGCTTCAGAAATATGAACTGAAGTTTCACTGAAATTCTCACCATCCTGAAAGTTGGCACTCAAGCCACCATGCGTAAGAGGAGTGAGACGAAAGTATTTTCCCGGGGATTGCGAGGTTTGGGCCAAAGCCTG
>JAESPD010000199.1 GCA_016756855.1 gamma proteobacterium endosymbiont of Lamellibrachia anaximandri | reverse complement strand
TCACTAGCGGTGAATTCAAGAAAGTGTGCACTTTTCTCATTTCACCCTGCTTTTTATGCTGTGAAATGACTAATTGATACGATATTTATGCAACTACTGGGTATACTTAAAGGCAAAGACTAAGTGACTTTAGATCAAAAAATATCCTTGGGTAGCGCGACTATAGCCATTATTAGTCTATTTGGTACTATATTTTTTGCATGGAAAGCATCGATATCAAGCAGGAGTGCAAGATCTAGTGAAAAAAGAGCAAATGATATCGCCGTGGGGCAATCTGAGACTGCATTACGTGAAGCAATATCGGGAGCAAGGCAGCGAATAGAAGAGGCCTCTTTCAAGATTGAAGAGTTATTGATTGGCAGGAAGCCGGATAAAATCAATGCAGCAGAAAAACGACGCCTTGAGCTACTAAGCAAATCACGCTCAGCCATCATAGAAAACTACCTCAATGCATATGAAGATGCTTGCGGCAAATACATAGACAACAAAATTGACAAAATCCGATTCAAAAAGGCTTATGTTTCAGAAATAGAAAATCTATGTAAGGCAGACGTGGATTCATACGCAAAGCATATGCACCCAAAGGCAACAAGCAAATACGAGGCTATTTGGAAGGTGTACGATGAATGGCATAGGCATGAAAAATAGGCCTAACAAAGCCATAAACGCGGACGTCAAAAAGCTGCGCCGCTCGTACCTCGCTGTGCACCTTTTTGCCTCCGGTTATGGCAGGCGTTAGCTGTGAAAATCTTTGAAAACGCACATCGTCGATCTGGCGGAGGTAAAATCGAAGTGTAACTATTCAGCTAAAAAAATCACAAATAACGCTTGACAGGGTTTCACTGCATTTTTTGCAAGTCCGCGGGGGACAGCGTACCCGCGTTTATAGCTACGAG
>JAESPD010000198.1 GCA_016756855.1 gamma proteobacterium endosymbiont of Lamellibrachia anaximandri | reverse complement strand
CCGCAATCTGTCTCTCGTCCGGTGATTTGAAGGTCTACTTTTTACCTCAGATCGCGGGGTTTGTCCAGTATTAAGGGGTATCTTTATGTTTTTATTGAAAATGGGGTCTCAGCATGAATCCGCCGTGCTGGCCTATACCTTCGGCATTTGTTTAGTTGATTTGTGTGCCGGTTCCGCTACGCTTAAACCGGCCTACAGTGTTTTGCCACAACCAAGGATGGTGTTAGCTATGATTCCTCACCTATGTAGGCCCGATCAAGCGCAGCGGATCGGGCGATACGGCGGTTATTGCAGCAAAAATTGATCGATCGCTGCGATAAGCGGCGCTTCAGCCGCTTTCAGGCCACAAGGCCGTTCAGGTTCATCTTCCGGCCAGTGGGGCATGTCGCCGCCAGAGAGGGTGTAACGGCGTATTCGGTTGCTCTCCTGGCGAACCAGGTAGAGTTCGATGATGGCGCCGTAGAGATCGGCGCGGCCCTCGGGCATGCGGGTGCGGGAAACATGCACCGAGGACATCATGGTAAGAAAAATGGGGCGGCGGGCGAGGGTGCGCAGATAGGGGCGTTTCTCCAGGGCTTGCTGAAAACGCGCCAGTCCCTCCTCCATCTGGCGCTTCCACTCGTTGCGCAGTTGATACCAGGTCTCGATGAACTGAAGAATCTGAGGTCCGGCGAAGGGTTGCAGATAGCGCAGTTGCAACTGTTTTTTCGCCAACTGCTGTTCTATCTTTCCATTCATATCCTGGGACAATATCAAGGCCTTGCCTATTGAATCGATAACTGAAGTTTCACCGTTTTTTGCCGGCAAATATAAGTAGTAGCTAATATTTTCGGGATAGTATTTTAATTCCCCCTGCATGCATGAAGCGTAAATAATCACAGAAATATCAATCGGATAGGGTG
>JAESPD010000197.1 GCA_016756855.1 gamma proteobacterium endosymbiont of Lamellibrachia anaximandri | reverse complement strand
TACAGCAAGCTTCCTACGGTCTGTATGCGTAGCTATAAACGCGGGTACGCTGTCCCCCGCGGACTTGCAAAAAATGCAGTGAAACCCTGTCAAGCGTTATTTGTGATTTTTTTAGCTGAATAGTTACATAATTTCTTCTTTTTCGCGATGGGCTTTATTTCTCAAATTTGACATCAAAATTTCTACAGACTGTATTTTTTCAGAATTAACCAACTCTAATAATATTTTTGCAGCATTAAAATTAATAGAGTAGATGGCCGCTTTCATGTCAATTATTGTTTCCCGGTTAGCAATAAATTCAATAAACTGAATTGAGTTGAATGTTCTTTTTGTCACTAATCGTATTTGCTCGCCAGGTTTAGGTAGTCCAACATCGTCCAATTTTGAAATCAAAGCATAATGTTTTTCGATAAATCTCTTAAATGCCTTATCATCAATGCTTTCTAGTCCTGATGTTTCCGGGTCTTTTGATGCTGTACAAGTGGTTACCCCACCAAACAGATCATTTTGAGTCACATCAGGCATTTTTTATATTCTCAGTTTCGTGATAACGCAACCTAACCAGTCAACGCAGGCGACCGGGTAAAGCTGTGCGTGTTTCCTGGCGTTTCATCATGCCGGTCGCCTGGTCTCAATCGTTAGCTGTGAAAATCTTTGAAAACGCACATCGTCGATCTGGCGGAGGTAAAATCGAAGTTAGTGGTATGAATGTTTGGTCAGTTCCACAGAAAGAGGGTGTGTGCCAATTTGGTAGTTCAGGCCAACGATGCAGGAATTGTTCAAAGGGTTGGGTGGAAATCACCCGCATCCCATTCGTAATTGCTTTTAGGTGAGTGGTTTCCACGAATAGGAGATAGAGGTACCAGAAAGGTTTTGGTGTGGCAGTAACTGGAAAGAACTTCACGCTG
>JAESPD010000196.1 GCA_016756855.1 gamma proteobacterium endosymbiont of Lamellibrachia anaximandri | reverse complement strand
TTGAGCCTTACTCTTTTCGAGAAAACCCCATTGGATCAGTTGCTTATGAAATCCGATTGCAAAAGTGAAGAATGCGCCATGGATAACCAATTGAATTTATTCGATTTAACGTTGGGACACTAGTGATCATCACCCTGGAAATCTTAGGCAACTTCTATGTAAAATGCACGATATTCAACCTTGTCGACCGACGGCTGACCCTACCTTGAGCATTACATCTGTTTTTCTGTGCAAATAGCTCGTTGTCATAGTGATACGCGTTCGCCGAATAGAATCATAACTGCCTCATCTCCCGTGACCAATCACGGACTAGAAACGACTCTTTTCTGATTCCGTTATTCGTAATCGATAAAATATTTTAATCGCACTCATTAAAGACGCGTGGGGTACATTTCTGACATACACTCTTGTCTAATTTTTTGTAGATATGGCCAATGGCATCTTTTTTCTTGTCAAAGAAGTTGTTGTTACCAATTTTTGCAATAAAACAGGTCTTGCTTATAACTTCATAAACACTCGATTTCAGTTCGGCGAAATAGAGTCCTCCGCCCAGTTTTTCAAGTCTTTTGGCCTCTGTTACCAGCATCTCAGATGCGCTCAGATCGATGAAATTGATACCTGTACTTACTATCAGTATGTGTTTGATGTTTTCGTGCTCTACGATTTTGTGAATACGATTTTGCACGTAATCAAGTGAGCCGAAGTAAATTGACATGTCGATGCGGATGATCTTCAACTGTTGACACTGGTTTACCGGTTTCTTGTTAATGTTGATCAGTTTTCGTTTTTCATTGTGAGGATCAGCATCGATCGCAAGAGTTACTATCTCAAGTTTCGGAGTTCAAAATGGCGAAAATCAGTTCCCGCCGCCACATCACTCGTGCTCCAATCGCATAGTAAATGTATCCAACTGAAGACTGCAGATAAAAAACTCTTTTACCCGTTCGTC
>JAESPD010000195.1 GCA_016756855.1 gamma proteobacterium endosymbiont of Lamellibrachia anaximandri | reverse complement strand
GCATCTGTCTGCCCCGTCGGTAACTGGTGCTTACACCCGCATCTGTCTGCCCCGTCTGTAACTGGTGTCTACACCCGCATCTGTCTGCCCCGTCGGTAACTGGTGTCTACACCCGCATCTGTCTGTCCCGTCTGTAACTGGTGTCTACATCCGTATCTGTCTGCCCCGTCTGTAACTGGTGTCTACACCCGCATCTGTCTGTCCCGTCTGTACCTGGTGTCTACACCCGCATCTGTCTGTCCCGTCTGTAACTGGTGTCTTCACCTGCATCTGTCTGTCCCGTCTGTAACTGGTGTCTACACCCACATCTGTCTGTCCTGTCTGTAACTGGTGTCTACACTCGCATCTGTCTGCCCCGTCGGTAACTGGTGCCTACACCCGCATCTGTCTGCCCCGTCTGTAACTGGTGTCTACACCCGCATCTGTCTGCCCCGTCGGTAACTGGTGTCTGCACCCGCATCTGTCTGCCCCGTCTGTATCTGGTGTCTGCACCCGCATCTGTCTGTCCCGTCTGTAACTGGTGTCTAAACCCGCATCTCTCTGCCCCGTCTGTAACTGGTGTCTACACCCGCATCTGTCTGCCCCGTCTGTAACTGGTGTCTACACCCGCATCTGTCTGTCCCGTCTGTACCTGGTGTCTGCACCCGCATCTGTCTGCCCCGTCTGTACCTGGTGTCTACACCCGCATCTGTCTGTCCCGTCTGTAACTGGTGTCTACACCCACATCTGTCTGTCCCGTCTGTAACTGGTGTCTACACCCACATCTGTCTGTCCCGTCTGTAACTGGTGTCTACACTCGCATCTGTCTGCCCCGTCGGTAACTGGTGCCTACACCCGCATCTGTCTGCCCCGTATGTAACTGGTGTCTACACCCGCATCTGTCTGCCCCGTCGGTAACTGGTGTCTGCACCCGCATCTGTCTGCCCCGTCTGTAACTGGTGTCTACATCCG
>JAESPD010000194.1 GCA_016756855.1 gamma proteobacterium endosymbiont of Lamellibrachia anaximandri | reverse complement strand
CATGGATGGCTGACTGCTTGATTTACCCATCACTTTTTCAACTCTCAATCATGCCCAGATTCTTTAATTCAGGAACAACTTTTACTTTTTTCAAAAAGCTAACGACCCCAATAACCGGGCAGTCCACTGCATTGTTTGACTTATGCCACAATGAGCGAAGCGAAGGCATAAGGCAAACAACGCAGTGGACTGTCCGTGTTGATTGGATTGTTAGCTTTTGAAGCTCGCACAAAACCTCCATATTGTTACTAAACTTCCAGCCCACTACATTTAAAAAGCCTAGGCAATGCAAATAACCTTGATGCCACCTACGAGGCTTTGCGCACTGCTTGCCGACTGCTTCTGAAGAGGGATACACTTTGCTGTTTAAAGTGTATCCCTCTTCAGAACTCACCCTCGCAGTTTACTACTTTGCTAATAGAATGAGTGCGCTAAGCTGACCCTGAACAGAACTTGACCAGCCTCACCAAAAACGACCAACTGCACATGACTGAGCTTGTGAAGTGATGTGCTTCAGATGGCAACTTTGCTTACCAAACAGACAAAACTCATTTAAATCAAAATCATGAGCTGTGGCTGGTTCTTTCACTCATGCTCTACTATTTCAGGTTACGATACGCTCTCCTTCCTGCGCAGTAAAGCCACACAGACTCAACCCTTTGAAGCACCTGACCATGTGTGGTTGAGCGAAACAATATCAGAGCGATTTCTTTTACATGCTTGATGGAGAGGATGTACTTTCATGGATGGCTGACTGCTTGATTTACCCATCACTTTTTCAACTCTCAATCATGCCCAGATTCTTTAATTCAGGAACAACTTTTACTTTTTTCAAAAAGCTAACGTTTAGCATAACCGGGAGCCGAAAGTGGCGTTATTTTGTGCAAAATGGAGCGCAGCGGAATGCACAAAACAACGACGCTTTTGGATTTCCGGTTAATGCTCTTGTTAGCTGTTTT
>JAESPD010000193.1 GCA_016756855.1 gamma proteobacterium endosymbiont of Lamellibrachia anaximandri | reverse complement strand
CTGCCGTAAGCATGGCATGACGGCTACCGATGCATTGGCATTGCTTTTTAAAGGACAGAATCCAGGCTTTATGAAAATGGATGAGGCCTAATATCCATGGGCATGGCAGAATGGGCTGAATAGTTACGCTGGAAGCAAGAATGATGAGGACAATTTCAAGAAAAAAGTACTCGATTTTAAAGCAAGGCTAGATATTCGCGTGCTTTGTCTGAATAGCGATCAATTGCGTGAGACAACAGCGGAAGTGCTGGCGCTAGAGGAGATTCAAAAAACTGCGCAAGAGCTAAATTCAGACCCTGTTGCACAGCGTGAATTCAAAGATCGCTACAATGCAGCAGTGGCCAAGGAAGAGGAGCTGCTTGATCGCCTCACCTCGGAGCCCCAGATAAACCGTTGGTATTGGAAGACCAAAATACTTGCTGTTAAATCAAAGCGCTCGCTTCAAGAAGAGCTATCACGCGTCCTGAATGCAGTGTACTGCAAATCTCCAGTATTTAAGAACGAACTTATCAATCGAGATAAGCCGTCGTCGCAAGCAAATGCTGCT
Organism: gamma proteobacterium endosymbiont of Lamellibrachia anaximandri; assembly: GCA_016756855.1. Taxonomy (GTDB): domain Bacteria; phylum Pseudomonadota; class Gammaproteobacteria; order Chromatiales; family Chromatiaceae; genus QGON01. The sequence continues at coordinate 422 of JAESPD010000193.1, read as the reverse complement.
AAGAACAAGCTTGCCATTGCGATGTTCAACAATGAGGTAGAAGCGGATCTGGGTATCGATAAGTTCCCACCAGAAAAAGCAATCTACCGTGCCTGCCTGCGTGAGACCAAAATGCATGTTCTAGGTGTTGACGGTGATTGGGTCTTTCAAGGGCCGAAGTCGGCACGAAAATCTGACGATCCCTGCAATATCTATCCAGTATGGCAACGCATCGATGCCTTCCTCGATGGTACCGAGCAACAGGCTAAATCACTCATAGAACTTAATCTGGAGTTGATGGCACCACCCTATGGTATTAAAGGGGGTATGTTACGAATGGCACTTACTTTAGGATTAACATATTGATATAACAATAAAAAAGGCTGGTTCAGGTGATAAGATGCAAATCGCCAAACCCACACCAATCAACTCAGGAACCAGCC
>JAESPD010000192.1 GCA_016756855.1 gamma proteobacterium endosymbiont of Lamellibrachia anaximandri | reverse complement strand
GGAGTGTCCCTTGCTGTCTCTGCCGAACTCCCCCGTTACGATATATCCTGGAGTGTCCCTTGCTGTCTCTGCTGTACTCCCCCGTTACGATGTTTCCTGGAGTGCCCCTTGCGGTGTCTGCTGTACTCCCCCGTTACGATGTATCATGGGGTGCCCCTTGCTGTCTCTGCTCTACTCCCCCGTTACGATGTATCCTGGAGTGCCCCATGCTGTGTCTGCCGTACTCCCCCGTTACGATGTATCCTGGAGTGACCCTTGCAGTTTTTGTTGTACTCTCCCGTTACGATGTATCCTGGAGTGTCACTTGCTGTCTCTGCTGAACTCCCCCGTTACGATGTATCATGGAGTGCCCCCCTTGATTTCTGCCGTACTCCCCCGTTACGATGTATCCTGGATTGTCCCTTGCTGTCTCTGCTGTACTCCCCCGTTACGATGTATCCTGGAGTGCCCCTTGCTGTGTCTGCTGTACACCCTCGTTACGATGCATCTTGGAGGGCCCCTTGCTGTGTCTGCCGTACTCCCCCGTTACGATGTATCCTGGAGTGCCCCTTGCAGTCACTGCTGTACTCCCCCGTTACCATATATCCTGGAGGGCCCCTTGCAGTCTCTCCTGTACTCTCCCGTTACGAATTATCCTGTAAGGCCCCTTGCTGTGTCTGCTGTACTCCCTCGTTACGATGTATCCTAGAGTGTCCCTTGCAGTTTCTGTTGTACTCTTCCGTTTCGATGTATCCTGGAGTGTCCCTTGCTGTCTCTGCTGTACTCCCCCGTTACGATGTATCCTGGAGTGTCCCTTGATGTCTCTGCTTAACTCTCCCGTTACGATGTATCCTGGAGTGTCCCTTGACGTCTCTGCTTTACTCCCCCGTTACGATGTATCCTGGAGTGTCCCTTGACGTCTCTGTTGCACTCCCCCGTTACGATGTATCCTGGAGTGCCCCGTGCTGTCTCTGCTATACTCCCCCGTAACGATGTAT
>JAESPD010000191.1 GCA_016756855.1 gamma proteobacterium endosymbiont of Lamellibrachia anaximandri | reverse complement strand
AGAAAATACAGCGTATGATGACAAACAAGAACATACAGCGTATGATGACAAACAAGAACATACAGCGTATGATGACAAACAAGAACATACAGCGTATGATGACAAACAAGAACATACAGCGTATGATGACAAACAAGAAAATACAGCGTATGAAGACAAACAAGAACATACAGCGTATGATGACAAACAAGAACATACAGCGTATGAAGACAAACAAGAACATACAGCGTATGATGACAAACAAGAACATACAGCGTATGATGACAAACAAGAACATACAGCGTATGATGAAAAACGAGAAAATACAGCGTATGAGGACAAACAAGAACATACAGCGTATGATAAAAATAAGAAAATACAGCGTATGATGACAAACAAGAAAATACAGCGTATGAGGACAAACAAGAACATACATCGTATGAGAACAAACAAGAACATACAGCGTATGAGGACAAACAAGAACATACAGCGTATGAGGACAAACAAGAACATAAATCGTATGAGGACAAACAAGAACATACAGTGTATGAGAACAAACGAGAACATACAGCGTATGAGAACAAACAAGAACATACAGTGTATGAGGACAAACAAGAACATACAGTGTATGAGAACAAACAAGAACATACAGTGTATGAGAACAAACAAGAACATAAATCGTATGAGGACAAACAAAAACATACAGTGTATGAGAACAAACGAGAACATACAGCGTATGAGAACAAACAAGAACATACAGTGTATGAGGACAAACAAGAACATAAAGCGTATGAGAACAAACAAGAACATACAGCGTATGAGAACAAACAAGAACATAAAGTGTATGAGAACAAATAAGAACATAAAGTGCATGAGAACAAACAAGAACATAAATCGTATGAGAACAAACAAGAACACAAATCGTATGAGAACAAACAAGAACATACAGCATATGAGAACAAACAAGAACATAAAGCATATGAGAACAAACAAGAAAAT
>JAESPD010000190.1 GCA_016756855.1 gamma proteobacterium endosymbiont of Lamellibrachia anaximandri | reverse complement strand
AGTATCCAGATTCTCAATCTTCATAATCGCTCTCATCAGGTGATTATGAACAATTAGGGCTATTTGAGACTCATTTCATGCTGGAAATACGCCACTCCTTCAGACTCATTTCATATTGGGCAAGGCTCGAATTTGCTTTGTTATGCCATTCCTTCTATACTTGTACATAAGAATTGTACTGTTATCAAAGAGCAAGGCCACATGAAAAATGTAAGTATAAGTGAATTTAGAGCCAACCTTTTAAAATACCTTAAGATTGTGCAGCACGGAGAGCAACTTAATGTAACTTCGAAAGGCACTCCTTTAGCCACTTTAACTCCCCCGGTTAGCCAGCACAATTCTTCCAGAGCCAAACTGAAGAAGCTGGCCAAGACGGCGGTTATTCATGATGTTCTATCCCCAATTGGGGATAGCTGGGATGCAATGAAATGATATTGCTAGATACTTGTGCCATTATTTGGAATGCCTTAGAGCCAAGCAAGCTGACATCTAAAGCAAAAAAGGCGATAAAATTCTCTGAGAATGAATTAATTATTTGCGATATTTCCATTTGGGAAATTTCTATGCTTATTAAAAAAAAGCGAGTTATTGTTGACGGTACTGCCTCAGGGTTTATAAATTTAATAATTCAATCTCAAAATTACCAGATTCAGCAAATAACCCCTGAAATTGCTGAACTATCAGTTAATTTTGGAGCAGAGATAAATAATGACCCGGCTGATCGGCTTATTTCTGCCACTTCAATTCTTAATAATGCCCCCGTCGTTACCGCTGACCAAAATCTAAGAAATGCAGCAATACTTGAAACCATTTGGTAGGCATAACGTTTAGCATAACCGGGAGCCGAAAGTGGCGTTATTTTGTGCAAAATGGAGCGCAGCGGAATGCACAAAACAACGACGCTTTTGGATTTCCGGTTAATGCTCTTGTGTACGCCCAGCATGGGCATGAACTTATGGGGTGCAAGTCCCCTGTAGGAGAACCACTGTTGATGGTCGGAAATGATATACACAGGACTTCCTCCAAGTGGGCG